>NZ_JBXENS010000005.1:0-838368 GCF_059383675.1 Paenibacillus sp. J22P277
GAGAATCGTTAATTTCTCATACGCGTTAAATTTTCCTCTCGACATAGAAAAGCTCCCCTCGGCAAAACAGGTTTTATTATTTTACCTGTCCATCGTATGGGGAGCATATCACAGGAATGATTGCCTGCCTTTTATTATTCTTAATAAGCGGGATGTGTAATTAGTGCCATAAGCGGGTTCATAGATTTCCGCAATATGGTAGATTAAGGTGGATAATCTCAAAGATAGGAGTGAAGATGGATGAAACGCCAGTTGACGCTTTTTATTTGCGGGATGCTGTTGGTGACGCTGCTTGTACCCTTTCAGGCATCCGCCGCTGAAGCCGCTTCCGCGGTGGCTGCAGGGAGTTCGAAAACGGGTGTAACGATGCTTGAAGCAGGAGGTGCTCCTCAAGCTCTTACGGAGGACGGATCCGTTTGGGAGTGGTTGCCAAGATTTCAAAGCCCCGTCAAGTTACAAGGTCTCGGTTCAGTAGTCTCCATAGCTGTCGGTACTAAAGATAATTTGGTGCTCCAGAGCGACGGAACCGTATGGGCGTGGGGCGATAATTACGAACGCCAACTCGGATTATGCGATCCAACGGACGGTTCCGATCGATCGACTCCCGTTCAAGTATGCAATCTTAGCTCCATGATCGCCATTGCTTCAGGGGATATTCATAATTTGGCACTCAAAAGCGACGGGACCGTCTGGGGGTGGGGCGACAATCGATACGGCCAACTCGGCGATGGAAGGTATTCGGGGACAGATGGATGGGACCCCTCGGATCATGCGGGGCCTGTTCAGGCGCAAGATCTCCGTTCCGTAATCGCGATTGCAGCGGGACGGGAACATAGCATGGCACTCAAAAGCGACGGAACCGTCTGGGCATGGGGGAGTAATTTGTACGGCCAACTGGGCATTGGAAGCAGGGCAATCACCGATTCGAATATGCCCGTTCAAGTGCAGGGTCTAAGCTCGGTGATCGCCATCTCTGCGGATGGTTACCATAATTTGGCTGTGGAGAGCGATGGTACAGTATGGCAGTGGGGATTTACTACAGGTGGCGAAATGTACCGTTTTACTCCTGAACAAGTGCAGGGTCTCCGTTCAGTGAGCGCCGTTGCCGCGGGTTACGGCCATAATCTGGCGCTTAAAAGCGACGGAACCGTCTGGGCGTGGGGGGATAATTCTTCTGGCCAACTGGGCGATGGAACAACGACGCGCCGTTTTTATCCCGCTCAAGTGAAGGGTCTCGGTTCGGTGGATGCCATAGCCGCGGGAGGTGAAGACAGTTTGGCACTCACAAGCGACGGAACCGTCTGGAGTTGGGGATGGTACGGGATTAACGCCACAATTCCCTATCAAGTTCAAGGAATTGGCGAATCCGCTCCCGAAACGCCGCAGTGGCCTCAGGGTAACGTGCTGACGGTTACCGATGTGACCGATAACAGCGTAAAGCTGAATTGGCAGCCGGCCGCGGATGATACGGGTGTAGACAAGTACTTGGTCTACCGAGACGATACGCTGCTGGCTACCCTGAACGGGGACGTGACCAGCTATGAGGTGAAGGGGCTGTCTCCAAAAACGTACTACCTCTTTAAAGCGGTCGCCGTCGATGCCGATCGCAATCAAAGCGTGAACCAAGCGGTAATCGTCGCTACGATAGCTACACCGGTTCTCGGCTCTTTTCAGCTATCCGATTCTAAAACGTATTCAGATAACCAGCATACGTATAGGGTTTCGTTATATTACGGGTACATTTCATCTCCCGGGCAAGTGTTGAGTGGATCTTGGACCTTCCCTAAAGGCCAACATGGAACAGTCAATGTTTCCATGATTTCTCCGGCAGGAAAAAATTATGACCTGAGCATGGAGACCGCGGGTGACGGTCACCAATTACCGATTACGGCGAAGGAGCTCCCGGATGGTACCGAGTATAGCGCTGCTGAATTACCTGAAGGTTACACCGCATCGTGGAGCGTTAAAGGACATACGGCCCAAGATTACAGTCCGACTAAGAAGGTTTTCGTATATGTAAGCATCCAATATGATAATCACTGAAGATATTGCTAGGTTTACGGATACTTATTGGCCGGCCGCGGGGTACCCTCGCGGTCTTTTTTGTACCTTCGATTTGCTGAAACTGGAGGAGGCGGTTGGAGCGGCTGAGGTGAGAAACGGGAATTCACCCCATTTTAGGTACGTGAGCTTGACGAGTCGACCATCATGGGGAATTGTGAACGAATATCCTAAGAGTTCATTTTTCTAAGGGGAGAAGTTATGGATAACTAGCCCCAAAGCCTTAGTGAATTATATTTTCATAAAAGAAGACGATTGAACTAACGGGTACGATAGTTGAACATCATGGGGCAGTCGCTACGCTAACGAGCAGTTTTTTTAATGATTCACCAATGCCAATTTGTTAATATTGATCTAGGATTCTGTAAGAGGCCCAGCGGTTCGCAAAGCAGCAAGCGGAGGAGAAGGGCATCGACATCAATGCGCAAAAGTCGGACTTGAGCGCGGCTATTCCGCTCGGACGCCTGGTTGATCCGGACGAAATCGCAGCCATGGCGCTGCTGCTTGTCTCTTACCGCGTTACTTCTAATACGGGCACGGAAGAGATCATCGACGGCGGGCAGCAGCCAGGCGTTTAAAAGCGAAGAACGTCCAAAGTGGATGAAACGAATGAGGTTTAAGCGATGCCTCTACGCAAGATATTGTGCGAGGCAACGGTGCTGTATGTATTTTAAACGACGAGAAGCCTGCGTCTGCTGCAGGCTTCTTCTTATTGCATCCGATAATAATTGCGCATCTTGGGGAAATGGATCGTCACCGTTGTCGACAAGCCCTCTTCCGATTGAATGGAGAGCTCATGTCCCAGCTTGATCGCAAGCTGCTTGGCCAGATAAAGTCCCATGCCGGTCGACTTGGCATGGCTTCTTCCGTTTGCTCCCGTGAACCCCTTCTCGAACACGCGATGGATGTCCTCGGTCTTAATGCCGATTCCCGTATCCTTGATCAGCAGCCGTTTTTCCCGATTATCCTCTTCGAAGCTGAAGGTAATGCTTCCGCCCTCCGGCGTATATTTCAAGGCATTTGAAGTGAGCTGGTCCAGGATAAAAAGAAGCCATTTGCTGTCGCTCTGCACAAACTGCTGCCCGTCGTCCATTTGCAGGCGGATAGCCTTGTTGATGAACAGCTTGGCGTACTTTTTCACGCACTCTTTCACCGGCTGAGCGAGCCCAACCTCCGTAATGAAATAATCCTTGGAAAAGGAATCGATCCTGGAGTAATAGAGTGCCTGCTCCACGTAATGATCGATTTCAGCCAGCTCATCCTCCAGCTTGTCAACGAGCTCGTCGACTGATTTACCCTCGCTGTTATTCATGATCAGCCGGCTTGCCGCAATCGGCAGCTTGACTTCATGAATCCAGGACATAATGAAATCCTGATGATCCCGTTGTTCGGCGATTGAGCGCTGCAGCTGCCGGGAGTGGCCCTCATAGAGCGACCTTACAAGTTCAAGGTAAAGCGTCTGCTGATGATTCTGCGGATCGGAGAAGGTTGCAATTGCATGCTCCGAATCGCTGCCAGCCGACGCTTTCAGCTCCAGGAAGAACGCTTTGCGGTAAAAGTAACCGATCACGATGTACAGTGCCATGAAACAGAAGCATCCCGCATTGACATAGACAATATTCGAATTGATCGCCTGTCGATCGCCGACGCTTACGAGCATGATGGAGGATACGAAAACCATGATGAGTACATAGAAGCCCAGAAAAAACCGTTTGTCCTGGATATAGGCGAGGAAGCTCATGAGATGATATACCCCTCTCCTTTCCTGGTGGAGATAAAGGCATCCTTGCCGAGCTCCGCCAGTTTTTTGCGAACCCGGGTGATATTGACCGTAAGCGTGTTATCGTCCACGAAGCTTTCATCTTCCCAAAGACTTCGCATGATTTTTTTACGATGGACGACCGTTCCTTTTTGCTGCATCAACAGCTTTAGGATGGTGAATTCGGTCTTGGTCAGCTCCACCCTCTGTCCACCGGCAACGATCGTTCCGTCACCCAAGTGCAGGACAACGCCGTCATGCTCCAGAACGTTCAGCGCATGTTCGGCGTAGGAGTAGGTTCTGCGCAGCAAGGCATTGATTTTGGCGATCAGCACTTCGGTGTAGAACGGCTTCTGGATAAAATCGTCGCCGCCCATATTCATCGCCATGACCATGTCGATCGGCGTGTGTCGGGAGGAAATAAACAGGATCGGTACTTTAGAGATTTCTCGGATTTGACTGCACCAGTAGAAGCCGTCGAACGCCGGCAGATTGATATCCATCAGAACAAGCTGGGGATTTTCCCGGACGAACAGCTGCAGAATATGTTCGAAATCATCTACCAAAACAACCTCAAAGCCCCATTTGATCAGCGTCTCCGCTACCAGATCGGCAATGACGCGGTCATCCTCCACGATCATGATTTTCACGCTTGCACCTCCCTATCCAAAGCCTGCTTTATAATGAAACATACCATTTTCCCGAAATTGAAAGCAATACAAGCGCTGAACGTGACAGTATTGTAAGGCTGCAAGGAGAGGTTGTAAGTCCGCATCCGGTTTGGATCTTGTAGAATGAATCCATAAGCACGACAAATGAACGCAATGGAGGCGCCGCCGATGAGCAGAACCATCGTGGAAGCGAAGCAAGTCACCAAACTATATGGAGCCAAAGGAAATGTGTTTACGGCCTTGGACGGCATTGATCTTACGGTACGGGAAGGCGAATTCGTCGGGATCATGGGACCTTCGGGCTCTGGAAAGTCGACCTTGCTCAACCTGCTCGCCACCATCGATCAGCCGACTTCAGGGGAGATTGTCATTGACGGAGCCAGCATCCTGAAGATGAACGAGGAGCAGCTGTCTGTGTTTAGAAGAGATAAGCTGGGGTTCATCTTTCAGGATTTTAACCTGCTCGATACGCTTACGGTGAAAGAGAATATTGTGCTTCCGCTCGCGCTGTCCAAAATGAACGTGAAAGAAATAGAGCGGAGAGTGAATGACATTGCAGACAAGTTCGGCATCAGGCAGCTGCTGGACAAGTACCCTTATCATATATCCGGCGGTCAGAAGCAGCGCACGGCGGCCTCGCGGGCGATCGTGGCAGGCCCGAGCCTGGTGCTGGCGGACGAACCGACGGGCTCGCTGGATTCGAAGTCGGCTACCGATTTGCTGGAAAGTCTCAGAGATTTGAACGAGCAGGCGCGGTCGACCATTCTGATGGTCACGCATGACGCTTTTGCGGCAAGCTACTGCAAGCGGGTGCTGTTCATCAAGGACGGTCGTATGTTCACGGAACTGGTGAAGGGGCCGGCGATGACCCGTAAAGATTTTTTCAATAAAGTGCTCGATGTGCTGTCCGTGCTCGGGGGTGGCGCAAGTGACGTTACTTGAGATCGCGAAGAAAAATGTCACCGGCAATTTCAAAAGCTATTTGATCTATTTTGTCTCGATGATTTTCAGCGTCGTCATTTATTACACGTTCGTTTCGCTGCAATACGCCGAAGAAATCCAGACCACCATGCAGTCGTCGCAGATCATGAGCGCTGTATTTATGGGGGCTTCCATCGTATTAATACTGTTCGTGGCCGTATTTATCTGGTATTCGAATTCCTTCTTCACGAAGAACAGGAAGAAGGAGGTCGGGCTGTATTCGCTGCTTGGGATGCGAAAGAGGACCATCAGCAAAATGCTGTTTTACGAGAACCTCATCATGGGTGCGGTCAGCGTGGCAATCGGCGTGTTGTTTGGAACGCTATTGTCCAAACTGTTCACGATGATTTTCCTGAAGCTGCTGGATTCAGCCGTCAATGTAAGCTTCAGCGTCCCCCCGCAGGCGATTTTGAATACGGTCATCGTATTTGCGGTGTTGATTCTGTTCACTTCCGTACAGGCGTATCGCCTGATTTACCGCTTCAAGCTCATAGAATTATTTCAGGCTGAAAAGGAAGGGGATCAAGCGCCGAAAGCCTCGGTGATCACGGCGCTGCTGGCCGCGCTGCTACTCGCCTTCAGTTATTGGCTGGTGTTCCAGCCGATGGCGACCAATGCGCAAATGGGAAGAAATATGCTGTTGATTGTTGTATCGCTCATCGCCGGAACCTATTTGTTGTTCCGCTCGTTCATCATCTGGCTGCTGCGTGCCTCGCAGCGCAACAAGCCGCGTTACTATCGCGGGATGAACCTGATCGCCACCGCCCAGCTGCTGTTCCGCATTAAGGGAAATACGCGCATGCTGACGGTCATTGCCCTGCTCAGCGCGCTTACGTTGAGCGCGATCGGCGTAGGCAGCAGCATGTACTTCAGCAACGAGAGTAATGCGGAGGATGCCGCTCCATTCAGCTACAGTTATATCTCGGATGGGGGAACGCTGGATAAGCAGGCAGCGCAAATTCTGGCAGCCGATACGGAGCATCCGGTCAGGCAGAGTTTCGCGATCCCGGTTATAACGGTAAAGGCGAATACGGCAGCGCTGGCTTATTATCCATCGACTTTCCCGGCGGATGATACGCCTTTGAAATTGATGGCGGCAAGTAAATATAATGAGATTTCCCAGTCGCTCGGCTGGAAGGAAAAGGTTCAGTTGACGGGCAACCAGGCAGCCGCCATTCGTCCAAGGTATGCGCCGGATACGGAGCCTTCCGATTATATTAGCCGATCCGTCACCATGAACGCCCCTGAAGGCGATAAGGAAGTGAACTTTGTACAATTCCTTGAACGTAATGTGCTGCGCTGGACGTATCCGGATGTGACCATTGTCGTGAGCGACTCGCTATTCGATGAAATTGCAGGGCAGGTTCCTCCGGATGTGTATCGCGTGTATCAGGTCGAGGATCAGCAGACAACGAAGGCTTCTTCTGAACAGTTAAACAAGTTGGCAACGGAAGAGAACCAAATGTCCGCCTATTATGCGGTTTATCGGGACGGACTCGAGGATGCCGCCTTGAATATCTTTGTGCTTGGGTTTCTGGGCCTGGTGTTTCTGGCGGCAACCGGCAGTATCATTTATTTCAAGCAGCTGACCGAAGCCCGGTCCGATCGGGAACGTTACGATATGCTGCGGAAAATCGGCGTCAGCCGCAGAGACATCCGCCTGTCGATAGCGAAACAAACCTTATTCGTATTCGCGCTTCCGCTTGTGGTAGGAATCGCGCATAGCGCGATGATTCTGAAAGCCTTGTCCAGCATCAGTCTCATCACGGGCAACGTGACCGCGCCGATTATGGCCTCCATGGCCGCTTATGTTGGTATTTATCTGATCTATTACGTGCTGACGGTGCATTCTTTCAATAAAATCGCGAACAAGTGAAAAAAAGCTGTTAATGTTCCATCATCAAGAGGTTCCCTGTCTGATGAAAAGAAGAAATGACCCGACGTCCCCAGCGGCGCCGGGTTTTCTGATTCTTGCACAATATACGAACGAACATCAAGGGATTCGGCAAAATTTTACGAACATATTTTCGCATAAATTGCGGACAAAGCAGGGAAGTAAGCTATCTTGAAGAAATCTTGAATTGGATTCGCTCAAAGTCAAAGTGCTGCATGCAGCGTCCGCTTCGAAGCCGCGGCGCTTCGTCATGGGAATGCGGCGCAGAAAGGGTGAAAACACGCGTGGCGCCTTTTGATTGCCGTGCAGGCCGGCAGTCCGCGCGCCGCAAGGCAGGTCGTGCGCATTCTCCATTCCATGAGCGATAAGCATGGACTGCCCTGGCACCGCGTCATTAATGTCAGGGGCGAGATTGCCATCGGAAGCGACGAAAGCCGGTTTCTCCAGCGAGCGCTGCTGATCTGACGGTTAATTGACCAACAGTACCTCTAGGACCGGCAGGAAGTGAAAGAAAAAGAGCAGGCTGATTATCACCTACGTTGTATCGTGCTTTGCGAACGTTCATATACGCGAGCACATCCTGAAGAGCAATGTCTTATTTTCAATTCGGCTAGCCTTTTCCTCAATACTAAGTTTCTCTTTCTCAACTGGTAAAACCTTTACCATTACATTGCGCTTAAGATACGGGGAGTTATTTTCGTCCTCAGCGACCTGCGTTAGGTAATCGAATAATGACTTTAGGGATGCGAATTTCGATCGTATCTGGTGAATTACCCTGTTCAATGGCTAGGAAGTCTCCAAAGCGTTCAACATCTGTCGCTCTAAGATTTTCAAGGAGCTGAAGCGAAATCTGGCCGCGCTCACCACTGCACAAGCCTTCAGAGAGCAGCCAGTCAAAAAATGAAATGTAAATCAGGCAATAGTTCAAAAGCGTATAGATAGCGGGCTCTGTTGCGTAAAAATCATTTAACACGCCCGGATCCGCACGGCGGCCTGCGGCATGCAATCGGAAATGCGCAATTCTACACCACCGCATTTGTTAATCGTCCAGCGCACGGTACACCCTTTTCCCTCGACTTTATAGTGCACGCCTTCTGCCATGTTGACCACGATGTTGAAGGTTTGTTCGGCTTCACTGGCATAGCGAAATTCCGCCTGATACGCCGTATAGCATTCGTTAAAGGATTGCTGCAGCATCCAAACATTAAAACCAGCGGAAACTTTGCCAAGTTGGTAATAAGCAGCAAACCAATTGATGACCGGAGCCGACAAACCGCCGAAATGATGCCATCCTGCGCCTCGACCTGTTTGCACGATAAAGTGCTCATAACAGTTGTAGGTGGCCTCGGTCTCACGCTTCCATAAGTCTAAAGCGGTTTCCGCGATGCGGAAAGCAAGATCGGAGTAACCTAAATCGAGCATGGTTTTCCAGAAAAACCACTGATGCGGCATCCAAACCGCACCGTTCCAATAGCCATCCGCCCGATAATAAGGCGCGCTTTGGTCAACGGCGGACAGGCCGATTGGCGTCCATAAACGCTTATCATCAAACAGCGCGGCAACTAGGCGATCCGCACGCGATTTGGTACAGATGCCGGCTACTAGCGGGTAAAGCCCATCCATCCCCATGTTATAATTGGCCCCGGAGCTGTGCCGTAGAAGGCCTTCCGGCTCACCCTGCTCGCTATGCACGACATAGCCGTAATAACCGGCTTCTTCATCCCACGCATGCTTCTCTAAAGCATCACTCCATCGTTCTATATCCTGCTCGTATTCCCTTATGTCTTCCTGCCGATTCTTCGACATTGCGGCAGCCATTTTCAGGATTTTAGCAATACGAATGGCTTGGCTCGTTGTCACAATAGGAGCAACTGTCGCCTCCAGCGTTTGCGCATGCACATATTTTTGCGGCGGATAATCGTCCCACCCCCCGGAATTATAGAAGTAATCCCATGTCTTAAGTAGTCCGGATCGCAGTATGCCAGTAGTAGACCCGCTAATTTTCCCGGCTAGGAACAAATAATATTGACGTAATCGCGGATAAAAATGATTCAAGAAGGAGAGAGACTGCCCTTGGTTCCATAGCTCAAGAAACACATAATGCTGCACGGGCACCGGGCTGCCATGATGAATAAAGGCAGTCTGACGGTCACCAGGTTCTGTCATGTATGCGTTCAAGCAATCTATTGCTCGCCCTGCGTCCAAATCGGAGAGCCCGAGTGCGATAAACCCTGAATCCCATGTATATAGGGAATCCCACCAGCGCCCTGGCGTACTATGGCGAATATACCTGCGTTTGGTGTAGACAGGGAAGACCGTATTGGTTAACAGCGTAGCTCGCATAAGCTGCTGGCTAAACGCATAGTTGCCACCGGTAGCATAAGAGGGAGGTGGAATTAAGTTCGCACGTTCAGCTTCATAAATGGCTTCGCATTTGTCGTAGTCTAGCGAAAAAGCCGTTAGGGAGGCAAGCACTTCTTCGTACGTCCCGGAACAGACCATGCCATGAAGAATCTTCGATGAAGCTGGTACGACATGAATGGGACGTATGAACACATCAGTAAAATGACCCTTTCCATTACCCTGCAAGACGGCATTTACGTGATTATGCACCGTATAACGGGCATACCGATCCAGTTCGTCGTTTTTGTATTGTCGTATCTCTACATTGGGGTAGTCCCACAAAAGGCCGTAATGATACGGGCAATCTTTATAACGGAGGATCAGGCTGCCAGGAACTGGTCCTTCCAGTAATTCAGGCTCGATGTGCCAGGGTCGGTCGACAAAGACAACATCTTCGCAAGCGTTGTGCTCGAGTAGGGTAAAGCCGTCCAACACCAGGGGGCCGGAGCCGCAAGCAGATAAGGAGAGCGTAAAGTCTCCTGCTGCAAGTGTCCCGATCTGTAGACGGACAACCCTCAGGGAGTTCGAAGTCTCTACTTCGAATCGGTATGTCTGATGTCCAATTTGAAGCTCAAGCTCCCCGCTTTTCTCCGTTTGGTAGCGCAGCAAAAACACGCCGTTTTTCAAAGGCTGCGCGAGGTTTATCTCATAACGCAGCAAGTCCCCTTGGTCGGCACCGAAGTTGCAGCCTATTGCGGACCCCCCCGTAAAATGCTGGCCTCGAATTTCACCTCTAAGAAAACCGTCATAGACCAAGCCGTCCGAAGGACGTGGGTGTGCGAAATTCAATTCACTATAATCTAGCGCATCAACCCACACAGCGCCCTCGGGCAGCTGCGCATCTGCACATACCTGTACGTCGCCATGCCCGAGAAGACGAGGCGGCTGAAGCGAAGCCATCCAGTGCAGTACCAAGTTTTGAGGATGCTCGGATTGGTTCACGAAAGATACTCGAATCAGACGGCACTGATCGGCGATACGGCTGAAGGAAATGTCGGTATAGACGCGATCTTTCCATTCCAGCTCATGGCGATGGGAGAAGAAGCTGTAATCCGTTGTTGCCTCCCATGGATGATAGCCGGATTCCCACAACACGCTGGGAATATCCATTTTTCCCCTATAGAAGCCAGGCATTAAACTAAGATCAAAACGCAAGCCTCGCGCTTGATCGCTGATATGGGAGATACCCATGTATTGTTTGGTAAAAGGTCCCCAAGCAGGCAGTCTAAGATCATGGTCATCGGGGAGTGTCTCGATCTCATGCATTGTCTATCGCTCCTTCGAAATGTAGGATATTCTCTTTATTTTAAATGAGTACATACCAAAATGCCTCTTGATATAAGCTTCAATTATCTTGAAAACGGACATTCATGATATGATGAGAATAACAATTAAGCGCAGGAGGATCCCCGTGCCAGTGAATCTGAAAGCTTACGATAAAGAACATGTGGAGTTTGCAGATCCAAATTTCCGGATTAAAATATGGACCATACATCATCCTAGCCAAGCATCCGATCAATTTGGGCCTTGGCACTATCATGAAGAGGTGGAGTTGATCGCCGTGCTGCAAGGTACCCTGACGATGGAAACAACACATCTCAGCTATAATCTGAAAGCTGGTAATGTGATGATGCTGGGCTCCAATGAACTGCACAGATCCCATAAACATGAGCATGACGATCTGCTGTATATCGTCTGCCATGTTGATATGGCAGCTTTTATGGATCCTTCCTTGCTTCCGTATCTCGCCGCATTTACCGGCCGCTCAGCCAATTTAACACAGTTCAATGAAACGCTGCGCAAATATCCGGCAAGCATACAGGTCATTCACCAACTAATCCATGAGATGCTGCTCGATATGACGATACGACAGCGGGGTTACGAGCTCTCTATAAATGCTAGCTTGAAAAAGCTCATGTACACGTTTATTCAGATTGATGATGCCCACATCATAAAACCGATGGATCCACGGATAGCGGAGAAATTGCGTCCTGCACTTGTCTATATCGAACAACAATTAGATAGTTATTTCCAAATTGCGGATATAAGCAACAAGTTGAACTATAATAGCAGCTATTTTGCCAAGTTATTTAAAAAGGGAATGGGTATGACGTTTACGTCCTACGTCCAGATGCGCCGAATGAAACGAGCAGAGCAGTTCTTGCTAACAGAGGCGTGGTCTGTAACTGAAATTAGCTGCAAAGTAGGGTTTACCAGTCCAGCCCAGTTTTATCAATTATTCAAAAGGCATTTCGGCTGCTCGCCGAGGCAATTTGTTGAGAAACGGACCCTCCCTAGACTTTAAAGCGCATCATCTGACAGCGGGAAGCCGGCAGTTGTTGTAGCAGAGGTACTGCGCAGCTCTTTCAATGAATCTGATTTAAAGAGGACTACTTTGGTAGTTGTCGAATCCGAAGTTGATTTGCAGTACCTTCGTAATTGGCTGACACTACGTTAACATTCGACTGCTATCCTACCAACGGGAAGCGTTACGCTTATCCCGTTCTTTGGCTTGCCTGGAATCGCAACAATTGTCGGATCAACCATGCCAGTTCAATCTGGATTAACAGAAATGACGACTAAGCACGAATTGCGCGCCAATGATCGGTAAATGGAGGCGGCAGCTATCAAATCTTGGTTTTCGAGTCGAAGGTTACGCGTGGGGAAACGAACTGAACGCGGACGGCTTTTTCGCAAAAATCTGGCGATCGTGCTGTTCATCTCCAGCGTGCCGATGGCGCTCATTGCCTTCAGCACGTATTTGATCAGCTCGAAGCAAATCGAGCGGGAAGTCGATTATACGCATCAGCTGCGGCTGATTCAGACAGCGGATCAACTGAAGGAGCAATTCGCGCAGGTGGAAATCATCGTAAATCAATATGCGCAGCAGGACTTGTTCCAAAATCAGCTGAATCAAGAATCGTATCACGATAATTTTCGCCTGGCGCAAAATATGTTCGAGCTGCTTACGCGCCTCAACTCCGCCGACCGGATTATCAAGCGGGTGCAGCTGTACGATAAACGGGACGATACGCTCATTTCCCCCGATGAAGGCGCAAGGGCCATTGTGAATCGGCAGGATCGGGATAAGTATGCTGCTCTGCTGGATTCCGGCGAGGGGTTCTACTGGAAGTTCGGCGTCACTTCGAACCGGGATGCCCCGCTGACGTCGATGACGCTTATCCATAAGTTGCCGGTGATTAGCGCGAATCCGTATGGCGCGTTCATCATCGACCTGGATCCGGAAGAAATGAACAGCCTGCTGCGTGTCTTAAATCCCGAGAATTCGGGTGCGGCGTTTATTTTGAACGATCAGATGGATTGGGTTGCAAACGGTGCGGCAATTGCCAGTCCGCTTGCCTCCGCATTGCGGGAGGACATGGCGAAGGGCAAGACCACCGGGGCATCGTCGTTCAGGTTCGACTGGGACGGTCAGACGTACGCGGTCGGGCAGTACGAGATGCCGAAGGCAGGCTTGAAATTCGTGACGGCGACGCCGCTCAGTCTGCTGAGCCGGCCGACCATCCTTCTGTCCCGGCTGCTGCTCGCGGCCAGCTTCGCTGGACTGGTCATCGCCTTCCTGTTATCCTGGGTCGCGACCAACCAGCTGTATCGCCCGATCAGCAGGCTTGTGGGGTTACTTCGCAGTAAGCGGAGCGGTGCGGCACCGCACGACAGCCGGGACGAGCTTGCATTTATCGAGAAGCAGTGGCGGCATTTGACGTACGAGAGTCGGGAGTTCCAGGAGCGGTTCGAGAACAGCTTGCCGGCGCTTCGCAACGCGTTTCTGATTCAGTTCGTGGCGGGTCACTATTATGCCATGTCGGAACAGGAAATTCGGGAACGGATGGAATCGTACGGCTGGGAGGTCGAGAACAAGAGCTTCTCGTTTACGACCATCGAGCTGTTCGACCTGCCCGGGCAGGAAAGCGGCTTCTCGGGCGGGGACAAGCAGTCGATCACCTTTGCCGCGGCCAATATCGTTGAAGAGCTGTTGCGCAGCCGGGGTCAGGATGTGAGCGTGGTCAACTTCCAAGGCATGTCGCTTGGCGTCTTCCTAACCTTTGAGGGGGACGGGAACAAGGAGCAGCTGAAGGTAAAGCTGCTGCAGCTTTCCGAGGAGATCATCCATTACCTGTACACAATGCTGAAGGTGAACGTGACAATCGGCGCGGGAAAGCTTACCGATCAGCTGAAGTTGATTCCGGATCTGTATGCACAGGCGAGGAAGGCACACCGATTCCGCGACTTGGAGGCAGTCAATCAGATTATCGATCTGGACGGCTGGACGGAAATCGATTATGACGGTTTCACGTATCCGGTAACGGCCGAGAAGGAGATTTTGCAGGCGCTGCGCACGAGTGGCACCGAAGAAACGATGCGTTTGATCGAATCGTTCATCGCGGAGCTTCACCAGAATTCCACTAAGGAATTTTACGTGCTGCAAGGGATGCATCAGCTGCTGGGCAGCATCCATTATACGCTGATTCAATCGGGCTGCAATCTTCATGAGATCTATGGCGTCGGCAATCTGTACGAGGAGCTTGCCGGGCTGCGACATGTCGGCGAAGTGCTGTCATGGTGCCGGTCGAGGCTGATCGAGCCGTATATGCGCTGGGTCGAGGAAACGCAGGGCATCAAGCTGAAGCAGTTGGTGGAGCAGGTCATCACGGTCATTCATCGCGAGTATATGACGGACATCACGCTGGAGTCATGCGCTGACCTTCAGGGCACCTATATGAAGAAGCTGAGCCTCGGCTTCAAGCAGATTACGGGCATGAATTTTATCGATTACTTGACCAAAGTCCGCCTGGACAAGGCGAAGGAGCTCCTGCGGGAGACCGACAGCAAGATCCACGACATCGCCGAGCAAGTAGGCTACCAGCCGTCATATTTTACGCGCATCTTCAAAAAATACGAAGGCAAGACACCCGGCCAGTACCGCGGGGCATTAGGGCAATCGTAATCGGAGCACAATAGTAGACTGCGGGCGACAGCCTGCAGTCTTTTTGTTTTTGCTGAGTCCATGCTGCGGCGGGAGCGCGACGGCAGCTAAATGCCGCTCCGATCCCGGCTTTCCGGCGATGGGACAAATATTCTTTCGGGATTGTAAAGGCGAAAAACGGGGCCAATTCCGTATTACGAGAGGCTTTTCGGCCAGCGGACAAGAGAGAAAATATGTCTCCTTGTTGGAAATCGGGCCGCTGCTTACAATCAACCTTGTGAAAGGAGGAGAGGTGCAATCAACGATTCAAAAACAATCCCGAATGCAGCCGGGGAAGTCGAACAAAGCAGGACGAGACGGAAAAAGGCCTTCGGCCGAATCATGCGCGACAAGCAGCTGATCTTGCTCGCGCTACCGGGCGTGGCCTTCATGATTCTATTCAAGTACGTGCCGCTGTGGGGCTTGATCATCGCTTTTATGGATTACTCGCCATATATGGGACTGATGCATAGCGATTGGGTGGGGCTGGAGCATTTCCGGCGGTTTTTCGAGAATTCGGATTTTATCGTGCTGTTCCGGAATACGCTGGGTATCAACCTGCTCAGCCTGATCTTCTTCTTCCCGCTGCCTATCATCTTATCACTGCTGCTTAATGAAGTGCGTAATGTCGCGTTCAAACGGATCGTGCAGTCAATCGTGTACCTGCCTCATTTTCTATCGTGGGTCATTATCGCCGGCTTGTGCTTCCTGCTGCTCGGCTCGGAGGGCGTGGTCAACAAGCTGATCGCAGCTGCGGGCATGCAGCCGGTCGACTTTCTGACCAATCCCAAGCTGTTCTGGATCATGCTGACGGCTCAATCCATCTGGAAGGAAGCGGGCTGGGGCACGATCATCTTCCTCGCGGCGATCGCCGGAGTCGATTCGAGACTGTACGAGGCGGCGAGAATCGACGGCGCGGGCCGGCTGCGGCAGGCATGGCACATTACGCTGCCCGCGATCCGGGGCGTGATCGTCGTGCTGTTCATCCTGCGGATGGGCCATATGATGGACGTCGGCTTCGAGCAGGTGTACCTGATGGCCAACGGTGCCGTCGCCAATGTGGCGGATGTCTTCGACACCTATGTCTACCGGCTGGGCATCCAGCAGAGCCAGTACAGCTTCACGTCGGCTGTCGGGATGTTTAAGTCCGTGATCGGATTCATTCTGGTACTCATCGCCAACAGCTTGTCCAAACGTTTCGGGGAGGAGGGCGTGTATTAAGATGAAAGAACAATGGGGGGGCAGAGTGTTCAATGTCGGCAATCTGATCGTGCTTGCCGTGATGGCTGCGGTTACGCTGTTCCCGATTTACTACGTCTTCGTCATTTCCTTCGTCACCCCGGAGCAGTATTACCGCGGCGGCCTGATTCTGTTCCCGGAGAAATGGACGCTCGAATCTTACCGGTATCTGCTCTCGACCAGCTCGTTTGTCCGGGCGGCGGGTGTCAGCGCGTTTCTCGCGACGGCAGGAACGGCGTGCAGCCTTATCGTGACGGCATCGTTCGCCTATGCGCTGTCTCGCAAGCGGATGCCGGGCAGGAAAGCGCTCCTGCTGCTGGTCTTGCTGACGACGCTGCTGAATCCGGGCATCATTCCGCAATATTTGCTCGTGCGGGATGTGGGAATGATAAACAGCCTATGGTCGCTCATCGTTCCTTCGCTCACGAGCGGCTGGTACATCTTTCTGATGAAAGGATTCTTTGACAGCGTGCCTGCAAGTCTGGAGGAGGCGGCGAAAATCGACGGCAGCTCCGACATCGGCGTATGGGCAAGAATCATTCTTCCGCTGTCGATGCCGTCTATCGCCGCGGTCGGCTTGTTTTACGCGGTGGGCTACTGGAACACGTTTTTTAACGCGGTGCTGTACATTAACGATGCCAGCAAATATCCGCTGCAGGTGCTGCTGCAGAACATGCTGATCGATTCGTCCACGGCACTGGGAGGCGACGGGTCCGATCTAAGCATGGAGAAGCGGATGCCTCCGGAAATGCTGAAGATGGCCGCTGTCATCGTGGCGACCGTGCCGATTCTGTTCGTATATCCTTTCTTGCAGAAGCATTTTACCAAAGGCGTCATGCTGGGCTCCGTGAAGGAGTAGCCTGCCGGCAACCCTTTTATTATAGATGAGACGATAACGAGGAGGATGTTCATGAAATCGATAGGAATGAAATGGCTGCTTCCGCTTCTGGCGTTTGTGCTTCTGGTGGCAGGCTGCGGCAAGGAAGCCGAAAATGACGCGGCTTCAAACGCCAATGCTTCAGGTACCACGGCTTCGGACAATGCTCCTTCGGAAAACACCGCTTCAGGCGCCGCCGAGGACAAGGTCACGGAAATCACGGTCATGTCGCCTTACTATCAACCTGAGCCTTTCGCCGACGACAACGTGATCAAGAAGGAATACGAGAAGCGTACGAACATGAAAATGGACGTGACCCTTATTTCCAGCAACAATTACGAGGAGAAAGCGAACGTTACGCTGGCTTCCGGCGATATTCCGGACCTGATGGTACTGACGGATCCCTTCACTCCAAACGTACTCACGATGATGGAGCAGGGCGCCTTCTGGGATATTACGCCTTACATCAAGGACTACCCGAATCTGGCGGCGTATCCGGAGGACATCTGGAACAATACGAAGGTCAAGGGCAAGAACTACATGATTCCGCGCGTGCGCGCGCTTGACGGCGACAGCTTCCCGATTATCCGACAAGACTGGCTGGACAAGCTCGGATTGCCGGTTCCGCAGACGCTGGACGATTTATTCAACGTCATGAAGGCTTTCACCGAGAAGGACCCGGACGGCGACGGGCAGAAGGATACGTACGGCTTTACGGGAAGCGTCGATTCGGATGCGATGGGCAACTTTGTTATTTTCCAAAACCTGTTCAATAACTCCAATGGCAAATGGAAGCTTGACGGCGACAAGCTCGAAGATACCGACCTGCTGCCAGGCACCCGCGATATGCTGGTTTACCTGAACAAGGCGTTTACCGAAGGATTGATCCCGAAGGATTTTGCCATTATGAAGACGTCGCAGCACGAGGACCAGCTGAAATCGAACAAGGCGGGTATCTTCAACAACACGCTGAACAATATCAACAACATCGGGGTCGATCTGGTGAAGGTCGCGCCTGACGCGCAATTGATGTCGCCGCTCTATATGACCAGTCCGAACGGCGCGAAGATGTCGATCAAGGGTACGGGTATGGCCGGAGCGCTCGTCATTCCGAAGAAGACCGTTTCCGAAGAGAAATTGAAGGCGATACTCGCCATGCTTGACTACGGCGGTTCTCCGGACGGTTTGATGCTGAAGAAAGGCTTGCTCGGCGTCCACATCAAGGAAGCGGAATGCGGATACGTGGATTTGCCGCAGAAGCAGCTTGACAACTTCGGCGACATCGGACAAATCTTCAACGGGTACGACAAATATGGCCGCGTGCCTGCGGCGGGCGCGTTCGTTACCTGCCAGCAGTATGCGGATATGCAGAAGCTGATCGATGACCGCGCCCAGTACAGCATCGGCAGTCCTGCCGTCGGTTTGCAGAGCCCAACGTACAATGAAGTGGGACCGGAATATATGAAGAAAATTCAAGACTTGAAAATCCAGGTCATCATGGGCAAACAGCCGATCGAGGCATGGGACAAGTATATGAATGAATTGAAGGCGGATTCCAAGTACCAGCAGATTAGTACGGAAATAAACGAAGCGTATCAAGACCGTTTCGCCAAATAAGGCCTTGCCGGGCCGCCTGCTGCTTTGATCGGGCAGGCGGCCCGCGATGCCGTAAGAGGGAGGACCGAGCGGATGAACATGACGTTTCTGGGAACTGGTGCGGCTGAAGGCGTACCGTCTTACTTTTGCCGCTGCGCGCTATGCACCCGAATCCGGGAGGCAGGCGGACGCAATATTCGCAGCCGAACCTCATTTCGCATCGATGCGCAGCACCAGATCGATTTTAGCCCGGATATTTTCTATCAGACGATCAAGCTCGGACTGGATGTGTACGACCTGGAGCATCTGCTGATCACCCATACGCATAAGGATCATTTCGACGTTGGGGAAATCATGTCCAAGCTGAACCGCATCGAACACAACAATCGTCCGCTGCATATTTACCTGAGCGAGCCGGCAGCCGAGTGGAGCGCAAAGATGCTCGCCGTGTACGGTCTCGACGTGACGCCCGGCCGGTCGAATTGGGACGGCAAGTTCATTATTCACCCGCTTCGTTATTTTGAAAGCTATGATGCTGGACGGCTGAAGGTGACGACGGTTCCCGGCAATCATTATGGCATGAGCCGGAGCGAGCTGGCGATCAATTATCTGATCACGCTGCCGGATGGCAGGAAACTGCTGTATGCTTCGGATACCGGCTGGTACAGGGAGGAGACGTGGCGGTTTCTGGAAGGAAAGTCGGTGGATCTGCTCATTATGGAGTGCACATTCGGCAATCGCGAAGGGTATCCGAAGTATGCGGACTCCCATCTGGATATCCCCAACTATGCATTGATGCTGGAGCGCATGAAGGAGATCGGATTTGTGCATGAACATACGCGGATATGGGCGACGCATATTAACACTGCTCATCATCTGCTGCACGACGAGATGCAGGTGGAATTCGACCGCTCCGGTCACCAGGTCGTCGTTGCGTATGACGGGCTGGTCATCGAGACAGACGGCGCTTGAGAGGCGCCGCACTAATTTCGAGATAAAGGCGGCTATCATATATGAATACTCATACGGCAAATCAACAACGCGTTCTTCAGCTGGAAGGCGCCTACAATGTAAGGGATCTCGGCGGTTACGAGACGAAGGACGGCAGGATGACCCGCTGGGGGTTGCTCTACCGGGCGGACAACCTGCACGCGCTGAGCGAGGGAAGCCGGCAGGACCTCGTGAATCGAGGGATCAGTACGGTCATCGACCTCAGGTACAGCAGTGAGCTGGCTCTGCAGCGGGATGTATTCTCCGATTCAAGAGATGCGACCTATCATAACATCAGTCTCGTGCTTGCAAGTCAAGGCGATTATGGGCGCGGCTTGGGAGAGCAATATATCGATCTGCTTGAAGGGGCTAAGGAGCCGATACGACGCGTATTCGCGGTGCTGGCCGACACCACCGAGAACGGTGCGGCGTTGTTTCACTGCAAGGTGGGCAAGGATCGCACAGGCCTCATAGCGGCGCTGCTGCTGGAGTTAGCAGGTGTTCCGCATGCGACCATTGCGGAGGATTATGCGCTGACGGCTGGATGTCTCGTTCCCTTGATGGACGAGCTGCGCCAAGACCGTCCGCCGGCAGTGAGTCCGGAAGCATACGAGGTTCATCTCGGGAGCCCGCCGGACAATATGATCGTGCTGCTGAATCACTTGAAGTCGGCGTACGGGGATGCTGAGAATTACTTGAGGTCGACCGGGCTTGAGCCCGAACAGATTCAGGCGCTGAAGCAGCGGATGATTGCAGACTAAAATAGATGCGAATGAGGAAAGGGGAAGAGATGCAAATGGAAATGACAGTCATGACCTACAACCTGCGGACGAGTACGTCAAGCGACGGCGACAACGACTGGGTTTACCGTAGCGGCCAGGCGACCCGAATGATTCGGGACCATGAGCCGGCGATCGTCGGCACGCAGGAAATGCGCACCAATATGCTGGACGAGCTGCAGCTGGATGAGTACGCCTGGGTCGGCGAGGGACGCCGGGGAGGCAGCGAGGACGAGCACTGCGCGATCTTCTATAAGAAGGAAGACGTGGGGCTGCTTGAGCACGGCACCTTCTGGTTGTCGGAGCGGCCCGAAGTGGCGGCCAGCAAGAGCTGGGACACTTCGCTGCCCCGCGTATGCACGTGGGCACATATGAAGTATCTCGCGGACGGAACCGAATTCGTCGTGTTCAATACGCATCTGGATCACAAAGGCGCGCTAGCGAAGGAAATGGGGATCAAGCTGATTTGGAGCCGGATCCAGGAAATGCGCGAACGGAAGCAATTACCCGTCATCCTTATGGGCGATTTCAATTCGACGCCTGGAGAGATCGTGGTCCGCATCATGCGCGGGGAGGCACCTATCGCAGACGGCTTCGTGGATATGCGGGATGCATACGCGGTGATAGACGGACCCGTAGGCACGTCCGCCAATCCGAATTTTTCCGGCAATACGGAGGGCGAGACGATTGATTATATTTTCGTGACACCGGAGATTACTGTTCTCTCCGCCGAGATCGACCGGCGCCGCATCGACGGCAGGTTCCCTTCGGATCATTATCCGGTGGCGGCACGGCTGCGGTTGAGTGCAGGCAATTAAATAAGTAGACGACCAACAAGCACAGAAGAGAGCGGGACAAGTGTCCGCGTTTCTTCCGCGCTTGTTGTTTTTTGCTGCTGCACTACTGTCTATTAAACCAATTGCTTAATGTCGGTATTTAAGAATATGTAGCGATTCGATTAACGACAAGAATATATACCGATTCAGGCGTTTCGTTTGTTATTTCCTTTATGGAATCTTTGCTCCAATCAGCTGGAAAAATATATATTTTGAACCATATTTCTAGTATCGGTCCATGCAACTATAACATTATCATTGAGTTTAATTGCAACTGAGAAATATGCAGGAAAGGACGATGAGCGGGCTTGTTGCCCCAAACCTCCTCAAACCGAAGCCGAGCACATCCTTGTTCCCGTCGAGATCGTTGCCAATGACCATATAGGCGGCCTTGTTCACGATGACACCGTCTTGCTTTACCTTGAAGTGAATCGCGTCCATGAAAATGACTGCATGACACTCTGCAGCGGCCGGTTCCGCCACTCTTTGATGAGCGGCACAAGGTTGCATCGGTGTTCGTCTTCGATTGACTGGTAGACCGTGGTCCAGAAGTCTTGGATAACCCGCATCGCATCCGGAGTGGACATCCCAACTTGGGTGAGATTCGGGTCGGCGATTTTGTGAAAAAAGCAAAGATGACTCCTGTACCTTTTGTAGTCAAAGCAAGAAAACTATAGAATTCAATAACTTAATCATGATTAGGTTTCACCAGGACTTATTAAGCTAATAGATACGATAGTATAATAAACATCTTTGATGAAGCTGCCAGCACGATCGGCGTATCTAACACCACATTCACGCTTCGGGCCACTCGGCCCTCGGTCCGTCCTAGGCAATTCTAGAAATATCAACCCGATCTTCATTACGCTAAACCAGCTAATATCTTGTCTGCATTTTTCATTAGAAGCTTGAAAAAATACTGCTATACTAGAATTTGAGCAAGATAAATAACCCTCCGAAATGACGTTGGAAGGTTTTTCTTGTGTTGGTTGCTTAGGCCAAATCCAAATCGATGAGGGTTTCTTTGCGCTTAAGCAACGCGAATACCCAGTGCAGTAGCTTGTTCACGCAGGCAATCATGACGACTTTGTAGGGCTTGCCTTCAGCGATCTTCTTCTCGTAAAACGCCTTCATTTTTTTGCTGCCGGAACGCCGCAAGCTGCAAAGGACGGCTAAGAATAAGGTGTGCCGAAGCCGGGTTAGTAAGATTGGAATGGAATTGAGATTTCTCGCAAGTGAGGCATTCACTGTCACCAAGAATTCATTTTTTTAATTGAGGTAACAACCGGAGTTTGGGAATAGTTTATTCGATTGTTCAATCACGACACAATTACCAAGGAGAACTCATGGACCCCAAAATAAAACAAATGTTCCTGGACGAACATGCTGTAGAAGGCGCAGCGAGGTTTGGCGTCAGCTCTGAAGATCTGGCTTTCATTGGAGGCTTTCAAAACTTTATTTATTCCTACAGCCGCGATGAACTGAAATATATTCTCCGTTTCACTCCGAGCATTCTTCGCACGCCGGAAGGACTTGCTGCTGAAATAGAATGGATTCGTTATCTTTCGGAGAATGGGCTGTCGGTTTCAGATCCTATATTTTCGGTTGATGGAAAAGACTTCGAACGAATACAAGGAAGTAAGATGGATTTCTATGTGACCTCCTTCAAACACGCACGCGGTCATAAAATCGGATACCCAGAATGCCTAGGAAACGCTATACTTTATGAACAATGCGGACGAATGACCGGACGTCTTCATGAACTCTCGAAGCGTTACAAACCAATGGCCAAAAGACACACATGGGAGTGTAATGAATATCTCTTGCGGGCCAATAACTATATACCGTCAGAGCATCAGTTCATTCTTCTTGCCCTTGATGAACTTAAAGCACAATTGGCTAGTCTGCCTGTTACTGCTGATAATTTCGGCTTGATTCACGGGGATATCAATGTAGGAAATTTCACCGTTGATGAATCAGGGGGAATAACGCTCTTCGACTTCGACGAATGCCAGTACAGTTGGTATGCCGAAGACATTGCTATCCAACTCTATTACTTACTGTATGTATTCGGGGAGGATTCGAAGTCCGAACGGAAGGTGCAGTACGAACTTTTCATTAAACATTTCGAGCTAGGTTATACAGAGACTGGGCGTAAAATGCCTGACGGCTGGAAGGATCAGCTTGGACTTTTCCTTAGACTACGAGAAATTATCGTATTCGTCGGTATGCACCGAAGCTGGGATTTAAGTCAACCAGACGATTGGACACGCGATTTTTTGCAGGATAGTCGAATGCGGATTACAAAAGGAATTTCGTTGATCACCGACATTTGAACATCTAAAGTGATAAAACGGTATTTCGGAATTTCATGCAGCTTTATCAATATGATTCAAGCGAAACTTATGGTGATGCCCCTGACCCTCATGCCGCTATTGACGGTCTTTTTTGAGAATGATCCATTCGACAATAATGAAGTTCAACACAAGACCAACCCAAACATTCACGTTTAACACCTCTTCAACCATTCGCTCTCTTCCTCCGGGGAGGGTCAAACCGTTTAAAATATAATAAGAGAGAAGGCACAACGGTACAAGTACCCGCGCGCTTACGGCCACCAAAGTCACCCCAAAGCTGCGTATCATCCAAATTCGATGTTCCTTAAAGCGTCTTTTTACAGCGGAGCGATAACCATTCCAACATGTGATCAACCAGACAATCGTTAATGTAAGAAAAGCCAGAGATTTTGTGAAATTTTCGATATAGAATACAACCACCAGAGCCAATAATCCGCTTATAAATACACTCGTTACATAAACGCTGCCCAATAAACGATGTGTTTTGGGGTTCTGAATACGAATACGCGCAATAAATTGCAAAAAGCCGGTTACTAGAGCTATGAAAGCAAAAATGATATGCGTCACCAAGATTGGATATTGGATGCTATTCGGAGTTGTATCCACGCGAGCTTTGGCGGGATCAAAGGTTAAATAAGGTAACATAAAAGGGATCATCACCCCAAGTGAGACAATGAATAAGATCCACCAGCTTCTTTTTTGCTTCGTCATTCGAACCTACACCTCAATCTTCCCGCTTTTCTAAATGAATTATAATTCAAGCGGGTAAATTGGCTCTTAACGATTTCTAAAAAAACCATAAACTCATATCCCGTACTTTGTCAGCTACCGTTCAAAGTCAAAATCGAATAGAACGCACAATCTCATTGTCCGAGCGGTCTCTGATCTAGTCCTGTCTTTATTCCAAAAAGTGAATCGCTTTTTTGGCAAGCGCGGCAATTTCGAGTCGTTCCAATGTTTTACAATATTCGTTCTTAATCTCTCCGTCCATCCTTTCTATGTCATCTTCTAAATAATCCACGACACGTATATCTTCAAACCAATCTCCCGGTTCGGCTTCCGGCTGGTTTGCATTTTTCCAAGCAACCTCCAATTTGGGACTGTAAAATCTTTTTGCATCGTCGTGAATTTGGCACGATTTTAACCTTAAAGGGTAGGTAATTCCCGGCACGCCTTCATTGACGCTGTTGAATAGATGCGGCCAGTAATCCTTCCTGGATCCCGTGTGCGGATTGCGTGTTGCCCATTCCAAGGCCTCCCTATTAAAATCCTGATTCTTAAACAAAACGGCATAGAGCTTTTTTCCGAATAAAATTCGCTCATGGAGAGACTGGAATCGGTATAGCGTCTGCCCCTTTAACTGCTTACCTTCAGCAGGAAAAAGAATTTGATTGAGTGACAGCAAATCCTGAAGGTGAAATTTATTTTTATTAAAGACTTCATGTTGATAATAGGGGTTTTGAATGACCCTTTTTTCCAAGTAACTTTGTTCGTTAATGACTAATCCTATACAATGAATATGCGTATCCCGGGCTCTCCAAAAATTGTTCCAGATCGCTTCCATGAAAATAGAAACCTTCAGTTGAGGCAGTAAATAAAACAGGGGCTTTTTTTTCTTTAAACTCTCTTCATATAGCAGAAGTTGCGGGTATACATCTTGGAAAATCAGCCAGTTGCCGCGTTCTAAAAAGCGGAAAAACAAGTCCCGCTCCTTTTCCGAGAGCAGTTTAGTAAGCAATTCTCCCTGTAGATCGGTCATATTCCAGCCGCCATTTCGCGATACCATATGACCTAAGAATGCCCAATGGATTTCAGGGTGACGGAGATAGAAGGCCAGGTATGCTTTGGTTCTAGTCACGTTATTCAGGTTAAGGTCCTGGGTAATCCGACTGATTTCGTCTAAAAGCTTTTTCTCTGAAAGAGTTAACTCATTCGAGATGTCTGGGGAGTGTTTTATGCGTTTCTTCAATTCCTCGCGGATCGTTTCAAGCGGTGTTTTTTGACGGTTTCTTGTAAATAAGATAGGTGCTTCCCTCCCATTTGAATTCTCTAATGTAGAGACCACTATGTATAGCCTAATGAGGTGTAACGGGAGGAAGGAGCGCCGGAATGCTGGACACGATAGATTTCTACCGATGCTTATAGGATTAATTTATTACGGACTTTAGAGATTGATGATGAATTAATGGGAGGGCTTGCCGAGGAGTCTAAGCAAATAGCAGCATAATGAAGTACGGATGCCGAACCGACCGAAGCGGTGCTCTTCACGAACCGTGCGGTCGGTGTGATTCGATCGGCTGCCGTCGATTATATGAATACATTCAGTTGATAAAAAGTCCTCATCGTCCCAAAGATGGTTTCTTTTTTAGAGCTGAAAGTTATTATAATCTTGCTACAAATATTGACGATCTGGATAGTTCGGGCGACGGGCGTCCAATTAAGGATTCTTACGGTGGAAAGTTTGCGCCAAATGGCGATGCTTACTCGAATACATGAATTGGTTCAACAAAACTCCCAGTTTATTATATCAACTCATTCCCCGATTCTTATGGCATATCCAGATTCGATTATTTACAATCTGAAACCAGATGGTATAGAAATCCGTTCTTTGGAGGAAACAGATCATTTCGTGATTATGAAAGAATTGATAAATCATAAGGAAAAGATGCTTAATCAGTTATTTGAATCCTAGACAAAAATCATTATGTAAGTAAAATACAACTACGTTCAACTAACGGGTACGATAGCACAACGACGAAAGGCTACCGATTTTGATATGCTCCCCTTCAAGTAGCGGTTTATTTATTAAACCTGTCTACTTAAAGGGGAGCATATCATTTTGTCGGTAGCCTTGAATATTTATACGGATTATTTCCCCGGATTTAACAGGACCGGCTCGCTTTTTTCGATGATATTTTTACCCTCAACATACATAATGTATGCGTAATAGCTCTTGTTTTCCAAACCTTTGATGTGCGCTCCCTTTGCATTATAGTTCACATCGCTGTACGGGGCATAGGTTCCCTTATTCCCGCTATCAGAGAGATACACAACATATCCTTTCCCGTTAGCGGAACGGATATCAAAATTCACATTCGCCTGCTTGTTGCCGTTCTCAACGCTTGTGATGGGAATGGTTTTGTTAATCGTAACTTCTAAGCTGGATGGTTCTGTTGTAGCTTCCTTTATATCGATTTTAACTAAAACGGCAGTTTTGTCTGTATCATAGTTGTATTGGGATAGAATTGTACCCCCTTCTACAGAATATTCGCCTCTAGGCATAAGGAAACGCACCCTGCCGTCATAGAAGTTTTGTTTTATATGATTGGTTACGACCACGCTGTTTTGATTTTTTGTTCCGTCATTTGCGTTGGCAAAGGACTCTGTAACAGCAAATTCGGTAGGCTCATAGGTCGTTGGAACGGAGGTGTCTGCAGTTTCGCTCATATTGTACATCCTGAACCTGTCAACACCCATAACCATTGATGATTGGCTTGCCTGCGGGGATACCCAGGACCCGTCGGCCTGCTTTTCGAAATTGTAAAAACCATGCTCTTCATAATTTTGTCCGGCGCTTGCGGAAAATACGGGGAAGGGAGTGGTTTGCAATTTCTTAGCTGTGTGGTTATGACCTACAAGTGCAAGATCACTTGGTTTGTCAGCCGTAGGGATCGTATATTTATAGTCAAGGGTTTGACTGCCTTCATTACCATAGAAGTGGGAGGCCCATAGACGATATTTTATGGTTGGATCGTTAAAGCTGTTGTTGAATGCATCTTTTGAATATTGTAAATGCCCATCTTGGGTCCACTCGCTTGCTAACAGATAGAATGATCCCATACGTATTGAAAACGCAGTCGCACCCACAATGCTTTCATAAATGCCGGTCCATCTCGCGGAATCCTTATAGTCGCTGTAGCCTGTATCATGGTTTCCGCCGACCATAACTGTGGGCGCAGTATAATTTGATTTGGCTTGCATATAGCCGCTGAGCATTTGAGGTCCGGTAAGGTTTCCTGCCCAGGTAGGTTCGTCTATTCCGTTATGAAGATTTGCTTCATGATAAAACTGGATATTGTCACCGGTGTGGAGGACCATGCGGGGATTAATGATATTGATAACAGAAGCAGCCCAGTTTATCTGATCAAAGCTTCCGTTGCCGCCGGTAGCATGAGACTTTCCGCTTGACTTTATTGCATCTACCCTCATAACGTGCTCGTCAGATGTGTGTAAAATATAAAAGTCCTGCTCTAAATTCTGCTCTACCTTTATGGAACGACTGGAGGCAAGCGTATCATTGCTGCTGTTTTTAAGTACTAGGGTGAAAAGCTCAGGAGAAATATCCTCAGGAACGGTAACCGTAAAAATATAGCCATCCTCGCCGCCGTAGTAAACTTTCCCCGTTTTGACAGTAACTGTAGTATTCCATGATCTCAGGTCATTCTGCAATTCAGCGGTCCATCCGGTAGTGGATAAAGCTACTGGAGATCTAACCTCAACATCGAAAGATTGACCTGGCTGAGCAAAGGCAGGGTTACTTGCCCTTGGCGACCAGATATTAGCTGTTTCTGTATTTTCATAAGGATTGGTGATTTCGTAGCTTTTTTCGTACTGTGCGGGTTGCTGTACGTTCGCAGCAGATGCCGGTAAACCGAGTGCGCCTAACATAAACGATCCTGACAAAAAAAGCGCTGCGATTTTTACGCGATTGGTGTGAGTTTTCATAAAAACCCTCCTCATTTTGATTGTGAACATTTTTCTGTTCGTAATTACATTACAATAACATAGCATTGTAAATGGAAAATCATGGAATAGTATAGTTTTTGTAAGAAGCGCGGTCGCCAGCTGCTCCCTGTTTGGCTCAACTAACGGGTACGATAGTGCAATCATGACACGACGGCAGCCGACCTCTGAACGATTGGCTGTCTTCGTTGTGCTAATGGGCAGGTTAATTCCAATATGTGTTAAAGTTACTTAAGTGACTGTTTGCCATAAATTCGAACCAAGTTTATGAAAGCGGCGGTGCTATGGATCAAATGTATAATAACTGTCTCCCGAACAAGTAACTCAATTGTCTTCATGTTTACAGGAAATCGCACTAACATTGGAACACTATGAAGATACAGATTTAATGGCTATTGAAATCCTGCGGAAACACGATTTTATCACCATCGAGAACATTAAAGAAGTATTAATCGGAGTACCCATGAGGCTTTCTTATGAACTAACGGATACGATAGCTCGATCAGACAGGGAGCAATCCGAAGCTAATACAGCATTCTTTGTGGAAGGTAGGCTTGATATCATGTTAGTAAGAGAAGCGAAAATTACTGATTCGGCAAAGATTTCAAAATTATCATCACAACTCGGCTATATTGTTTCGGAAGCTGAAGTATTGAATCGGCTTGAAAGGCTACTGACAGACGAGGATAACGCGGTTTATGTCATGGAGGAGAATTTCGAGATAACCGGCTGGGTTCATGTTCATGGTAGACATTTAATCGAATCCCATGCTTTTGCTGAAATCGGCGGTTTGGTGGTTGATGAGAATCACCGTCGAAAAGGCATCGGAGAACGATTAATGAGGAAATGTGAAGAATGGGCAAAAACAAAAGACTACCAAGAGGTACGTTTAAGGTCTGGAGAACATAGGAAGGAAGCTCATGATTTTTACAGAAGAATCGGTTACAAAAATGTAAAGTGGCAAGAGGTATTCTCATTAATGCTCAACTAACGGGAGACGATAGCTGAATAAAGACACCGCTACAACCGCCTTAAATAGCTCCATATCAATTCCCGTAAAGAGGCACGTATTGATCTGGGCGAGTTACCATATGATTTACTATAAAATAAATTGTTGTTCAACTAAAGGGTCGATAGTTGAACTCAGCCACATAAGGGAGGCGATCACATGAAAAGACTGATTATAATATGTTCTTTTCTCGGACTTCTTTTAGGTTGTTCAGAAAGTGAAGTGAAGCCCGATAACCCAGTGCATACCACTCTCTTGATGAAAACCTCCATTGATCGTCAAGATTACACGCGCTTTACTCAGTTGTTTTCTGAGGGAAGGGCTAATAGTGTGCCGAAATCTGATTTTGAGGGGTTGAAAACCCTATCCTCCACTAGCACACTCTTCAATAATTACGAATTGGTAAGGTTTGATAACGGAAATATGCTTCTGGTCAGACTGACTCCACCGAATGAAAATGGACAAGTTGAAATCGAGGATGTGAAAATAGTTCCAGAGGAAATGAAGAGTTTATTTGCAGATAAATAGATTAAAAAGAATTGTTGGGTTAACGGGAAACGATAGTATAGCGGCAGCACGTTATTTGAACGAGGGAGATTTTGCACTATTATCCAAGGAATGGTTTGAGAATAAGAACAGAGGTAGGCGTCCATTCCGATTATATGCCTCATTTGAAGTCGGGGCTGAAACGGTGATGAAACAAGATAATCTAAGATACGGTAATCGTTAAAGTAACGGGTAGATAGCACAATCTCTAAGGGCAGCCGCGAGAAGTGCATCGAATGAATCCCTAAGGAGTGTAATAACTAACCGTGAGTATGATTCCCAGCCTTGTTCTTACTTTGCCTATTGTTTTATTGATCGTATTTTTGGCGAATTGGTTTGCACTATGGTTTAAACCATTCAATATTATTTTGTTAGGTATTCATCTAAGTATCACTGGTTTATTTATGTTAGTACTGTGGTTGGTATTAAATCTTAATGTTGACGAACATCATTATGGCGCGTTGGCATACTTCGCTGTAGTATTCGCTATTTTAGGCCTTTTATTAAGTTGTTCTTTTGCACTGAGAAGACATTAATAAAACACCAAGTCAGGCATACATTGTCGTAGTTTCTGCCAACAAGAAGATTAAACTAGCGGGTACGATAGTTCAACACATCTTGGAGCAGTTTGCCAGTGGCAGCTGCTCCATTTTTATTAAGAAGGCAGCCGATTAGCTGCCCTCTTTTTCTTATTATCGCTTTCCCTCAGCATAACGGCTATAACCTATCTAATGCTTTTGTCTTTCTATTATATAGTGCAGTGAGTACATTTACAGACCTTGGAAGTATGGTGGATTTAAGGTCGTAAATCATGATGGGAGTGAAGATGAATGAGACGACCGTTTATGTGTTTGGTTTGTGGATTTCTGCTGCTGACGCTGCTTCTGCCCTTACAGGCATTCGCCATGGAGTCCGATTCCGCGGCGGCGGCAGAAAGTTCGAAATCGGATGTGACGATGATTGAAGGAGGAGGGACTATTACGGAGCATACTCTCGCTCTAGAACAAGACGGAACGGTTTGGACATGGGGAGACAATGAATATGGCCAACTGGGCTATGAAAGTATGACAGACGGCTATACCCCTGTTCGAGTGCCGGGCCTCGATTCGGTTGTCGCCATCTCGGCGGGTGATTCGCATAGTTTGGCACTCAAAAGCGACGGAACCGTCTGGGCGTGGGGGGGGAACAATGGCAGGGGTCAACTGGGCAATGGAAAAGATCAGCCGGGCAGCATCTATGACTCTCCCATTCAGGTAACCAATCTTAGCTCCGTGGTCGCCATTGCTTTAGGGTATGATCATAATTTAGCGGTAAAAAGCGATGGGACGGTATGGGCGTGGGGATGGAATGTCCACGGTCAACTGGGCGATGGAAGCAGAACAGATCGTACTACTCCTGTTCAAGTACAGGGTCTCGATTCGGTGGTAGCCGTCGCGGCGGGTTTTCTCCATAGCCTGGCGCTTAAAAGCGACGGAACCGTCTGGGCGTGGGGAAGCAATGAAAATGGCCAAAACGGGGTACCCGGCGGTTCGATCATCTACGATGGACCCTACCAAACCCCCTACCGTTCTTCTCCTGTTCAAGTACAGGGTCTCGACTCGGTGGTCGACGTTGCTGCGGGTCAGCTCCATAGCCTAGCGCTTAAAAGCGACGGAACCCTCTTGGCGTGGGGATATAATCATTCCGGCCAACTGGGCGATGGAAGCACAACAACCCGTAATACTCCCGTTCAGGTAACCGATCTCGGTTCGGTGTCCGCTATCGCTGCGAGCTCTTCCCATAATTTGGCGCTCAAAAACGACGGAACCGTTTGGGCGCGGGGAGCCGGCATACTGGGTCATGACAGCACGACTGGCAGTTCTTCCCCCGTTCAAGTAAACGATCTCGGTTCGGTGTCCGTCATCGGGGCAGGTTCTGGCAGTAACATGGCGGTCAAAAGCGACGGAACCGTTTGGGCGTGGGGAAGGAATGGCGATGGTCAGCTCGGCGACGGAACAACGACAAACCGATATACCCCCGTACAACTTCAAGGTTGGCATTCCTTTCCTGAAACGCCGCAGTAGCCGCAAGGCGACGTGCTGACAGTTACCGATCTGACCTATAATAGCGCAAGGCTGAATTGGATGCCGGCCAAGGATGACGAGGGCATTGCCAAGTACCTGTTATATCAGGGAACGACCACGCTGGCTGCCCTGAACGGGGACGAGACCAGTTATGAACTGAAGGGGCTGTCTCCAGAGCGGAATTACCAATTTTCACTGGTCGCCGTCGATGCTGATGGCAACCAAAGCTTGAAAAAAGAAGTGAAGGTCACTACCCCCGCATATTCGGTTCCCGGTACTTTTCAGCTTTCCGATTCCAAAACCTATTCAGACGGCCGATACAATTATGAATTGTTGTTGTATTACGGGTACGTTTCGTCGCCTGGCCAAGAGTTGAGCGGATCATGGGCCGCCCCTAACGGCTATCAAGGGGTCGTTAATGTCTCCACGGTTTCTCCGAAAGGGGAAAATTATGACCTTTGTCTGGCGACTATGGATGATGATAACCGATCTTGCGGCCCTAAGACAGAGCACCCGGATGGTGCCGAGTACAGTGCTATCGAAGTGCCCGCAGGTCACGCTGCAGAGTGGAGAGTTAAAGGACATACGAATAATGATTATAGTCCGACTAGGAAGGTTTTCTTATATGTAAGCATCAAATCTGAACAGTTATGAAGATTTACGGCCGCGGGATCGCCCCGCGGCTTTTTTTCTGCCACAGCCACATAGCAGAACCGCACGTACGAGGGGTAAATATCCTCTCCAGACAAGACCATAACAGCAAGGGACTATAGGGAGGACGGACTTTCATTATTCATTCGAGAGTAACCCGGAAAACCATGCTCGGTTTATTTCCTTCACGTGGCAGTCCAATCAAATTCAACTGTTAATGCGGTAAGAAGATCTCTTTCGCGACTTTTATAGCGTTCAACACTTTAGGGAATCCCGTGTAAGGGGAGCATTGTAGTAACGCCTCAATCGCTTCTTGTCTCGTTAGACCTACACGAATTGCGGCATTGAGATGAACATGCAACTGCGGCTCGCACCCACCTTGAGCAGTTAAGGCTCCTAACGTGACGAGTTGACGTTGTCTAGGATTCAATCCTGGGCGACTGTAGATTTCGCCAAACGAAAATTCGATGATTTGTTCAGCTAACAGAGGAGAAATAGCCGCAAGTGAATCTACAACCTCTTCGCCATGTTTGCCATCGATTTCCTGAAGTTTTGCCAAGCCTCGTTCTCGCCGTTCTCCTATATTTTGTAGAAGCTCGTCCTCGATGTTTACTTCGATATTTTGTTCAGCAAAAAGTTGTTTTGCAACGCCAACGGCATTTAAAGCACGAGGAAAGCCGCAAAAGGGAATGCAATGGGTAGCAATTTCTATAATTTCGTTCGGCGTGATCCCAACTTTTAAACCGAAGTTCATGTGCCATTTGAGTTGATTTGGAGTATCGCCTAATGAAATTAACGCAGAGATCACGATCATTTCTCTTTGGTGATAGTTTAGTACGGGATTACTGAAAAGTTGCCCGAAAAATTCAATAATGTATCTACTGATGTGTGGGGATACGTCACTTAAACCAGTAATGACTCCCTGAATACCTGCTTCATCAGTTTCTTGAAACAGTTTTATTCCGTTTTCATATGATGGGTTCATTGCTCAGCTACCTCCAGTTATCGGTTTTCTAATTCCCATTGACGGTAAATCTCTATTTTTTCGTTGATGACTTCATCATGTTCTTGAAGTCTCTCGATCTGTTCCGCTAACTTTTTCTTGTGGGCTTCCAACAGAATTCTCCTTTCTTTGGTTGTAGCGGAACCTTGTCTTCTCAAGTCAGCGATCTGTTGCATTTGCCGAATGGTCATTCCTGTCATTCGAAGCCTTACCAAAAACCGAATCCATGCTAGATCGTTTGCAGAATATTGGCGGCGACCGTTCGAACCCCTAGTTATCGCATGAATCAGACCATTTTTCTCATAGTAACGCAAGGTGTGTATGGTGATGTCAGTAAGGTTAGAAACAGCTTGAATGCTTAAATATTTTTCCATAGAGTAAGTTTACATCTTAGAGCGTGCTCTAAGTCAATAGAGGCACGATAAAACGATGCAGCTTCTCCCCGTTTGGCTCAACTAACGGGCAGTTTAGTTCCATAACATAACAGCGTTCTAAGACTTTGTTTACTCATCCATCTAATATATCGGAGCCTAATTGCTTAAGCTTACGAATGCGCCGTGCCCTGCTCGGGAGCCCGCTCATATTCTACAAAGAATGCCTATGGAAGACACTCACCTAAGGAGCTGGGGGACATTTGAGAATTGCTCTAATCTCGACGAATACGATTCCTGTCCCGCCGAAGGATTACGGGGGCACGCAGCGCGAGGTTCATTATCTGACGGAAGAATTAGTCAAACGAGGACATGAGGTGTTTCTGTTTGCCAAGAAAGGGTCGAGCTCGAACGCGACCCGAACGTTCGAATACGAATCAAACGATCCAATAGAACAGCTCGACTTCATCATTAACAACCTCCCACCCGACGTGGACATCATACATGACCATTATGGCATCGTCGCTAAGGCGAATCCGCCGATTCCGACCATCGGCCAGTCGCATTCCAAAGGAATCAATAGACGTGTACAGATTCCGGTCTACGTTAGTAAATTCATCCTGCGCAAATACGGGAAACGAAGAGGTTACGCCGTCCACAATGGTATCCGTATGGACGATTACACATTCAGGACCGCCAAGAAGAACTACATGCTTTTCCTAGGGAGACTGATCAAGAAAAAGGGCGTTCACCTGGCCATCAAGGTCGCCAAGAAAACGGGCAAGCGACTCATCATAGCAGGGACACTGAATGACAAGAAATATTATAACGCCAAAATCAAGCCGCATCTGGGCAAAAGAATCCGATATGTCGGCATCGTCGGCGGTGACCGCAAACGCGAGCTGCTTGCCAACGCCAGCTTCGTCTTGTTCACCTCGACATGGGATGAACCTTTCGGTCTTGTCCTCGTCGAATCGATGGCAAGTGGCACGCCCGTGCTCGGTTTCAAGAAAGGCGGCGTCGCCGAGGTGCTTAAGGGCATGCCGCAACTGCTGTGCCGCACGACCACCGACATGGCGGAGAAGGTCAAGAACCGCAAGCGGCTACCCACGTCCCGAAGGCTTCGGCGTTATGCCAGGACCCGCTATTCCGACATCATCTTGACGGACTCGGTTCTGAAGCTGTACCGAAAGGTTCTCGAAAACAACTTGTACAAAATCAGGGAAAATACATTGTGGAACCGGCGCAAGGCCAAGCTTCAACCCGCGCCGTTTGGGGATGACGTATAAGTTGATCATCGTGATCGCCTGTACGATGAGATCCGACTTCATCGACAACGTTTTTGAGCACTATGACCGGCAAAATCGGAAATATCGAGGAAGTATGGCTTCATAGAACAGATAAAAAAATAGTTATATAACCAAGCTAACGAGTTCGAGAGATAGCACAACAAACTTGAGGCAGCTAATTCGATCGATCGGCTGCCTCTGTTTAGCTAACGGGCAGTTTAATATGACTCAAACCTTGTTGTTCGGAGTCATGATTTGCGAATAAAACCATTAATGGACTTCTCTGTTGAAGATTTAAGAATTATGATTGGACAAGGTTTCAGTTGGAAATATCTTGTTCCAATTGCTCTTAGGTACTGGGCAGACAACCCATTTGTCGGAGGGGATTTTTATAAAGTAGACCTGTTGGTATGTATAATAAACATTGAATAGACTTTTTGGGATTTAAACCCCGAAATGCATGTTGAGTTGGATTATTAATAACCGATGTTAAATACACAATTGAAAAATTGCCATTGGTGTCCACTTATAATAACAAAACGAGGAGTTGCCATGGACATTAAACTTGTACCAGTCAGTGTCGAGGATAAAGCAGTGCTTGCCAATTTGTATCAATTGTATGAGCATGAATTCAGCCAGTACACGCAGCGTGACGTAGGCCGGGATGGAATCTACACTGTCGCAATCGATTTTTATTGGGAGGGTGATGGCAGATGGCATCCGTACTTGATTACAGTTTCTGATGTAATCGCTGGATTTGTACTTGTATTATTAGAAAATATGGACGTGGAATCCGACCCCACGCATGTAATTTATGATTTTATGATTCTTCAAAAATACCGTCGGACAGGTGTGGGGCGCGCGGCTGTCAAAGCGGTTATTGACCGGTATCGGGCTGACTGGGTTGTGGCGCAAATGGAGAACAATACACCGGCCACTTCCTTTTGGAGAAAAGTTGTAGGCGATCTTACTGGTGGCAACTACAAGGAAACGTATATATCGGAGCGAAAACAGTATTTGCAGAAGTTCAGTACGAAAGAGAAGTTTGGCTGATGAATGACGAGTCATCAGGAGTGCTAACGGGACACGATAGCTCAAGTATAATATGACGGCAGCCGGCCTCGGAACGATCGGCTGCAAATTACATGGCAGAGGGGAATTTTCGTGTTAGACCTGACAAAGAACGTACTTGAAGACATGGACAAGCAGCTTGATCGAATCCTAAAGAGCTTGAATCAACTTGATGATGATACGGTTTGGGAAAAAATGAAGCCTTCCATGAACAGCATTGGAAACCTGTGCTTACATTTGGCAGGAAACGAATATCAGAACCTCATAAGTGCGATTGGAAACAAACCTTTCATTCGGGAACGCTCTCAAGAATTTAATTCTGAAGGTGGCCTGTCGAGGGATGAATTGAGAAGTCTTCTTTTGAGGACTCGGTCCGAATCAGCAAAGATATTATCAGTTTTGACTGAGGAGGATTTAAGAAGGGAAGTCATAATTCGTTATGACTTGGAGGATTGGAACAGAATGCTTCGGGTTAACGCTTCAGAAGATGAAACCTATGAAGTGAGAGTAATCAGCCGACTTCTTGTACAAGTTGCCGCTCATTACGGATACCATGCAGGGCAAATTGTACTACTCGCCAAATTATTAAAAGATTCGAATGAACGCATAACAGGACAGTATCATTGACGGTGATCATTCATTTCGGCTGTGTTCCCTTTTCGTTAAGCTAAAGGGAAACGTTAGTTCAACAATCCAGCGACAGTCCAGGACTTTTTCTCGTCCCTGGATGTCGCTGTTTTAATTTCCGGGCTCAGCCATATGCTGAAGGAGAGGATCGTCTAGCGCGATATCGCGAATTTTCCGAACGCATGACGCGCAGAGCGGGGCAATATTAAATATTATTGAAGCTGCATAAAACGTCTAGCTTTCTGCTGGAAGAGTTGCTATAATCTTGCCATGTAAGTGTTTACTTTTCCAGTTTGATTAGGAAAAGTAAATTTTATTTAAAATCTGGAATCGTTACCAGGGATGACGTAACGGCAATTGCACGGCCATTTCTACGAAGAGAAGGTGATTTCCGACACATGGCGCAATCGACAGCTCCGCATCCGAAAGCAAGAAAAAGCGGCACTGCCCTGCGGAAAAGCATTATGCAACATCGTTACTTGTACCTCATGCTATTGCCTTGCCTCGCATTCTTCATCGTTTTTTCGTATATTCCGATGGGCGGCCTGCTGCTAGCCTTTAAGGAATATAAGTTCAATGAAGGGATTCTCGGAAGCCCTTGGGTCGGCTTCGATTATTTCAAAACCTTCTTCAATTCGTACCAGAGCAGGGATTTGATCGAGAATACCCTTATTATCAGCAGCATGAAGCTGTTCCTCTACTTGCCGTTTCCGATCGTGCTGGCGTTAATGTTCAACGAGGTCCGCAACAAATGGTTCAAAAACATCTCGCAGAGCGTTCTCTACTTGCCGCATTTCCTTTCCTGGGTCATCGTTGTCGGCTTGGTTCAACGGGTGCTTGCGCCGGATACGGGCCTGCTCAACCAAGTCATAACCAATATGGGCGGCGACGGAAGCACCTTCTTCATGATGGATCCGAAGTACTTCTACCAAATCATGTTCGGCAGTCATCTATGGAAGTCGATCGGCTGGGATTCGATCATCTATATGGCAGCGATATCAGGCGTGAACCCCGATATGTACGAAGCGGCCAAGATCGATGGCGCCGGCAAGTTCAGGGAGATATGGAGCATCACGCTGCCTTCCATCATGCCGACCGTCGTCATCTTGTTTATCCTCTCGCTCGGCAACATTTTGTCCGCCGGCTTCGACCAACTGTACTTGCTGCGCACGCCGGGCAACATGCAGCTCTCCGATATTCTGGATACCTACATCATTCGCGTCGGCTTGCAGGGCGGTCAATACGGCTATGCAACCGCCGTCGGCATGCTGCAAGGATTAATCGGCCTGATCTTGGTCGTCATCGCCAACCGGGTTTCGCGCAAAGTATCCGACACGTCATTATGGTAACGCTACCATAATGACGACATTCAAGCCCGCAACGGAATTGCATTTATCCAACGGTGAAAACGTCGACGGACGTATTCATAAAACACGTAAAGGGGAAAACGCATGAGCAGAAAATGGATGAAGTTGTTAGCGATTCCTGTACTGGTAACGATGTTGATCGCAGGGTGCTCCAACAATAACGGCAATAGCGGATCGGACAAGGATGCCGAGAGCGGCAATGCCGCCGCTGCGAATGCCGCTGCTACGAATGCACCTGAAGGTAAACCGGCGACATGGATCGCGGACCGCAAGATCAAAGGGCTCGTGTTCATGGGAACCGACGATTACACCGAAGAGATGAACCCCGACATCAAAGCGAAAATCAAAGAAATGACCGGCATCGACTTCGAAATCGAAATCATGAAAGCCGAACATTCCATCGACGGCTTGATTGCGGGTCTTGCGGCCAACGATTTGCCGGATTTCGTAGCTTTCTACCTTAACAACAGCGGCCGTCCCGAGATGCCGGTCGTGCTGAAAGCGGCCCGCGAAGGCATGTTTACCGATTTGGCGCCGTTCTTCAAAGATTCGAAAGTGTACAGCAAATATTTACAGGACGATTACCTGCCGATCGATACCAAGTTCGGCGTCATGTTCCGTCCGGAGTTCCAAGGCGCCGCGTATTTTGCGCATATGAACATCCAGCGCACAGGCGGCCAGGTTACTTGGAAAGGCGTCGGCGGTCCTTACATCCGCAAAGATATCGTGGACGCGCTCGGCATCGATCCGCGCACGATCACATCGACGGATCAGCTATACGAGCTTGCCAAGAAGATCAAAGCCGGTAATTTCAAAGACAACAACGGCAGTCCGGTCATGCCGATCGGTCCGTCCTATTGGGGCGGCAAGGAAGTAGGCGCGTTGTTCAACGATCTGGAGTGGGGCGCGGACGACCAACGGATCAAACAAACGAAGGACGGCAAAGTCCTGCATGAAGCCCAAACGGATTACGCGATGAAGAAAGTGGAATACGTGCAAAAGCTGCTGAATGAAAAACTGATTCATCCGGAGTTCTTCACCATGGACGAAAGCCGCTCGACGGAAGGCGCCTTGAACGGCTCGTGGGCGATTATTGCCGATACGCACAGCTACCAGGATTACAACCAAGACATGCATTATGTTCCGCTCGGTCCGATCAACCAAGTCGATGGTCCGTATCAAATGCAAATTTCCTACAAATCCGGCTACTCCGCATGGGCGATTCCGACAACGACGAAGAAACCGGAAGAGATCGTCAAATTCGCCGACTTCCTCGCAAGCCGCGAAGGCAAGCTGCTTTGGAAATACGGCTTGGAAGGCCGCGACTACACGCTCGACGACAAAGGCAATCCGATCGTCAAGCAAGAGGTCGTCGATTTGAAGTCAAAAGATCCGAATGAAGCGAAAAAACTCGGTTTTGGGGGCGTCGGCAACAACTGGGGCGATATTCTCGGCAGCACGGACAACGACAATAAAGCGGATTTCGGCGAGGACAACTACGGCGATAACGCAAACTCGGGCTTATTCCCGGCCGTGGAGAAAATCGCGACGTTCTGGGATTTCGATAAGAAAGTCAAGGAAGGCGTCGTATCCGATGCGTACACGCCGACATCGTTTATCGGGGAGTTCGACCGGGGCACGGATTTGAAAGCGGCATTCGATAACTATAACGACAGCTTAATTCAGGCGTACTATGCGAAGAGTTCCGACGCCGCGAAGAAGATTTTGGATAATGCCTTGAAGCAGATGGAAGCTGCCGGCTTGGATAATTACTTGAAGCTGCTCGAGGAGAAAAATGCCGATCCGAAAACGAAAGTGAAGCTGTAGCCCAACGCGTCGAAGCAGCATGCTCGGCAGTCGCGATTAACAGCCGCGATTCAAGACCGTGATTAGCGGTCCGATGCCGGATGGTCAGGCGGTATTATCTGCAGCCCGGATAAGCCGCCTTGCCGTTTGGCGAATCCGCGATCGGAATGCCGATCATCGAAGGGGCAGGAGGAGGGAGAAAGCCATGAATGAGTTTTATAAGCAAAGCACGGGTGAGCGCATCATCCGAATTGTCAATTATACGCTGATCGTCCTGTTGTGCTTATCGATTATTCTTCCTTTCCTCAACATCTTTGCGCTCGCGTTCAATCCCGGCAAAGACGCGGAAAGAGGCGGCATTTACTTTTGGCCTCGCATCTGGTCGATGGAGAACTTCAATAAAGTGTTCGAGGCGTCGAACATCGCGTCCGCGTTCGGCATTTCCCTATTCCGTACCGTTGTCGGCACGATCTCCAGCGTATTCATGACGGCGATGGCCGCTTACGCGCTGAAGAGCAAGACGATCCCGGGCGGGAAGTTTTTTATGATGCTTATCTTCTTCACCATGCTGTTCGGCGGAGGGATTATCCCGTACTATATGCTGCTGAAGTCGATTCATCTGACGAACAACATCTGGGTGTATGTCATCCCGAGCTTGTACAGCGCATGGAACATCATCATCATTCGCACCTTCTTCCAGCAAATTCATCCGAGTTTGGAAGAATCCGCACGCATCGACGGCTATAACGACTTCGCGATCTTCATGCGCGTCATTATGCCGCTAAGCCGCCCCGTCATCGCGGTCATCGGGTTGTTCAATGCCGTCGGCCACTGGAACGATTGGTTCACCGGCGCGTTCTTCGTCCGCAAAGCCAGCCTTCGCCCGCTGTCGACGCTGCTGCAGGAAATGCTGACGAGCGCGGAAGCGATGCGCGACACGCTGAATCAAGCCGCGGGCACGACCAGATACGAGCTGCTCGATAAAATCCAAATAACCGGCAATTCGCTCAAAATGGCCACGATCATCGTCGTCGTCGCGCCGATCATCATCATCTATCCTTTCGTGCAGCGGTATTTTGCCAAAGGCATTATGATCGGTTCTATGAAAGAATAATCCGCAATCGGAAGATCGGCAGACGAGGATCGGGAACGGATACATGCCAACGCGACAACAACCACCGCAGGTTCTGCCTGTTATCGGTTGGAAACCTAATGAAGAGGGTGAGTCGGATGCAGCCAAAAATAAAAGACGTGGCACGCCTGGCGGGCGTTTCGGTTACGACCGTTTCCCGCGTGTTGAACGGCGAGAAATATGTCAAGGACGATCTCAAGCATAAAGTGAATCTCGCGATCGATGAATTGGGATATTCTCCAAGCCATATTGCTCGCAGTTTGGTGCGCAATAAAACCAACCTCATCGGCGTGATTATTCCCGATATCACCTCCAGCTTCTATTCGACCATTCTGAGCAGCATCGAAGAAGCGGCGAGCGAAAAAAACTATACGCTGTTGGTCTGCAACATCAGCGAAGATATCGATAAAGAGTACAAATATCTGTCCGTGTTTCAAGAGATGCGCGTGGAAGGCATCATCATCATGCACGAGAAAATCAACGAGGAGATTCGCGGCCTCATCCATAAGATGAAGATTCCCGTTATTTTTTCCAGCGTCAAGCCGATGGATCAGCAATTCGTATCCGTCATCGTCGACGATTATCGAGCCGCGTACGATGCGACGGCGTATTTGATCGAGCTCGGGCATGAAGCGATCGGGTTCATCGGCGGGGACATGCGGGACGTTACGTCCGGCCAAAACCGCTACGGCGGCTACCGCAGCGCGCTTACGGACAAAGGAATCCGAATCGTTGACGAGCATATCCGATTCGGCGATTATAAAGTGCAGAGCGGCTATGAGCAGATGAAAGAACTGTTGCGGACCGGTCGGCCGCCGACGGCGGTGTTTGCGGTCAGCGACGACATGGCCGTCGGCGCAATGAACTGCATCCGCGACAACGACCTTTCCGTGCCTGCGGATATCTCGGTCGTGGGCTTTGACGGGAGTCAGCTAACCGAGATCACGCGTCCAACGCTGACGTCCATGGAACAGCCCATCCACGAGATGGGCAAAGTCACGATGCGAACGCTGCTGCACCAAGTCGAATCCGGCGAAGTGCCGACCGGAGATATCATCCTCGATCATCGCTTGGTCGCGCGCGAGAGCTGCAGGGCGCGAATTACTTAATGATAACGACCGCAGGTCACGCCTTTTCACTACGCGACGGAAATGAGGCAGCCATGAAAAAATACGATGCCATTGTAATCGGAGACGCGAACATCGATTTGGTCATTGCCGGCTGCGACGAATTGCCGGCGCCGGGACAAGAAGTCCTCGTTCAAAGCATGAAGATACACGTAGGCGGCGGGGCGGCTTTATTCAGCTTGGCGCTGGCAAAGCTGGGGCTTAAGCTCGCGTTTAACGGCATTCTCGGCACGGATGGGTTCGGACAGTATGTGCGGGATCAATTCATCGAATATGAAATCGATACCAGAATGATTCGCGGCAGCAGCATCAGCACCGGCATTTCCATCGCCATTAATCCGGAACACGATCGTTCCTTTATCACCTATCCGGGGTCGAACGCGGAGCTTAGCATGAGCCTGTTGGACATGGAGAGCGTGGCATTGGCGCGTCACGTGCATTTGACCGGTTACCGGGGCAGAGAGAATCATGCGGAATTCCTGGAAACGGTTCGGGCTATCAAGGCCCAAGGCGCGACCGCCTCGCTCGATGTAGGCTGGGACGATACCGGCGAATGGTTCCGGGGGATCTATGAATTGATGGGCGAAGTGGACGTGTTCTTCATGAACGAGGTGGAGGCCCAGCATTATACGGCCTGTTCGGATTTAGAGGCTGTCATTGCCGAATTATCCGCGTACAGCAAGCATTTCATCGTCAAGCTCGGCTCGGCCGGCGCGGTTGCGACCGTCAACGGGCAAACGAAATTCCGTTCCGGTTTCAACGTGCTCGTCGTCGACACGACAGGCGCGGGCGATTCCTTTAACGCGGGCTACATCTATGGATTTCTGACCGGAAAAGAGACGGAAGAGTGTTTACTCTACGGCAATGCATGCGGAGCCTTGTCGGTGACGGAGTCCGGCGGCACCGCGGGAACGCCGGATCGCATGGCGCTCAAGCGATTCATCGCCGAGCTGGCCGGAAACACGACGGACAACTGGGAGCGCGCGATAGCGGCAATGAAATAGCCCTACATACCACTTGCTAGATCAGCATGCATAATCCGGGAGCGCAGCCAGCTGCTGCCGACGGAAATCCCTACACGTAGTTACCGGAGAGAACCTTGATCGGCTTTGTGCCGCTCAAGGTTTTTTCTTGTTCGGTGCGCCATCCGGTGCCGAGCGATTAGCGTCCTCTGCTTGCACAATCCCTCGGATACGGTGGCGTTTTTCTCCCAATTGATCATTTATTCATAAGTCATTGAATCGTTGAAAATAATCATGCGCTACACTCGTGATACGCGGTATCCCGTGGACAGGCGTTTCTTGCTGACCGTTACGCAAAATAATCAACATCTTGGCAACGTTACCTCATTGTCGTTTCACTGCCATTCTTTCATAGTTAAATCGTAGAAAAAAATAAGGAGGGAACTGTCCGGACGAGGAAGTCGGTGCGGAGTGTAGGCCATCATCCAGGATTGCTCGAACATCAGCCCGCATGCGTAACGGTTGGATACATACACAGATACATACATACAGCGTGACGTAAAGCCAAAAAATCGCAATGAACGGACACCGAGAGGTTATTCACCAAGGGAGTACGCGTTTATCACTTACGAATGTGGAGGAATATGAACGATGAATGCTTGTAAAAACGATTCATGTCAGCGGTTGCTTGCCGGGGTGATGACGCTTCTCCTCTTATGGTCGGCGTTAGCGGCCTTATTCCCGGCTCGTATCCTCGCAGCATCGGAGGAAGAGCCGTTCCTTACTTCGCTTTCCGTCAGCTCGGGTTCGCTTTCCCCGGCCTTTCAATCTACGCATACTTCCTATACCGCGAATGTCGCAGATACGGTTAACGCGCTATCGTTGACTCCGATAGCTTCCAATGCGGATGCGAGCATCTCGGTATCGATCAACGGCGATGCGGACATCCCGGTGGCAAACGGGTCGGCAAGCTCATCCCTGCCGCTGGAGATCGGCCGTAATCTGATCTCGGTCAACGTAAAATCCGAAGACGGTCAGTCGAGCACCCGTTATTCCATTCAAGTCACGAAGACGGCCGTAGTCCTTCAGCAGAGCACTGATTATGGCGGACAGAAAGACGCTCACGTCAGCGAGGGGCGTCATGGAAGCAAAAATACCGGTGCTCATGAGGCTGTGGAAATTGGTTATTACGACCCATTAATGGCGGACCGCAAGTGGGGACTCTTCCAATTCGATCTATCGTCGATCCCGAGAGAGGCTTACGTGAAGGACGCGCGAATGGATCTGAATCTGGTGGATATGCGCGTTCGCAACAACGGACCGAAATCCGACAAGACGATGAACCTTTACGAAATTACGAGCGCATGGGAAGAGGGAACGGGAACGGGCTACGATGGAACGGTTGGAGCGCCGGGCGTCGTCTGGGGGACGAAACCGAACTTCGACGAGACCGTTCTGCTCGACTCCAAGGTTGTCGGCACTGCGCCTGGCGAGTGGTACGGTTGGACCTTAACCGAGTTGGCTCAAAAATGGGTCAGCGGCAGCGAAGCGAATAATGGCGTCATTCTGAAGGAACCCGATAGTTCGAGCGATGCCGAAACGAAGCCTTCGACGAAGGATTTTGCTTCGGCGCAGCATGCCAATTCCAGCATTCGACCCAAACTGACGGTGAATTACGAGATGCCGCTTACGGGTATCCGCATGGTAAGCGAGCCGATCCAACTGGTCGCCGGACAAGCGCCGGTCGATCTTGCGGACATCGCTTTCCCGAGACCGCTTAACGCCCGCCTGGACGGAGCGCTTGCATGGACTTCGAGCGACGCGTCGGTAGCGGTCGTCGATGCCGCCGGGACGGTGACGCCCGTAAGTCCGGGAACGACGGAGATTCAGGTGACCGCGACAGGCAACGGTACGTCCTACTCGGATACGGTCCAAGTTACCGTGACGGAGCTGAACATGAAGGGCGTCCTTTCCGGGCTTGAAGTGAAGGGCGCGGCGATCGTGCCCGGATTTAAATCCGAGCTGCACGATTATACGCTCGAGGTGCCGCTGAACACGAAAGAGGTCTATTTGACCCCGACGGCCTTCGAGCAGGATGCCGTCATTACGGTATCGGCTGATGGTGCGGAGCCGCAGACGGTTGCAAGCGGCAGCTTGAGCAAAGCTGTCCCGCTGCAGCAGGACACCACGCGGATCGCAGTGAAGGTCGAATCGCAAAATGCCGAGGAGCCTGGGAAGTCCGGCTTGTATACCGTCTTGATCAAGCATAGGGAAACCGGCGGAACAGGCGATCGGATTATCCGCGATTTCCTGGATCCGAACGGCCGCGTCCTGGTTGTCGCCCATCGGGGGAATTGGCTGAACGGCATGCCGGAGAACGGACTGAACTCTATCCGCGCGTCCATTGAAGAAGGCGTGGACATGGTCGAGCTGGATATTCGCACGACGAGCGACGGCGTTCCCGTCCTCATGCATGACGACAGCGTCAACCGGACGACGAACGGAAGCGGCAACGTGGGCAGCCTTACGCTGGCTCAGATTAAGCAGCTTTGTCTCCGCAACAGCAACGGCACGATCAGCAACCCATGCGAGACCATTCCGACGCTGGAAGAAGCGATGGCTGTCGCAAGAGGCCATATTATGGTCAACCTGGATATCAAGAATGCGAATTGGGACACGATGTGGGATATCCTGGTCCGCACCGATACGACGGATCACGCCTTGTACAAAACCGGCTCGGACAAATCCTCGACGGCAGCCTGGATGGCGAAATTCCATCAATCCGCCGTGCAGCCGCTGTTCATGCAGCTGACATCCGATCCGGGTACGGCCCGCGACTTCATGAATCCGGCCACGACGCCGTTTACGGTCAATGCCTTCGAGATCAGCTTCAACGACGACAACGCTCCCATCGTGAATCCTGATTTAATCAGCGAGCTTCGCGCGGCAGGCGCAAGAGTGTGGGTCAACACGATTTTCTCCGTTCCGGGGTTGGTAGGCCGACACGGCGATTATGCGTTCCTGTCGGATCCGAACGCAGGGTATCCATGGCTGCTGAACCGCGGAATCAACATGATCCAAACGGATACGACGGCGCTCTTGCTTCATTATTTGGAGGCAAGAGAAGGCAATCCGCATTCCGGCGTCACGCAGACGACCGTCTTGCGGAATGGAGCAGGCGGTTATGCAGGGACATCGGATACGCAAATCGTGGAGCTGCCGGCCAATGACGCCAATATCCGCAACTTCGGCCATAACCTGCAGCTGAAAGTCGGACCGCAGCAGCCCGTGCTGCCGATGATGAACGGAAACGTCAGCGGCAAAGTGGCTTCGGTGTCCGCAACCGGCACCAGTCCAGATACCGAGGGTAAAGACAATCTGATCGATTATGGGCTTTCGACGAAATGGCTGGCGTTTCAAAATCAAGCCACCGTATCGTTCGCCATGAAAGAACCCGTTGCCGTGAACGGTTATGCGCTCTCATCCGCGAACGATACGCCGGCTAGAGATCCGCAAAACTGGACCTTCGAGGGGTCGAACGACGGTCGGAATTGGGATGTGTTGGACACGAAGACGGATCAGTCGTTCGCCGAGCGTTTCATGACCAAGACCTACCGGAATATCGGAAACGAAACGGCCTATACGATGTACAGATTCAATTTCACGGCAAACCACGGGGATTCGTATCTCCAGATGTCGGAAATCCAATTGTCCGACGGAAGCGCTGTGAAGCCGGACCTGCCTCCGACCCAGGATCATCGGAACGGATTGATGCGATTCGATCTGTCGTCCGTTCCGAAAGGCGCTAAAATCGTTTCGGCCAAGCTAGGTCTTTATTTGCTCGAAGCAGGTACTTCGGACGAAACGCTTACCAATGGCATCTCGGTACATCGGGTAACCGAGAACTGGAACGAGGGTGAAGGTACGGGGGATAATGGAAGCGCGGTTCCCGAAGGACAGAACTGGACGACTTGGGAGACGCGCCCTGCTTATGAAGCCGTACCGTCCGTTACGGCTTCGATCGACAAACAACCTTATCGCTGGAACGAGATCGACATGACCGGGCTTGCGAAGGGGTGGATGGAGCAGCCGGAATCCAACTTCGGCTTCCTGTTGGAAGGCAAGGATACCGCATACGCATTCGCTTCGTCCGATAACGTACTGGAATGGCGCCCAAAGCTTGAAGTCACCTATACGATTCCGGCAACGGGCGTCACGATTGCGCCGTCCGAGCTGATGCTGGAAGCCGGCGCGCAATCCATGCTTAAGGCGACCGTATTGCCGGACTACGCGCTGAACCGCGACGTAACCTGGACCTCGAGTAACGAAGCCGTGGCGCGCGTCGATCGTACAGGCACGGTGCATGCGATCAGCAAAGGCAGCGCCGAAATTACGGCAACGACCGTGGACGGCGGACATACGGCGTCCATGACGGTAACCGTCACCCGCGCACAGTCGACAGGGGCGTTGCAAGGGCTGCAGTTAAGCGCGGGCGAATTCACGACGCCGTTCCAACCGGAGACGACGACGTATGCCGCTGCCGTGCCGGAGGCTTACAATCATCTGGCGATCACGCCTATCGCGGAAGATGAGGATGCCGTTATCGCGTGGTCGGTCAACGGAGAGCCGCCGACGCAGATCGCAAGCGGACAACAAAGTCCTTCGTTCCCGCTCGAAATCGGCGATAACCGGATTATCGTGACCGTTTCGATCGGCGGCACGATCATGAAAACGTATGACGTCACGGTGCCGAAGGCTGCCGTCGCGCTGCAGCAAGGCGTCGACGGCTACGCAGGCACGGCGGATACCCAGCTTTCCCAAGGAACGGGATCGACGGGCAACAAATACTATCAATACAATCTTGGCGGTCAGCATGGCATCGAAGTCGGCTATTACAATCAGAGCGCCAGCGACCAGAAGTACGGTCTGATTCGATTCGACAACCTGCCGATACCGGAAGGGGCGATCGTAAGCGAAGCTAGCTTGAACCTGTATCATTACGCGCAACGCAGCACGAACCGCCCGTTCGACATTTTCGCGCACAGAGCCAATGCGTCTTGGACGGAAGGCTCCGGCGGCAGCGGCGATTCGAACGACGGCTCCCCGGGTCAGCCCGGCGAGGTGACGTGGGAGAATTATATTACGAACGGAACGGATCCGTTCGCGTCCGCTCCTAGCGCCACGGTGAACGTAAACGACGATCCGGCCTGGTACGCGTTTAATCTCCCGGCAGACGTTCAGCAATGGATCGATGCGCCGGCAAGCAACTATGGCGTCGTGCTGAAGAGAACTACTTACCCGGATGCGAGCAATCCCGAGATGACCGGGACGAAGCGGTTCCGCACCAAAGATTACACGGATGTCTCGCAGCGGCCTTATTTGCGAATCGTGTATACGATGCCGATTCAGGCGATCGCGCTGGACCGGTCCGAGCTCGATCTCCTGCTCGGCGGCAGCGGAAGCAAGCTTGTCGCGACGGTCAAGCCGCTTAACGCGGTGGACCGCTCGGTGCGCTGGACGTCCAGCGACGAGAACGTCGCCGTGGTCGATGCCGATGGCAACGTTACGGCCGCAGGCGAAGGAACGGCCACGATTACGGCGGCCAACGCGATCGGAGGAGAGGCGCATGCTTCCGTTCGCGTTCGCAAGTCGGGCGTATCCGCCGAATTGAATGACCTGCAGCTGACGACAGGTCAATTATCGCCGGCTTTTGCGAAGGATCGTTACGATTACAAGCTGCTCGTGCCGGCAGGCAGCGACACTGTTCAAGTTACGCCTGCCGCGGCCGACGAACGCGCCTCGATCTCGGTGCGATCCGGGGACGGTGATCCGGTCGAGGTGAAGAGCGGAACCGCGAGCATGCCGATCGCCGCCGTCGAGGGAACGTCCATTATCATCGCGGTGACGTCGGAGGATGGCCAAGCGAAGCGCGAATACCGGCTTGTCGTCGAACGAAGCGCGGCATTAAGCGATATCGGCCTGTCCGCGGGAAGCTTGTCGCCGGCCTTTGCGCCGGACCGGCTTCAGTATACGGTCGAGGTGCCGAATAACGTCGCGGAGCTGAAGTTCCGTCCTGCTGCGCGGGACGCAAGCCTGGCGATCGTCATTGGCCTGCCGGACGGCGGGGAGCGAACGCTGGCAAGCGGGGAGGAAAGCGAAGCGATCGCGCTTCAAACCGGCGTCAATCTGATCACGCTGGAAGCGAAGTCAGCGGGAACGGCGGATCGAACGATCTACACGATCGCCGTTCATCGGCAAGCAGCCGATACTTCGGGTCCCGCGGTTATACTGCCGCCGGCAGCACCGGCAGGCGAAACCATGAAGCTGGGCGACGAATTGACGGTCGATATCCCGCAAGAGAGTCAGGGACTTGGACTGAAGCTTCGGAAGCTGGAATCGGAAACCAACACGGCGCCGTATAAGTTACTGAGCCCCGTGTACGCGATCGAGATGGATGCCGGCCGGAAGCTGAGCAAGGCCATCACCCTTTCCATCCACTTCGATTCGTCGTCGCTAGGCGGGGGAAGAGCTTCCGTATTCCGGTTGGATGAAACCGGTAACCAATGGATTGAGCTTGGCGGCTATGCGAAAGACGGAACCATCACGGTCGCAACGTTGGAGATCGGCAAGTTTGCCGTTTATTTGGCGGACGGCGAGCAAAAGCCGGAACTGCCGATGCCGACTTGGTATGACGTAAACAATCATTGGGCTGCCGCAGAAATTACGGAGGCTGCCAAAATGGGCATTTTGACCGGGTATCCGGACGGAAGCATGAAACCGAATGCCCTGCTCACAAGAGCGCAATTCTCCGCCATGCTCGTTCGCGCGCTCGACTTAACCGAAGTTCGCGACCTGAGCGGGTTCACGGATCGCAAGGATATCCCGGCATGGGCCGAAGAGGGTCTGGGCGCGGCCGTCGCTGCGGGCATTGTAACGGGATACGAAGACGGTACGCTGCTTCCCAACAAACCCATTAACCGTGCCGAGATGATCACGATGCTGGTCCGTGCTTTCCGACTGGACAAGAACGAACAAAGTCCTATCGTTTTCAAAGACGAAAACAAACTGCCCGATTGGTCGAAAGCTTCCATCCACATGGCGGCAAGCTTAGGGATTATCGAAGGCTATCAAGGCAAGTTCCAGCCGGCCAATGGAGCGACGAGAGCGGAAGCCGTAACGGTTATTCTTCGCACCATGCCGATGGCGAAATAAGAAAAATGGACCGGCAAGCAAGCAGCAGAAGGATGAAGGGCAAGTCGCTTCGTTAAGAAAAGACACGGGAAGAGGACAGCTTTATTGCTGTCCTCTTTGTCTTTTTCATTTATCGGAGTTTAGGGGAGCACGCGTCGGGATGAGCAAAGCCGAAGTCGTGCATCCGTTAGAAAAAGCCCTACCCGCTAGGCTGGTTCCGGTAATGTACCGGGGCTAGCTTTTTTTCATATTCCCAAGCGCATTTTTCCATATAATAAATAAATTTATGATAATGTTGTAGTTTTGTAATTTGTAATCGAAAAATAATATAACTACACTAGTAAAAGTTACTGAATCAATAGAAATAAATATTCTTTTCTAGGAGGAGCATCATGAACAACAAGAAGACGATCGTATCATCCGTTGCTTTGCTTGCGGTTCTTCTGGCAGCGGCACTCACGGCGTTTGCTTCCGGCAGCGAACCGGCAACGAAAGCCGCCGCCGACGTTGGCGTGGCAGAAGCCGAGAAGGCCAAGGCAGCGGCAGAAGCCAAGTTGGCAGAGGCTAAGGCGGCTAGCGCTGCTGCAGAAGTCAAAGTGGCCGCGGCCAAGTCGGCTAAAGCTGCAGCAGAGGTCGATGTGGCAAAAGCCATAGAGGCAAAAGAGAAGGTAAGTCAAAATACGTTGTACCAATACTCGACGATTAATGCCCTGATGCAAGGTCAATTCGAAGGGGATAAAACGCTTCGCGAAGTGGCTGAGCATGGAGATACGGGGCTTGGAACTTTTAATGGCGTAAATGGCGAGCTGACTCAGGTGAACGGTAAATTCTATCGTTTCGATAACGAGGGGCATTTTTACCAGGTAGACGACAAGGAGAAAACGCCCTTTGTATCGACGGTGAATTTCCAAAACGATAAAACGATTGAAGTGGGACAAATTGATCATTTCGAGGGCCTGACTAAAATCCTGTCTGCCGAAATAACAAAGAAAAACAATTTCTATGCCTTCAAGGTTCACGGGACGCTGAACGACCTGAAAGTCCGTTCCGAACCCAAGCAGAATAAGCCATTCCCGACGCTTCCCAAAGTGCTGGAAAAACAATCCGTGTGGGAGTATCAAAACGTAACCGGAACCTTGGTTGTCTTCTACACGCCTAACTATGCGGCTATGCTGAACGTTCCCGGTTTCCACGCGCACTTCGTAAGCGACGATAAAAAAATCGGCGGTCATGTTCTGAATCTGAAAATGACCTCCGGCACAGCGCAAATCGATGCGATCGATAAGCTGGAAGTAGAGCTGCCGCAATCGCAAGAGTTTCATGATACCGATCTAACGCAAGTTAATCCAGCCGATGTTCACCAGGTTGAAACCGATCACTAGATAAAAGATCAAGGTTACATATAGGAGGCTTCATCTACAAATGGCAGTTACATTGTATTATGAAAAAGATGCAGACCAAAGCGTTCTGCAAGGCAAAACGATCGCAGTCATCGGTTACGGTTCCCAAGGTCACGCGCAAGCGCAAAACCTGCGCGACAGCGGACTGAAAGTCATCATCGGCCTTCGCGCCGGCAAATCCGCCGAGAAAGCCAAAAACGACGGTTTCGAAGTTTTGTCCGTAGGCGAAGCCGTTAAGCTGGCCGACGTCGTACAAATCCTGATGCCGGACGAAACGCAAGCCCGCGTTTACAAAGAAGAAATCGAGCCGAACCTGAAACAAGGCGCAGCGCTGATGTTCTCCCACGGCTTCAACGTTCACTTCGGCCAAATCAAAGCGCGCAAAGACAACGACGTACTGCTCGTTGCTCCTAAATCGCCGGGTCACATGGTTCGCCGCACGTACGTCGAAGGCTTCGGCGTACCCGGTCTGATCGCGATCGAGCAAGACGCGACGGGCAATGCGCAAGCAATCGGCCTGGCTTATGCGAAAGGCATCGGCTGCACGCGCGCCGGGGTTATCGAAACTTCGTTCCGCGAAGAAACCGAAACCGATCTGTTCGGCGAGCAAGCCGTTCTTTGCGGCGGCGCGACCGCGCTGGTTAAAGCAGGTTTCGAAACGTTGGTCGAAGCCGGCTATGCGCCGGAAATGGCCTACTTCGAGTGTCTGCACGAGCTGAAGCTCATCGTCGACCTGATGTACGAAGGCGGCTTGTCCACGATGCGCGATTCGATCTCCAACACGGCGGAATACGGCGACTACGTAACGGGTCCCCGTATCGTGACGGACGAAACGAAAAAAGCGATGAAAGCCGTTCTGACGGACATTCAACAAGGTAAATTCGCGCGCGACTTCATCTTGGAGAACCGATCCAACAACGCGTTCATGTCGGCTACGCGCCGCAACGAAGCGCAGCACCCGATCGAAGCGGTCGGCGGCCAGCTTCGCGAACTGATGCACTGGATCAAGAAGTAATTCTTATTCTATAGGATGAACCGATCAATCCATACAAATACAAAAACAAAAGTTGCCGGCGCGGCCGACAACTTTTGTTTATCGATCAAATGGGAAACAACAGTCCGCCGTTAACCGGCAGCAGCGCGGTAATCTCGCCGTCCATAGCCGAGCGGGATAATCTTTTACCATAAGGCAGATGGATTTGAAAGTGGATCAATGAAGCATCCTAAGGAGCGAGATCGCGAAATACGTTCGGGCATTGGAGCCGAATATTTTCGTTTCAAATTTTTGGAGGCAAAAGTGTCTTGACTTTATACCTACTGAAAGGTAGAATGCAAACATGAACAACAACAAAAACACGGCAGAGTTGATTCTCGATGCGGCCCAGGCGTTTGTGCAGGAAGTCGGATTCAATGGCTTCAGCTATGCGCACATTGCAGAGAAGGTCGGAATACGCACGGCGAGCATTCACTACCATTTTCCGAATAAGGAGGATCTAGGAGAAGCGTTAATTACCAGGTATCACCGAGATTTCGTCGGCAACATTGCTCATATCGACGCCGAGACGCAGAACAATTTGGAGAAGATACGCAAATACGTCATCATTTTCAGAGTTCCGGTCGATACGTATTGTACCTGCCTGAGCGTGATGCTTTCTTCGGATCTGGCCACCTTATCGGAGACGGTACGCGAGAAGCTGTCAGAGTTCTTCACCGCCAACTTGGCGTGGGTAGAACGGGTGCTCGAGCAAGGTCGCAGCGAGGGTCATCTTCAATTCAAAGGAACGGCGGAAGTGCAGGCGCTCCAAATACTGGCGTCTTTGCAAGGGGCGCAGCTGCTTGCAAGAACCTTCCGGGATGCCAACCGATTCGACTTGATTGCCGAAGGCATCATATCCGCCTTATCGTAATAGAAAGAGGCGGATTTTTTCTTCGCATTATCTACCTTTTAATAGGTAGTCTGCTGTGGATTCCATGAAAAATACACGATCGCGGGAGGCTGGTTGCCGATGCTTTACGAATTGCGGACTTACCAAATGAAACCGGGCCGACTACAGGCGATGTTGAGCCGATTCAGAACGGATACGATCGGTCTGATGGCAAAACATAATATGAAAGTCACCCAATTTTGGGTGGATGCGGATGAGTCGAAGGACCGTTTGTATTATGTGCTCGAGCATCCGGACATGGCTTCCAGGGAACGTAATTACAAGGCATTCATGGAAGACCCGGAATGGCTGGACTTGAGGAAACGTACGGAACCGGATGGCGTGCTGTACGAGTATGTCGAGAGTGCGTACATGAATCAAGCTGCTTTTTTCCAAGGTTAATTCTGAAATGGAGGTGAACAGATGTTATACGAGATGAGGATTTATGATGTCGCTCCGGGCAAGATGGAAGCCATTATCGAGCGCTTCGACAGGCATGTCGTTGCCCTATTCGAGAAGCATGGGATGACGATCAAGCATTTTTGGGTGGATGCGGATACCGCGAACAATCGCCTATATTATGTCGTCGAGCATCCCGATATGGAAGCGCGCAATGCGAACTACGAACGTTTCCGCGCAGATCCCGATTGGATCGAAGTTAAGCGGCTTTCGGAGCTGGATGGCCCTCTGTTAGAGAAACAGGAAAGCATCTTCATGCATAACGCAGCCTTTTTTAAAAACAACTAACCTATAAACGAATGGAGCAAATTCAAATGAAAACACTCGTAATTGTAGCGCACCCGAACCTGGAAGCATCCAACTGGAACAAAGCATGGGTAGAAGAACTGAAGAAGAATGGCGATATCACCATCCACGAGCTGTACAAAGAATATCCAGGCCATACTATCGACGTTCCGCGGGAGCAGCAGCTCGTCGAAACGCATGACCGTATTATTTTCCAATATCCGCTTTACTGGTACAACATGCCGCCCCTGCTCAAAAAATGGTTCGATGACGTGCTGCTGTACAACTGGGCTTACGGTCCCGAAGCGACCGCTACGACCGGCAAAGAAATCGGCGTGGCCATCTCGACTTACGGCACGGAAGAATCCTATCAGCCTACAGGATTCAACCGCTTGACGCTGGAACAGATTTTGGCGCCGGTTCAAGCAAGCGTGCGTTTCATCAGCGCCGTATATCTGCCGCACTTCTCGGTTAACGATACGTCCGACGTCACCCCCGAGCGTCTGGCGCAAAGCAGCAAAGCGTACGTCCAGCACATCAAGACGGTTAAACCGGCTGCGGAGGCGTAATGAACGACGTGAAAATCGACGTTTATATGGACACGGTATGTCCCTGGTGCCGGATGGGGGACGCGAGCTTGAGAACCGCGCTGAAGGAATTGCCCGACGGCATGAACGTAACGGTTCGCTATCATGCGTATCAATTGAATCCCGGCATCCGCAAGGAAGGCGAGGACTACCGAAAGGTCATGATCGGCCGCTTGGGCGGAGAAGCGCAATTTGAAGCAAGAATGAAGCAATATAACGAAACCGGGGCGCATTTCGGCCTGAATTACAATATGGACCTGGTGAAGTTTACGCCTAATACGGTGTTGTCGCACCAGCTAATCGCGATTACGCCGGAACGCTTGCAATCGCAATTGATCGAGCGCTTATACGCGGCTTATTTTGAACAGGGCGTTAATCTTGGCGATGTAGACAAGCTTGCGGAGATCGCGCAAGCCGGCGGGGTCACGAACGATCCCGCGGAACTCAAAGCTCGGCTTCTCCGAGGGGAAGGACTCGAGAAGGCGGAAGAAGGACAGCGCGACGCGCAGAAGCTTGGTATCAGAGGGGTGCCCTTTTACGTCATCAACGATAAATACGCCTTATCCGGCCTGCAGTCGCCTGCCGATCTGATCAACGCATTCAAGCGGGACTAAGCAGCCGCTGCAACTTTCGTCCAAGACGATGAGGAACAAATTAATATAAACGAGGAGCGGGAATAAAATGAGCAATCAAGGAAAAGTATATGTTATCACTGGCGGCAGCAGCGGAATGGGTAAAGCAATGGCCGTGGAATTCGTGAAACGCGGCGGAAATGTCGTAATCAACGGACGTCGCGAAGAAGCGCTGGCGAATGCCGCGAAGGATATCGATCCGACGGGCGAGCACGTGCATATCGTAGCCGGCGACGTCATGGAGTCTAAAGTCGCGCAGCGTCTCGTCGACGAGGCATTGGCGAAATTCGGCCGCATCGACACGCTGATCAACAATGCAGGTATTTTCATAGCGAAGCCATTCACGGAATACACCGAGGAAGACTTCGCCAGATACATCGGCACGAACGTCGCCGGCTTCTTCCATCTCACGCAGCGCACGCTTGCGCAAATGTTGAAACAAGGCGGAGGCCACGTCGTCAATATCACGACAAGTTTGACGGATTCGCCGACGGCGCAAGTGCCTTCCGCGCTTGCGAACTTGACGAAGGGCGGTCTGAACTCCACGACGAAGGCGCTCGCGATCGAGTACGCGACACGCGGTATCCGCGTGAACGCCGTGTCGCCGGGCGTTATTAAGACGCCGATGCATGCGCCTGAAACGCACGAGTTTTTGGCCAAGCTGCATCCGATGGGACGTATGGGCGAGGAGCACGAAATCGTCGAAGCAGTGCTTTACTTGGATTCTGCACAGTTCGTCACGGGCGAAATTCTTCATGTGGACGGCGGCCAAAGCGCCGGCTGCTAATTTAGACGGAGCAACGCGGAAGCAAAACGGGAAACGAATGGAGGAGATTAGGCATGCCGATCGTAAACATTCAAGTCACGCGAGAGGGCACGACACCCGAACGTGATTCGGTGACCGCCGAAGAGAAAGCGGCCCTTATCAAGGGCGTAAGTGAATTGCTGCTCAACGTGCTGAATAAACCGTTGGAATCGACCTTCGTCGTGATCGAAGAAGTCGACACCGACAACTGGGGCTGGGGCGGACTTCCCGCACTGGAATATCGCCGGAAGTTGGCCGCGCAGAAGGCAGTCTCCGAAGGCCGAGGTTGATCTTGCAAAGAAAAAGAGAGACGGGCCGAATGCCTGCGGAATAACAAACAGGACAGCTATTCAGAGAATAGCTGTCCTGTTTTTGCGTATTATCGGAAGTTTTGCGCGCCTCCAAGGCTTTGTTCGGCAATTTGGACTAATCTGCGGGTGATCGATCCGCCTATTTTGCCGGCATTAAAGGTCGATAAGTTGCCGTTGTATCCATCGGGAGAAAGCTGAATCCCGAGTTCTTGCGCAACTTCGAATTTGAGTTGATCCAGCGCGTGAGCTGCTTGCGGTACGACTAGCGAGTTATTTGCCATTTGCTATGCCTCCTAGATTGGGATTGGCTTTAATTTCTCCCATAAAATCAAATCTATACATTTTTTGATCATGTGCGGAGTCAGGAGGCCATTCAACTGAAAATCCGCTAGCCTTTTTGCGCTGCTCGCGCATCCGAGCGCAATCGGATGTCACCAAATTGCCATTATTTCTTGGATTCACGGATGCTTGCTTCGGTTTATTGTAAGGAATCAATTGATTATAAGCGCTTACATCTGCTTGGCCGACTACAATTGCCGACTGGAGGGAACGAAGATGACCACACGCGCGACGTTTTCGGCGATGCTGACGGCGATGCTCATCGCCGCGATCATGCTGACGGGATGCTCCCCGCAAGCGGCTGCCGAGAAGAAGACGACGCTTACGATCTGGTACTGGAACCGCGGGCTCGACGACAAGCTCATTGAAGCCGCTCGAAGCCAATTTCCGAATGTGCGGATCGTGGCGCAGAAAGTCGGCGGCGACTTCAAATCCAAGCTCAAGACGACCTTGGCCGCCGGTTCCGGCGGACCCGACATCGTGGCCTTCAACGACTGGGTCACGGAGATGTTCCCGAATGCCGACCGGTTCTACGACCTCTATAAGCTCGGGGCGCACGACATCGAGAAGGATTATTTGCCTTGGAAATGGCAGCTCGGCGTGACGCCGCAAGGCCGCATGGTCGCGCTGCCGATCGATACCGGGCCGACCGCGCTGTTTTATCGGGCCGACCTGTTCGAGCAGGCGGGACTGCCGTCCGATCCCGAGGAAGTCCATAAGCTGATGGGCACCTGGGACGCTTATCTCGCCGCCGGCAAGAAGCTGCAGGACGCACTCGGCGACGGCGTCAAGCTGACGGACAATATCGGCACGATTTATACGCAGGTGAACGCGCAGAGCGAGAATATCTATTTCGACAAGGACGATGCGTTCATCGGGGACGATCCGTCCTCTTCGATGAAGCGGGCATGGGATCTCGCGGTCAAGGCTTCCGGTATGGGCTTGCTTGCGAACGCGAACAACGGAACGCCGGAATGGAGCGCCGCCATGAATACCGGCAAGATCGCCTCGTTCGTCGGCGCCGTCTGGAACAAGGAGATCCTCCAGCAGGCCGCTCCCGATACGGCAGGCAAATGGCGCGTCGCCCGGGCCCCGGGAGGAGACGGCAACAACGGCGGCTCGTTCCTGGCGATCATGGGTACCAGCAAGCATCCGAACGAAGCGTTCCAGCTGATCGAATGGCTGCAAAATCCGGAGAACCAAGTGAAGAGCTTCGCCGACGTCAATCTGTTTCCTTCCGCCAAGACGGCGCTGGATGCGCCGGCGTTGCGACGGAAGGAGGACTTCTTCGGCGGCCAGGCGACGGGCGAGATCTTCACGGCATCGGCGCTGCAAGTGAAGCCGTCCTACTTCGGACCGCGGTACGTGAACGTGAACGGGATCGTGAACCGTCAGCTGCAGTCGGTCTCGACCCAAGGCAAGGATCCGGACCAAGCCTGGCGCGATACCTTGGCGCGCATCGACAAGGAACTGCTCCGATAGCGGGACGGCATCGCGCGCGCAGGTCGGAATGAATGAACGAACGAGGAGGTTGCGCCCATGAATCGCAGGTTGACCACTGAAATCTGGAAGCATCGCAAGGCTTATGCGGCCATCTCGCCTTTTTTCATCGTGTTTGCGATATTCGGTTTGTTTCCGATCGCGTTCTCGATGTATTTATCCTTTCAGAAATGGGACGGCATCGGCGACATGACGTTCAACGGGCTGAACAATTACCGCTTCATGCTCGGCGATCCCGAATTCTGGCATGCGGTGGGCAACACGCTGCTCATCTGGATCTATTCCACGATTCCGATGCTCTTCTTGGCCCTCGTGCTGGCGTTTCTGCTGAACGCGTCGTTCGTCAAATGCCGAACCTTCTTCCGGATCGGGTATTTCTTGCCGAACGTCACGTCGCTCGTGGCGGTCGCCATCGTGTTCAGCACGCTGTTCTCGAGCAATTACGGCCTGCTCAACTACGTGCTCAACCTCTTCGGTCTGCAGTCCGTCGAATTTCTGCAGAAGACGTGGGGCATCCAGTTCGCCATCTCGCTCATGATCGTCTGGCGCTGGGTCGGCTATAACGCCATCATCTATCTCGCGGGGCTGCAGAGCATTCCGGCCGTCCTGTACGAAGCCGCGCGCATGGACGGCGCGACGGGCGCGCAGGCGTTCTTCCGGATCACGGTGCCGATTCTGCGCCCGATCATCCTGTTTACCGTTATCACGTCCACGATCGGCGGCATGCAGATCTTCACGGAACCGCAGGTGCTCGTCGGCAACGACGGGGGGCCGGGCGGCGGAGGATTGACCATCGTGCTCTACTTGTACCGGGAAGCCTTCATTAACAATTACTTCGGTTACGGCGCGGCCGTCGGCTGGGGAATGTTCGTGCTGATCGCGCTGTTCTCCTTGGTGAACTGGCGATTGGTCAAAGGCAGCCCGAATTGAAGCCGTTCGAAGCGAAACCACGAGAGGAGTGTGCCCGATGGCGACAAGCAAATGGAAATCGGCGGTATTGCATGCGGTATTGATTGCGGGGTTCCTGCTGTCGATCTTCCCCTTTTATTGGCTCACGGTCATGGCCACGCGCAAGACGGGGGAGATCTACAGCTACCCGCCCAAATTAGGGTTCGGCACGCAGCTCCTGGGCAATATCGAGCGCGTCTTCTCCACGATCGATTTTTTCGGGGCGTTCGGCAACTCGCTGCTCGTGTCCGGCTCCGTCGCGCTGCTCGTGCTGTTCTTCGACTCGCTGGCCGGCGTGACGTTCGCGAAGTACGAATTTCCGGGGAAGAAGTGGCTGTTCGTGCTGCTGCTGGCCACGATGATGGCGCCGGCGCAGCTGTCGCTCGTGCCCTCCTTCGTCATCATGGCGAAATTCGGCTGGGTCGGCTCGTTCAAGGCGCTCATTATTCCGGGCATGGTCAATGCCTTCGGGATCTTCTGGATCCGCCAATATGCCGAGGAATCCATTCCGAACGAGTTGATCGAGGCCGGCCGAATCGACGGCTGCGGGTTCTTTCGCATCTATTGGAGCCTCATGCTGCCGATTCTGCGGCCGGCGCTTTCCTTCCTCGGGGCGTTCACGTTCATCGGGGTATGGAACGATTACCTGTGGCCGCTCATTATTTTGAACAACGAACGGAAATTCACGCTGCAGGTCGCCTTGTCGTCCTTGAACGGCATCTATGTGACGGATTACGCCATGGTCATCGCGGGGACGCTGCTGGCGGTTCTGCCGCTCGTGATCTTGTTCCTCTTCGTCAGCCGGCAGTTTATCTCGGACATCGCGGCCGGCGCGATCAAGAGCTGAAGCAACGGCGCCGGGAAGCGGCTCGTCTTTTTTTGAAGTAACCGGCAGGATAGTTTGCTCAAGCCGCGAATATGTCGACTAAGAAGCAGTCCGATACACCTGATTGCGGGCAGGAATCACGAGTAACCAACAATGATCAAGGAAGGTGAATTGGACCATGCAGAAAGCCATCGTTGTCTATTATGCCGGCAAGAAAAATAATCTCGACGAATTAAATGCGCTGCTAGAAGCCGGCTGGAAAGTAATCAATCAAAGTTCGATGGGTGGAGAATGCGGTTCCGCCGTGTATTCCTTAGTCATTTTAGAGCAGGCAGACATCCGCGAACATCAGTAAGCGCCGCGGAATGGAAGCTATGGATGAACGAGGTGTGGAAGAAGCTGCCTTCTGCCAAAAGGGGATTGGTTCACGAGATCGGCTGGAATCATTGGATGAACGACGGCCTTTTCGCCAATCGGCTGAATTTGGCGGATACGCTCAATGTGCTGCTAAAGCAACAAGCCTGGCGGTTGTCGATGCAAACCCGATTGTACGGAGGTAACCCCGCGCATGGAGCGCTGTCGGGGGCCTGACGCGGAAGACGATAACTATGGAAAGAGTCGCCTGCGGGCGGCTCTTTTGCCGTTATATTCACTTTACGGGTTGGCGGAGAGGGCGTCCGTTATGCTCGTTCCATCCGCGGTCAATCGATACAGACCGAATATAACAGGATTAACTTGCACTAATCCTAGGCCGACCAAATCTTTAAGCGACTGATTAATGCGGGATAGGTTTCCCCATTCTTTGGGAAGACGCTCCGATAGCTGAAGGGGTGACAGCCACTCCGTGGTTAATGCCAGTAACAGGGTTTGTTGATTTGTTGTCAAGCTCATGCTTGCTTCCTCCCGTCGGTGGTAGGTTGAATCGTAATCACATCGTCGAACCGCATTATTTCAGCACGAATCGCTCGCCGGGGGCTAGTATGTGATACCTATTGTCCGCACGGGTGATATACGGAGAAAGCTCGTTCGGATCACCATTGAAAGGCGGCATCTCAGGCTCGTGATAGGTTCCGTAGTGGTGCGTGATTATAGCTGCATGCTCCAGGCGGTTCGCTAGTTTAACGGCATTCTCCTTGCCGAAATGATAGGGATCGTCCGATACGTCGAGCAGCAGGACGTCGACCTCGCTCATTTGCATATGCTCGTCAAGCAGTCGGGTGTCCCCGGTGCACCATATCTTCCCGTCCGGGGTGCCGATGAGGAAGCCGCAGCAGTCCTCCGGACCGTAAGGATTCTGGCTTGGCCAAGCATGATCGGCTCGCGTCAGCGTGATTTCAATCGTCCCTATTCGGAACCGCTCGCCGATACGGAAGGCCCGGGCCTGACGTGAAGGAACTCCTAGCCGTTCCAGTTCTTGCACGACAATAGCCGGCCCCCCGTACATTCCCCCCGTCTTGATCAAAGCCGAAGCCGTGACCGGAGCCAAGTGATCATCATCCAAATGCGTGTAGAGAATCGCATCTAATCGCGGGACGTCTGCCGCCAAGATCGGTAACGGCACCAACAATCGATGTCCGATTTCGCAAATCTCGTCGGAGCCGGCTTGCATGGAAATAACGGGATCGATCATAAGCAAGGTTCCGCGGGAATTGATTAGGAATCCTGCGCTTGAGAGCCACCAAATGGACGTGTTGTCCGAGGATTCGAAATCCTCGGCCGTAATCGGCTTTGTATGCGGCGCTCGGACTTGGATAGCGGATGTCTCTTTCGCCATGAATAATTTCAGCTCCTTTGCGAGATAGGCTGACTGAAGCACGTCTCAATCTTACTCCGCCTTGTGCGCATCGCACAAGCAGCGGCAGGAGCGGGAGCGACGGCGGGCGCGCGTTAAGCCGGCTATCCGGTTGGCAGATCCCGATAAGAGGACACCAGCCTAAAGCGCGTATTTCCAAATCAACCAACTGATCAGAGCGGAAGCCCAAGAAGCGAAACCGAATGCCAGGACGATCTTATTCTCGCTCCAGCCGTACTTCAAACTGAAATGGTAATGAAGCGGAGCCATTTTAAATAGGCGCAATTTCGTGCGCTTGTAGAACCAGACTTGCAGGATGACCGAACATTGTTCGGCCAGATACACGGAAAAGAGAATCGGGATCAATACTTCGATCTTCTCGATGACCGCCAAAATGGAAAGCGAACCTCCGATGGCCAGCGATCCGGTATCTCCCATGAATGCCCTGGCGGGATAAATATTATAGAAAAACAAGCCGAGCAGGCAACCGATCATGACGAGCGAGAAGAGTTGCACTTCCGGCTTGTCCGATATGAGAAAGAAGAAAAAATAAGTCGGAATGGCGGCATTGATCAATAGACCGTCCAAACCATCCGTGAAATTGATCGCGTTCGCCGAGCCGACTACAAAAAGCAACATGATCGCTACGTACGCATAAACGGGCAAATGCAGCTGATAGCCATTGAACAGCGATATCTCGCTCGTCAGCGAAAACGAACGGAGCAAGGCGATGAGCAGGATACCCGTAAATGCGAATTGAAACACCAGTTTTGTCCGTCCGGAGATGCCCGACGGGTCCTGTCGCGTTGCCTTTTTGAAATCGTCCATAAAGCCGACCGAACCGAATAAGAGAAACGAGGCGCATAAAAAAATCATCCAGGGCGCAGGTTGAAACCGCAGGGAAGTCGCGACGCCGGTCAGCAAAACGAGTCCCGCCATCAAAGGCGTCCCTTTCTTGGCTTGATGGTCGGGGGGCAGCTCCGAGCGAATGGGCTGGGTTAGCTTCAGGTAACGCAGCCCGCGAATGAGCAGGGGGGTAAGAAACGCCACAAGCAAAAAAGAAAGACCGGCTATTCCGAATATATCGAGCATTGCGCAAATCTCCTTTCCCAATCACAACATGAAAAAACCTGCAAGATTCGGTTAAGCCAGTATCATGACTTTACCTAAAGTTTTTCGTCCGTAAAAGTGAAGGTTTGCCTGCCTTTTTTTCATATTTTCGGTAAAACTCCCTAAACGAACGGACATAAGCGCGCATCGTTCAACGACGATTCGGCTGCCCTTGGGAGGTATTCCGATCGCGATGATCGAAGTGGTTGTTGGATATGTCTATCGTACATGGAGGAAGAGGTGACGCGATGCGAAAACTTGCAACATGCTTAACGATTGTCGGCCTATGCCTCGCAATCATTGTTTCCTATGTATTTTATCGTCAACTAACCTACGATTTTCGCTACACGCAAGGCACGCCCTTCGATTCGCCTATCGAGTCGCCGAACGGGGCGTACAGCGCCCAGGCCTTTTATCGCAATTATGGCGGCGCGGCCGGCGGGGTGATGCTGTTCGTCAATATCACGGACCATCAACACGATGATGCCGTACGCACGGTTTATTACGAACGCACGCGACATACGCCGACGATCACCTGGCAGGATAATCGCCTGTTGGCGATCAAGAATCCTGCGGACTACGGAAATTACGATGCCGTATTGAACGTGACAACCGACGTGTACGACGCGACCGGGAGAGCCTGCCGTGCTTATAAAATCAAGAAAAACTACAATTGCGTAACCAAGAGTCGCGAATAAATAGTTGGTTAGAGGGGTTCCCGTAAAGGAAGGGGATACCTTGAAGCCTTTCTCCGGGCGCCTATATGAATTTCTGCGACCGGATCGACACGCGAAATTATTTGAGCCAGGATCGTCATGTCATCATCGCCAAGGCAGGGAATGCGGCAATCGCTCAGGCCGTGTTGAACTACCGGTTTATTCCGATGCCGGAATGGCCTGAAGAGGCGGTAGAGTAAGGAGAGAACATGATCCCGTCGGGGGGAAGCGCCGCCTCGAAGGAGAACGTTCGAATAAGTCAAGAAGATAAGCGACGCTCGGAGGAGGCGCAAGGCGATGGACCATGCGAAGCAAACAAGGATACGAGAGCTTCAAAACAAGCTGCATGCCGGGTTGGACGGAGGCATCCTGCATCTCTTGAACGGCCAGGCCATGCAGGCGGCGTTCGGCGCGAACGGGCTCATGCGGGAAGGCGACGACTATGCGCCTTTCAACGAGGCGATGTGCTCCGGCGAGGCGGCCGAACCTATTTTCGGCGAGGCGTTTAACCGGTTGCGCGCCGAAGGGCACGGAGTATCGCCGCAGGAATACGCGCGTATTACCCTGACGCCGCTAAAACCGCTGATCGAGCACCGGCATTCCGGCATCGCGTTATGGTTCGGCGACGACATGTTCTGCCAGATGAATTTGCTCACCGCGCTGGCGTATTTAAATCAAACGGGTTATGAAGGAAAGCTGTTCTTCCATATGGCGAAAGAGGCGGAAAATCGGGACGAAATCGAAGCCGTCGATATTCCTCCCGCCGACTATCGTGCCGTCTACGGGCAGGTCCTGATCGAACGCCGCTTCCCTGCGGGGACGCCCCTGATGCCGGCCATGGCCCGGGGCATCGGGCTCTTCCTCGAATACCGCAAGCCCGAGAATGAAATTACCGCCTTCATCCGGGAGAATCAATCGAAATCCCGGGACGAGCTGTTAAAGCGGCTGTTCGGCGCATTTTCCCATTATGGCCTGGGCGACGTGCAGTATTTGGCCATCATGGAGGCCATGAAAGCCTGAGGCTGCGCTTCAGCGGGCAAGGCAGGCAAGCCCGGCAAGCAGTAGGAGCAAGCCATGCGGGCAAGCCGGGCGAGCAGCTAGATAGGCAAGCCAATGCAAAAACCGGACCCGCCATGGCGAGTCCGGTTTTTGCGTGCCGACTTAAGAGCATGCGCGCGATAAAGGGTTAGAACCCCTGTACGGGATGGGGGACGTAAGCTTCTTCGAGCTCGCGGATTTCCTCCGGCGAGAGGGCAAGCGCCACCGCCGCGGCCGCATCGTCCAGATGCTGGGGCTTCGTCGCGCCGATAATCGGCGAAGTCACGACGGATTTGCCGAGCAGCCAGGCCAGGGCGACTTGGGCTTGGTTCACGCCCCGCGCGGCCGCGATCCGGGCGACGCGTTCCACGATCGCGCGATTGGAATCGACGGCGGACGCGTACAGCGTTTTGCCGAAGAGGTCGGTCTCGGACCGCTCGCTGATCTCGTCCCAGCTCCGGGTCAAGCGGCCGCGGGCCAGCGGACTCCAAGGAATGACGCCGACGCCGATCTCCTCGCATAACGGCAGCATCTCCCGTTCTTCCTCCCGGTAGAGCAGGTTCAAGTGATTCTGCATGCTGACGAATTTGGTCCAGCCATGCTTCTCGGCCGTATATTGCGCCTTTAGGAACTGCCATGCAAACATGGAGGAAGCGCCGATATAACGGGCTTTGCCGGATTTGACGACCTCATGCAGCGCTTCCATCGTTTCCTCGATCGGCGTTTTCGGGTCCCAGCGGTGAATCTGGTACAGATCGACGTAATCGGTGCCGAGCCGGCGCAGACTGTCGTCCACCTCGCTCAGGATCGCTTTGCGGGACAAGCCCGCGCCGTTCGGTCCCGGACGCATGCGCCCGTGCACTTTGGTCGCGATCACGACCTCTTCCCGACGGGCAAAATCCGCGAGCGCGCGGCCGACGATCTCCTCGCTTGTCCCGTCCGAGTAGACGTTCGCGGTATCGAAGAAGTTGATGCCGAGCTCCAAGGCCTTGCGGATGAACGGACGGCTCTTCTCTTCGTCCAGCGTCCAGGTATGCGATCCTCGCGTCGGAATGCCGTAGCTCATGCAGCCCAGGCAAATTCTGGATACTTCCAGGCCGGTTTGGCCCAATCGCGTATACTCCATTTCTCGATTCCTCCCTTGTTTCGGCTGTTAGTGGCAACATCAGGGCGACTCCTTCTATCATAACGGATTCGGCGGGCGGATGCCTAATGACGATCAGCCTAATTTGTTCGGCGCTCGCCCCGCGCGGGCAGGAGCGGACAGGGAACGCGCCGAATCTGAAGAATTGAACGCCATTCGACCGCCGGAGGAGATGGGCAAGTGAAGGAGAAGGTCATCCAGGCTTACGAGAAGCTGGCAAAGGATTACGAGCTGCACGTAGACGCGCGAAGCGGGCATAACGCGTATTACGAACGGCCGGCCATGATCAAGCTGCTGCCGGCGGACATGGAGGGGCTGACGGTGCTGGACGCCGGCTGCGCGGCAGGGTGGTATACGGAGCAATTCGCGAAGCGGGGCGCGCAAACGATCGCGATCGACATCAGTCCCGCGATGGTCGAAGCCTGCAAACGGCGCGTCGGCGGCAAGGCGAACGTCCTCGCGTGCGATCTCGCGGAGTCCCTTCCGTTCGAACGGGCGTCGTTCGACTTGATCGTAAGCTCCTTGACCCTGCATTACCTCGCGGATTGGGGACCCGTCTTTCGCGAATTCAGGCGGATCTTGAAGCCGGGGGGCGGCTTGATTTTTTCCGTGCATCATCCCTTCATGGATTATCGGCATTTTGATCGGCCGGATTACTTCGCCCATGAGCTGCTGACGGAAACATGGAACAAGCAGGAGTCCGGTCCGGTGGAGGTCAGCTTCTACCGAAGATCGCTGCAAGACATATTGAACGCCACCGCGGAGCGGTTCACGATCGAGCGCGTCGTCGAGCCGCAGCCGGCCGCCGAGTTCAAGGATGCGCCGGGAGCGGCGGCATGGTACGCCAAATGGTTCGACCGACTTGCCACGCAGCCGCATTTTCTGATCCGAAGACGACGTTGAATAGGGCATAACGAGAACGGAAGGAGAGAGGGAAATGGAGAACATCAAGGCGGTATTGTTCGACCTGGACAACACGATTTTGGATCGCACGCGGATGTTCGGCGGGTTCGCGGCGCAATTTTTCGATACGTATTTCGGGCATGTCGCGGACCGGCGGGCGATGCTCGAGCGCGTCGTCGAGCTCGACCAGGACGGCTACAAGCCGCGGGAGACGCTGTTTGCCGAGCTGCTCGAGGAGCTGCCATGGGAGCGGAAGCCCGCGCCGGGCGAGCTGGCGGAGTTCTACCCCGGGGCATACCTGCGCCACGCGGTGCTGATGGAGGGAGCGAGGGAGGTACTGGCGCATGCGCGGGCGAAATACCGGACCGGCCTTATCACGAACGGCAGGACGGCGGTCCAATACGGCAAAATCGACCTGCTGGGCATCCGGGGCGAGTTCGATCTGATCCTCGTCTCCGAGGAAGCGGGCATCAAGAAGCCGGACCCCCGGATCTTCGAACTGGCGGCGGGCAAGCTGGGGCTGCGCGCGGAGGAATGCCTGTTCGTCGGGGATCATCCCGTGAACGATATCGAGGGAGCGGGGCGGATCGGCATGCCGACCGTCTGGATGCGGGCGAACCATCCGTGGCCGGAGGGCAGCGAAGCGAAGCCGCTGCATACCATTACGGCACTGAGCGAGCTGCTCGCGTTGCTGTAGCGCGAACGGAAAAAGGGCTCGGGCAGATCATGCTGCCTTGAGCCCTTTTAATATGTTCCCGCTTTGCCGATCCCGCGCTACGGCGTCACTCTAAGCGAATCGAGCAGCATGTAAGGTGCCCGATTTCTTCACGGCCTTGAGCGTGTGGGTTCCGCTGGACAAGCCCGTCGCTTTATAGACGACCTGATTGGCCAACCGCGTCGGGCTCGACGTGTTCACCGTCGTCTGCAGCACGTTATCCAGGTAAATGTCGACGTTGCCTTGGCCGGCTTCCTTCCCCGTGATCAATTCCGCGCCCGTGCCGGCGAAGGAGAACTGGAAATAGTCGTTGTTCGTCTGGGTGAAATGCACGTCGTTGTTATAATCCCCGAAGCCCCGGTTCCGGCAACCCGCGCGCCGGTGCGGGCAGCGCCGTACCGGCGTCCGCAGGCAAGCGCGGAAATCGGACGAACAGGGAGATATTTCCCTTGCATTGGGAACGCACATTCGGTATATAATAAGAACATACGAACATATATTCGTGTATCGAGGGAGGGTTCATAGATGTCGAGGCATATTTTCCTGATCGACGGACAGTCCTTCTACGCTTCCGTGGAGAAGGCCGCTCATCCGGAGTACAGCGATAAACCGGTTGCCGTCGGCGACCCTTCCAGAATGAACGGCATCGTGCTCGCGGCATGCCCTATCGCCAAGAAGCGCGGCGTCACGACGGCGTCGCGCGTCGGGGAGGCGCTGGCGAGATGTCCGGACCTCGTCGTCATCCGGCCGCGGATGGGGACGTACATTCAAGTCTCCTTATTGATTACCCGCATCTTCGAATCCTACACGGAGCTCGTGGAGCCGTACAGCATCGACGAGCAGTTTCTGGACGTGACGGGTTCCCTGGCTTACTTCGGCGAGTCCCCGCAGGAGCTGGCCGCGCGCATTCAGATGCACGTGAAGCACTCGACGGGCGTCTGGTCGCGGGTCGGCATCGGGCCGACGAAGATTCTCGCCAAGATGGCGACCGACAACTACGCGAAGAAGACCGACGAGGGCGTCTTCGAGCTTTCTTACGACAAATTGGAGTCCACGCTCTGGGAACTTCCCGTGCATCAGATGTTCATGGTCGCCTCCGCCATGACCCGGCATTTCACCCGCATGGGCTTGTCGAGCATCGGCGACATCGCCCGCATGGACTTCGGCGAATTCAAGCGGCGCATGCGGCGCGAGATGGGCAAGCAGAGCGACATCCAGGCCGGCTACTACTGGCAGACCGCGCGGGGCATCGATCCGAGTCCCGTGGAGCCCGGCATCCGGCATCAGCTCAAGTCCGTCAGCCATGGCAAGGCGTTGCGCTGGAATCTGTACCGCGAGCTGAAGGACATCGAGGTCGTGCTGCTGGAGCTGGTCGTGGAGGTGTGCCAGCGCACGCGGCGCAACCGGTTCATGGGCTCGGTCGTGTCGGTGTCCGCGGCGGAAACCGACGGCGTCCGTTCCTGCTGGTTCAGCCGGCAGACGACTCTGCCGCAGCCGACGTCCTTGACCCACGAGGTGGCGGCGGCCGCGCTCAAGCTGTTCAGGGAGCATTGGAACGGATTGCCGATCAGCCGGCTCAGCATTGCCTTGGGGCAATTGTCGGACGACAGCGTCATTCAGCTGACGCTGTTCGAGGACCGTTCCCGCGCTTACAGCAAGGAGCGGGCCATCGACGCCATCAAGGAGCGCTACGGAAGCACGGCCATCATGCGCGCCTCGTCGCTGCTGGAATCCGGCGTGGCGCGGGAAAGGGCGGAGCAAATTGGAGGACACTACAAATGAGCAAGCTGGACGGCAATGAACGCTGGAAATCCAAAATGTTATTGACCGAGCACGTGGAGCGGTACGACGAGCATCATGCGGAAGGGGGCGCGCAGAGCGCCGCGGCCGCTGCGCATGCGCGCCCGCCAAAGGGCAACCTCATTACGACGGAGGAGCGGGCGATGCTGCGCGACTACATCCTGCTGCCGCATATCGTGAAGATCGTGGAGCGGAGCATTGCCGACGTGGAGAACACGACGACGGTGCTGAAGCGCGCGTTTCTGATGGCGGGACAGAAGATTCTGGATCGGGTCGCGCAGGATCTGCACGGGCTGCGGCGGGACCTGAAACAGCGGAATATCCGGATCCTGAACGAGGAGCAGTCGGATCTGGTCGTGTACCACCGCTACTACTGCCGGGGCTACGAGGACCGATTCGGCATGACGCGCGACGTGATGCGTTCCGAGATCAGCATGAAGCTGGCTCGGTACACGTCGGAGCTGGCGGTGCTGCTCAAGGAAGGCACGATGAGGCCGAAGTGAACGGATACGGACTGGCAACGGGAGACGGGGGAAGGAAAAGGCGTAAGCAAACGACGGAACCGCGCATGGAAACAACGGGATGAAGCAAGAACCAACGGAATGGCGCAAGGAAACAACGGAACCGCGCAAGGAAACAACGGAACGGGGCACGGAAAGCCAACGGAAGGCCAAACGAGTGCAAGACCAAAAACGAGCAAGGCCCGTCCGCGGGTTTACAGCGACTATTATTTGCGTGTAGAATAAAGGCAACAATCATTCATACCGCGTTACTGGAGGAGCCTGTCACTGACGGGCTCTTTTTGTCTTTTTTTGGGCACGCCAAGCAAGGGGCAGCCGTAAAACCAACAAGGGAGGGCGTTATGGAACAACAAGCCATTTGGGCCATCGGAATTTTTCTGGCCGCATACGCACTTATGATTTCGGAGAAGATCAACCGGACGATCGTGGCGATGATCGGCGGACTGCTCGTCATCGCGCTCGGCATCGTGGATCAAGAGACGGCGCTGCAGCACATTGATTTCAACACGTTGGGCCTCTTGATCGGCATGATGATCATCGTCTCGGTCACGGCCGATACGGGCGTGTTCGCGTTCGCGGCGGCATGGACCGCGAAGCGGGCGAAGGGCGAGCCCGTCCGCATCTTGGTCGCGCTTGCGCTGATCACGGCGGTCGCCTCGGCTTTCCTGGACAACGTGACGACGATACTGCTGATGGTCCCTGTCACGTTCAGCATCACGAGGCGGCTAGGCCTCTCTCCGATTCCGTTCCTGGTCACGCAAGTCATCGCCTCCAATGTCGGCGGCACGGCCACGCTGATCGGCGACCCGCCCAACATCATGATCGGCAGCGCGGTGAAGGAGCTGACGTTCGGCGCGTTCATCGTTAATCTGGCCCCGATTGCGGCGATCATCATGGCGGTCTACGTACCGCTGTTCGTCCTGCTCTACCGCAAGCAGATCCGGACGACGCCGGAACGGAAGAGAAGTCTCATGGAGCTGGACCCGTCCGGGCTGATCACCGACGTTCGGCTGCTGGTCAAGAGCCTGAGCGTCATGGGGCTGACGATCCTGGCTTTCTTCCTGCACCAGGCGCTGCACCTGGAATCCGCGGCCGTCGCGCTCGCGGGCGCGTTCGTCCTGCTGCTGCTGGCGGGCGAGCATCGCATGGAAGAGGCGTTCAAGAAAGTGGAATGGCCGACGATTTTTTTCTTCGCCGGGTTGTTCGTGCTCGTGTCGGGGCTGGTCGAGACCGGAGTCATGGCCGAGCTCGCCGCCAAGGCGATCGACCTCACGGGCGGAAACGTCGCGGCGGCTTCCATGCTGATCCTGTGGCTCAGCGCGATCGCCTCCGCGTTCTTGGACAACATTCCGTTCGTGGCCACGATGATTCCGCTGATCCAAGAGATGGGCGCGCGCGGCGTCGATCATATGGAGCCGCTGTGGTGGAGTCTCGCGCTCGGCGCCTGCCTGGGCGGCAACGGCACCTTGATCGGAGCGAGCGCCAATCTGGTCGCGGCCGGGCTGGCGGCGAAGGAAGGCCATCCGATCCGGTTCGTCGCTTACATGAAGGTCGCGTTCCCGCTCATGCTCCTGTCGGTCGCGCTGGCCAGCGGGTATATCTACGTACGGTACCTCCTTTGAAGCGAAAGGGCTTTTTTCACTCATTTGGAAGAAAATGAAACTTTACGGTGCTTTCGGCGTCGAATAGACGAGGGGGGATGTACATGTGCAAGGCGATTGCGGCCGTGCTTCTGGCGGCGGTCCTGCTGACGGGCTGCCGGTCATCGGACGCAGGCGATACGAAAGCCGCCGCCGCTGCCGGATTTCCGAAGCCGACGATACCGTATACGTCGGAGCAGGCGGTCGAGAACGGCGACGTCGTGAACGTGCATGGCCGTTACGTCAATCTGAAGCGTTGGAAGACGTTCATGAACCATGTCCAGTCGGCCAAGCCCGGGTACGCGCAGGTCCGGGTTACCGCGTTTACGATCGAAGGAGGCCCGATCGTAAGCGAACTGACCTACGACGGGAAGCAGATCCGCTTCACGTACGATAACGCCATGGACGCGTACGGCAGCGACTTGGGCAGGCCGAGCTCGCTATGCACCGGCATCGGGAAGAAACCGGGATTCGACGGCGCCGACAATTACGTGTTGACGGGCTGCGACGGCGAGGCCGGCCAATATTTTCGATTCCCGGTCGTTCCGCAGAAATAAGATTGAACCGGACGCCGCCGCCATGTAAGATGAAGCACATACCGCAGCAAGAGGAAAGGCGCAACTCATGTGGACATATACCCTGCATCTGGTACGTGATTTATCCCCCGGCGTGAAACGGTTCATCGCGACGGAAAGCTTGTTCGGCATCGCGGCGGGCATCTTCGGCCTCATCCTGAACCTGCATCTCTTGGACCTCGGCTTCTCCAAAGGCGACATCGGCCGGATCACGTCGCTGGGCGCGCTCACGATGGGATTGATGAGCCTTCCGGCAGGCTTCGTCGTCAGGCGGGTCGGACGCAAGCCGATGCTCGTAACGGGCATGCTGCTGGCGTTCCTGGCGCTCGCGCTGTTCGGCTTTGCCACGACCTTGGCCGCGGTCACCGCGGCCCAGCTGATCTGGTCGCTCGGCATCGCGGCGGTCGTCAACTCCGAGATTCAGCTCATCTTCCAATACTGCCGCACCAAGAAGGAAGAGACGAGCGCTTATTCGCTGCTGTTCGCCATGTTCACGCTCTTTACCGGCGTCGGCACGTGGCTCGGCGGTTATCTGCCGGATTGGCTGCCGGGGCACACCACCATCTATCAATACGCCTTCTTCGTTGCAGGCGGCTGCCTGGCGCTGTCCGGTATACTGCGCGGCGTGCTGCTGCCTTCCACGCACGCAAGGGCGGAGAATGCGGCGACGACGGCGGGCGGGGACGCGAAGTCCGGCGAACCTGCGCCCAAGCCGAAGCACCGGCACGCGATGGGCTTTCTGCTGCTGCTGTCGCTGTTGATCTTCAGTTCCGGGTTCGCGTTCGGGCTGCTCAGTCCCTTTCTGAACGTGATCCTGAAATTCAGGTTCGAGATGGGAGACGGCGGCATATCCGGTCTGCTCGCGTTGTCCGGGTTCTGCTTCTTCGTCGGCTCGATGGCGATGCCGTACATCGTGGAACGGTGGGGCAGCCGCAGGACGTTCGCGTTTCTGTTTCTTTATAACGCGCTCGTCGTGGCGCTGATGGCGGTCGCGATGCCGGCTTCGGCGTTCGCCGTGCTGCTGCTGCTGCGCGGAACGGGCTTTACGATGCTGAACAATTTGACGGACAGCGAGTGCATGTCGGCGGTGGCCGAGGAAGACCGCAACCTGTTCGCGGGCATGCGGACGGTCTCGCGCAGCATCGGCAATACGATCGCCTCGTATTGGGCCGGGTATATCTTGGCGGGCAGTCATTATTCGCTGCCCTTCCTGCTGACGGCCGCCGCCGTGCTGGCCGGGTATGCCGTGTATGCGTGGTTCGTGCAGGGCAAGCTGGATCGCAGGCTGCAAGCGCAGACCTAACACGGCCGCGAATTTTCCATTCGCAAGGAGAGTGATCGCATGGACCGCAAGGTTCCGCAGAAAATCACGCGCAAGGCTTTCCTCGGCACGACCGCGAAGATCGCGATCGGCGCCGCCGCCATCTTGGCCGGGAGCACCGGCTTGTTCTATTACGGTGCCGTCACGCACCGGAAAGTCGGCAGCCCGCCGCCGCCGGGCAACATCGTGAAGCTCGGCGAAGTCGCGGATCTGAAGCTGCTGCAGGGCGTCGCGAAAATCGACTACGAAGCGGAATACGTCGACGCATGGTATACGAAGCCGGTGTCGGGGTTCGTGTACGTCGCGATCGGCGGGGCGGGGGAGCTGCTGATCATGTCGCCCGCCTGCTCGCATCTGGGCTGCACGATCGTGCCCGCGACGGAAGCGCAGCGGGCCGACCGCCCGGACACGTATTTCTGGTGTCCCTGCCACGGCGCGGAGTTCGACGGCACGGGAGGCGCGACCTTCGTCGTCACGCGGGGGCTGGATACGTTCGAACCGATCATCGCGGGCGGCAGCGTCTATTTCGACCTGATGAAGCCGATTCCGGGAACGGAAGCCTAACCGCCCGCCGGCGTTGATCGCCGCTACGCGCCGCAACAGGCGAGCCGCCATGCGCCGAGAAAGCCGAGCCGCGCGAAGTACGGAAAGCAGACCCTGTCCGGGAAAATTCGGGCAGGGTTTTTCATGTCGCGCCCCGCAGGTGTATAATGGCAGTATTAGGAACGCGCAAGCTCAGCAGAATCGGACTGGCAAAACGAACGACAAGGGAGCGTGTTTGACATGAACAGCAAGCTGCGATTTTCCGACCGGGTGGACACCTATGTGAAGTACCGCCCAAGCTATCCGAAGGAGGCCATCGATCATCTGTACGATGCCATCGGTTTTAACACCGCTTCGGTGATCGCGGATATCGGCGCGGGGACGGGCATTTTCTCGCGGCTTCTCCTGGAACGGGGAAGCCGCGTCATCGCGGTGGAGCCCAATAACGAGATGCGGACGGCCGCGATGGAAACGCTGGCGCAGGAGCCGCAGTTTCTGGCGGTGTGCGGCTCGGCCGAGGAGACGACGCTGACGGATGATTCCGTGGATTACATCGTGTGCGCGCAGTCGTTCCACTGGTTCGACCGAGCGGCGGCGCGGGCGGAGTTCGGCCGCATCCTGAAGCCGGACGGGAAGGCGGCGCTGATCTGGAATTCGCGCATGACGCAGGGCGCGCCGTTCAGGGAAGGCTACGATCTGCTGCTGAAAAATTACGCCACCGACTACGAGCAGATGACGCACAAGAACATTTCGTCCGCCGATCTGGCGTCCTTCTTCAAGGAAGGAACGATGCGGGAAGCGCGGTTCACGATGAGCCAGGCGTTCGACTACGAAGGGTTGAAGGGCCGGCTGTTGTCCTCATCCTACAGTCCGATGCCGGGCCACCCCAATCATGAACCGATGATCGCGGGGCTGCGGCAGCTGTTCGACGAGACGAGCGAGGACGGCAAAATCGCGTTCGACTACGAGACGGAAGTGTACTGGGGCGAAGTATAAGCACAGCCCGAGAGGGCTCGGCGAACAGCGGGGGCCGAGGCATCCGTGCCGGCAGCAGCCGGGGCAAGCAATTGCCCGCGGCTGCTGTTTGGTTTGCGGCTGCGCGAAGCAGCCGGCAGCGGCAATTTCCCGGCTTCGCGATGGACCAAGACCGCAGCCCGCCCGGCCGCCGGGCAGGATCACCGAGCCGTCCCCGGAAGCGGATGCTCGGCATGGCAACAATTATTCGCTCGAGAGGGGGCGGCCGTTCATGCCGCAAATTTGGTTCGACCCGGGCGCCCTCGCGGTCAGCTGCGGGCCGGTTACCGTGACGCTGCTCGCCAAGGAGTACGCGCTGCTCAAGTTTTTGTACGACCGCCGCGGACAGGTTTTCGCGCGCGCCCAGCTGCTGGATCATGTCTGGCCGTCGCATTATCCGGACGAGCGGACGGTGGACGACCACGTGTACCGCATCCGCCGGAAGCTCGTCCGGCTGCCGCAGCTCGCCGTCGTGACGGTCCGGGGCTACGGCTACAGCCTGCGCATGACGGGGGGAACCGAGATGCCGAACCCGTCCGTGCAGGACGAAGAGACGCGGGCTTCCGTTCAAGGCTTGTTCCGCAAATACCATCTCTTCGGACAGGGGCGGTCGATTCTGACGCTGGCCGCGCAGCAGGATGCCCTTGGGATCGAAGTGGATGCCTTCTACGCCGTGTACATGCGCTTCATCCAGGGCGATTTGGCATGGCTGCTGGATACCGATGAAGCGCCGCCCGCGGACAGATTGTATTGGGTGCTGCTGCTCTATGCGTACGCGGCGGGGCCGCAACCCGGCTTGGCGATGTTCGAGCGGACGCTGGCATTGGATGTGGTGACGCCGGAGCAGAAGCGCGAGCTGTATATCTTGAATATCATCGATCTATATGCCGATACCGGTCAGTTCGAACGGGCGGAGGAACGGCTGTCCATCGCCCGCGAAGTCGTGGATCGGGACGATCTGACGGGATTCCCGGTTGCCGTCGCGACCGCGGAGTTCTACGTCCGCGTCGCCAAGGGCGATCTGGCCGCGGCGGAACGAAGCATGGGCGAGCTGGAGGCGATGCTGCGGGATGCCCCGTATTTGCGGGAAATCGGCCGGTACCATCTGGTGCGGGCGATGTTCCTGCTGCGGTCCGGGAAGCCGAAGGAAGCGTCGCAAGCCGTCGAGTCCGGACTGCAGGTCGTCCGGCAGTCGCAGAACGTGCCGCTCCTGCTCGTCTCGCTTAAGCAGCTGCGCCTTTGCTTGAACCGAGTTCGTTCCGCCGGGCGGGATGCCGGGAGGGGAGCGCTCGAGCGGAAGCTGGACGGGCTTGAGGACGAGCTGGAGCGGGAGCATGCCTTCAATCGGCGATTGGCGGATATGGAGGCAATGCTCGACCGGTATTTGAGATGACCTTCCGCCCGCCGTTTGCATGTCCGCGTTCCTCGCCTCCGTTATTCGCATTGTCCAGCCTTCTTATAATCGCGGGGTCCTCCTCTGACAATCCTCTGACAATCCTCTGACAAAGCTCGCTTATCCTGAAGCCATCCTGCGCATAAGCGGAATCAGAGGGGGAAGGCATTATGGAACAAACGACGGGGGCGGCAGGGAACCTGTGGGCAAACCGCGCATTCGCGCGCATGTTCGCCGCTTACGCGGGGGCGGCGATGGGCGAATGGTTCGACGCCATCGCGATTCAAGTGCTGATCGTGTACCGCTGGGGCGCGGGACCGATGACGCTGGCCTGGATTCCGGTCGTCATGGCGCTGCCGGGACTGCTGCTCGGCACGCTCGCGGGCGTCGCGGCCGACCGTCTGCCGCGGATCAAGCTGATGCTGCTGTGCGATTTGCTCACGGCCGCCATTACCGCGGCGCTTCTCGCCGCGCCGAACGTCTACGCGCTCATGCCGCTGCTTGCGCTCCGCGCGGGGGCGGCCGCGTTCATCTCGCCGGCCCAGCAGGCCATTACGCGGCAGATCGTGCCGACCGACCGGCTGCTTCAGGCGACGACCTATAACGGCATGGTGCAGCAGGGCGCCAAGATCGCCGGTCCGCTCGCGGGCGCGCTCGTTCTGGCGGCCTTGTCGCCGAGCGCCTGCATTCTCGTGCATGCGGCGTCCAGGCTGCTCTCGGCGGGGCTGCTCTGGACGGTCCGGTCGGCCGAAACGCCGGTCCCGTCCCAGCCGGCAGCGGCGACACGCATGTCGGGGGCGATCGAGGCAGCGAATTCGGCAGTGGCGACGGACCCATCGGGGGCGGTCGTGACAACGCAGTCGGCAGCGGAGGCGATGCGCCCGTCGGCAGCCGATGAATGGCGCGAAGGCATGCGGTTCATCATGCGCGCCAAGCCCGTGCGGCATACGCTGCTCTTCGGCTTCGTCGGGCTGACCGCGATCCTTATGGTGGACTACCAATTCTCCACGCTCCTGCGGGAGCTCTCGCCCGGCGAACCCTCCTTGCTCGGCTGGCTCGTGGCGGCAATCGGAGCCGGTTCGGTCGCGGTCATGCTGGTTTTGAACAAGCGGAGCCGGCTGTCGTACGGCTGGGGCTTGGGCGGCGGCTACGTATGGCTCGGGGCGGCGATCGCGGGGCTTGGCATGCTGCGTCCGGGCGCGCCGATCGGCTGGGTGCTCGCGCTCGGACTATTGCTCGGCATCGGGAACGGGGCGTTCATCACGACGAAAATCTACCTGCTGCAGCGGGAGATGCCGCCCGCGATGATCGGCCGGGTATTCGGCGTCGAGCAGACGCTGACGAGCCTTGTCATGCTCGGCGCGCCGCTTGCCGGCGGATGGATGATCGTAGCGGCTGGCGCAGGTCCGGTCTTTACGGGGTTCGGCTGGGCGACGGCGGCCATCGGGCTGCTCGGCTTGCTTTTCGCGCCGGCGCTGTGGGGGAGAATGGCTGCGGCCGAAGGCGACCGCCGAAAGGCATCACATACGATGTGAGATTAAGAGGGAGGGGCGGCGGCTCCTCCCTTTTCGCGCGGGCTTTTAGGCCGATTTGTTTCTTCCATACGCGAATATTTTATTCCATAGACTAATAACAATGGGGTAAGACTTTTCGCGTAAAGGAAGTGTGGCCATGGGGAGATATAGATGGGTGAAATGGCGGAAATTCCTCCTCTGGCTGCTCGTGATCGGTCTCCTGGTCTGGTACGTGGCGACCGGCGGACCGACGGTGCTGGCGGTGGCGCTGAGCATTATCAGCCTGCTGCTGCAGCTGCTCTTTGCCATGATGTTCATGATCGTGCAGTTCGTCGCGCTTTTCTGGTTTCTGGCGAGGGGACGAACGTATTGGGTGCTGCCCGGCGAGACGGGCGCGACCTGGGACGATTACCGGGGCAATCCCGAGATCGTGGACAACGCGAAGCGGATCGTGCTGCTGCTCGGCGGAGTCAAGGACTTCAAGGAAATGGGCGGCGAGGCGATCCGGGGGTTCCTGCTCTGCGGTCCGCCGGGAACCGGGAAATCCTATCTGGCGCAGGTCATCGCCAACGAAGCGAAGGTGCCGTTCGCGTACGCGTCCGCCCCGAGCTTCCAGAACATGTTCTTCGGCGTCGGCAACATGAAGGTCATGCGGCTGTACAAGAAGGCGCGCAATCTGGCGAAGGTCTACGGCGCCTGCATTATCTTCATCGACGAGATCGACGCGATCGGGATGAAACGGCAGGGCAGCGGCGGCGGCATGATGGGGATGATGGGCATGGGGGGCGGCTCCGGCCTGCTCAACGAGCTGCTGCTGCAGATGGATCCGCCGAACCTCGACAACGGCAAAATCGCGAAGCTGCTTCGCTCGCTCGGCCTGCGGCGCAAGAAGGCGGAGCGCCCGGCGGTGCTGACCATCGCGGCGACGAACCTGCCCGACGTGCTGGACTCGGCGCTGCTGCGTCCCGGCCGGTTCGACCGGCAGCTGTGGGTCGATACGCCCGACTACGACGGCCGGATCGATATTTTCCAATACTACCTCAAGAAAGTAAAACGCGATGAAACGCTGACGCCGGAGAAAGCCGCGCTCGATACGATCGGCTATAGCCCGGCGCAGATCAAGCATATCGTCAACGAATCCGTCATCATCGCGCATCAACGCGGCGCGCAGCTGGCCAGCTACCTGGATTTCCGCGTCGCCATGGAGACGTATGAATGGGGCCTTAAGCAGCCGCTGCGTTCCATGAGCGAGGACGAGAAACGCAACGTCGCCTATCACGAAGCGGGGCACGCGGTCGCCCAGTATTTGCTCAAGCCGCACGAGCGCGTGTGGAAGGTGACGATCATCCGGCGCGGCAGCGCGCTCGGCCTGGCCGCGACGAAGCCGACGCACGAACGGTACAACCGGAGCGACAGCGAGATTTTGGCCGGGATCCAAGTCTGCCTGGCCGCCCGCGCGGTCGAGGAGGAGTTTCTCGGGAAGAAGCTGAACGGGGTGACCTCCGATCTGCAGCAGGCGACCTCGATGGCGGGCGCATATCTCGGCATGGTCGGGATGGGCGACGAGCTGTTCAGTTTCCTTGCGACGGGCTCGCACGCGGAGGCGCTGAAGGCGCTCCGGCCGAAAATCAACGAGCTGCTGAAGGATCAGATGCAGCAGGTCAAGAAGCTCGTGAAGGACCATGCCGAATTCGTGCATGTGATCGCCGGGGAACTGCTCAAGCAAGGCGATCTGACGGGCGAGGAGATCGAGGGCATCTATCTCTCCCTGTACGGCCGTACCCGGCCGGAGCCGCCGAAGGTGACGACGCTTCCCGCGAAGCTGGAAGCGCCAGATGAAGCGAAGCGGACGCAGCAGGCGCAGGAGCAGGAGCAAGAGCAGGAGGAGCCGGAATCGGAACCGTCCGAGGAGGATGCGATCGGGAACGAAGATCCGGAGGGCGGAAAGGAACCGGACTGATCCGCTGCGAGCGGCGCGAAGCCGCAAGCCGCGAATCGGACATGAAGAACCGCGCTGGCCGCCGATCGCGAATGGAATATCGCAAACGCAAGAAACCCGCCGTATCGGCGGGTTTCTTGCGTTTCGACCGACGCACGGACACGGTCGATGTTTAAGTCGAACGGGGTGGCCGCAGCCACTCTCGCGGACGGCGATGCGGCCGCAAGCCGCGCATCGACGGCGAAAAACCTCCGAACGCGCCGGCGGACCGGACGCGGCGGAGGTTTTTCCGGATGGCATGCAAGGTTCGCATTCCGTGAATGCAAGGCTCACGTCTCGTGCAAAATGTCGCCCGTCCGCGACAGGTCGTAGCCGGCGATGGCCTCAAGCTCGCCCTTGAACGCCTCGGAGCGGATGATGCGCAGCAGATCGGGCATCCACGCCAATGATGCGGCATTCTTCATCACGACAAGGTCGTACTGCTCCCGGATAAGCGGGATGAAATCGATGCCGCCGACGAGCGAGGCGGCTTTCTCGCTTCCGACGCCGACGTCGGCATGGCCGGAGGCGACCTGGGCTGCGACGCCGAGATGGTTGGTCTGCTCCCGGTCGTAGCCGAGCAGCCCGCCGGTCGCGATGCCATGCAGCCGAAGCTGCTCGTCCAGCAGCACGCGCGCGCCGGAGCCGCGCTCGCGATTGGCGAACCGCAGCCCTGGCCGGCCGAGGTCGGCCCAGCCCAGCAGCTCCAGCGGGTTGCCGCGTCGGACGTAGAGCCCGGCATTGCGGGAGAGCAGGTTAACGACCATGTACGACGCGCCTACGAGCAGCCTCCGGATATAGGGGAGGTTGTACGCGCCGGTCTCGCCGTCGAGCAGATGCGTGCTGACGATATCGGCTTCGCCCCTGTACATCGCGATCAAGCTGTCCATGCTGCCGACATGCGCGCGAAGCGGACGCGTGCCGGGCAACTGCTTCTCCATGTGCTTCGCCAGTATATCCAAGCTGACGTCCTGCCCGGTAATGACGATGGGCCGCAGGCCGTTTGCCGGCGCGGCGGCCGGGATGCCGAGCGGCGGCTGCTCCGCGAAAGAAGCAGCCGGCCGCTCCGAAGCGGAGAGGCTCTTGGCACGCTGCTTGTAAGCCTCGAGATCGTCGGCGTCGATGCGCATCTGTTTGCCGACGCGGTAAGAGGCGAGCTCGCCTTTCTTGATGAGGTCGTAGACGGTCAACTTGGAGATTTTGAGCAGCTTGGCGATTTCTTCGGTCGTATAGGAAATGTCGCTGGACATGACGGGGGCCTCCTGCGGTTAAGATGGGGTACGGGATATCGGCTGAGGTCATTGTACCATAGGATGTACGCGATGCGGCGGTTGGAGGCAAATGCGCAAGGTATCGTTCGGACGGCGATTCATGATAAAATGTGGGAAAACGAATCGAAGGTGGACTGGCGTACGATGACCGACTATTCCAAAATCATGGGGATCCCGGTTCCCAAGCTGACCATGCCGGAAACCGTGGCCCGGATTCAAGGCGTCCTTGCGGAGAAGAAGCGCAAGCTGTTTCACGTCGTGACGCTCAATCCGGAAATCGCGATGTCCTGCCAGCAGGACGCGGAGCTTCGCGGCATCGTCGACGGGGCGGATCTGCTCACGGCGGACGGCATCGGGATCGTGCTGGTCTCCCGCATGCGGCGCGATCCGCTGCCCGAGCGGGTGACGGGCTGCGATTTGCTCTTCGAACTGCTGGAAGCCGGCAACCGCAGCGGATGGTCGTTCTATCTGCTGGGCGCGGACGAAGCGACGAACCGGCGCGCGGCCGACGTGATCCGGCAGCGGTACCCCGGCGTATCCGTGGTCGGCAGGCAGCACGGCTATTTCGATCCGTCGGAGGACGAGCGGGTCGCGGCGGATATTGCCGCGAAGCGGCCCGACGTGCTCGTCGTCGCCTTGGGCGCCCCGAAAGCGGAGCGCTGGATTCATGCGCGCAAGGACAGGCTGCGGGCGCGCGTCGCCGTCGGCGTCGGCGGGAGCCTCGATATCGTGGCCGGTACCGTCAAGCGCGCGCCGGCGGTATGGCAGCGGCTCCACGCGGAGTGGCTGTTCCGGCTGCTCAATCAGCCGTCGCGGTGGCGGAGGCAGCTGATTTTGCCGCGGTTCGCGCTGAGAGCGATATTGTATAAGGAGCGCGCGCCGGCGCGGCAATCCTAACGCAAGCGTCGTACCGCAACAGAGGCAACTCCAAACGCGCGAAGCCGAAAAGGGCGGCAGCGGGAGCAGATCGTTCTGCTTCGCTGCCGCCCTTTTCGAGACTGCGGGAGTTATGAGATTCGCGTTAATCCGTTATGCGCACATAGACCCGATCGCCGTGCTTTTCCACCGCCACGGGCGACTCGAAGAAGGCGCTGAGCCCGTCGGTCGTGAGCACGTCCTCCGTTCGCCCGCTGCGCACGATCTCGCCGCCGCGGATGAGCAGCGCATGCGTGAACGCCGGCAAAATCTCCTCCGTGTGGTGGGTGACGTAGATCAGCGTCGGCGCGTCCTCGCGCTCGGTCAAGTCCTTGATGCTGGCGAGCAGCCGCTCCCGGGAGAAGAGATCGAGGCCGTTGCACGGCTCGTCCAGGATCAGGATGCGCGGCTTCGCCATGAGCGCCCGGGCGATGAGCAGCTTCTGCTTCTCGCCCTGCGAGCAGGTGCGGAATTCGCGGTCCCACAGGTGGGCGCATCCCAGCGTCTCCATAAGCGAGCGGGCGAGGTCCAGATCTTCCTCCGAAACGCGGTCGTACAAGCCGATCGTCGCGTGTTTGCCGCTGATGACGATGTTCTGCGTCCGGTCGGTGGCGTACAGCTTCTCCTGCAGCGACGTGCTGACCCAGCCGATTTCTTTGCGAAGCTGGCGCAGGTCCACCTCGCCGTAACGGTGGCCGAGCACGCTGACGGAGCCTTCGGACGGCCAGAAATAACCGTTGACCAGATTCAGCAGCGTCGTCTTGCCGGAGCCGTTCAGCCCCAGCAAAGCCCAGTGTTCGCCCGGCGCGACCTGCCAGCTTACGTCCTTCAGCAGCGTCAGCTGCTCCCGCCGCCAAGTGACATGTTCGATATCGATAATCATGGGACTCCGGAAAACTCCTTTCGTGATGCCTTTCGTTAATGCCTATCGTGATGCCTTTCGTGCCCTGCGTGCTGACAGGGGAACCATGGTTCCTATTGTACGCCCGTCGGCGCGTATCATCAATCGTTCATGCCGCCTCCGAGCTTCGCATCAGCTTGGATTCGCGCGGCAGCAGGAAGGCGCAGACGCCGAGCAGCGGCAGGAAGGAGCAGAGCCGGATGACGAATTCGGCGCTCGTCGTGTCCATCAGCCAGCCGAGCAGCACGGAGCCGAGGCCCGCCATGCCGAAGGCCAGTCCGAAGAACAAGCCGGACACCGTGCCGACGTGCCGCGGCAGCAATTCCTGCGCATAGACGATGATGACGGAAAAGCCGGACATGAGAATCAGGCCGATCGCGCAGCAGAGCAGCATGGCGGCCGCCGGACTCGCGTAGGGCAGCAGCAGCGAGAACGGCGCCGTGCCGGCGATGGAGATCCAGATCATCGTTTTGCGGCCGAATCGGTCGGCGAGCGGCCCGCCGAGCAGCGTGCCGACCATGCCGGCAAACTGCAGCGCGAACAGGCAAATTTGCGCGCGGGACAAGGGCAGATGGTAATGATCCATGAAATAGAACGAATAGAAGCCCGTCATGCCGGCGATATAGACGAATTTGGAGAACAGCAGGGCGATCAGCAGCGCCATCGTGCCGACGATGAACAGCTTGGCATGCGGCGCCGGATCGCGCTCGTCCGAAGCGGAGACGGCCGCCGTCTTTGCCGGCGCGGCGGCCAGACGTTCCGCGTACCAGCGGCTGATGACGAGCTGCACCGCGATGCCGACGACGGCCGCGGTCGTGAACCAAAGGAAGCCGAGCTGCCCGAGCGGCATCAGCACGAACGCGACGAGCAGCGGCGCCAGCGCCTGGCCGGTGTTTCCGCCGACCTGGAAGACCGACTGCGCCATGCCGCGCCCGCGGCCGGCGGCCATCCGCGCGACGCGCGACGATTCCGGATGCAGCACGGACGAACCGACGCCGATGAACACGGCGGCCGCGAGCAGCATCCACAGCGAGTTCGCGCAGGCGAAGCCGAGCACGCCGACGAGCGAGAAGACCATGCCGAGCGGCAGCAGATTCGGCATCGGCCTGCGGTCGGACAGGAAGCCGATGAACGGCTGCAGGAGGGAGGCGGTAATATTGAGCATGAACGCGACCCAGCCGATCCGGGTGAACGTCAGGTGCATCGAGGATTGGAACAGCGGGAAAGCGGAAGGCACGGCCGTCTGCATCGCGTCGTTGAGCAGATGGGCGAAGCTGACGCCGAGCAGCATCCAAACGGCGGGATTGCGCGTTGCCGTCATGGCGGCGGATTGGGTCATGGGTCATAACCCCTTTCGTTGTTTTCTAAATTGTAGCGGACGCGCGGGGCGTGGTCGTTAGCGAAAAGTGCTGCGAGCGGAGCAATTTTTGCTATAATGGGTGCAGGTGAAGACAGATGGAGATGAAAGCAAGGACGGAATGGATCGAACTATGGCAGGGGAGCGAGGACTTCAAGAACGTTCCGCACGCGCACGATCAATGGATGCAGGTCACGCTGCCGGTCCAAGGCACCTGCCACTTTACGCAGGAAAACCGCGGCTACGCGCTGCAGCAAGGCAGCGGGCTGATACAGCCGCCGGGCACGAACCATCATTTTCATATCGGGGAGCGGACGTCGGTTATTATCCTCAAGGTCCGCGAGCGCGGAAGCGGCGGCATGGAAGCCGTTCGGCCGCGCTTCGAGGCCGGCGCCCGCCACGATATCCGGCAATGGTTCGACGCCGGGGACGTGCTCGGCCGTTTCCGCCATTGGATGCTTGCGCTGATGCAAGGTCAGGCCTTGGCGGATCCGCTTGCCGCGCAGGAAGTGGAGCACGACGTCCTGGCCTATATCGGCGGACTCGTCGGAGCGGGCTCGCGGGACGCGCCGCGGACGGCGCCGCCCAAGGGCTTGACCGATCCCCATCTCAAGCGGGCGCTGGCCTACATGCACGATTGCTACGAGCATCCGCTGAGCATCGACGAACTGGCGGGCATCGCGCTGCAAAGCCGCTATCATTTCATCCGTTCCTTCCGCGAAGCGACCGGCAAGACGCCGTACCAATATTTGCTGAAGCTGCGCATGGAAGAGGCGATGAACCGGCTGCGCCGCTCGGAGGCGACCGTCGCCCGGATCGGCGAGGAGCTCGGCTTCTCCAGCGCGAGCCAGTTCCACCGGGCGTTCCTGAAAACGACGGGCATGACGCCGCAGGCGTTCCGGCTGCAATGACGTTATCGGGCAAACGAACGACGAACAACCCGGGATCCTGGAGATCCCGGGTTGTTCGCGTACAAGCGCCGGCCGATTGCCTTCAGGCTGCTTGCCGTCCGGCGAAAGAATGCCGCGCTGGCGGAGAACATCGTAACAGGCTCCGAACGACGATCAGCTCCCGGGGGATCCCCCGGGAGCTGACGCGTACGGCAGCATGCGGATTCATTACGGATTGGCGGGCAGTCCGTTCGCTTGGCGCACGAGCGCGAAATACTGATCGGCCCGGACGGCGGCGAAATCCTTGTCCAGGGAGCCGTTCAGCGAGACGACGTCCGTCGGCGTCATGCTCCAGGCGAGCAGGCCGAGCGATACGAAGAGCGGGGACTTCCCGTCCCAGTTCGCCTTGGCTTCGTCCAGGATGCGCTTGCCGTCCTGCACGGTGCTGATGCCTTGGATCGTCGATACCGGCAGCTTGCCGCCTTCGATCGAGATGCCGTGGCGGTCTTCCCAGCTGAGAAACACGCCCGGCGCGTGATATTCGTTCGCGTAAGCGGCGACCTTGGCCGCGCTAAGCGGCACGTTCTGGCCGTCGACGCGGTTCAGCACGTACGGAATCGTCATGCCGGTTTTCTTCAGATACGAATAGGTTTGCTTCAGGTAAGGCGCGAAGCTGCTGTCCGGCCAAGCGTTCGGATAGAAGTAGCCGGCGCCGGAAGGACCGGCGATCAATTGGTCGTTCGGCGTCGCGGTGCTCAAGAAATGGTCGAGCATGACCGGGGCGCCGTCGTACAAGAGCGGGCTGGACGTCCAGTTGATCGGCACCTTGCCGCGGTTCGGATCATCCCATAGCACGCGCAGGCGGTGTTCGTTGTATTGGAAATTATCGCCTTCGCTGAAGGTGTAGGTGACGTAGATTTTATTTTCCAGCTTCGGCGCTTTGGCCGGAGCCGGGAGCTTCGCTTTCATGGACGTGCCCGAGAACACGGTCATGTTGCTGAACCAGTCGGCGGCCAGCACGTATACGCCGTGCTGCGAGGTGATCTCGACCGAGTTGAACTCGCCCTGGACGTCGTTGCTGAACCAGCCCAGGTACGGCGTGCCCGGCTTGACGTCCGAGAGGATGCGCTCGAACAGCGCGCGCTGCTCCGGCACGTTCGCGTCGAGCCAGAACACCATCGCTTTATTGGCGACCGCGTAATCCCGCAGGTAGCCGTAAGGCTCCTTCTGCTCGGAGGACGGCGGCTGCTCGTTGCCGGCGGAAACCTTGTATTGGTTCCACATGTCGACGGAAGCGGTCAACTGCTTCGTGCCGGCGGGCGCGGCGAATTTGTAGACGAAGTAACGGCCGTTGTCGGCGAACCGGTGACCGCCGCTGCCCGTGGACACCTGCGAGCTTTGGGCGTCGTACAGGAACGGTTTCTCCTCCGGCGTGCCCGCCACGAAATGGGCGATCTCCTGGCCGTCCGCCTTGACGGTCACTTCGTGAACGGCGGAGCCCCAGCCGTCCTGCGTGAAGGCGTCGTCGAACCGCAGGTAGACGGCGTCCTTGCCGAGGAACGGCGTCAGGTCCAGATCGTAGACCTTGCGGTTCTTGGCGTCGCGCTCCTGCGTCGTATCCGCGGCGAGCGTCTTGAAGGAAGCGGGGAAGCCGTCCGGGATGCGGATGGACGTATCCGGGCTCAGGCCGACCAGCATGCGGTGCGTCGTTTGCTTCCACAGATTCTCGTACTGCCAGGTATAGGCGTCGAGCCGATCCTTGAACTTGCCGCGCAGATCGTCCAGCACCTTCAGGTTATATGGCGCGGCGGCCAGCTTTTGCGCCAGCTCGGGGCTTGCCACGACGGCGTCCTTCAACCCCGCCAGCGTGGTGGCCACGTTGATGGAATCGGGCAGGGCCGGATCGTAGACGATCACGCCTTTGATTTCGTTTTTGAACGTCTTGACGATATCCCAGTAGTTGTCGCGGACCTTGTACGGGACGTCGAGGTCGTTCAGCCACGTGAATTTGCCTTCTTCTTTGCTTTCCAGCACGTACATGCGGGGCTCCTTGCGGTTGACGATTCCCTGCAGCGTGGTCAGCATGATCTTGTCGTCGCCCGGCGCGTCGTAGATATCCGCGACCTCGAGCGTTTTGACTTTGGCGAAGCTCGGCAGCGCCTGATTGGCCGGCCACGATATGGAACCGCCGCCGCCTTTGTCGGCAGATTGCGCGGCCGTCGTTTCCGCCGAAGCGCCTATCGTAAAGGATAACGTGCATGCCAGTGCGAGTCCTGCGGTCGCAAGCTTTCGAATCATGAAATGGAACACCTCGTCCTCGTATGATTTGATCAAGCCGTCGTTCGCGTTTCCGATTGCGCTTTCGTTTTGCGTTCAACCGCGTTAGCATTCGTGTTCGAATCGTTGCCCGGATTGCATGCGTCAACGCCTGCGAGGGTTGTTGCGTGGATTCACCTCCTGAAATTTGATCGGATACCTACCTATTTCGGCGTGACGATATATATTTAATATATTATATATAGTGTTACAATACTTTCGACAAAAGTTCTTACGATTTTCCTGCAAATCAGTCTCTCCCTTAGGCCGTAAGGCGCGGATTTGCGCGGAAGAAAGGGCATCTGGGAGCAAGGAATCATGCTTGCATAGCCGCTGGCAAAAATATATTATATATACTAAATCTAATACCGAAAATTGGTGATGTAGAATGAGCACGGCTGACCGGATACCGCTTTACCAGAAAATCCAGGATTACATTCGCGACTTGATCGAATCGGAAGGCCTGAAGGAAGGCGACCGCATTCCGACGGAGAAAGAGCTGATGGGCAAATTCAACGTCAGCAAGATCACGGTCGTAAACGCGCTTTCAGGGCTCGCGAACGAGAAGTTCATTACCCGCGTCCCGGGGCGTGGCAGCTTCGTCAGCGGCAGGGGGAAGGACATCCCTGCTGAATCGCACGCGGGCTCGGCGGGAACCGGGCTCGCGGTCGCCGAATTCGGCGAAACGGGAAGGCGGACCGGCGTGATCGGTCTCGTCATGCCTTCCATCTACGATTTCTTCGCGATCCGGCTCGTCGAGGGGATCCGCAGAACGCTGGAGGAGCGGGGCTGCCGCTGCATCATCCTGTTGTCCGGCGGCGAGCTGCAGAAAGAAATCGAGGCGATCACGACGTTCAAGGATATCGGGGTCGAGGGCATGCTGATCTTCCCGGTCGACGAAGAACGCTATAACGAAGAGATCCTCGCCATGAAGTTTTCGGGATTCCCGTTCGTGCTGATCGACCGGTTCCTGCCCGGCGTCGAGACGAGCTACATCGCCGCGGACGGCAGGATGGGCGCGGAAATCGCGGTCGATCACCTGTGGGAGCTGGGGCATCGGGAGATTGCCATCTGCTCCGATTCGCCCCTGCAGACCGTCACGGTGCAGGAACGGATCGAAGGCTACATGAACGCGCTCAAGAACAAGGGGGCGCTGATCAACCCCGCGCACATGATCACGGATTTTCGCATGGACGGCGAGGAACGGCCGGAGAGTCACCCGTTGTACCGCTATATCCGCAACCGGATGGCGACGGCGTATATCACGCTGAACGGGAGGCTCGGCGTGGAAATCTATCAGATGGCGCGCCAGGCCGGCCTTAGCGTGCCGGGCGATCTGTCCATCGTCAGCTTCGACGATCCGACGTCCATGGTGGAGGATTTCAGCATCTTCACGCACGTGAAGCAGTTCGAGCACGACATGGGCTGCCGCGCGGCGGAAATGCTGCTCCAGATCATCCAGCGCGGGCACGGCAAGGACGGCAAATACATGAAGACGCTCATCGAGCCCGAGCTCGTCGTGCGCCAGACGTCCGGACCTCCGCATACGGCATAACGCCGCCGCGATATGGCAACCGGCTTCCCGTTCAACGGGAAGCCGGTTTTTTGCGTTAAAGGAAGGCCGCGTCTTCCGCGATTGGGGATCGATCGCTTGAGATGTAAAAATTTTCATCCTAAAGATTATTAAAAACATATTGAATATATATAATATTTAATATATATTATTGGTGAGATGAAGGAAGGATATGGATGCTGCAGCTCGGCTGGCATCGGAGTAGCCATTCTTTAACTTTCCGAAAGGGGAAATACGACATGACTTCATCGCTATTATGGAAACGCATTTGGCGGCACAAATTGTTTTATTTGTTCATGCTGCCCGGTATCGTCTGGTTTTTTCTTTTCTCCTACGTGCCGCTTTACGGCATTCAAGTCGCGTTCCGGGATTTTCAATTTTCCGGCGGCTTCAGCGGCAGCCCTTGGGCGGGCCTGAAGTATTTCCACCAATTCTTCGACTACTACCAATCGAACAGGCTGATTCGCAATACCATCCTCATCAGCGCCTTGAAGCTGCTCATCGGGTTCATGATGCCGATTATTCTGGCCGTCCTGCTCAACGAGGTCCGGAACGTCAAATTCAAGAAAACTGTGCAAACGCTTTCGTACCTGCCGTACTTCGTCTCCTGGGTCGTTGTCGTGACACTGATGCAGCGGCTGCTCGCCCAATACGGTGGCCCGGTCAACAATATGCTGGAGTCGATCGGCATGGTGAAAGACCCGATCCAATTCCTGAACAACACGAGCTGGTTCTACCAAATGATTCTGGGATCGGATATCTGGAAGAACATCGGATGGAACTCCATCATTTATATCGCCGCCATCGCCGGCATCGACCAGCAGCAGTACGAAGCCGCGAAGATCGACGGCGCCGGCCGGTTCAAGCAGATCTGGCATGTCACGCTCCCCGGCATCCGCAATATCGCCGTTATCCTGTTCATCCTCGCGACGGGCAGCCTGATGAGCGCGGGCTACGAGCAGCTGCTCCTGCTCAGCGGACCGGCGACGGCCTCGATCGACAGCGTGCTCGACGTACATGTCATCAACGCGGGCCTCAATGAAGGCAGGCTGAGCTACGCGGCCGCGGTAGGCTTGTTCCAAAGCGTCATCGCGCTCGTCTTGATTTTGACGGTCAACCGCGTTGCCCGGAAAGTCAGCGACGTATCGCTTTTCTAACCGCCAAGCAGGAAGTTTGGCCTTGATTAACAGGAAGGAGCGAACCAGCATGAAGAAGCGGCGTTTCTCGCCATTCGATATTTTGAATTACTTGATTCTGGCCATACTCGGGTTTTCGATGATTTACCCGTTCATTTACATCCTGGTGTACTCGTTTAACGACGGGAAGGATTCCATGTTAGGCGCGCTTTATTTCTACCCCCGCAAATTCACGTTCGATAACTACGCGCAGGTGTTCGATAATCCTAAAATTTGGCAGGCTTACAAGATCACGCTCTTTCGGACGCTGCTCGGCACGTTTCTCTCGGTATTCCTCAGCACGCTGATGGCTTACGCGCTTTCGAAGAAATCGTTGCCCGGCCGAACGTTCTTCACCTTCTATATTTTTCTGCCGACCATCTTCAGCGCCGGCTTCATTCCGTACTTCATTACGCTGCAGAAGCTTCATCTCATTAATACGTTTTGGGTTTTCGTCATTCCGGCTTTGTTCAGCTTCCTGCATATCGTCATCATCCGGACGTTTCTCCAAGGCATACCGGAGGAGCTCGAGGAGTCGGCGCGAATCGACGGCTACGGCGATTTTCAGATCTTCGCCCGCATCATCCTTCCGTTATCGGGTCCGGTGCTCGCCACGATTTCGCTTTTCGTCGGGGTCGCGCATTGGAATGACTGGTTTACCGGGGCGTACTACGTCTCGGACAAGAATCTCATTCCCGTCCAGACGCTGCTGCAGCAGATGCTGACGGAAGCGGAAGCGCTGTCGAATTCGATGCAGCAGGCATCCCAGAACGGCGGGCAGACGATCAACGCCAACGTGGCGGGTTCGACGCCGGAGTCGCTGCGCATGGCTTTGCTCGTCATCGCCGTCTTCCCGATCCTGTGCGTCTATCCGTTCCTGCAGCGCTTCTTCGTCAAAGGCACCATGATCGGCTCGGTCAAAGGCTGAGCGTCACGTTCACGTTCGGATAAACGTTTCGCGAGAAACTTTATCATAGACCATTATTCGAATATTGGAGGGGTTCGTATGTGGAATAAGAGGGGAACTCTGGTGTCATCGGCACTGGCCGTGACGCTGCTCGGCGGGCTGTTGGCCGGCTGCAGCAACAACGGAAACGGCGGCAATGGCGGAGATACCGGCAATACCGGCAACACCGGCAATGCGGAAGCGAACGGGGACAACGCCGCAAGCAGCAACAAACCCGTCACGGTCAAAATCCTGCACAACTGGAACGGTTCGTCCGCCGGCGACGTCGACATGACGCCGATCGCGGAAGCCATCAAAGAGAAAACCGGCGTAACGGTGCAGTTCGATTACACGAAAGGCAGCGAGGTCGAGAAGGTCAACACGATCTTCGCCACGCAGGACCTGCCCGACATCTACACCGGACCGGCATGGGGCGGCGAGCTGGACGGCATCGTGAAAGCGGCGAAGGAAGACCAATTGGTCGACCTGGCCCCGTACCTCGATAAATACCCGAACCTCGCCAAGGAAGTCGCCAAGGAGAACGTGCCGCCGGCCCTCTACGACAAAGCGATCGGCGCCTTCGGCGACAAAAAATATTTGCTCTACCAGAACCAGCCGGCAAGCGACAAGGACGCGCTCGATTGGCTGTACGGCTTCTACGTCCGCAAGGACATCGCGGCTAAAATCGGCGTCGACCCGCAGTCGGTCAAGACGAAGGACGACCTGTACAACTTCCTGAAGAAAATCAAGGACGCGGGACTGCAGGAGAACGGACTCCCGGTCATCCCGCTCGGCGGTTTCCATGCCGGCTGGGCCGTCACGATCGGCAGCTCGATGTTTTACGGCGCCGAATACGTCGACAAGGGCGACGGCACGCTGGAGCAGGCGTTCATGTCGAAGCAGTACGAGGATTACACGCTCTACTACCGCAAGCTGATTTCCGAAGGGCTGCTCGATCAAGAAGCGTTCACGCAGACCGATCCGATCGCCAACGAGAAAATCAAACAGGGCCGCATCGCCGTGCTGGCCGCGCACTATCCGGCCATTCTGGACGCGTCCAAGGATTACGTGAAAGCGCATCCGGGCAGCGACTACGTGCCCGTCGGCCCGCTGGAGCGCGCAGGAGCGGAAGCAGACCGCCCGGCCGATCTCGCCATCCAAGGAAATAACGTGACGATCATTACGAAGAAGAACAAAAACGTGGATGCCTCTCTGAAACTGCTCGACTTCCTGGCTTCCGACGAAGGCTTCAAGCTCGTCCATTACGGCATCGAAGGCGTCCACTACGATATGGTCGACGGCAAACCGGTCGCGAAGAAAGACATGTTCGACAAGTTCATCGCCGACACGACGGGCAAAGCGAAGAAGAACGAAGGCTTCGGCATCGGCTTCGAATCGATGTCCGGGTTGGACCGCACCGTGACGCTCGGCGGCGATATCTGGGCCGACCAAGACCGCATCGCGGCCATGGACAACGCGCGCAAGGTTCTCCGTCCGAACGGCATCAAGGTCATCTCGGCCTATGCGCCGGGCGACGTGCTGGCGAAATCGCCGCAATACGAATCGCTCAAGCCGTCCATGGATCAAATTACCGCCGTCTGGCAGCAGGCCATCTTCACCAAGTCCGATGCCGCGGCGCTCAAGGTCATCAACGAGCTGCGCGAGCAAATGAACAAAACCGGCTATCCGGACGCGATCAAGTACGTCAACGAGAACCTCAAAGGCAAGGAAGTCGTCAAGCTGCAAATGGCGAACTAACGCAATTTCATCCATCCCTATCAACCGCGCCGGCGCAAGCCGGCCGGCTTTTTTTAAGGAGGCGGCAGACATGAGCCGAAAACCGAAAACGAGCCCCGAATGGACCGGGTTTCAGGAATCCCGTCCGTACGGGCCGAATTACGATCTGCGCACGGATTTCGTCATGGTGTACGGGATCGGCAACGATTTGCCCGCGCGCATCGAAGGCTGGAAGAACGCCGGTTATACGATCCATCTGATGACGGGCGTATCCTGGGGCGAATACCAGGATTACTTGTACAGCCGGTTCGACGGCCGCGATCATTGGGACGAAGCGCAGACGATGCAGGACGGCAAGCATATGCTGCACGGCAAGGACGTTCCGTACATGGTGCCGACGATCTCGTTCGCGGAGTATCTGGCGACGTACATCAAGAAGGCGATCGATTACGGCGTCGAAGCGATCCATATGGAGGAGCCGGAATTTTGGGCGCAGACGGGCTACGAAGAAGCGTTCAAGCGCGAATGGCTCAATTATTACGGGGAGGACTGGATTCCGCCGCATGCTTCCCCCGACGCGCAATACCGGGCGTCGAAGCTGAAGGCCGCCATGTATTACCGGGCGCTGGACCGGATCTGCAGCCAGATGAAGGAATACGCGCTCGTGACTCACGGACGGACGGTCCGGTTCTACGTGCCGACGCACAGCTTGATCAATTATACGCAGTGGCGGATCGTCAGCCCGGAAGCGCTGCTCGTCTCGATGCCCGCGTGCGACGGCTTCATCGCGCAGATCTGGACGGGGACGGCGCGGACGCCGAACGTGTACAAGGGGGTTCGCCGCGAGCGGACCTTCGAGACGGCGTATCTCGAATACGGGATCATGCAGGAATTGACCCGCGGCACCGGGCGGGAGATGTGGTTCCTGCACGATCCGATCGAGGATAATCCGCGTTATACGTGGAGCGACTACCGGTTCAACTACCGGCAGACCGTCGTCGCGTCTCTGCTTCATCCCGGCGTGAGTCAATATGAAGTGTGCCCATGGCCGCGCCGCGTGTTCGAAGGGAAATACCCGACCGAGGACGGCGCGGGCAAGGAAGGCATTCCCGGCGAGTATGCCACTGTGCTGCTGACGGTCATGAGCGTGCTGCGGGACATGCATCGTCACGAGGAGGAGGCGGGAGGCGAGCTCTACACGCGGGGCATCGGCCTGTGCCTGGCCAATTCGGCGATGTATCAGCGCGGGGACGTGATCGGCGAGGACGACAGCCGCGAAGCGTTCAAGTACGACGGCACCGATTCGGCGGACAAACTGACGGCGGAGCAGCGCGACCTGCTGGATTGGTCGGCTTTCTACGGCTTGGCGCTGCCGCTCGTGAAGAAAGGCGTTCCGCTGCGTCCGATTCAGCTGGACAACATCCTGACGTTCCCGGGTTACCTGGAAGGCTACCGCGTCCTGCTGCTCAGCTACGAATTCATGAAGCCGGAGCATCCCGGCATCCATCAGGCGCTCGGGCAATGGGTGCGGGAGGGCGGCGTGCTGATCTACGCCGGCGACGGCTCCGACCCGTTCCACGGGGTGCGGGAATGGTGGAACCGCGGCGCCGGAAGCCGGACGTACGAACGGCCCGAAGAGCATTTGTTCGAGGCGATGGGCCTCGGACGCAACCCGGAGGAAGGCGAGCATGCGGTGGGCGACGGAGCGGTTATCTATCTGAAGGTAAACCCGGCGGCGCTGTCGCAGTCGGGAAAGGGCGCGGAGCTGGTCACGGGCAGCGTGCGCCGCGCGCTCGGCATTCGCGGCGAAGCGCGCGAGTACGTCGAGAGCGGCAATTTGCGGATTCAACGCGGTCCGTACGTCATCGCGCAGGCGCTCGACGAGACGGATTCGGCGGAAGGCTTCGCGATCCATGGCCGCTTCATCGATCTGTTCGAGGACGACCTGCCGATACGCGAACGCGTGGAGCTGCGGCCGGGAGAGAACTGCCTGCTCTATGACCTGGACTACGAACCGGCGGTCGGAGCGGCGAATGCCGCGGCCGAGGGAAGCGCAAGCCGGAGCGCCGGGGAACCGGCGATCTTGATCAGCTCGTCGCGCATCCGCGACGAGCGGCACGAGGCGGGACGGTTTACGTTCGTATCGGAATCGCCGGCGAACATGACCGTCAGCACGCGCATCCGGCTTGCCGATGCGCCGAAGCGGGTGACGGCGGACGGGAAAGAGGCCGAGTATCGGCATGATCGGGCTTCGGGGACGCTGCTCGTCCGTCATCAGGGCCAACCGGCCGGCGCGGCGCTCGCGATCGTCTATTGAGTCGGCCGGCCGGACCGCAAGCATTCGTCGGCGCGCGGGGATTCGGCGGTTGCCGAGAGGCCGTTGCCGCGTGGCGGTGACCGTTCGCGAAGGATCGCAACGCTAGGGCAGCTTCCGAGCCGTGAGGGCCTCGGGGGCTGCCCTTTTTTCGTCGACAGGCCGGCCGAGTCCATCGGCCGGCCTTTTCCCGCTGCCGCTTGGCGGCGCGTCCCGCCGCAAACGCAGTGGAATTGTGCACCTTTTCAGTGCCACAGTGCACCTGTTTTATGAAAGCGTTTGCTATACTGTTCGTATCCAACCGGCAACGCTCCGGCAAGCGAGAAGGAGGAAGCAAAATTGGCCCAATCAATTCCCGGACCGGGCGCATCCCGGCGGCCGGCCGCGGCGATCGCGGCTCCGGCGAAACGCAGCCTGTGGCAGCGGATCGCGGAGCACCGCATCCTGTATCTGATGTTCTTGCCCGTCATCGCGTATTACGTTATTTTCCGGTACTGGCCGATCGTCCTGGCATGGATCGTGGCCTTCAAGGACCTGCAGCTGGGCTCGGGCGTGTTCAGCAGCGAATGGGTCGGCTTCGCGAATTTCCGCGTGCTGTTCCAGGACCCGGAGATCGTCAACGTCCTGCGCAATACGGTCGAGATCAGCGTGCTCCGCATCGTGGTCGGCTTCTTTCCGCCGATCGTCCTGGCGATCATGTTCCACGATCTCGCGTCGAGGCGACTGAAGAAATGGCTGCAAAGCGCCGTGTACATCCCGCATTTCTTCTCGTGGGTCATCGTCTACGGCATCGTGTTCGCATTCTTCTCCACGGGCACCGGTTTCGTCAATAACGTCCTGGAATGGCTCGGCTACGCCAGGTTCGAATTTTTCCTCTCGGAATCGTGGTTCCGCCCGCTCCTGCTCGGCTCGGCGCTGTGGAAGGAAATCGGCTGGAGCACGATCATCTACCTCGCGGCGCTGACGACCGTGGACCCGCAGCTGTACGAGGCGGCGACGATGGACGGCGCGGGACCGATCAGAAGAATCGCGGCGATCACGCTGCCGAGCATCCTGCCGGTCATCACGTTCGTGCTCTGCATCAACCTCGGCAGCATCCTGTTCGCGGGCGGCGAGCAGATCCTGCTCTTCTACAACAAGGCGGTGCTGGATTCCGCCGACGTCATCGAGACGTGGGTGTACCGCGAAGGGCTCAGCCGGCTGCAGTTCAGCATCGGGACGGCCGTGGGCGTCTTCCAGTCCATCATCGGCATGATTTTCATCCTGGGCAGCAATTTCCTTGCCAAAAAATTCACCGGCCGCGGCATCTGGTAAGAAGGAGGGCCACTATGATCTACAAATCGCGAAGCGAAATCATCTATCAGACGATCATCCACGTCATCGTCATTCTCGTGGCGCTCACCGCCGTCTTCCCGCTGGTCTACGTGCTCGGCATGTCGTTTACGACCAAGGCGGAAATGATCCAGCGCAATTATTTCGTCATCATCCCGCAGGAGCCGACGCTGGAAGCGTACAAGCGGATCATGGCTTCCTCCGTCGTCTGGCATTCGTTCCTGATCTCCGTCTTCCGCAGCACGGTCGGGCCCTTGCTCGCCCTCATGCTGACGACGGTAGGCGCATTCGTCCTGGCGCAGCGGACGCTGCCGGGCAGAAAGCTGTTCCTGCTGTTCGTGCTCGCGACGATCCTGCTGAACGGCGGCATGATCCCGACGTACCTGGTCATCAAGCAGCTCGGCCTCATCAACTCGCTGTGGTCGATGGTGCTGCCGCTAATGGTCGACAGCTTCGGGCTGCTGGTCATCAAGATCTTCATCGAGAATCTCCCGGACGGACTGGTCGAATCCGCCAAGATCGACGGCGCGGGGGAGTGGAGCACCTTGACGCGGATCGTCGTGCCGCTCGCCGCGCCGGCGCTCGCCGCCATCGGGCTGTTCAATCTCGTGGCCCACTGGAACAGCTGGTTCGACGCGCTGCTGTACCTGAACGACAAGTCGCTTTATCCGCTGCAGATGGTGCTCAAGAACATGCTGACCGTCGACTCCATCAGCGGCGACAACATGAACGGGATGCTGAAATCGACGCAGGCCGTCAGCACCGAGACGATCAAGATGGCGACGGTCGTGATCGGGCTCGTTCCGATCCTGTGCGTCTACCCGTTCCTGCAGAAGCATTTCGTCAAGGGCATGTATTTGGGCGCCGTGAAAGGCTGATGCGGCATCAATCAGGTGTCAAGAAGCCGTCCGGAGGCGCTTCTTTACATAAATCGTTGCATTTCAGAAAGGGGATAGAGACGCATGAGGAAGAAAATGGCTTTTGCCGCGATGGCGGTCATGCTGGCTTCCGTGACGGCGATGAGCGCCTGCTCCGACAACTCGGCCAATAACGCCAATGGCAACGCCGGCAGCGGAGGCGGCAATGCGGCGGCAGCCGGCAATGGAAACGATAACGGCGGAGGAAATGCCGCGAACGCCGGAAACGCCGGAAACGCCGGAAACGGAACGGCGGAGGCGCCGGTGAAGGAGCTGAATTTCCCGGATGCTTTTCCGCAGGTTCCGAAGGCCGTCGACAAGTCCGGCTATGCCTACGACGACATGAGCAAGTCCTACGATCTGGACGTTATGCTGGCCGGTTCGTTCAACCAGCCGGTGCCCGAAGACAAGGTCAAGGAATACCTGGAGCAGAAATTCAACGTGAAGCTCAAATTCACCAGCATGAACGGGGACGATCTGAAAAATTCCGTCAGCGTGCGCTACGCGTCCGGAGACGAGCCGGACATGGTCATGATGCCGGACAAGAACGTCGCCCTGTCGCTCTACAACGCGGGCCAGCTGCTCGACGGCAAGGAAGTGCTGCCTTACATGCCGCAGGCGATGGAATACGTGACGAAGGATTTCGCGAAATGGGCGACCACGAAGGACGATCAGCTGATCGGCGTGCCGCGCTACGGCGTGTTCCCGGACAATTGGGCGTATTTCATCCGGCAGGATTGGCTGAAGGAATTCGGCATGAGCGTGCCGACGACCGAGGATGAGCTGTTCGCTTACGCGAAAGCGGTCGTCGAACAGGATCCGAACAAGAACGGCAAGGCCGACACCTGGCTGATGGGGGCCGCCGGCGCGGGCAACGCGTGGTCGATGATGGACGCGCTGAAGACGATGTACGGCCATCCGAGCTGGAACGTCCAGGACGGCAAGCTCAACCACCCGATGCTCGACGGCACGACGGAAAATTTCCTCAAATTCGTCAAGAAGCTCTATGACAACAAGCTGCTCGCGCCGGATTGGTACACGATCGGCTGGGAGCCGTTCAAGGCGTACACGCTGAACGATCAGATCGGGCTCGTCTGGTATCCCGGCTGGAACATCGTGCAGGAGCAGTACGACGCCAAGAAGAAGGACGCGGCGGCGGCGGCGCTGTGGGAACCGCTCGATCCGCTGAAGTCGAACGACGGCAAGGGCGGCATGTACGGACCGGGCGGCAGTCCGGGCGGGATGTTCATCTTCTCCAAGAAGCTGAAGGACGACCCGGGCAAAATGATGCGGCTCGCCCATATGCTCGATACGATGATCTATCCGAACGAGAACTACTGGGCGGTGTCCCAGGGCGGCGGACCGGAGATCTTCCCGGACGATTCCACGGTGAAGCTGAACGACGACGGCACGAACGTGTTCTTCATCAAGGATTCGCATATCCAGAAGGCGAAGCCGGAATACCAGTCGCTCGCGGACTGGCAGTTCTTCGGGTACACCTTGATCTGGCAGGTCTACGACGACGAGCCTGTCGGCGTGACGGGCAGCAAGTTCAACCAGCAGATCATCGCCATGCCGCGTTACAAAAACTTCGATATGAACCTGACGCTGGACGGTCCGACGAGCCAGAAGCTGTCGGATTTCCAGAACAAGAACGAGATTTCGTTCGTGCTCGGCAAACGTTCCTTTGACGATTGGGACGCGTATGTGGAAGAATGGAAGAAAGCGGGCGGACAGAAGCTCATCGACGCCGCCGCGGCCCAGCTAGGCGCGGCCAAACCATAAGAATTCCAGCTCGTCCCGGTATACTCATGAATGCGCTTCCATGCGTTCATGGGTATACTTGTCTATTCGCGGGACATTGCCGCCGAGGAAGGGTGCATCCGGATTGAAACGCCGCATGAAGCTTGGTTCCCGCGCCAAACTGATTTTGCTCTTGTTCATACCGAGCACGCTGTTCGTCTTCTTCGTCGTGCAGATCGCCAAGGACTACACGCTCGGGTTCCTGCGGGAAACGCAGAACGAAGCGCTCGCCGGCATGTCCAGCCAAGTGACGCATCTGATCACGATCTATAACAACGAGATCACCTATAACATGCTGGAAATGGAGCAGACGATCAAGCAGGAGGGCGGCGCCGGCGAAAGCCTGGGCAGCGCCATGCACACGGCTGCGCAAATCCGCTCCGACTTCGTCCGGGGCATCGTCTACATCCGCAAGGACGGGGCCATCACGGGCTATCCGCAGAACTTCTGGGGCAACTTCTCGGAGAAGGAAGAACAGCTCGTGCGGAAGCAGGCGCAGGCGAGCAGCGGCGTGTTCGAATGGTCGAACACGATCCGCTCCGATATCGGCCGCTCGGGCGCCTACGGCCCGACAAGCCTGGTGACGAAGACGGTATTCGACGAAGCGGGGAGCCCGTCCGGCTATCTCGCGTTTCTCGTCGACTTGTCGGCGTTCCTGGAGCGGAGCGCCGCCTTCGCCGGCAGCTACGACACGCAGACGCTGCTCTACGACAGCGACGATAAGCTGATCGATTACATCTGGGCCAGCCCGTCCGGCGGCGCGAAGGAATTCATCGCGGAGAAGAACGCGGAGACGCTGGGCCAGGCGCTGAAGTACTTCAAGCAGGCCGGCATCTACCATTCCGTCTCGTACATGAAGACCAACCTGCGATGGAAGGTCATCGTCGTCGGCGACGTCAACAAGCTGGAGAGCCGGTTCAAGCCGCTCGGCCAGATTGCCTGGTCGCTGCTGCTGTTCGGATTGATCGGGTTTCTGGGCATATACGTCACCGTCTCTTGGTGGTTCACGAGGCCGATTCTCGCGCTGACCAAGGGCATCCGCAAGGTCGCGAGAGGCGACCTTGCGGCGAAGGTGCGCGTGAAGCAGCGGGATGAGCTCGGCGAACTGGCGAACCAATTCAACCAAATGACCCTTAAAATCTCCGATCTCGTCGCGGGCCTCCAGCGCACGGAGGAGGCGAAGCGCCAATCCGACATGCAGGTGCTGCTGTCGCAGATCAACCCCCATTTTCTGTACAATACGCTGAACACGATCGACATCATGGTCGACGTCGGCACCAAGCGGGAGCTGCACGACATGATGGGGGTGCTGTGCCGCCTGCTCAAGTACAGCCTGGACGACAACCAACAGCCGCCGCTCGCGGAAGAGCTCCGTTACGCGGCCGATTATTTGCATATTCAATCCGTGCGCTACGGCAGCCGGTTCCGGTTCCGGATTGAAGACCCGCCGCCGGAGATTGCGCGGATTCCGGTCATGAAGCTGGTGCTGCAGCCGATCGTGGAGAACGCGGTATTCCACGGGCTGCATGCGCTCGAAGGCCGCGCCGGCGAACTGGACGTTGCGGTTCGGTCGGAGGAACGAGGCATGGTGATCTACGTGCGCGACAACGGCGTCGGCATTCCGGAGGAGCGGCTGGCCGTGCTGCGCCAAGCGCTGCGGGAAGACGCGGCGCCGGGCGGCGGGCGCGGCATCGGCGTCTTGAACGTGCATCGGCGCATCCGTCTGCACTTCGGGGAGCGGTACGGGTTATCCGTCCGCAGCGAACCCGGCGAAGGCACGACGATCGCCATCGTATTGCCCCGTCTGGAAGCCGCAGGAAGGAGGTTAGCCAATGAATGAACGATTCTTTCGCCTGCTTGTCGTCGACGACGAACCTCTTGCCAGGATGCGCATTCGTTCGTTCGGCTTGGAGGCGCGCGGATACGAGATCGCCGGGGAAGCGGAGAACGGCGAGCAGGCTTGGCGCATGATCGGGGAACGGCAGCCGGATATCGTCATCGCCGATATCGGCATGCCGGTGCTGGACGGACTCGGCTTGTTGGAGCGGATCCGCGGCATGGCGGCGCCTCCCGCGGTCATCCTGCTGACCTGCTTCGAAGATTTCGATAAGGCGCAGCATGCCATGCGGTTCGGCGCGGCCGATTACCTGACGAAGCTGCTGCTTAGCGAGACGGAGTTCATCGCCTGCCTGGATCGGGCGGTCGCGGACATTCGCAAGACCCGCCTGCAGAAGCGTTGGACGATGCGGCAGCTGCTGCAGGACCGCTTGCTGTCGGGGACGGCGACGGCATCCGGGGAGGAATTGCGGCGCGAGACGGCGGCCTTCCGGCAATTCAGGCTCGGCGCCTTGCGCTTTCCCGGCGATGCCAAGCTCGATGCCGCGCATTTGATCGGCGCTTACGAGACGGAAGCCGCGCCTTACGCGTCCTTCGTCATTCGGCTGACGGAGTCGGACTGGGCGGTGCTGTTCGCCTCGGCCGAGCTGAACGGCTGCGCGGATTTCAATGCTTGGACCGCGGGAGCCCTGCGCGGCGGATATGAGGCATGCGCCAAGCTCGGCTTGGAGCCGCTTCAAGCGCTGTCGGGCGCGAGATTCAAGCCGGACCAGCTGCCCGCCGCGTTGGAGGATTGCCGGAGGCTGCTGGAACGCGCGTTTTACGAACCGAAAGGGATCGTCTTGTCCGGCGACGGTCAGGTTGCGGCTGCTCCGGGTTCGGCGGAAAACGCCGGGTTGAGGGTCCTTCATGCAAGCATCAAGCTGGCGGCGGAAGAGCTAGACGAAAGCGCCGTCGAGGAGCTGCTGCGCGCGTGGCGGGACGAGATCGTGCTTCGGACGAAGCCGGGCGCCGAGCAGCTGAAGCATGCCGTCTTCGAGCTTGGCGACTGCTTCCGGGAAGACCTGCTGCCGGAGACGGACGAGGGCGCGGCATCGGTGCGCGAATGGATATTGGACGAGATCGAGCGCTGCGGCCATGCCGGCGGATTAACGGCGATGATCGAACGGTTGATCGACCGCTTGAAGCGCGGAACGCGGCCGCTCGCATGCCGCAGGCAGGAAATCCGCGACGCGATCGGTTATATCCGCGCGCATTATCGGGAAGATATCGATGCGGCGACCGTCGCCCGCCGCGTCAATCTGAGCCCGAGCTGGTTCGGGACGCTGTTTCGCAACGAAACCGGACGCAGCTTCCTTGATTATCTGCAGGATTACAGACTCGAGCAGGCAAAGTCGATGATGGCGCGGTCCGATCTCAAGATATACGAGATATCCTCGATGGTCGGCATCGCGAATCCCCGGTATTTCTCGCGCTTGTTCAGCGATAAATACCGGATCAGCCCGCAGGATTACCGGAGCCAAGCAAAGGGCAAGCTGTACGGATGAACGCGACGGCGTTTCGGCAGGCCCTCATGGGTCTTGGCCGATACGCCGTTTTTCATGCCAGCGGAAGGGAAGCGGGCGAATACGGCGAATCTTGCAGGTGAAGAATAGTTTCACGCGAAGAATAGATTCATGGCAGCGATTCGGAGGGATGCGGCAATGAAGCATAAAGCTAAGGCGGTCATACTGGGCTCCAACTATTTTATCGGACTGAGCGTCATCCGCTGCCTCGGCGCGAACGGCGTCTATACGGTGGCGATGGATTACGCCAAGGAAAATACATACGCATCGAAGTCGAAATATTTAAAGGAACAGCGCATCATGCCGCATTACCGGGACGAGGAGGAAGCGGCGCTGCGCGAGCTGATCGACTACGCCAAGCGGCAGGAGGCGAAGCCGGTCTTGTTTCCGTGCGGCGATCCGTACGTCGAGTTCGTCGATCGGCATTTGGATGTGCTGCGCGGCTATTATCTCCTCAACATGACGGAGCAGGGCTTCTGGAGCAGCGTCATGGATAAAGCTTTCCTGCATCAGCTCGCGGTCCGTCACGGGGTGCGGGTGCCGGAGACGGCGCATCCGTCGGAGCCGGATTTCGAAGCGAAGGTCGCGAATCGAATCGGATTCCCTTGCATCGTGAAGCCTGCGGACTCCGCGTCGTTCGTGTCGATGTTCCGGGTCAAGATGTTTAAATGCTTCGATCTCGGCGAGCTCCGCGCGAGCATCGCGAAGGCCGAGGAGGCGGGCATGGACGTGGTGGCGCAGCGGATCGTTCCGGGCTTCGACGATCATATGTACACGTACGACGCCTACGTGAACCAATCGGGCAAGGTCACGCATTGGATGACCTGCCGGAAGCTGCGCCAGTATCCCATCAACTTCGGGGCTTCGACGTTTACCCGCCAGCAATACGAACCGGAGTTGAACGCCATCGGCGCGCCTTTCTTGGAAGCGATCGGCTATCGGGGCTTCGCCGAGATCGAATTCAAGCGGGACGCGGAGAACGGGCGGTTCTACTTGATCGAGGTGAACGCCAGGACGACGACGCTGAACGTGCTGCTGCAGAAATGCGGCATCAATTTCCCCATGCTGGCGTACGCGGAGCTGACGGGCGGCGAGATCGGGACGAAAGCGGTGACGCGGGACACCGGCATCGTATTCAACTATCTGTACGAGGATATCCTGTCGGCCAGGGCTTATATCCGTGCGAAGCAGCTGAGCCGCGGACAGGTGCTGCGCTCGTACTTCGTCCGTCAGGCGCCGGCGATATGGAGCGTGCGCGATCCGGCGCCGGGCTTGCATTTTCTGCTGATGCTGCTAAGGAAAGCGAAACGCAAGCTGACCGGCTAGGTGAATGCCAAAGCGGACGACGCGTATGAAGCAGAACAGGGGAAGAAGGCGTTCATTCACATAAATAGATTATGTAAACAATGGAAAATTTTGATGGTATCATTATGGATACTTGAACACTTTGATGTGCCTTCTTCCCAAGGATGCAAAAACAGATCATAATGAGAAAGTCTTAAATTTAAACCAAACCGAAGGGAAGTTATAAAGAAAATGGCAACTGTACTGTACATCACTGCCCACCCGCATGATCACCAAGCTTCGTTCAGCATGGCTGTAGGTAAAGAATTCATCGACGCATACCGCGAATCGCACCCGGCTGACGAAGTCGTTCACCTAGATCTGTTCAAAGAAGACATCCCGCAAATCGATGCCGACGTATTCGCAGGCTGGGGCAAACTGCAATCCGGTTCCGGATTCGACCAACTGTCCGACGCCGAGAAAGCGAAAGTCGCTCGCCTGGGCCAACTCGTCGATCAATTCGTCGCTGCCGACAAATACGTATTCGTATCGCCAATGTGGAACTTCTCGTTCCCGCCGGTTCTGAAAGCATACGTCGATTCGATCGCCGTAGCCGGCAAAACGTTCAAATACACGTCCGAAGGTCCAGTCGGCTTGCTGACGGAGAAAAAAGGCCTGCACATTCAAGCCAGCGGCGGCGTTTACTCCGAAGGTCCTGCAGCAGCATTCGAAAGCGGCCACAGCTACCTGAAAAAAATCGCCATGTTCTTCGGCATTCCTTCCTTCGAACCGCTGTTCGTAGAAGGCGTAGCCGCTAACGCTGCCGCAGCGCCGCAAATCAAAGCCGACGCTATCGTGAAAGCGAAAGAAATCGCAAAAACGTTCTAATCCATTCCATTATTCGCATCGCGGGCTTCAGCCGCATGCATAGATCGGGCAAGAGGGGCAAGGCCCCCTCTTGCCCGATTTTTTTGTCTTTCAAAACTGTAAGGTAGCTGAAAGCCGAATCAATAGGAGAAACGGAGGAGCCGGATTACACTCGGAATAGGCCGTTCTCGCAGAAGGCCGAAACAAAGGAGTGGTTACCATGGATAAAATAACGCTGGGCGTACTGTTCGGCGGCGCTTCGACGGAGCATGAAGTATCGCTTTCGTCCGCATCGGCCGTCCTTGCGCATTTGGATACCGATAAGTACGACGTCGTCATGATTGGCATCACGAGAGAGGGGCACTGGTTCCGTTACGGCGGAGGCGTCGAGGACATCAAGGCGGACCGCTGGCTGGCGCATCCCAGCTGCGTGCCGGTATTCCTGTCGCCGAACCGGGCGGCGAAAGGCTTGTTCGAGCTGGCCGGCACGGAGTACCGGTTCACGCCGCTCGACGTCGTTTTTCCCGTTCTTCACGGCAAGAACGGCGAAGACGGCACGCTCCAAGGGCTCCTCGAACTGGCGGACATGCCGTTCGTGGGCTGCGGCTCGTTGTCCTCGGCCGTCTGCATGGACAAGACGGTCGCGAAAACCCTCGTGGAGGCGGCAGGCATCCTGGTTCCGCCTTCCCTGACGCTGATGCGGGAAGAGTGGGAAGCCGGGAAGAGAAGCGGCTTGGACGCGTTGGCCTACCCGCTCTACGTCAAGCCCGCGAGGTCCGGTTCCTCCATCGGCATCACGAAGGCGCATGATGAGGCGGAGCTGGAATCGGGCATCGCGACGGCGCTGCTGCACGACGACAAAATCATCATCGAAACGCATATCGACGGCTTCGAAATCGGCTGTGCGGTGCTGGGCGGCTCCAAGCCCGTGACCGGCGCGCTCGACGAAATCGAGCTGGCCGGCGGCTTCTTCGACTTGGACGAGAAATATTCGCTGCGTACCTCCGCCATCCATCTTCCGGCCCGGATCGACGAGGTCCAAGCCTTGGAAGCGCGGGAAACGGCGCTGCGCATCTACCGCGTGCTCGGCTGCGCGGGCTTCGCGCGGGTCGACTTGTTCCTGTCGCGGGACGGCGGTCTCTTCTTCAACGAGGTGAACACGATCCCGGGCTTTACGGCGGCGAGCCGTTATCCCAACATGATGCGGGAGGCGGGCATCGCTTTCCCCGAACTGCTGGACCGGCTGATCGCGGAAGCGCTCCTGCCATGATTACCTTACGACGTTGTAAGGGAGTTGAAAGCCGGATCAATAGGAGAAACGGGCTGAAGCGGCTACACTCGGCTTAAGGTTAAACAAGCTGGAGCGAGGAGTGTCGCATATGAAATCGATAACGAGAAACCCTATAGATGCGCCGGCATGGACGCTGCGGCGCGGATTGCCGCAAGCGGGCAAGTATGCGGCTTCGTGCTTAAGCAAGGACGAGCTGCACGACGGCTCGCTGATCCTGGTCAACAAAGCGCATCCCGTCACGACGTATACGCTGCGGCTCGAGGCCGTGCCGAACGGCATTTTGCAGGCGGCCGGTCGAGAGGAGCCCCGGATTAGGTTGGATGCGGAATGTCTCGCGCAGCTGTCCGCTTTGTTGGATGCCTGCGAGGGCAGGGACACGATCGCCGTCGTGAGCGGGTACCGCTCGAAGGAAACGCAGCAGAACATCTACATGGACACGCTGCGGGAACGCGGACGGGCATATACGGAAAGCTACGTGGCGCTCCCGGGCGCAAGCGAGCATCAGACCGGCCTTGCCGTCGATGTCGGCCTGGCCGGCCGCGGCCTGGACTATATCGCGCCTTCCTTCCCCGAGGACGAAGGGGCAAGCGCGGCATTCCGTCGCCTGGCGCCGCAGTACGGCTTCGTTCAGCGCTATCAGGAGAGCAAGACGGAGATTACGGGGATTGCCTGCGAGCCCTGGCATTATCGCTACGTAGGCCGCCCGCATGCGGCGATCATGACGCGCGAGAACCTGTGCCTCGAAGAATACACGGCTTACCTGAAGCAGTATGCTTTCGGGAAAGAGCATCTGCTGTTCGGGAACGGCGTTCGTACGTACGAGATCTACTACGTCGCCGCGCTTCCCGGCGGGACGGCCGTCCCGGTACCGGGCGCCGGCGAATCCGCGGGATGGGAGCTGTCCGGCAACAACGCGGACGGTTTCGTCGTCGCGGCCGCCTACGAGAAGGGGACGATTCGTCATGTCCGCTAACCGAAGCTACGGCAGCCTGGATCTGATCAAGCTATTCGCGGCCATGCTCGTGATCGCGAATCATACGGGGCCGCTCTCTTCTTTGAGTCCCGCAGCCGATTTCGCGCTTACGGATATTATTTCCCGCCTTACCGTTCCGTATTTCTTCATGACCTCCGGTTTCTTTTTCTTCCGTCCCAAGCGGGACGGAGGGGCGGGCAAACCGCCCGTCAAGCGATTCCTGAGCCGCATCGGGACGCTTTACGGGGTCGGCATCCTGCTGTACCTGCCGGTAAATCTTTATAACGGCCACTTCGGCAGCGAGTCGACGGCCGCTTCGATCGCGAAGGATATGTTCTTCGGCGGTACGTTCTATCACTTGTGGTATCTTCCGGCGCTCATCATCGGCACCTTGATCGTGTACGGGCTCCGTGCTAGGCTGCCGAATCGGCTCGTGCTGGCCGCAGCCGGCGCGCTGTATGCCGTCGGGCTGTTCGGGGACAGCTATTACGGGGTAACCATGCATAGCGCCCCGATCGCCGGTCTCTACGGCCAGCTGTTCGATGCGTTCGGACAGACGCGCAACGGGCTCTTCTTCGCGCCGCTCTACATCGCGCTCGGCGCGGCGTTCGGTTCGGCGGCGGCGGGCGATTCGCGCATTGCGGCATCGCTCGGCGGCATGAAGCGCTACGCTGCCTTGTTCGCCGTCTCGCTCTGCGCGCTGCTCGCGGAAGGCATCTTGCTGCACCGATATGCGTTGCCGCTGCACGACGCCATGTACCTCGCGGCCGTTCCGGCGGAGCTCGCGCTGTTCGCGCTGCTCCTGGCCGTCGGCGGAAAGTCGCGTCCCCGAGTTCGATACGCCAGCACGGCGGTGTATCTGATCCATCCCTTGGTGATCATCTTGGTCCGCGGGTTCGCGAAACTCACCGGACTCCAATCGATCTTGGTCGGCAACAGCATCGTATTCTACGCGGCCGTTACCGTCTTGTCGTTGCTGTTCGCCTCCGCGATTGCTATACTCGCGTTACGCAAATCATCGCCGAAGGCCGGCGGGCAGCGGGCATGGGTGGATATCAACCTGGCGCATTTGGATCACAATGCCGCGGCTTTGCAAAGCGCGCTGCCTGCGGGGACAAGCCTGATGGCGGTCGTCAAGGCGAACGCGTACGGCCACGGCAGCGTGCAGATCGCCAAGCGCTTGTACGGTTCGGGCATTCGCCATTTCGCGGTCGCGGAGATCGGGGAAGGCATCGAGCTGCGGAAGCGCGGCGTGAAGGGAGACATTCTCGTTCTCGGCTACACGCCGACGGACCGGCTGGCCGAGCTCGTCCGATGGAAGCTGACGCAAACGGTCATCCATGCCGACGATGCCCGGCGCCTGCAAGCGCACGGCGGCAAATTCAAGGTGCACGTCAAGATCGATACCGGCATGAACCGGCTGGGCGAGCAAAGCGATCACGACGACGAGATTTTGTCGATGTACAGGCACAGCCGGCTGCAGGTGACGGGAACGTTCAGCCATTTGGCGGAATCGGACAGCCTGGATCCGCACGATATCGCGTTCAGCCGGAAACAGATCGACCGTTTTCAGCATGTCGTGTCGCTCGTATGGGGGGCCGGACTTCACCCGGGCATGCTTCATCTGCAGAGCAGCTACGGCATTCTGAACTTCCCGGAGCTTGCGATGGACCTGGCTCGTCCCGGCATCGCGCTGTACGGGCTGCTGTCCTCGGAAAGCGACGCGACGCGGACGAAGATCGAGCTGCGGCCGGTGCTGTCGCTTCGGGCGAGCGTATCGCGCGTGCATGTCGTGGAGGCCGGAGAGTCCGTGGGCTATGGCCGCAGCTTCACGGCTTCCGCGGATACGCGGATCGCGACCGTCGCCATCGGCTATGCCGACGGGATTCCGAGGGAGCTGTCGGAGCGCGGCGGGAGCGTGTTGATCCACGGGAAGCGGGCGCCGATCGTGGGCCGCATCTGCATGGATCAGCTGACGGTGGACGTCAGCGGCATCGACCGCGTGCGGCAGGGAGACACGGTGACCATCATCGGAGAAGACGGCGGCGAGCGGATCACCGCCGGGGAGATGGCCAAGCGCACCGGCACGATCACGAACGAGATCGTCTGCGCGCTCGGAACGCGGGCTTCCAAGCAGTACCAGGCCGAGCAGCGAAAGCAGCCGGGAAAGAAACTCGTCCCCGGGATTCATGCCTCACGGTAAAGGAGTGAACGGATGTACGACATCATGATCGTGGAAGACGACGGCAAGATCGCCGCGATGCTGCAGTCCCATATTCAAAAATACGGCTACAACGGCGTGATCGTCGAGGATTTCGAGCGCGTGCTGGACCGGTTCAAGGAGATCGAGCCCCATATGGTGCTGCTCGACATCAATTTGCCCAGTTACGACGGTTATTATTGGTGCCGCCAAATCCGGTCCTTCTCCACATGCCCGATCATCGTCATCTCGGCCCGCAGCGGCAAAATGGACCAGCTGATGGCCCTCGAGAACGGCGCGGACGATTACATGACCAAGCCGTTTCATTACGAGATCGTCATGGCCAAGATCCGCAACCAGCTGCGCCGCGCGTACGGCGATTTCGCGGCCAAGTCGGAGGAACGCGTGGTCAGCCAATCGGGGCTGCTGCTTTATCCGGAACGCATGGAGCTTCACCTGCACGACAAATCGGTTGCGCTCAGCAGGAAGGAGACCGTGCTGATGGAGACGCTGATCGAGCGTTGCCCCCGCGTCGTCAGCCGGGAGACGATTCTGGACAAGCTGTGGGACGATGCTTTCGTCGACGACAACACGCTCAGCGTCAACATCACGCGCATCCGCAAACGGCTGGCCGAGCTCGGGATCGAGCACGCCCTCGAGACCGTGCGGGGCTCCGGATACCGTCTGAACCTGGTATGGAAGGATGAGTCCGCACGATGAAGCTGTTCATGCGCGAGCATTTGCCGCTCGCATTCTGGTCGGTCCTGCAGTGGGCGATCGTGCTGCTCGTATACCGGCTGGACGGATTCGACCGCGCGTCGACCGCAAGCTATGCCGTCTTCTTGAGCGCGGTGCTGTTCAGCTGTTATCTGCTCATCCGCTACGTGACGCATCGGGGCTTCTATGCCCGGTTGACGAACCGGCTGGCTTCGCTCGGCCACTCCGTGGAACGCAGGGAGACCGCGCCGCTTCCGGCCGCGCTCGGGAGTCTGCTGGAAGTCCAGTACAGCCATTACCGCAACGAAATTCAGGCTTGGGAGCGCAGGCAGAACGACCATCTCACGTTCATTAACCAATGGGCGCATCAGATGAAGACGCCGCTGTCGGTCATCGAGATGATCACGCAGGACGAGGAGGACGAGCGCTTCAAGAGCATCTCGGAGGAGCTCGACCGGATGCGGCACAGCATCGAGATGGTCCTGTACACGGCCAGGCTCGAGACGTTCGAGCAGGATTTCAGCGTGGAGCCCGTCTCGCTGCGGCAGACGGTGAACGAAGCCGTGCACGAATACAAACGCTTGTTCATCCGCAGCCATGTCTACCCCGACGTGAAAGTGGACGAACGGCACGTCGTGCAAACCGATGCCAAATGGCTTCGGTTTATTGTCATGCAGCTGCTCTCCAACGCGATCAAATATTCGGCCGGCAGCGGGGAAACGGTATCCATCTCCGCCTTCGATCGTCCGGGCGCCGTCGTGCTCGAGATCCGCGACCGGGGCGTCGGCATTCCGAAATCTGACCTGAAGCGCGTATTCCAAGCGTTCTACACGGGCGAGAACGGCAGGTCGTTCAAGGAATCCACCGGCATGGGGCTGTACCTCGCGAGCGAGGTGGGCGCCAAGCTGGACCTGCGGCTGGAGCTGGAATCCGAGGTCGGCTCCGGCACGTCGGTACGCATCGTGTTCGGACGGCAGCTTACAACGTTGTAAGCAGGCTGAAAGGGCAATCAATAGGTTTGCCGGGGCTGCAGGGGTTACACTGATGACATCAAGCATTCAAGGGGGATAAGAGATGGATTTGTTGAGCGTCCGCAGCTTAGGCAAGATCTATACTGGCGCCGTTTCTTACGAAGCGCTCGTGAATATCGACCTTACCGTCGGCGAAGGCGAGTTCGTCGGGATCATGGGGCCGTCCGGGAGCGGGAAAACGACGCTGCTCAACATGGTGTCCACGATCGACCGGCCGACCTCCGGCGAAGTGAGAATCGCGGGCGAAGACCCGTACAAGCTGACGTACGACCAGCTGGCGCTGTTCAGACGGCGGGAACTGGGCTTCGTATTTCAGGCGTACAACTTGCTTCAGACGCTGAGCGTCAAGGAGAACATCGTGCTGCCGCTCGTGCTCGACGGCATATCGGTCGGCGAGATGAACCGGCGCGCGGAGGAGATCGCGGAGAAGCTCGGCATCGCGCCGATCATGAACAAGCGCACGTACGAGATATCCGGCGGGCAGGCGCAGCGTACGGCGATCGCCCGGGCGCTCATCCATCGCCCCAAGCTGGTGCTGGCGGATGAACCGACCGGCAACCTGGATTCGCGCGCCGCGCGCGACGTGATGGAGATCCTGGAGAAGCGCAACAACGAAGACCGCACGACCATGCTGCTCGTGACGCATGATCCGGCGGCGGCCAGCTACTGCGACCGCGTGATCTTCATCAAGGACGGCCGCTTGTACAACGAGATTCACTGCGGGGACAGCCGCGCCGCGTTCTATCAGCGAATCATCGATCTGCTGTCGATGATGGGAGGGATGGACCATGAATTTTCGCCAGTTCGCCGTTCATAACGTCCTGCGCAACAAGCGGATCTACATGGCGCATTTCCTCAGCAGCGCGTTCTCGGTCATGATTTTCTTCACGTATGCGCTGCTCCTCTTCCATCCCGATCTGCAAGGGCAGCTGGTATCCTCGAGCGGAACGCTCAGCAGGCTGGGCACGATCGGCATGCAGGTGTCGGAGGTCATCATCTTCTTCTTCTCGTTCTTCTTCCTGCTGTATTCGGTCGGCGCGTTCCTGAAGCTGCGCAAGCGGGAATTCGGCATCCTGATCCTGCTCGGCATGTCGCGGAACCAGCTGAACCGGATGCTCTTCGTCGAGAACGCATGGATCGGGTTCGCCGCGCTCGCGTTCGGCATCGGCATCGGCCTGATCTTCTCGAAGTTGATCCTGCTGGCCAGCGCGCAGCTGCTCTCGATCCAGGACGGCCTCCGCTTCTACGTGCCGCTGAAGGCCGTGCTGCTGACGGCGATCGCGTTCGGCGTGCTCTTCCTGCTGATCGCGTCGCTCACCTCCGTCATGGCGGGCAAGGAAAGAGTCGCCGAGCTTATACGCTCGGAAGACAAACCGAAGCCGGAACCGGCTGCATCGGCATGGTTGTCCGTGCTCGCGCTGCTGCTGCTCGCCGCCGGTTACGTCATCGTGTTCGATTTCGCGATCAACCGGCGGCATACCTCGTTCCAGCAGCTGCTCGGCGGCGTCGTCCTGGCGATCGCTGGGACGTATTTCCTTTTTACGCAAACCAGCGTTTACCTGCTTCGTTCGCTTAGGGGGAGCAAGCTGTTCCTCCGCAGAACGAACTTGCTGACGATCTCGGAGCTGACCTATCGGATGAAGGACAACGCGGCGACGTTCTTCATCGTCGCGGTCGTATCCGCGGTCGCGTTTACCGGCATCGGCACGACGCTCGCGCTGGGGGATCCCGGGCTTGCGTCCATGGTCAATCCTTACGCCTACAGCTATTCCACCGGCCCGGACGATTCGTTCGGCGCGCAGCAGGTCAAGACAATCGGCGACAAGCTGACCGAAGCTGGCTATTCGTACAAGGCGCATGCGATGCTTCCGTTGAGCACCGAAGGCGGTTATACGGTGGTGCGATTGAGCGAATACAATCAATTGGCGGCCGACCTCGGCTATCGCGCGGAGACGCTGAGCAGCGACGACGAGATGTTTCTTACGCCTTCCTACGTCTGGCAGAAGGAGGATATGGACCAGACCGGATATCCTCCGGGACCCGTGGAGTTGACCGTCGGCAATCAGAAGGCGAGTCCGCACTTTGTCAAATACGCGCCCCGTATCGTGCTGCCGGACATCGGCTACGCGGGAACGGCGGTCATCACGGATCGCTTGTTCGATAAATTGAAGCAGGGTTATGCCGATCCGTTTTATAAGACCTATCTGTTCACCGTGCCCGATTGGCATAAGGCCGTCGGAGTATCGAGGGAGCTGATGGACAGCATCAACAACGGCGGGCAGGACGGCGATTACCTGCGCGCCCTGTCGCTCGAATGGCTCTCGTCCAAGCAAGAGAACGGCATGCTGTTTATCGTCAGCGGCCTGGTCGGCATCGTCTTCTTCACGTTCGCCGCCAGCACCATCTATTTCCGGCTCTACGCGGATATGGACCGCGACGAGAAGCAATACGGCATGATCGCCAAAGTCGGGCTGAGCGGCAAGGAGCTGAGCCGGATCATGACGCGGCAGCTGTTCCTGATGTTCTTCGTCCCGTTAGCGATGGCGTTCGTTCACAGCACGGTGGCCTTCCTTGCGCTGCATCGGCTGGTCGGCTATTCGATACTGGCCAACTCGCTTAAAATCTTCGGCGCGTTCGCGGCCATTCAATTGGCGTATTTCCTGCTTGCCCGTTGGAGGACGGTCGAGCATTTGAAGCGGAAGATCAGCTGAGCGCGGCGGCGGACGTTAGCGGCCATGCATCTGTTTCCCCCGGATTTCGAGGGATTTTTTTATGGGCTCCTTCGATTCGCGGCCGGGAAGCTGCCATTTGAGGCCGTCCCGTTCCCGCCGCGCCGGCCGATTTCCGCCTAAGCGGAACGTTTTCTGTGGTATGATGGATGAGTCATTTTACAACATTTATGAAACATGGTGGAAATTACGGCGTACAATTCATTACATCGTTACTGGAGGTATCGAATATGGGATTAATGGATTGGATCAGGGAAGGCATCACCGGTCAGAAGATCTGCCCGATCGAGCATTTGGAAGCTTACAAGCGCCTGGGCGAGCAAGTCTACTCGCTGCATGTCGAATTCGCCGGCAACAACTCGCCCCGGGCGCTTGCTTTCGTGCAGGCGGCGAGAAGCCTGCAAACCATGGCCGACGCGTTGATCGGCGATGCCTTCGACGAAGGGGAACCGAAGCCGGTGCCGATCGTCACGCATGATCAAGCGGACGAATGGTACGGGGCCCTTCCGAACATCATGGTGGCCGCGAGGCAAGAGGCGGCCTTTGCCAACTCCGCGAAGCTGGAGCTGCCCGTGACGCTCGGCCAGCAGATCGAGGGACCGAAGCCTTGCCCGGAGCAGCATCTGGCCGGACTTCGCCGGGCCGCCGGAGACATGGAGGAGCTGCTGAAGCTCGACGTCGATCTCGCGCGGAACGAAGGGGACCGCTACAAGGAAGCGATCCTGCTGTATGAAGAAGCGCGCACCCGCAGGCAGTCGGGCGACGCCATCGTCGGCACGATCTCGAACGGCCGCCGCGTCTCCCCGGAGAGTCACGAGGAAGCGGAAGAGCAATACTGGATCGCGCTGTCCAACTTCATCCTGATCGCGCAGGGGCTGAAGGATCCCGAGCTGTTGAAGCGGATCCCGGCCAATTTTAACCGGAGCGGCGCGGCATTCAAAGCCTGCAAGCTCGATTCCAAGGATATCTGGAAGGTCACCTCGGAGCTCGCGATCCGCGACATCAACCGTTCCGGCGAACGCGCGCAGGCGATCGAGGACTTGAACGAGCACTGGGAGCTGTTCGTGGAAACGCCGGTCGAGCGGGAGTACGAGACGACGGTCGAGCAGCTGGCGGCGCAAGGCATGATCAAGGAAGATTCGTATTGGTACTGCTGTCCGTTCCCGTCGGTGTACCGGGTGGTTGCCCCGTACGTCAACGTGCTGGACAAACAAATCCCGCGGGGCCACGTGTTCGTCTTCGAATACGGCGACGATGGCGAACCGGGCAGGTTCATCACGCAAGCGTCGTTCCAAACGGCGGATTCCCGCAAATATTGCGAAGATTAAGGCAGGAGCGATCATATGGGTTTACTGGGCCGGGTAAAAGGATGGTTTCAATCCGAATCGTCGTCCAGCCGGGGCGAATCCTCGTTCGAAGCATACCTGGAAACCGCGGGCGAGAAACTTCGCGAATTTGCCGTTGCCGTCAGCAAGCTGGAATCCGAGCTGCTCAGCGTCAAGGAACGATTGCGGGGATTGGAACGGCAGGCTGCCGGCTTCCGCAGCCAGGCCGAGCAGGCGGCCGAACGCAATGACGCGGACGGCGCGAGGAGCTGCCTGCAGCGCGAATTCGATTGCAAGAAGCAGCTCGAATCGCAGCGGCAGACGGCCGGCGGCATGGAAGAAGGGATCCGGCTGACAAAGGAACGGTATGCCGCGTTCAAGCAAGCCGTGGACGAAGCGGGCGCGAAGCACGATATGCTCTCGATGCGCAAGCTGGCCGCGTCCGCGGAAGTCGAGACGGGCCGTGCAGTCGCCGCGAATCGGCAGCGGGAGGAGCTCGAGCGGCTGTCGCATGAAACGCTGGCGGCCGAAGCGCTGTCCGAACTGCGGCAGACGGGCGGGCCGGACGCCCTCGACGCGGAAATCGCGAAGCTGCTTCGCGAAAAGAAGGAACAGCCTTAGCGGCGGCGTCTATCGGCAATACTAGCTCGAGATGAAAATGCAGCCCTAGCGGCCGCTTGAGGAGACCGCCTTCGCGGCGATATGGAATAGCAGAAATGGAAAAGCAGTTCAGCCTGAAGATCCGGCTGAACTGCTTTTTTGTCATGGCTTACGTCTATGGTTTGCGTTTGTACGAGGAGGACGGGCAATTGGCGTATGTTCTTCGCGTTTTGCAGGGCTTGGTGCCAAGCGACGGAGCATGAAGGCTACCCCGTTGCCGCATTCTTGCGAACTCAGTACACATCCTAGGCATACCGCTTGGACCGCGACATCTCCTTGACGTAGGCATCCGCTTCCGCCGCGGTCATGCCGCCGTGTTGTTCGACGAGCTTCTTCAAGGCCGCTTCCACCTCCTTCGCCATCATGCCCGCATCGCCGCAGACGTAGAAATGGGCGCCCTCCCGAATCCACGCCCACAGCTCTGCGCCGTGCTCCTGCATGCGGTGCTGCACGTATACCTTCTCCCGCTGGTCCCGCGAGAACGCCGTCGTCAGCCGCGTCAGCAGCCCGGACTCCCGCATCTCGTCCAACTCGTCCTTGAAATAGAAGTCGAATGCTTCGCGCTGTTCGCCGAAGATCAGCCAGTTGTTCCCCGCCGCCGAGACGGCCCGGCGTTCTTGCAGGAACCCGCGAAACGGCCCGATGCCCGTTCCTGCGCCGACCATGATCATCGCCGCCTCCGGATTGGCAGGCGGACGAAAATGCGGCGCTTTTTGAACGAAGATCGGCACCTCGGAAGCTTCGTCCGCGCGCTCGGCCAGGAAGGCGGAGCATACGCCTTTGCGGAGCTTGCCGTTCGCTTGATATCTGACCGTCGATACGGTGATATGCACTTCGTCGGGGTTATGGTTCGCGCCCGAAGAGATGGAATACAGCCGCGGCTGCAATGGCTTCAACGCCGCGATCAGTTCTCCTGCTTCGGCGTCAATCGGGAATTCCTGAAGCAAGTCGGCCAATTGCCGGCCCCAGAGCCATTTCTTCAGCTCCTGCTTGCGATCCTCCTGCATCAAACCGGCCAGCTTTTCGCTGCCTGACCGGAGTTGAACGAACTGCAGCAGGCCCGGCGTGATCCGCGTAATGTCGAAATGGCTGCCCAGCGCCGCGCGCAAGCTCGTCTCTTTGCCTTTGACGAGCACGACGGCGGAGGGAGACTGCTTCGCCGCGGCGATGATCTCGTCAACGTCCGCCGGATCGTTCGTCGGCCATACGCCGAGCGCATCGCCGGTTTCATAGCGCAGCCCCGTATTCGTAAGATCGAAGATATAATGACGGGTGTCTTTCTCCGAGCCTTCCCGGTTGAGAGAGCGCTTGGCCGCGAGCTTCGCGGAGAGCGGGTTGCCGCGGTCGTAACGGCGAGTATCGGTATCGCCGCTGTCCGACGGCTCCCGGCGCAATGCGTCGACCGCCGCTTCCAGCCGCAGCTGCCAACGGCTGGAGGCGTCTTCGTGGTCGGCGTCGCAATCCGTCCGGTCGATCAGCCGTTTGGCGCCAAGCTGACCGAGCCGCGCGTCCAAGTTCTGGCCGAAGCCGCAAAACTCGCCGTAGCTGGAGTCGCCGAAGGCCAAGACGGCATAATGCAGCTCCGGCAGGCCGGGTACGCCGGCGGCTTGAAGGGCCTGCCAGAACCGCGTGCCGTTATCCGGCGGTTCCCCGTCTCCGAACGTGCTGGTTACGAGGACGAGCAGGCGTTCGGAAGGGAGCTCCGTCAGGTCGTAGCCGTCCATGTTCACGAGCCGCACGTCGTTGCCCGCCGCTTTGAGCCGCTTGGCGCAATCGATCGCGGCGCCTTCCGACGTGCCGGTCTGCGAAGCCCATAAGACCGTGATGCCGGTTCGCGGGGCGATCGGCCGGTTCGAGCCGGATGCAGGCAAGGTGGCTGCATGTTCATCCGCCATGGAGTTCGCAGAGCCGGATACGATGTCTGCTGCGGCTGCCGTTTCTAATTTCGCGGCGTCGACAGCCGCATGCTGCGCGGGCGCGCCCGGCAACGGCGTCATCGCCGTCCCGGCCGAAGCCGCCGCCGGGACCGGTACCGCGGACCACGGCTCGGGAAGATACGTCCGCGAGAACATGCCGGCCAGAATCCCGTCGAGCCAAAACCGCTTGGTTTGCTCGAGCGGGGCCGTCGGAGGCAGCACGGGAATGCCGGCCGCCGACTTCGATTCGTCTGTTCGCAGGCTGGCGATGAATCCGGCCACATACATCTTCTCGTGAACGTCCAGCGTCACCGCCGACGAAGCTTCGATCCCCAGCATGCTCGCCAGCGTATCCACTTTGGCCATAAACGTCTCCTCCTTGTATAACGAACTTTCGGCTTCCGACGCGATCGTATGCGGTGCCGCGGCATCGGGCATCGACGCATCGTCTTCATACGGTTCCGTCACCCGGGCGAGCGACACCGCGCAAAATTTCAGCTCGGGCTGATACGAGATCGGGTCCACCGCGTCGATCGTCAGCTCGTTGACCGCAAGCTTGCTTCCGAACAGATCGTTCCAATGAAACGGCGCGAAGCAGTTCCCCGGCATGACGCGATCCGTCACCGCGGCCGGGAGCACGGCGCTGCCCCGGCGGGAGGCGATCTCGACGCGGTCTTGGTCGCGAACGCCGAGCTGAGCCGCGTCTTCGGGATGAAGCTCGACGAACGGCCCTGGATTCAGCTTGTTCAAGGTTCCGATCTTGCCGGTCTTGGTCAGCGTATGCCATTGATGCTGGACGCGGCCGGTATTCAAGACGAAAGGGTACGCGCCGTCCGGCATTTCGGCAGGCGGGAGGTAGGGGCGAGCCCAGAATGCCGCCTTGCCGCTTTCCGTGGGGAACATCAGCCGCGGCACGATGCCGTCGCCGAGTACCGTCTGCTTCCGGCCGACGCCGTCGTTCAAATAGCGGATCGGATTGCGGTCGTTTCCGTCCGCTGCCGCCGCGGGCCATTGTATCGGCGTTTCCTTCAGCCGTTCGTAGGAGGCGCCGCGGATATCATAGCCGGTCTTGGGATTCCAAGCCTGCTGCAGCTCCTCGTAGACTTCGGCGGATGACGCGTACGAGAACGCATCGGCGTAGCCCATCTCGCAGGCGATCCGCGCGATGATCATCCAGTCCGGCATCGCCTCGCCGGGCGGCTCGACGGCTTTGCGCATCAACGTGAGATTACGCTCGGAGTTGATCATCACGCCTTCTGCTTCCGACCAGAGCGCGCCGGGAAGCAAGTAGTCCGCGTAAGCGTTCGTCTCCGTCTCGAAGAACGCGTCCTGCGCGATGACGAGCTCCGCCGCCTGCAGTCCGGCGATAACCTGCTTGCGGTTGGGCACGGTCGCGACGGGATTGGTGCAAATGATCCAGCAAGCCTTGATATCGCCGGACGCCATGCTTTGGAACATCGAGACGGTGCCCGTTCCGAGCTCCGTCCGAAGCGTGCCCCGCGGAATCTTCCACATGTCCTCGATGAAGCCGCGGTCGCTTTCCGCGAGCACGGAACGTTGGCCGGGGAGGCCCGGGCCCATATAGCCCATCTCGCGGCCGCCCATGGCATTCGGCTGTCCCGTCAGGGAGAAGGGACCGCTGCCGGGACGGCAGATGGCGCCAGTCGCGAGGTGCAGGTTGCAGATGGCGTTGGTATGCCAGGTTCCGTGCGTGCTCTGGTTCAGCCCCATCGTCCAGCAGCTGATCCATTCCGGAGATTCGCCGATCCATTCGGCCGCCAGCCTGATATCGGCTTCCGGAATGCCGGTGATGCGCGAGACGCTCGCGGGTTCATAGCTTTCCAGGAAGGCCGGCATGTCGTCCCAGCCGGTCGTGTATTCCGAGATGAAAGCCTGATCGACGGCGCCGTTCTTGACGAGCAGATGCAGCAAGCCGTTCAGCAACGCGAGATCGGTCCCGGGCTTGATTTGCAGGAAGAGCGAGGCTTTATCCGCCGTCGCGGTGCGGCGGGGATCGACGACGATGAGCTTCGCGCCGGCCTTGACCCGGTCCATCATGCGCAGATAGAGGATCGGGTGGCAGTCGGCCATGTTGGCGCCGATGACGAAAAATAAATCCGTCCGGTCCATGTCCCGGTACGATCCGGGGGGACCGTCCGCCCCGAGCGACAGCTTGTAGCCGCTGCCGGCACTCGCCATGCACAGTCGGGAATTGGATTCGATGTTATTTGTTCTTACATACCCCTTGGCAAGCTTATTAATGAGGTATTGCGCTTCGAGCGACATTTGGCCCGATACGTAGAAGCTGAGCGCATCGGGGCCGCGCTCGTCGAGAATGGCGCGCAGCTTGCCCGCGGTCTCGCGAATCGCCAGCTGCATGCCGAGCGGCGCCGGGGCTTCCGTCCTGGAGGTACGCTTATAGGCGTATTCCATCCGTCCGGATGCGGCGATCGCGGCCCAGCTGGTGCTGCCCTTCGTGCATAAACGCCCGAAATTCGCGGGATGCGTCTTGTCGCCGGTCACTTTGACCACGCGGTTGCCGGATACTTCCATCACGATGCCGCACCCGACGCCGCAGTAGGGACATACGCTTTTGACTTGCTTGGTTGTCATGCTGCATCACCTTGCCGGGTAAATTGTCTTTGCAGAGCGGTTGAAAGTATATCGTAATACGAACCAACGGAGTGTTAATGTTAGTTTATATAACACAATAATTCTTGTCAATCATGTTTGAATGGTTTATGTTATTTAATATAACATCGAGGATGTCGACCGACTTCAGGAAGGGGCCAAGAATATGAGCAAGGAACGTCTGCCTAAACATATTTACGAGCAGCTCGCTTTCTTCCGTTATCAGATTCGGAAGTTTATTCGTTTCAGCGAGGAGGCCGCGCGCAGCAAGGGACTTACGCCGCAATACCATCAGCTGATGCTGTCCATCATGGGTTTTCCGGGCCGCGAGCACGCCACGCCCAAGGAATTGGCGGAACGCCTGCAAATCACGCCGAACGCGTGCATCGAATTGATCCAGCGCTGCGAGGATCTGAACCTCGTGCAGCGTTTTCCGAATCCTAGCGACCGCAGGAGCATTTTCATCCGTCTGACGGAGAATGCGAAGGGAATATTGGAGGAGCTGTCGGAGATCCATATGGAAGAATTGAAGCGGGCCGGCCTGCTGGAATTCAAGGATTATGCCCATCTGGATTTCAGCCAAGCGTAGGCGAGAAAACAATTTATTAATAATTGAACAAAAAGTGAACGCCCGGTGACAAATTTGTGATATAATAAATTCACAATATGCCAACGGGAGTGTTGCACACATGAAGGACAACCAACAAGCAACAGGTACGGACACGCGTATCCCAACGCAAGCGGAAAAAATATCGTACTGGACGTCGCTGCTGCCGAGAATCGGCGTAGGTTTGATGATCATCGGAATTATCATGAGCGCCGCCTTCGCCTACAATTTCAAAGATACGAATTTGGGCCTGATGGTCGGGTTCGGTTTCATTATCGGCGGCATTCAGGTCATGCTGCTCGGATCGTTGTTTCATGCGCTTCAGCCGAAATTCGTCAAGCCGCAGGAACCGACCGCGAACCAACAGCTCGATCATATCCGCACCTAACCTAACAGCGCTTACATGGCAAGAGGCAGCGATTCGTCGCTGCCTCTTTTTTGCATGCCGAAAAACCGCCCCGAACGATGAAGGCAAACCTCCGAAAATCCTTCAAAACGGAAAAAACATTTGCAGGGCGCGCTTCCTGATTTTCCCGTTCCGCGCCCATGAAAGCCCTTAACTGCGCCATTCGTGAACGACTCATGAACGAAAAGTGTCTGAAAAGAAACAGAACCTTGACGGTTTTGTTAACGCCGGTTCCAATTGCTTCGTCATCTGCTATGCTAGCGTCAAAGGGCCATTCAAGGACGCTTGCATGTGTAAGGAGATGAGTAGCAAATGAAGAAACGTTCCACGATCCGCGGCTTGCTGCTGCTGATAACCGGCTTGCTGACGACCGTGCTCCTGTCCGGGTGCGACGGTAAATTCGTCGTGTTCGACCCGCAGGGACCCGTCGCGCAAACGCAGTACAAGCTCATTATTTTGTCGGCGATCCTGTGCGCGATCGTCGTCATACCGGTTCTTGCCATTACGGTGTTCATCGTATTGCGTTACCGCGATAAACCGGGCAATACGGCACCGTACAGACCGCACTGGGACGACAGCAAGGTGCTGGAAATCCTGTGGTGGGGAATTCCGATCATCATTATCATCATCCTGGGCGGATACACGGCCAGAGACACGTACGCTTTGGCGAGAACGCCGAAGACCGCGGTCACGGACGTCAAGCCGGTCGAGATCCAAGTAACTTCGCTCGACTGGAAATGGCTGTTCCAATATCCGGACCAAAACATCGCCACCGTCAATTACGTTCATATCCCCGCAGGCGTGCAGGTGCATTTCGAACTGACGAGCGACGCGCCGATGAACTCGTTCTGGATTCCGCAGCTTGGCGGTCAGGAATACACGATGCCGGGCATGGCCATGTCGCTGTGGCTGCAGGCCGACAAGACAGGCGAATTTTACGGAACGGGCGCCAACTTCAGCGGCAAGGAATTCGCGCATATGCGCTTCAACGTCGTCGCCGAGTCGCAGGCCGATTTCAATAAATGGGTCGATTCCGTGAAGTCCTCTTCGAACGCGTTGACGGAGGCCGGCTACGAAGTGCTCGCAACGCCGGGCAAAGCCGACGAGCAATCGTTCTCATCCTATCCGCCCGAGCTGTTCGATTCCATCGTGATGAAGAACGGCGGCCATCATATGGACATGGACATGGACAAAGACGACGACGATAAGGTCGATACGGACGAGGAAAAGTCCGATACGAAGGACGCTCACGACATGGATAACATGGACGACATGGGCGATATGGATATGAGCAACATGAATTCAAGTGAAATGAATCACAAGTAGGATGAAGGAGGAGCACAACTTATGTATGCCAGTATAAAATCATTCGCCTCCTCGTTTTTCGTGACGGGCGACCCGCTTATTTACGGCGCGGACGTCTCGATCGTCCTATCTTCCGTCGCCGTGCTGTTCGTACTCTTCTATTTCAAGAAGTGGGGCTGGCTGTGGCGGGAATGGCTGACGACCGTCGATCACAAAAAAATCGGGATTATGTACCTGATCGCTTCCTTGCTCATGCTCTTCCGGGGCGGGGTGGACGCGCTGCTCATGCGGACGCAGCTCGCGCTGCCGAACGTGCAGTTCCTGCAAGCGGATCACTATAACGCAGTATTTACCACGCACGGCACGATTATGATTCTATTCATGGCGATGCCGATGATGTTCGGGCTGTTCAATATGGTCGTGCCGCTGCAGATCGGCGCCCGCGACGTTGCGTATCCGTTCTTGAACTCCGTCAGCTTCTGGCTGTTCTTCTTCGGCGCCATGCTGTTCAACCTCAGCTTCGTCATTGGCGGCTCGCCGGACGCGGGCTGGCTCAGCTACCCGCCGCTTTCGGAGATGTCGGGCAGTCCGGGGGTTGGGGAGAACTTCTATATCTGGGGCATCCAGATCTCCGGGATCGGGTCGCTCGCGACGGGGATCAACTTCATCGTCACGATTCTCAAGATGCGCGCGCCAGGCATGAAATTCATGAAAATGCCGATGTTTACGTGGTCGGTATTCTCCAGCAGCATCATTATTATTTTCGCGTTCCCGATCCTGACGGTAACGCTGGCCTTGCTTTTCATCGACCGTTACATGGGCGGCCACCTGTTCACGATGGACGGGGGCGGGTTCCCGATGATGTACATCAACTTGATCTGGATGTGGGGTCACCCCGAAGTGTATATCGTCGTCTTGCCGGCGTTCGGGATCTTCTCGGAAATCGTCGCCACGTTCTCGCGCAAACGGATATTCGGATACAAGTCGATGGTATTCGCGCTGCTGAGCATCAGCATCCTGTCCTTCTTCACCTGGGTCCATCACTTCTTCACGATGGGTTCGGGCGCCGACGTCAACGTCGCCTTCGCGATCGCGACCATGGCGATCGGGATACCGACGGGGGCCAAGGTGTTCAACTGGCTCTTCACGATGTTCCGAGGGCGAATACGCCTGGAGCAGCCGATGATGTGGACGCTCGCGTTCATCCCGTGCTTCGTCGTCGGGGGCGCGACGGGCGTCATGCTCGCGGTGGCGCCGGCGGATTATCAGTATCATAACAGCTACTTCCTGATCGCGCATTTCCATCAGGTGCTGATCGGCGGCGTCGTGTTCGGTTACCTCGCCGGGATCTATTATTGGTGGCCGAAGCTGTTCGGCTTCAAGCTGAACGAGCGCTTGGGCAAATACGCCTTCTGGCTGTGGAATATCGGATTCTATGTGTGCTTCATGCCGCAATACGCGCTTGGCTTCATGGGCATGACGCGCCGCGTGTACACGTACGGCTGGGATATGGGCTGGGGACCGCTCAACCTCGTCTCGACGATCGGCGCGTTCCTCATGGGCATCGGCTTCGTGTTCCAAGTCTGGCAGATCCTGTACAGCGTTAAACACGGCGAGCGCGACACGACGGGCGATCCGTGGAACGCGCGCACGCTGGAATGGTCGATCCCTTCTCCCCCGCCGATGTACAACTTTGCGGTAGTACCGGTCGTCGATGAACGCGATCCGTTCTGGGAAGACAAGGAGCGCCGTAATTTCGCGCCGGCGGAGCCGGTGCCCGTCTCGAAGCTGGAGTCGATCCATATGCCGAAAAACTCCGGCGTTCCGATCATCTTCGCCGCATGCTGGTTCGTCGCCGGCTTCGGCTTCGTGTTCGATTGGAAATGGATGGCGTTCTCGGGTCTTGCCGGCGTAGGCATCTCGCTGCTTGTCCGTTCGTTCACGTACGACACCGATTATTACGTGCCGCTCGAGGAAGTTATCGAGACCGAAAAGGCAGCAGGGAGGGCGGTTTAAGATGCAGCATGCGATAGAACATAACCATTCGAAGCACGCAGCCGATTCGCATGACCACGGCCATCACGATCAAGAATCGATGAAAGTGCTCGGCTTCTGGATCTTTCTCGTTACCGACTGTCTGTTGTTCGGTACGCTCTTCGCCACGTACGTCGTGCTGAAGGGCCACGTGGACGGCGGTCCGACGGGAAAAGAACTGTTCGAGATTCCGGGCTTCGTCGCGGAAACGTTTATCTTGCTCACGAGCAGCTTCACGAGCGGCCTGGCCGTTCTGGCCATGAACAAAGGGAAGGTCAACCAGCTGATCGGCTGGCTGATCGTGACCGCCGTGCTCGGCGCCTCCTTCGTCGGTCTCGAGATCAACGAGTTCGTGAACATGGTGCACGAAGGCGCGACGATCTCGACGAGCGCGTTCCTGACCGCCTTCTTCACGTTGGTCGGCACGCATGGACTTCACGTGTCGGTCGGATTGATTTGGATGATCGGTCTGATGATTCAGCTCAAGATGCGCGGCATTACGCCGGTGACCAAGCGTAAAATCACCGTCATCAGCTTGTACTGGCATTTCCTCGACGTGGTGTGGATCTTCCTCTTCACGATCGTTTATCTCATGGGGGTGATGTAGATGAGCCAACATCCTGCAGGCGCGGCCGATCACGGTCACGGTCATCATGACGAGCACGAAAATCACGGATCGCTCAAAGCCTACGTCATCGGCTTCATCCTGTCGATCGTACTGACCGTCATTCCGCTGCTGGTCGTATTCCAGACGAACATGAGCAAAAACGGCATCATCATCACCATCGTGACGATGGCCGTGATTCAACTGCTCGTGCAGCTGTTGTTCTTCATGCATATCCGCGAAGGCGAGGGGCCGAAGTATAACGTCATGGCGCTGATTTTGGGCTTGTTCATCGTCATCGTGATCGTGGCCGGCTCGGTCTGGATCATGTCCTTCAACTCGGTCGTGCAATAAGCGCCGGCATTCGGCATCGGATTGTTCATACGCGCGGCTCCTTTCCCGAGCAAGGGAGGAGCCGCGCGTTTTTTGTCGTGGAGATCGCGTCCGGACGGCGGGTCGCATAGTCCGGCCGAATGAGAGCGCAACATTTGCAAAACCGCCCTGTGATATAACTAGTGTGAAGTTGACACGGGGAGATGATCGCATGGGTAAGCTGAAGAAGAAAATCGCATTGGTGACGGGAGCGAGCCGGGGTATCGGCCGCGGCATCGCATCGGCGCTGGCGCGGGAAGGCGCGCTGGTCGCCGTGCATTACGGCACGCGCCGACAAGAGGCGGAGGAGGTCGTCCGCGCGATCGAGATTAGCGGCGGCGAAGCCTTCGCGATCGGCGCCGATCTCGCTGCATCGAGCGGCATAACGGAACTGTACGCTGCATTGGACGACGAACTGCAGCGGACGACAGGCGCCAAGCAGCTGGATATTCTCGTGAACAACGCCGGCATCGGCCAGTACGCCACGATCCACGAAACGACGGAAGAGTCGTTCGACGAAGTGATGGGCATCCATGTCAAAGCGCCGGTGTTCGTCATCCAGCAAGCGCTGCCGCGTCTGCGGGACGGCGGACGCATCATCAACATTTCGTCGGCCGCGACGCGAATCGCCTTTCCGAATCTGTTCGGCTACAGCATCTCGAAAGGCGCGATCAATACGCTGACCTTCGTCCTGGCGCAGCAGCTCGGCGGCCGCGGCATCACGGTCAACGCGATATTGCCCGGTCTGATCAATACCGACATGAACGCGGGCACGCTGTCCGACCCGGACGGGCGCGCGTTCGCGTCCGGACTCTCGGTCTTCGGCCGGTGGGGAGAGCCGGAGGACGTGGCCGACATTGCCCTCTTCCTGGCTTCGGAAGAGAGCCGGTGGATTACCGGCCAATTGATCGATGCAAGCGGCGGATCCCGATTGTGAGCGACCGGAATGCGCGGAAAAAGCTTAGCCCATCGGGCTAGGCTTTTTTTCGCCTTGCGGCTTTGACGAGCCTGGCGCGGTGGTATATTCTAATCCTGCTATGGATCTCTATTGAGGAGTGGTAGGAATGCGCCCGAAAGCCATTTTGTTGGATCTGGACGATACAATCATCGCTTACGATCACGGCATCGACGTCGATCGGTGCTGGAGCAGCGTTTGCGGCAAGCACATGGGGTTGGAAGCGGAAGCGTTGAACGCGTTGATCGAGAACGTGAAGCGCAAAGCGAAGTGGTATTGGAGCGATTCCGAGCGCCATCGGATCGGACGCCGCGATCTCGACGCTGCCAGGGAAGAGATCATCGGAACCGTGCTGGATGAAGCCGGTTATGCCGACCGCTCCGTCGCCAGACGAATAGCCGTCGAGTACGGGGAGGAACGCGACCGCGCAATCATGCCGTACCCGGGCGCCGTCGAGACGCTGCTCCATTTACGAGAGCTCGGCATCAAGCTCGCCTTGATCACGAACGGCAGCTCGCGCGCGCAGCGGCGGAAGATCGAGCGCTTCGCGCTTGCCCCGCATTTCGATTGCATCGTGATCGAGGAGGAATTCGGCGCGGGGAAACCCGAGATCGGCGTGTACGAGCATGCCATGCGGCAGCTGGGCGTCAAAGCGGAGGATACCTGGATGATCGGGGACAACTACGAATGGGAAATCGCCGCGCCGCAGCGGTTGTCCATCAAAGGCATCTGGATCAATCCGAAGGGACGCGATAATCCCGGTTCCGCCGTTCCTTACCGGACGCTGTCGCAGTTAAGCGACATTCGCGGCGTGCTTGCCGAGCACGGATGATGCGCGTCCCTACTTGACGGCATGGATCAACAGCCATTGCGGCAGCGCGGCCTTCGGATTTTTCCGCCAATCGCATAGGTCCTCGAGCTCTTGCGGCGTCAGCGGTTCGCCGTCCTCGACCGATTCATCGACCCAGAAAGAACCGTCCGCCGCATATGTTTCTTCGATGCGGGAGATGCGCAGGGACGAGTCTGCCATGGCGTTCGCGATGTCTTGAACGCGCCATCTGTACGTAGGGATCTCGCCGTAGGGTCCCGTCGCAGCGTAAGGATTCACGACGTTCAGCTTCCCGCCGGCATTGTCGCCGAACGGGCGCATGAACGGATGGATATCGAACATGACATAAGAGCCGCCGTCTCGGAGCACGCGATGAATGCTGCCGTACATGCCGGGCAGATCGGGAATCCACACGTGAACGCCGTTCGACGTATAGACGAAATCGAATTCGCCTGCCGGAAGGCTGTCCAGCTTCATCGTGTCCTCGCAAACGAAATCGATGTCCCAGCCGTACTGCTGCGCGATGTTGAGGCTGTTCGCCAACTGATTCTCCGAGATATCGCAGGAGGCGACGCGGGCGCCCATCAGGTGGAAGGCGAAGACCGCGTGGTTGTCGCCGCTGGACGGCACGCATACCCGCTTGCCGCGCAAATCGGGCATCGCTCTTCGGATCATCGCGAACGCGGCGGGATGAAAGGCTGATTCCGGCTTGCGGATCAACCGCGCGATGACGTCATCGGTCCGGTAACGCCGATACCAGGTTTCGGACCATTGGTTCCAACTGTCTCTCACGATTGCGGAAGGATCGTTCATCTCTCTCGGCTCCTCTCTGGATTGGGAAACGGCGCGATTGGCCGATTGGGGGAGGCGTCGGCACCGCCGTTGAACGGAACGTCAGCCGGCGCCGCATTGGTTCAGCCGGGGTCGACCGGATCCTGCTTCAGGAAGAACCGCGCGCTGGAACCGCCGTCGACGGTGAAGATTTGCCCGTTGACGTAAGCCGCGTTCTCCGAAGCGAGAAAAGCGACGAGCGGCCCGATGTCGCCGGGAACGCCGACGCGGCCGACCGGGATCTGGACGGCATCCAGCCCGCGGGCTTCCGGCGTGTCGTAGCTGTGCTTCTCGACTTCCACGAGGCCGGGCGCGACGGCGTTGACCGTGATGCCGAGCGGAGCCAGATCGAGCGCCAGCTGGCGGGTCAGCGCGTTCATGCCGCCTTTGGAGGCGGCGTACGCGGCGTAGCCGTGCATCGTGGCGTTTCCGTGCACGGAGCTGATGTTGACGATGCGGCCGAAGCCTTGCGCGCGCATAGGTTTGGCGCTGGCTTGGGCCGTGAAGAACGCGCCCTTCAGATTGGCGTTCATGATGCGGTCCCAGAGCGCCTCGGTGACCGCTTCCCAGTGGACGACGGGGTCGATCGCGGCATTGTTGACGAGGATGTCGAGGCGGCCGTATCGTTCCGCGACCGTCTCGACGAGGGCGGCAGCCCGGGCCGGGACCCCGATGTCCGCTTGGCAGGCGAAGGCCCGGCAGCCCCGGTCGGACAGTTCCCGTATAAGCCGATCGGCGGCTTCGGCGCTGGTGGCGTAATTCACGCATACGGCGGCGCCTTGCGCCGCCAACTCGCGGACGATGCCGGCGCCGATTCCTTTCGCCGATCCCGTCACGAGCGCGACGCGGCCTTGAAGTTGGTTTTGCATACGCTTTCACTCCTTCGTATAGCGATCCGCCGCGGTTTCGCGCGGTTCGCGTTCAAGCATGGAGATGCGTTGGATGGTCCCGGAAGTCCGTTCTATGTCCAACAATAATGGACGCCGGGTGGACCGTCAATCCTAATTTGCTTCGGCGGGAGGGACAAGCGTGGCCATGGAAACGGGTCATTCGACGCAGGCCTATCGAATCGGGCCGACCGTAATTGGTCAGGCGACAAATCAATCGATTGACCAGATGACCCAGACCGGAATTGCAATCCTAACGCCAAGCGGAGAGCAGCCGTTTTCCGCCCGTTTTCGGAATTGTCTATTGACGGACCAGGAAACCTATGGCTATAATGACTACAAACTTCAAACGAACCTTAAATTCATCGAAGAGAGAGAGTACGTCAGGCCGTCTGATTCACAGAGAGTTGGGACAGGTGCAAACCAACAATCAGGCGCTGGCCGAAGCCGTCTCCGAGAAGCTAGCCGAAACGAGAGTAAGCGATGCCGCAGGTCCAGCGTTAACGGGACGCGTATTGTTGGATACGTGAATGAGTGCTGCTTTCCTTGACGGATCGCGGAACTAGGGTGGTAACACGGGTATAGACCCGTCCCTTTCGGGGGACGGGTCTTTTTGCGTTTTCATCGCCAACAACCATGCATAAGGAGGAGAAACGGATGAGCGAAACAACGTTAACGGATTTTTTGTCGCCGGCGGCTCGCACGATGCAGCCATCGGGCATACGGAGGTATTTTGATTACGCGGCGGGCCGGAAGGACGTCATCTCGCTCGGCGTCGGGGAACCGGATTTCGTCACGCCGAAGGTCGTGAGGGACGCCTGCATCGCGGCGATCGAGAAAGGACGGACGACGTACACGCCGAATGCCGGCCTGCCGGAGCTGCGCGAAGCCATCGCCGGCTATCTGGACGCGTCCTTCAGGCTGCGGTACGACCCCGCGGACGAAGTGCTGGTCACGAACGGCAGCAGCGAAGCGATCGATCTCGCGCTGCGGGCGCTGATCTCGCCGGGCGACGAAATTCTGATCCCGGAGCCGTGCTTCATCGCGTATTCTCCCATCGCGGCATTGCTTGGCGGAGTTACGGTCCCGATCGGGACGACTGCCGATAACCGGTTCAAGCTGACGGCCGAATCGCTAAGGGCCAAATTGACGCCGCGTTCGAAGCTCCTGGTCGTGAGCTATCCCAACAATCCGACCGGCGGCATCATGACGCGGGAAGACTGGATCCCGATCGCGGAGCTGGCGATCGCGCACAATCTGGTCGTCATCTCGGATGAAATCTATGCGGAACTGACCTACGGAAGCAAGCATGAGAGCATCGCCGAGCTCCCCGGCATGCGGGAACGCACGCTGCTCATCAGCGGCTTTTCGAAAGCATTTGCCATGACGGGCTGGCGGGTCGGCTACGCATGCGGTCCGGTCGAGCTGATCTCGACGATGCTCAAGATTCACCAATACACCGCGACATGCGCGCCGATTATAAGTCAAATCGCGGGACTGGTGTCGCTCGTGAACGGGCTAGACGAGAAGGACCGCATGGTGGATTCTTACGATCGCCGCCGGCAATTCTTCGTGTCGGGCTTGCGGGAGATCGGCCTGCCGTGCCATGAGCCGCTCGGTTCGTTCTACGCCTTTCCCTCGATTGCGACTACGGGCCTCGACTCGGATGAATTCGTCACGCGGCTGCTGGACGAAGCAGGCGTCGTCACGGTGCCCGGGCATGTATTCGGCCTCGGCGGAGAAGGCTTCATCCGCTGCTGCTACGCGGCCGCGCAGTCCCAGCTGGAAGCGGCGCTCGAGAGGATCTACTCGTTCGTGCGAACGTTGTGAGCCTCCGGCGCTTGAAAATAATCGATAAAATGCTGTGCCCGCTTCGACAACAGATGGTCCTTCAGCCACAGGATGCCGATATCCGACTGGAAATTGGCATCCCGAATCGGCAGCATAGTCACGTCGCCGTAAGGGAAGGAAGAGAGGATCGACTTCGGGAAAACGGTCACCCCGATGCCGGACGCGATCAAGGACATGATGACGGTGACGCTGGAGCATTCGCAGATGATGTTCGGCTCCAAGCCGTGGCGCCTGAATTCGTTCACGACCTGCTCGTGCATGCGGATCGTCTTGTCGGTCTTCAGCGTGAGCAACGGATAATCCGCCAGCTCGCGCATGCCGATGCTCTGCTCGCCGTCATCGTGCGGCTTCGGCACCCAGGAGCTCGGAAACACCGTCACGTACGGATCGGAGGGAAGCGGCAAGGTCGACAGCTTGGCGGGCAAAATGCCGGTTTCGAACGGCAGGCGGGACACGACGAGCTCGATCGCGCGTTTTTCCAGCATTTCGCCAAGCAAGAAATGGTCACCTTCCGTGATCTTGAACGTAATCTGAGGATAGGCATCGCGCAGCTGCCGGATCGGGTTCGGCAGGATTGACACGCAGGAGACGACGGCGCCGATGGAGAGCGTCCCGCGGACGCCTTCCTCCAGCTCCCTGACCTCCAGCATGGTCTCGTCGAGCTGCGCGAGCAGCGACTCGGCCTTGGACCGCAGCAGCTCGCCGGCGGCGGTGAGCGTCAGCTGCTTCCGGCCGCGTTCGAACAGCTTCGCGCCGAGCTCCTCTTCCATCATCATCAGCTGCCGGCTCAGCGGCGGCTGCTCCATGTGAAGCAATTTGGCGGCGCGCGTGATCTGCCGCTCCGCGGCGATGGCGAGGAAATATTTCAATTGTTTCAAGTCCAATCGGCTTCGCCTCTTTTATACCTTCAAGGTATGCAAAATGGATAAAATAGATATTATTAATATAGCTACAGGCATAGTAAAATGCAATTAGTTCGCCAATACGCACGAGGGAAGGGATTTCAGCATGATCGCATCGACATCGATTCACATCGAACGCACGACCACGCCCAAAGCCAAACCGCCGCAGGATAAGCTCGGGTTCGGGATTTATTTCACGGATCACATGTTCATCATGAATTATACGGCGGACGAAGGCTGGCACCAATCGCGCATCGTGCCGTACCAGCCGATCACGCTGGATCCGGCCGCGAAAGTGTTCCATTACGGCCAAACCGTCTTCGAAGGCTTGAAAGCGTACAAAACCGCCGACGGCCGCGTTCAAGTGTTCCGGCCGGATGCCAACATGAGACGGATGAACCTGTCCAACGACCGCATGAGCATGCCGGAAATCCCGACGGATCTGGTGCTGGACGCAATCAAGAGCCTGACGCATATCGACCAGGACTGGATTCCGGACGGCGAGGGCAATTCACTCTACATCCGGCCGTTCATGATCGCCACGGAGGCGCTGCTCGGCGTGCAGCCTTCGCAGGCGTACACGTTCATGATCATCATGTCGCCGGTCGGCGCCTATTATCCGGAAGGCATCAACCCGGTCAAAATCTTCGTCGAATCCCATTACGTGCGCGCCATGATCGGCGGGGTAGGGGAAGCGAAAACGGCGGGCAACTACGCATCAGGTCTCAAGGCGCAGGATGCCGCGAAAGAGCAGGGTTACACGCAGGTCCTGTGGCTGGACGGAGCGGAGCACAAATACATCGAAGAAGTCGGCAGCATGAACGTGTTCTTCAAAATCGACGGCACCGTCTACACGCCTTCGCTCAACGGCAGCATCCTCGACGGCATTACGCGCAATTCGGTCATCCAGCTCCTGAAGCATTGGAATGTTCCCGTCGTGGAACGCCTGCTCTCGATCGAAGAAATCTACGAAGCCGGCAAGAGCGGCAAGCTGGAGGAAGCGTTCGGCACCGGCACGGCGGCCGTCATCTCGCCGGTCGGCGAGTTGAACTGGCTTGGCGAGAAGCTGGTCATCAACGGCGGCTCGACGGGCGAATTGTCCGAGAAGCTGTACAATAATCTGACGGGCATTCAATACGGCAAGCTGGAAGACGCGTTCAATTGGATGGTCGAGGTTAAGTAGCGGGATACGCAACGAAACGCGATCGCGGGAACGCGAACATCCCTCCTTAAAGCAAACCTTTCAATCAAGCGTATATAAAACGGCGATCGCTTTCGGTATTCCACCGGAGAGCGATCGCTTTTTTTTCGACTGGGGCCCGGTGTCGCGAACATTAGACGAAGAAGGCGCGCATCTCCGATGTGAAGGCGGATAGTGCCGGCGTGATCAGCGCGTCCTTGCGTTTGACGAACACGGTCTTAACCATCCCCTTTTTGTCGGGAATTTCGTGGCAGCGGATGCGCCTTTGCGTCTCCGCGTCCTTTACGAGGGAAAACGGCATCAGCGAAATTCCCAGACCTGCGCTGACGCAGCCGATGATCGTCTCGAGCGAGCCGAATTCCAGCACCTTGGCGGGCTGTATCCCTTCATCCAGCAGCAGTTGGTTTAATTTGGCCCGGTAGAAGCAACCGTTCTGAAAGACAAGAAGGGTGCGCGGCTTCACGTCGCGGATGAGATGGACGGCAGGATGGGAGTAAGGCGTGACAAGGACCACTTCCTCGTCCGCGACATGCTCGAGCGTCAGTTCGGGATGCTCCACGGGACCGACCACGAACGCGCCGCTGAGCTCGTAATGCAGCACGCCGTGAAGCAGCTGGTCGGTAGCGCCGGTGATCAACGAGAAGTCGACGGCCGAATAGTCGGTATGGAATTTGGTCAGCAGCTTCGGGAGCTGGCCAGCGGCGATCGTCTCCAAGGAGCCGATATGAAGCGGCCCCGAGGGAACGCCGGAGGCTCCGACGGCAGCCCGCGCTTCCTGCATGACATGCAGGATTTTCTCGGCGTAGGAGACTAGAATTCGACCGGAGGGGGTGAGCGTGATTCCGCGATTATGGCGGTAAAACAACTGGGTCTGGAGGTCGGTTTCCAGCTGCCTGATCTTATACGTGACGTTTGACTGCGCGAAGTTTAATTTCTGCGCGGCTTTCGATAAGCTGCCTTCCTGCGCCGTCGCATAAAACGCTTTGAGCAATTGAATATCCATCGTTGACTCCTCTATCCGGATCTTGCGATCTGAATTTTTGATATCGATCATCTTATTTCTGTATTATACAAGATAACAGAACCAAGTGTATGATCAATAGGCATCGGGCGCAACGATTGGAGGCAAACGAAAGGAGGTCATCGTAAGGTGAGAAGAACATGGATGATTTTGTTCGGCGGCATGGCTGCGCTGATGGTGGCGATGGGAATCGGCCGGTTCGCCTTTACCCCGATCCTCCCGCTGATGCTGGAGCGGCATCTGTTCTCCGCCGCGGGTGCCGGCTATCTGGCTGCGAGCAATAATTTGGGTTATTTGATCGGCGCGTTCGTCTTGACGCTGGTTCAGATCCGAAATCGCTCCCTGCCGTTGCTGCTCGGGCTGATCGTCAGCATGGCGACCACCTGGGGAATGGGCGAATCCCACAACCTCGATGCGTGGCTAGCGCTTCGGTTTCTGTCCGGCTTCGCGAGCGCGGTCGTGTTCGTCATCGCATCCAGTATCGTATCGGAACGATTATCGCAGCTCCAAGCGGGCGTCTATTATGGCGGCGTCGGCGCCGGAATCCTGCTTACCGGCTTGTCCGTTCCACTGCTGGGCGGTTGGATTCATGCGTGGGAGGGACTTGGAGCGATAAGCCTGATGCTCGGTCTGGCAGCTTGGCTGTCGCTGCGGGAAACGCGTACGGACCGGAGCGCGGCAAGCGTCCCGCGCGGGCTGCCGTCTTTGTCGGCAAGAAGGATATTGGTCTGGCTGACGGTCGCGTACGGCTTGGAGGGCTTGGGCTACGTGGTGACCGGAACCTATCTCGTAGCGTTCGCCAAAACGATATCCGATATCCCGAACATCGCGTCGTTCAGCTGGATCCTGGTCGGCATCGCCGCGGCGCCGTCGTGCGTCATCTGGTCCATGCTTGCTTCGAAGTGGGGGAAGAAGCGGACGTTGACCGCCGCGATGCTGCTTCAATCCATCGGCATCGTGATCGTGCTGATTCCGTCCACCGCCACGCTCGTAGCCGGCGCGCTCCTGTTCGGCGGGACTTTCATGGGCATCACGACGTTGTCCGTCGGTTATGCCAAGGAGCTATATCCGCACGATAATCGGAAAATCATCGGTTTGCTGACCACTTGCTTCGGTTTGGGGCAAATTATCGGACCGCTCGCCGCGGGTCTGTTGATCTCGGGAAACGGCAGTTATCTCTTCGCATTGGTCGGAGCGGCGATCATCGTCTTGCTGGGGGCAGTCTGCTTGCCGCTTGGGGTCGGACGACGTACCGTTTAAGGCCGGGGGAGACAAGGTTTACTGCTACGAACAGCGTGCATGATTCGGCTGGCATGAATAAGAAACGTACGAATCAATAAAATCTATCTATTAGTAGATATCTATAGGAGGATAATCATGAATTTACAGGGAAAAACGGCAATCATTACGGGCGGAAGCAGCGGCATGGGCCGAGCTGCAGCGATCGAATGGGCGAAAAGGGGCGGGAACGTCGTCATTAACGGACGCCGCGAACAAGCGCTGGCCGATGCCGCACTAGAGATCGATCCGACTGGCAAGCAAGTCGCGTACGTCGCCGGCGACATTTCGCAAGCCGTGGTCGCGGATCGTTTGATCGGCGAGGCGCTTGCGCGCTTCGGACGGATCGATACGCTGGTGAACAATGCGGGCATCTTCATCTCGAAGCCGTTCACGGAGTTCACGCCGGCGGACTACGAGTCGGTGCTGTCCACCAACGTCTCCGGATTCTTTCATGTCACGCAGCGCGCGGCGGCCGAGATGCTGAAAGCGGGCAACGGGCATATTATCAACATCACGGCCAGCGGCGCCGCCGAGCAGCCGATTACAGTGGTGCCGTCCGTGCTGGCCGCGCTGACGAAAGGCGGCTTGAACGCCGCGACGAGATCGCTTGCGATCGAATACGCGGATAAAGGCGTTCGCGTGAACGCGGTCGCGCCCGGCATTACGAAGACGCCGATGCATGCCGAGGAGACGCATGCGTTCTTGGCGGGGCTGCACCCCGTCGGCCGAATGGGCGAGACGCAGGATATTGTCGAGGCGATCTTCTACCTGGAAACCGCGCGCTTCGTCACCGGCGAGATTCTTCACGTCGACGGCGGTCAGAACGCCGGCACTTGGTAAGCCGCCGCAAGCGTTACGACTTAAGGACAAATAAGGAACGAATCGAAGGAGGATGGCATTCATGCTATATGAACTGCGTATATATCAAGTCGTGCCGGGCCGCATGCAAGCGATCTTGGATCGGTTTGGGGACGGGACGATCGGCATTTTCACGAAGCATAATATGAACGTGACGCAATTTTGGGTCGATGATGACGCGTCGAAGGATCGCTTGTATTACGTGCTGGAGCATCCGGATATGGCGGCGCGAGAACGGAACTTTCAAGCTTTCCTGGAGGATCCGGAATGGCTGGAACTGAAGGAGAGAACGGAGCGAAACGGCGCGCTGCACGAGAGCATCGAGGTCGTATATATGAGGAATGCGGATTTTTTCCGTCCGCGTAATGCCTGACGGGCCTGCGAGCTTGATGATCAGGTCTTGAAAACAAGGGTCGTTTTCCCTTAGAAGAGACTGCGAACCGCGCTTATGGCGCGGTTTTTTTGTTGTCCCCCGTTAGGCGGTGCGTTGCTTGCTTCAGGGATGATGTACGTTTAGACTCGCCATGCTCCATGATGTTCAATGTCGACAATAAGTATAATATAGACAAAAAACATGTTTTTTGTTTACATCGGATAATTCCTGTGCTATGATTCGTTCATCGACTTGAGAACGGGAGTGAGCGAGAATGCGTTAGCCCATGCCGCCAAGAGAATTTCGTTCCGTACCATTCATGTCCGGTCATTCTTGGAGGAACGGGATGCCGGTATTTCATATAAAGGCAACACGACATTCATGAAAGGGATGATTATCATTAATCCGTCAAAAACGATTATTTTAACGATCATTATCGCTTGTCAGCTCATGGTCATCCTGGACGCGTCCGTCATGGTCACGGCGCTGCCCGAGATCGGCCGCACATTGCATATGACCACAACGCAGCTGACTTGGGTGCAGAACGCCTACACGCTTGCTTTCGGCGGCTTGCTGCTGCTCGGCGCCCGCGCCGGCGATATTTTGGGAAGAAGACGCATGTTCAGCGTCGGTATCGCGATATTCACGCTTGCATCCATTATGGTGGGCGTGGCGCAATCATCGGAATTTCTATTGATCTCGCGCGCCCTGCAAGGTCTGGCTGGCGCGATCGCCACGCCTTCCACGCTTGCACTGCTGTCGGTGAGCTTCGTGGAAGCCAAGGAGCGCTCGAAGGCGATCGCCTTGTACAGCGCGGTTGCGGGAGCCGGCGGCAGCGTGGGCCTTATACTCGGCGGCCTGCTGACCGACTTTATCTCCTGGCGCGTCGGCATGTTCATCAACGTGCCGATCGGGGTCGCCCTGCTCCTGATGGTGCCGCGTTACCTGCCGGAGACGAACAAGAACAAAGGGCAGTTCGACGTCCTGGGCGCGCTGACCTCCGTAATCGGCATGACGTCCCTGGTGTTCGGTTTCGTTCAAGCCGCGTCGAGCGGATGGGATGCGCCGGTAACCTTGACCTCGCTTGCGCTTGGCGCAGCCATGCTCGTCGCGTTCGTCTTTATCGAAGCCCGCGCCAAACAGCCGATTACGCCGCTGCGGCTATTCGCCAACCGGCAGCGCTCCGGCGCGTATCTCGGCAGATTTCTATTCGTGGGCGGGAATTTCGCGATCTTTTTCTTCGTGCCGCAATTTTTGCAAAACGTGCTCGGCTTCAGCTCGCTCGAGGCTGGAATCGCGTTCCTGCCCTTCACGACCGTCATGTTCGGCATGATGTACGCGATGCCTTGGCTGTTCGCGAGGTTCGGACAGCTGAAGGTGCTGCTCGCCGGCATCGCGATCGCGATTATCGGCACGGCCCTGCTAAGCCGCATCTCGGTCGACGCGCACTATTATCCGCAAATGTTCTTCCCGCTGATCGTCATGGGCATCGGCGCCGGAATGGTGTTCTCGCCGTTCACGACGTTCGGTCTCGCCGGCGTGGAACCGCGCGATGCGGGCGCCGCGTCGGGACTGGTCAACGTGGCCCATCAGACCGGCGGCTCGCTGGGATTGGCGATTCTGATCACCGTCTTCGACGCGGCAAACCGGACGGGAGGCACGTCCAAAGCGGATTTCGCCCACTCGGCTTCCGTCTCGTTGACGGGCTCGGCGATCTTCTTGACGGCGGCGCTCGTCGTCGTGCTCGTCTGGTTCCGCCCGGCGCGCCAGAAGGTACGCCAACCGGGGCTGGAGCCCGATCGCGACGCGGCGTAACCGCTCCAACTGCGTACCAATTGCGTTTCAACTGCATGCCGAATACGTACCTTATGCCCCCTAAATGCGGGCTGAATGCGGGCCATATAAATTCTAAATGCGCACCAACATGCAGAAGACTTGCAATAAGATTAGGATTTCCTTAAGCGCCGTCCATTATCAACGTCATAACAATGCCGCAAGCCAGCCGACCTGAATCGGCTGGCTTTTTCTTTGCCAACTTTTACAAATCCTACATGCCGGGATGACACTCCGTTGAACATGGATGTTTATATTGAGTCTATAAATGAGCAAAAACGAACATATTCGAGCATTCAGTGTTCATTTAAATTCGATTTCAAGCGAGGCTTCAAGGATGTCAAGAACCATAGATGACGTGGAAGGGTTCGTCATAGATCTGGACGGCACGGTATATCGGGGAAGCGAAGCCATTCCGGGCGCCGCGGATACGATCGCATGGCTGCGCGCAGCGGGGAAGCGCCTCGTGTTCCTGAGCAACAGGGGCAATATCTCCCGCGAGATGTGCCAGGCCAACTTGGAACGGATGGGGATCGAGGTTCGGCTGGAGGAAATCGTGCTGACGTCCACGGTCGCGGCTGCCTACCTGAGACGCGGCTACGAAGAATGCTTCGTCTGGACGCTCGGCGACGAAGGCCTTCGCGACGAGCTCCGGGCGGCCGGAGTCCGGCTGGCACCCGTTCCGGAAGCGGCCGACTGGCTGCTGATCACCTTATGCGAATCGCTGACCTATGCGGATTTGAACGACGCCTTTCGCGCGGCGAGGCATGGCGCGAAAATCATGGCGACGAACGCGGACAAGATGTTTCCGGGCCAAAACGGCCTGGCGATCGACGTGGCCGGCATGATCGGGGCCGTCACGGCCGCGACCGGCCAATCCGTCGAGCTCGTGATCGGCAAGCCCTCCGCCCTCATGGCAAAGGCTGCCTTGGACGCGCTCGGACTTCCGCCCGAGCGGTGCATGGTCGTCGGCGACAGCCTGGAGTCCGATATTCGCCTCGGCAAGCGATCGGGCATGCGTACGGCGCTCGTACTGACGGGCTCGGTTACCCGCGAGGAAGCGGAGGTCAGCCTGCTGGAGCCGGATTGGATCTGCGAGTCGCTCGCCGGTCTGCGGGAACGATTGCCTAACAAATCGATTGGAAAGGAAGATCCGATTGTCCGAACAAACATCACGGATTAACGAAATCGCCGCCGGGCTGGATCGGCGGACGGCGGACGGCTTGAATCTGACGTCGATCTCCATCGCGCCCGGCGCACTGAAGGAAGCGGGACGCTACATCGAACGGATGGCATACCGCAGCGTCGTCGTCGCGGTCGACGAGAACACGTATCCGGCCGCTGGCGAGCGCTTGCACAAGCATTTGGCCGCTGCCGGAGTCCAAGCAGCCGTGACCTGCTTCAAGCCGGATCGGACCGGCGACGTCCTGGCCGACGAGGCCGCGCTGGTCCAGCTGCTGCTCGATCTGCAGCGGGCCTCCGCGGAGGCGGTCGTCGCCGTCGGCGGCGGGACGATCCACGATATCGTCCGTTACTGCGCCTATACGGCGAACATACCGTTCTTGTCCGTCCCGACCGCGCCTTCGGTGGACGGGTTCAATTCCAAGGGAGCGCCGATCATCGTGCGCGGAGTGAAAGTGACCGTGCCCGCGGTCAGCCCGGCGGCCGTCTTCGCCGATCTGGACGTACTGGTGCAAGCGCCGCCTCGTCTCGCGGCGGCCGGCTTCGGCGACATGCTGGGCAAGTATACGTCCCTATTCGATTGGAAGTTCGGCGCGATGACCGCCGGCGAGCCGTACCTGCAGGCCGCGGCGGACATGACCGAAGGCGCGCTCGCGCGCTGCGTGAATCACGCGGAACAGATCGCGCGCCGGGACGAGGAGGGCGTGTTCACGCTGACCTCCGCCCTGCTGGAGTCCGGACTTGCCATGATGCTGTTCGGACGGTCGCATCCGGCTTCCGGCGCCGAGCATCATCTGTCCCATTACTGGGAAATGGACCATATCCGCCTCGGCCACCGGCAGCTGCTTCACGGGGCGAAGGTCGGCGTCGCTACCATCGAGATCAGCAGGCTCTACCACCGCATCGCGGAAGAAGGGGCGGCGAGATGGAGTGCGAGTACGAACATTTCCGAGCACTGGCCGGCCATCGTCGCGCATATCGCTGACATCCCGCAGGACCGCGACATGATCCAGCTGCTTCGTCAGGTCGGCGGTCCGAGTTCCGCGGAAGAGCTCGGGATTGCGCCCGAATTAATGAGGAGAAGCCTGATTCATGGCCACTCCGTCCGAAGCGAACGCCATACGCTGCTGCGCGCGTACAATGAGCTGGCGAATGATCCCGCCGTTACATGATCTTCACATGGCGTTAATCTAGGTAAGAACAATCGCCGCTACAATTCAAAACAAGCATGAACGCGCAGCTATTCAAGCATGAATTGCACATTAACGCTCATATTGGGGGATCAGTCATTGTTGGCAGCGGAAAGAAAGCGTCGGATCGTCGACTACGTCAGGCAGCATAACACGGCTACCGTCGGCACGCTCGCCCGGGAATTCAACGTGCATGAAGCGACCATCCGGCGGGATTTGGTGGAAATCGAGCAAGAAGGAGCATTGAAACGGACGCATGGCGGCGTGATCGTCGAGCAGTGGACGCAGGACGAGCCTCCCGTCAGCGAACGGTCGACGCAAAATCTCGATCAGAAGACGCGCATCGGCAAAATGGCGGCAAGCCTGGTCGAGGACGGGGATCACATCATTATCGATTCGGGCACGACGACGCTCCATGTCGCCAGAAATTTGGTTCACCGTTCCAACATCACGGTCGTGACCAACGATATGAACGTGGCGGCCGAGCTGAAGGACGCGCCGCGCATCAAGGTCATCCTGACGGGCGGCGAGCTGTATCCGCACAGCTACATGCTGAACGGCATGTTCACCGATCATGTGCTGCGCTCGCTGCATACGATCAAAGCGTTCATCGGCACGCCGGCGCTGCATCCGCAGCATGGCTTGATGCATCCGGAAGCGCAGCTCGTTCCGGCAAAGCAGGGCATGATCGCCGCCGCCCGGGAGATCATCGTCGTGACCGACGACAGCAAGATCGGCAAGCTGTCGCTGCATACCGTCGCGCCGAATCATGCGATTCATGCGCTGATTACCGGCAAAGAAGCTTCCGAAGAGCTGCTCAAGCCGTTCAGGGACGGCGGAATGACGGTTTATACCGTCTGATCCGCAGGAGGAATGAGAAGGAGGCACCGATCATGGCATCCATACAATTCGTCGGCGTATCGAAAGCCTTCGAGAAGAACACCGTCATCAGCGGGTTGAACCTGACCATCGCGGACGGGTCGTTCACCGTGCTGGTCGGCCCGTCGGGCTGCGGGAAAACGACGCTGCTGCGAATGGTCGCGGGCATCGACCAGCAGACATCCGGCTCCATGCTCATCGCCGGCAAGGACCTTACGCGAATTCCGCCCGGACAGCGGGGCGTGGCGATGGTGTTCCAGAACTACGCGTTGTATCCGACGATGTCGGTGAGGGAGAATATCGAGTTCGGCCTGAAAAACAATCGCGTCGGCAAGGCAGAGCGAACCGCGCTCGTGGAATCGATCTGTTCCACGGTGGGCCTGCTGCCGTACCTGGACCGCAAGCCCGCGACGTTATCGGGCGGCCAGCGGCAGCGCGTCGCCCTGGCGAGAGCCATGGTGAAGAAGCCGTCCGTCTTCCTGATGGACGAGCCGCTCTCCAATCTCGACGCGAAGCTGAGGGCGCAGATGCGGATCGAGTTGATCGAGCTGCACAAGAAACTGGGCACGACGTTCGTGTACGTGACCCATGATCAAGTGGAGGCCATGTCGATGGCCGATACGGTCGTCTTGATGAATCAAGGCGTCATCCAGCAAGAGGCGGCGCCGGACGTCATCTACCGCCAGCCGGACAATCTGTTCGCGGCGCAGTTCATCGGCATGCCGCCGATGAACGTGCAGGAGCTCGGCATGGACGGCGTACGCTTCGGCTTTCGGCCGGAAAGCGCGCGGCTGACCCGCGAGCCGTCGGACGCGCATTTCTCGTTCGAAGGCACGATCGTCACCCGCGAGATGCTGGGCTCGGAGACGTTGTATCAAGTGAGGCGCGGCGCGCAGTCGTACATGGTCAAATGCGCGGACGACCTTTACGCGGTGGATCAGGACGTACATATCGGCGTCGGGGCGGAGCGGATGTACCTGTTCGACGAAAACGGCGGCCGGCTGCGGGAGAGCCATCCGCATTACCGGGCCTATCTCGAAGCCCTGCGAGAAAGCCGGTATGCCTATGCCTAACGCCACGATCTGGGAGCGGATCCGCCCCTATGCGTTGGTCGCTCCCGCGATGACCGGCATCTCGCTGTTCGTTCTCTATCCCGTGATCAAGCTGATTCATCTGAGCTTGTACAAGTACAACCTGATGAACAAGGCGAAAAGCAAGTTCATCGGCCTCGACAATTATAAGCAGCTGCTCGCGAGGGACGATTTCTACAAAGCGCTGGCCAATACGGCCGTCTATACGGTCGGCATCGTCGTCGTCACGATGATTCTCGCGTTATTGGCCGCGTTGTGGCTGCACCGCAAGAGCCGCTGGAACGCCATCGTGCAGGCGGGCATGTTCACGCCTCATATCGTCAGCATCGTCTCGGTCTCGCTGGTCTGGATGTGGTTGATGGAGCCGAACCTCGGCCTGCTGAATTACGGGCTGAAGCTCGTCGGCCTGCCGCCTTCCGATTGGCTGCAGAGCTCCAAGACGGCGATGATGTCCGTCATGCTCGTCGCCGTCTGGCAAGGCATCGGCTACTATACGCTCATTATCTCGGCAGCGCTCCAGAGCATCTCGCCGAACATTTACGAAGCGGCCGCCCTGGACAACGCGGGCAAGGGCAAGGTGTTTTTCAAGATTACGCTGCCGCTCATCTCGCCGCAATTGTTCTTCATCCTGATCATCATGACCATCGCCTCGTTCAAGGCGTTCGATACCGTCCAGATCATGACCGGAGGCGGGCCGAACAGCGCGACCACCACGCTCGTCTACTATCTCTACAATTACAGGACGACGAATATCGGCTACGCGTCGGCGACGGGCATCGTGCTCATGGCGATCGTCGGCGTGCTGACCTTTGCTTACTTCCGCCTGCTGGCCAGGAAGGTTCACTACCAATAAGCCCGTATGCCCTTGAAAAGGAGATTCCGCCTTGCAAACCATGGATACCGCGATGCTGCGACGCACCTTGAACGCGGCGGCGAAAGCGCTGATCCTGCTTGCTTTCATCGTACCGTTCCTCTGGATGATCTCCACGTCGCTGCAGACCTTCAAGGAAACGATGTCGTTCCCGCCCGTATGGCTTCCGGCTTCGCCGCAGTGGATGAACTTCAAGACCGCGATGACGGCGGGACCGTTCATGACGTACACGCGCAATTCGATCGTCGTGACGGCCGCGATCCTGGCGCTGCAGTTCGCCGTCATGATTCCAGCGGCATATGCCTTCGCCAAATACCGGTTCAGAGGAAACAGCTTGCTGTTCGGCCTGGTGCTGCTGGCGTTCATGATCCCGACGCAGGTCACGTTCATTCCTGTCTACATGATGCTGGCCGACTGGGGAGTCATCGGCACGCTGTGGCCGCAGATCCTGCCCTTCATGTCCAATGCGTTCGGCATCTTCCTGCTGCGCCAATATTTCATGCAGATTCCCCAGGAGCTGATCGAGGCGGCCAAGCTCGACAACGCCAGCGAGTTCACGATCATCCGCACGATCATGACGCCGATGTCGCGGCCGGCCCTCGCCACGATCGCGTTGTTCAGCTTCGTCAGCCATTGGAACGACTACTTCTGGCCGCTCGTCATGACCGATACGACGAACGTCCGGCCGCTGACGCTCGGCATCGCCACGCTGAGGGAAACCGAGGGCATCAGCAACTGGCATATCATCATGGCCGGCAACGTGGTGCTCGTCGTGCCCATTCTGATCGTGTACGTGTTCTGTTTCCGGCAGATCGTCAACGCATTTGTTTATTCAGGGATTAAATGACGATTTGATCCCTTTTAAATAGACGCACTCATCACACGCAATCTATGGAGGGTAAATTAAACGTGAAAAAGAAATCCGCACTGCTGTTGACTACGACCCTGCTCGCCGCTATGCTGTCCGGCTGCGGCTCCAATTCGGGGAACAATACGAACGCTTCCGGAACGGCGAACGATACCAACGCCAACGCGCCGGCTGCCGCCAACGAGACCGATGCGGCCGCCGAGCAGCCGGCTTCGACGGAGAAGGCGACCGTGAATTTCTGGCATTCGCTGAGCGGCAAGAACGCGGAGTATATGGATGCCCTGATCAAACGCTTTAACGATTCGCATCCGAACATCGAGGTCGTGGGCACGTTCCAAGGCAGCTACGACGAGACCGTCACGAAACTGCAGCAGTCGATCGCGGCGAACACGGGGCCGGACGTGACGATGCTCGAGCGCGCATACGTCGAGCTGTTCGCGGACTCGGATACGCTGGAGGATCTGCGGCCGATGATGGACGCTTCGAACTTGAACGAGGACGAATTCCTGCCGGGCCTGATGGGCCACTCGACGTTCAACGATAAACTGGTCTCGCTGCCGCTTAACCGCTCCACGCCGATCCTGCACGTCAACAAGACGCTGCTGGACGCCAAAGGGCTGTCCGTTCCGAAAACGTGGGACGAGCTCAAGCAGACGGCGAACGCGCTGGTCGTCAAGAACGGCAAGGAAGTCACGCAATACGGCTTGACCATGCCGTACGATACGTGGTACCCGATCGCGATGATCTCCCAAGCCGGGGGCACGTTCTTCACCGACGACAAGAAAAGCATCGGCTTCTACGATAACGGCATCGGCGAAAAGGTATTCGACTACCTGAAAGACCTGCAGAACTCCGGCGCGTTGTACTATCCGCCGGCCAAGGATTCCGGCAACATCGTCAACCAGATGTTCACGAGCGGCAAAGTCGCGATGATGTACCAATCCACGGGCAGCATCGGCGGCATCTCCGGCGCGGTCGATTTCGATTACGAGACGGCTTTCCTCCCGGAGGACGCGAAGTACGCGACGCCGACCGGCGGCGCCAACGTGGCCATGCTGTCCGCTTCGAAGAACAAGGAAGCCGCGTGGGAATTCATCGATTGGATGGAGACGGACCCGCAGGGCGCGCTGCCGTTCATATTGCAATCCGGGTACCTCCCGTTCACGAAGTCGATGGCGGGGTCGAAGGACCTGCAGGATCTGTGGGCCAAGGAGCCGTACCGCAAGGTCGCATACGATCAGCTGCAATACGCGGTCGATACGAATAAATCCGTCGCTTGGCCGGAAGTCATGAACGAATTCAACGCGCTCATCGAAGCGACGATGTACGACAACAAGGACATCAAGACTTCGCTCGATACGTTCAAGGAGAACGCGGAACGCATTCTCGGCCAGCAATAAAGCATACGGGCAGAGGAGGATATGGACATGACGACAACGATTTCGAACGCGACCGCTTCCTTGGTGGTCGCCGGGCATCGCGGCTTCAAGGCGGCTTATCCCGAGAACACGCTGCTGGCCTTTCGCGAAGCGTTGAAGCTCGGCGTGCATATGCTGGAGTTCGATCTGCGCATGACCCGCGACGATACGCTCGTCGTGCTGCACGACGCGACGGTAGACCGCACGACGAACGGCAGCGGCCCCGTTAGCGGCTTTACCTTCGAGGAGCTTGGCCGGCTGGATGCCGGCATCGGGTTCAGCCCCGAATTCGCGGGCGAGCGCATTCCGAGCCTGGAGCAGCTATGCGGGCTGCTTGCGGAATATCCCGGCATTCTGATGAACGTGGAGATCAAGCCGGACCCGCGCGCCAAGGAAACGGCGGATCGCGCGATCGCGATGCTGGACGGCTTCGGTTTTCTTCCGCGGTGCGTGTTCACGTGCTTCGACGCCGCGATCCTGGCCTATCTTCACGATGCCCGCGGCGTGAAGACGCAGGGCTTCGAAGGAAAAGCGATGTCGAATTTCGATCCCGACGAACGGCAGGGCACCTACTCCAAAATGTGGGCGATCGCCTTTCCGATGGCGAATCTGACGGCGGGGAAGGTGCAGGAATTTCAGAACAAGGGACTTCGCGTCTGGTGCTATTGCCCGGATACGGAAGAGCAGGTCGCTTATGCGTCGGCCTGCGGGGCGACGCTGCTGACCTGCGACGATCCCCGGCCGGCATTGGCATGGACCGGGCGTTAAGCGAGTTTATGCCGTGTATGCGAGTGAAGCGAGTATAAGAGCGTTTTAGCAAAGCCCCGAAAAACGAAAAGGCCCGGATCATCATGGATGATTCGGGCTTTTCGAGTTTCTTGCGTTGAGGGAGCACTTCTTCAGGAAGACGTTTCCTTACAAGGTTGTAACCCTCGTGAAAGGAAGGGCGATACTTCGCCGGGGATGCCTGCTATATACTCAAGCTGACAAGAGAAACAGGAGCGACGAACGCGGCGCCAAGGCGACCGTTCATCCCCTGAAATGCCGTAAGCAGGGAGCCATTCACGATGCGAACAAGTAGAACGAAAGACCGACACCCAATCCTCCGCGGCGTCCCGCCGGGCTTGGCGCTAACCCTCGCGACGAGCTTGCTTGCCGCTTGCTCGGAAGGTGCCGACGACAGCGTCGGCGAGCGCCAAGTGCTGCGCGTCGGCGTCCTGTATTCCAGCGCAGCCGACGAATCCGGACAGCGACAGGCATTCACGGACGATTACGAATTGACGCATCCCGATGTCGATATCGAGCTGGCCGGGGCGATCGATATGGACGAACGGCGCACCGAGGCGCTGGCCGGCAACAGCGACCGCCCCGAGCTGTACGAGGCGCTGAAGCAGCTGCTGACCGGCGGCGATCCGGTGGACGTGGTGATATTGGAAGACGCCGCGTACCTGCGCCGGCTGACGCAGGACAATCTGCTCGCGCCGCTGGATCCCATGATGCAGGCGAGCGGTTTCGCCCTGGACGATTTCTTGCCGAACGCCGTCGACAGTCTCCGGGATGCGGGCGATCATTCCATTTATGCCCTGACGTCGACGTTTGCGGGCACGGCGCTCTATTACAATAAGCGGCTGTTCGCCGGGGCGGGCGTCGCTCCCCCGACCGACAACATGCTGTGGCCGGATGTGCTTCTGCTTGCGAAGAAAGTCGCCTCCGGCCAAGGAAAGACTCGTAATTTCGGCTTCTCCTTCAACCGTTGGGGCGCGGACGGCTTCAGCGATCTGCTGGATTATTCCGCTCCGCTTCAATTGAAGCTGTTCGACAAGAAAGCGTGGAAGATGACCGTCGATACGCCGCAGTGGAACCGCGCATGGACCGATATCGCCGCTCTGTACGCCGATAAGATCGTTCCTTCGCGATCCGACATGGAGGGCGGCAACGGGATGGAGAACGGCGACCTGTTCCTGAACGGACGCCTTGCGATGGTAATCGGCGGCCACGACTACGTCAATGAATTGTCCGCAGCGCACGCTTATTCCGCCGATCCCGCGATCAAGTCGCTCGAATGGGACGTCGTGTCGCTTCCGTCCTTTGCCGAAGCGCCCGGGATCGGGGGAAGCATGGCATTGAGCAATTTGATGGCGATCGGCGCGAAAGCGCAGAACAAGGAAGCCGCCTGGGATTTTGTTCAATACAACAACAGCGAGCGATTGGCGAAGCTGAAATCGCGCAGCAGCGGCAAGCTTCCGGTCCGCCGGTCGCTGCTTCGGCCGAAGGACGGCATGAGCTATAACCTCGGCGCCTTCTACGCGCTCAAGCCCGTTCCCCCATCGGAAGAGCGGGAAGAGCTGTACTGGAACACCCCGAATCTGTCCCCGGCGTTAGAGCTCGGCGAGCCGTTGTTCCAGGACGTGATCGACGGGAAGAAAACCGCGAAGGAAGCGCTTCGGGAATGGCAGACCGGGGGGGATGCCTTGATGCAGGAAATCAAACGGAATCCGGCCGCCTACGATAACGGCGATTATTATTGGGGCGGTTGGGGAGGGTAGGCGAGCCGAAGAACCTCCGTCTCCGCTGCAGAGCGGGAGGCGGAGGTTCTTTTTGGCGTGAACGTTCGCAGGCGCAGGCTTAGCGCATGAATCCGGATTCTTGGACGGCGCTTAAGAAGCGGACGCCGACTCGCGGCTTGCGTGCTCCGCTTGCGGGCGCAACACCCCGCCGAACAAGAAGATCCCGAGCGAGGACGCCAAGCAGACCGCCGAGAAGATACCGATCGAGGCATAGCCGCCGAATTGGACGTAGAGCAAGCCGGCTGCCCATGCGCCGAGCGTATTGGCGCCGTTCATCGTCGAGTTCGCCAAGCTGGAGATCGTGCCCCGGATGGAGGCGTTCAGCGAAGTCAGCGCGCCCATGACGATCGGGAAGACAATGCCGAGCGTCGCGAATATGACCAGGTAGACGATCGTGACGGCCGGAAGGCTCGTCAAATGAGGCATGACCGCGTACAATGCCGCGATCATCGACATGCTGACCGCGACGGCGGTCGTCGCCGTGCCCAGTTTGCGCGCCGCATAGGAACTGATCATGCTGCCGAGCAGCGTGCCGAAGCCGAGGAACATCATCACGGTGCCGATCTGTCCGAGCGGAAGCGCGAAGCGGTCGGCCATCCACTTGCCGACGAAGGCGAACGCGGTTCCGCTTCCCAAGTGGAGAAGCAGGTAGCCGAGAAAGCCGCTCCTGGCTTTGCCGCTTGCGATCAGCGGGACGTACCTGCGCAGGATCGACGCCCGTTCGCCGGCGGACGCGGCGGGCTTGATGTCGGGCAGCGCGAAGAAGGCGACGGCCGCGAGCAGCAGCGCGGCGATGCCGATCGTCCAGAACGGAACGGACCAATCGGCGGTCGCGAGCCAACTTCCGATCGGCACGCCGAAGGCTTGGGCGGCGGCAAGTCCCCCGAAGGCGACCCCCATCGTCTTGCCGATTCGGGCCGGAGGCATCACGGCCGGGATGGACGCCCATACCTGGGGAGCCGTGAATGCCGCGCTGATGCCGGCCAGGAGGCGGAACAGGCACATCGTCCAGAAGCCGCCGGCAAAGCCGCATAACGCCGTCGACACGGCGAATCCGAGCAAACCGCAAACGAGCACGGTTCTGCGATTCCAGCCGTCCGACAGCGGGCCGGCGATCAAGGCGAATACGGCCGAGCCCAGCGTGTAGGCGCCCAGCATCCACCCGGCGTGCCCCGTCGATACGCCGAATTGCGTTTGCAGCGTCGGGAGCAGGGGCGAGATGAGGAACGTATCGGTGCCGATCATAAACATGATGACGAAGAACAGGACGGTATGTTTGCGCATGGTCGATCACTCCTTTGGAATGCGTATTTCGTTCGATTCCCAGCGTAAGGTATAATAGTGACAGGTTCTGTCATAAACTCGTTTACATTCGAAAAAATGAGGCTGATCACCATGCCCAAATCCAAACGCTTGATGGAGCTGATGATGACCGTCAACCGGAAGCGGCGGTTCAAAGTGCAAGAGCTTGCCGACGAATTCGGCGTCTCGACGCGCACGATTCTCCGGGATTTGCAGGAGCTGAGCGAGCTGGGAGTTCCGCTATACTCGGAAGTGGGGCCGCATGGCGGCTACCAGGTCGTCCGTGAGCGGGTGCTGCCGCCGATCGCGTTCACGGAGGAAGAGGCGGTCGCGATGTTCTTCGCGGTGCATGCGCTGCGCCATTATTCCTCGCTCCCGTTCGAAGCGGAATCCGCCTCGGCGCTCAGCAAGTTTTACCTTCATATGCCCGGCGACGTCCGGGATCGGATCGACGGCATGAAGGAACGCGTTGATTTCGTCACGCCGACGAGGCGGGGGAATGCGCCGTGTCTGGCCATTTTGCTCGATGCGGCCGTTCGCCGGATGGTGCTGGTCGTCGACTACGAATCCAAGGAGGAAGGGACGGGCAGCCGCCGGATCCAGCCGGTCTGCATCTACGCGAACAACGGATTCTGGTACTGCACGGCGTACTGCTTCCTGCGGGAGGGCTACCGCGTGTTCCGCTGCGACCGGATTCGCGAGGCGGAGTACGATTTGTCCGGCACGCCGCCGATCGAGCTTGACGACGTCCGCCTCAGCAGGCGGGAGGCCGCCGAGCCGCGGGAACCGATTCGCCTGCGGGCGGAGCTGACGCGAACGGGCGTCCAGCGCTGCGAGTCCGAGCTATGGCTCGCGCCGATGCTGCGCGTGCGAGAAGACGGCGGCGGCACGATCGATCACGATGTGTCCCGCGGCGACTTGTCTTTCTATGCCGAGTTCTTCATCGGGCTGGGGAACGAGGCCGAGTTGGAGGAGCCGGCGGAGCTGAGAGAAGCGATCCGTAGCAGATTGTCCGAGCTGTTGGAAAGGTACCGATGAACGGAACGGTTGTGCAATGACGGTACCCGTGCGACTGTATGTGCGTTTGCGCGAATCGTTGGACATGTCTAGCTATACGACGTTACGGAAGAAGCCTCCAACGCCTGCGCTTTTAGCGGGATTGGAGGCTTCTTCGAAGTGGAACGAACGATATGCGCGCTTCGGCGAATGATGACGCGGCGGAACGCGTATCAAGTTTGATGCGCGCCCGATGCCCTGAGGCGCTGCCGTATGCTGCCGATCAACCATAGGAGCAAAGGAAGGACCACGTAGACGAAAGGGTAAAAGCAGCCGAGCAGAAACGGGTTCTTCTGCGTGTAAAAAAGCCGAAGATGGTGGCTGCCGTAGAGCATGCACGCCAGCCAGACGCACGAGATCACGCAGGCGATCAGCTTCCAGTTCTTGAAGCCGGTCCACTCGGATAACCCGTAGCTCAGGATGAACAGGTACACGGACAATTTAATCAAGGAGCCGAGCAGCCACATCGGGATGTAGAACGCATCGATATTTTGAATGAAGTTCAGGATGGATACGAATTTGGTGAGCGAGTAGACGGGAAACACCAATTTGGGCGCTACGTTCGGTCCCGTAACGAACAAGAGCACCAGCGAGGCCAATAGGCCCCACAGCATCGAGACCGCCGTGCCCCAGAAGATCGCGCGCGAGGCGGTCCTCTTGTTCCCGGCGAAGAAGAACAGCATCAGTATGATCGACGGATCCACCAAATAGTTGAGCGAATAGAAAGTGCCCTTCAGAATGTGGAACCAACCCGTGTCGACGTAGACGGGCAATATTCTTCTAACGTCCATGTCCTGCGGATTCAGGAAGAGCTGCGTGGTTAGCATGAAGAGGAAGAGGGGACCGATGATTTCCGCGCACCGGCCGATCGCGATAATGCCTCCTCTGAGTACGGCGTACGTCACGAGAAACAGCACGAACAGCAAGATGACGAGCATCGGCGTATTATGGAGCAGGATTAAGTTGTGAAATTCGACCGATCCTTTCATGATCGCCGACATTTGCATAAACCACAGCAGGAAATAGACCGTCGCGAATAGTTTGCCGAGCACGGTCCCGAGCAGGTCTTTGATAAAGCCGACCAGCGTTTTGTCCTTGTTTTGCATGCAAACCCGAAGCATAAGCCAGGTGACCGCCATCATGATCACGCACCCGAGCCCGATGGAAATCCAGCAGTCCTGCCGCGATTCCTCCGCTGCCAGGTGAATGGGCACATAGGAGAACACGATCAGGGACGAAATATTGATCAGCCAGAAGATCTGATAACCGCTTACTTTCATGCTTCGTTGCCACGCCTTCATGAATTATTTTAACTGCTCTCCGATGATGCCGGAGGACCGCAGCCGGATCTTGGCCTTGACCGTCACGTCGAGTTTCTTGAAGTTTTCGTCCCAATCGTTTTTTTGCGTCCTCCACCAGGCCGGATACATGCGATGCAGGTACTCGCCGATGCCGAATACGTCAGGTCCCCACTGCTGCATTTTGTCCAATATTCCTTGAAGGTCCTTTTGGATGTACTCGTTCAGGTACTGCTGGGCTTTCACCATGGTATCCACGTCGGACATGTCGAGCGAGGCCGTGTTTTCAAGCAAATAAACCTGTGCCGCGACGGTTAATTCGACACGCTGCGGATCGTGGCCGCGAAAGACATGAACCCGCCTGCTCATATGGGTAAAGCGGAACGACAAGACGCCGTTGCCGTCTTTCCAAGGGATGGTTATGCCGTCGGACGTTCCTTTCCCGATCATCCAGATCGCTCTGGCGCCCTCGGTGTCGCTTAGGTATCCTTTGACTTTGAGCTGCTTGTCCAAGACGGCGAATCCGGATAAGACGGCAATCGGGCTCTTCTTGTCATGGCTCAGCTCGACCTTCTCGATTTGGAAGTACGGCATCATCGGCCTGCTTCCTTCGGCGAGACTGTCAATCACGAGCTTCCTGCTGGAGAAGCTTTTCATGCCGTTGATTTGGAGTTCTTTGCCGGCGGCAACGCTGGAGAGGTACTCCATGGGATGCTTCAGCATGAGGATATCCTTCGCGCTGCCGCCTCGAACCATGACGATGGCGTCCCTTAGATTGTTCGCGGGATCGCGGCCCAGTTTATCGAACATCACGTCGACTTGGTTATGCTTCATGAATTCCTCGCCGACCAAGAGCAGGATGCGATGGCTCGTCAGCATGCGCCGGGACAGTTTGCGCTGGATTTTTTGCTGGGCATCGAAAATATCCTTGCCTTTGGCCGACATGACGAAATAGCTGTCCGATTTGCCGACGCTTCCGTTCTTCAGCTGCGAAGGGATGACGATCTGATGGCTGATTTCGATCATTCCGTTCTCGGCATGATCCAGTCCCGAAGCCATAACGAAGGCCAATTGGTTCGGTTCGACAAAATCGCTGCAGCCGGAAGCGGACAGCGTCAGCATGATAGTGACGACAGCCGCGAGCGCGAACCGGATCATCGCGTGCGCCCCTTCTTAACGCGGCCGTTCTTGACCCAGAAGGGATAGCGGATGATCAGATCCTTGATCCTTTTTCCGTCGAACGGAGCCACGGGGCTCAAATAAGGCGTTCCGAAAGATTCCAGCATCACCAAATGGATTAGCAGGAACATGATGCCGAACGCGAAGCCGACGAATCCGAGCCAACCGGAGATGAACAGCATGAGGTAGCGGACGATGCGGAAAGGAAGGGTGGCGCTGTATCTGGGGATCGTATACGTCGCGATGCCCGTCAAGGAAATGACGATGATGATCGGCGTGGAGATGATGCCGGCTTCGACGGCGGCTTGTCCGATGACGAGCGCTCCGATGATGCTGACGACCGGCCCGAGCTGGTTGGGCAGATGCACGCCGGCTTCCTGCAGGCCGTCGAAGATGATCATCATAAGGAACACTTCGATGACGGTCGGAAACGGCGAGTTCTCCCTGGCGGTCGCGATGCCGATCATGAGATTGCTCGGGATCATCTCCGGGTGGAAAGTCGAGAGCGCGACGTAGATGGCGGGCAAGGCAAACGAAATGAAGGTCATGACGTAGCGGATAAACCGCGTCAGTATGACGAAGACGAACCGCTCGAAATAGTCGTCCGCCGATTGAAGACCCGACCAGAAGGTAACGGGAAGCACGAGGGCGAAGGGAGTCCCGTTCGTCAGGAGCGCGACCTTTCCCTCCAGCAGGCTTGCGGCCACGATATCCGGTCGTTCGGTATTCTGGATCTGCGGGAAGATGGAGAAGGAATTGTTCTCGATCCATTCCTCGATGTATGCGGAATCGATGATGCCGTCGGTCTCGATTCCGTCGAGCCTTCTTCTGACTTCCGTCAGGACGTTCTCGTCCGCGATTCCTTCCATATAGGCAAGAACGACTGCGGTCTGCGTGTACTTGCCGATCGTGTACGACTCCATCTTCAACTGCCGGTGAACGATCCGGCGCCGGATCAGCGTCATATTCGTCCGGACGCTCTCGACGAAGCCTTCCTTGGAGCCGCGCAAGGTGGATTCCTTGAGCGGTTCCTGGATGCCCCTCGTCTCGTAGCCTTGCACTTGGGCGATGAGCGCGGATGCTTCACCTTCCACCAATATCCCCAGGCCGCCGAGCAGAATATGCTGCACGAGTTCCTCCATGGATTCGTCAGTCTTGATATTCGTCATCGGCAGCCACTCGCGCCTGAGCGTCTCGGCGAGGGACTGCATCCGATCCAAGCCCTGCGGCAGTCCGCTGAAGAGCAACGGTTTCAGCACGTTATCTTCCACGCCCTGCATATGCGTCATGCCATCTAAATAAATCAGCAGCAAGATCGTATCATCTTTTAACGAAAAGGAGCGCAAGATAATATCCGAGCAACGATTGAATTGATCGCTAAGATAAGCTTCGTTCTCTGCGATGGACGTGCTGATGGAACGCATGGATGATCACCCCGGAAGTCGAATATCACTTGGCTATTATGGACCGCGGGGGTGCCGGCTATGCAGATTCTGGATAACGTCGACATTATCGCGCCTCTTGTCACAGAAAGGATCGCTGCTTCGTTATATATCCGAAGCGCAAAGCGCTGGAGAAAAAAATTCAACGGAAGAGAGTGTGATTTACGTATGACACAACGTTTAAACTATATGCAGCAATCGCCGGAGTTCGTCAAAGCGCTGATGGGGCTTAGCGGCGCCGAGAAAAATAGCTCGGTCGAGCAGAGCATCATCGATCTGGTTCATATCCGCGCATCGCAAATGAACGGCTGCGGCTTCTGCCTGGATATGCACATGAAGGAAGCCAAGATCCACGGCGAGCGCGAGCTTCGTCTCTATCATCTCTCGATTTGGCGGGAATCGAACCTGTTCAGCCCGCGCGAACGCGCGGCGCTGGCCTGGGCCGAGATTCTGACCAAGCTGCCCGAGCACGGCGTGCCTGACGAAGTGTATGGCCGCGTTCTTGAACATTTGTCCGAGAAAGAACTTTCGGACCTGACCTTCTCGGTCATGACGATCAATGCCTGGAACCGTGCCAGCATCGCCTTCAAGTCGGTTCCGGGTTCGGCCGACGCCGCGTTCGGACTGACGAAAGCCGGACTGAGCTAACCGAAGCGGGAGCCGAGTCTTTGTCACGGAATAAGAGGCTCCCTCGTTATATATCCGAAGCGGAAAACGCGGATGCAAAAACAAAAAATCTACGGAAGAGAGTGTGATTTACGTATGACACAACGTTTAAATTATATGCAGCAATCGCCGGAGTTCGTCAAAGCGCTGATGGGGCTAAGCGGCGCCGAGAAAAACAGCTCGATCGAGCAGAGCATCATCGACCTGGTTCACATCCGCGCATCGCAAATGAACGGCTGCGGCTTCTGCTTGGATATGCACATGAAGGAAGCCAAGATCCACGGCGAGCGCGAGCTTCGTCTCTATCATCTCTCGATTTGGCGGGAATCGAACCTGTTCAGCCCGCGCGAGCGCGCGGCGCTAGCCTGGGCCGAGATTCTGACCAAGCTGCCCGAGCACGGCGTGCCTGACGAGGTGTATGGCCGCGTTCTTGAACATTTGTCCGAGAAAGAACTTTCGGACCTGACTTTCTCGGTCATGACGATCAATGCCTGGAACCGTGCCAGCATCGCCTTCAAGTCGGTTCCGGGGTCGGCCGACGCCGCGTTCGGACTGACGAAAGCCGGTTTGAACTAAGCTAACAAGCCGTAAATGACCGGCTTTAACTTGCAATGATTAGAAATCATCAACCAAGAGCCTCTGGTGGTGAAGAGGCATTCATTCAGGAGGTACTTACTTTTATGAAAATCGTGGTTATCGGCGGTACGGGACTCATCGGATCAAAAGTCGTAAACAATCTTCGCGCGCTCGGTCATGAGGTCGTGCCGGCCTCGCCCTCCAAGGGCATCAACGCCGTCACCGGCGAAGGACTGGCCGCAGCGCTGACCGGCGCCCAAGTCGTCGTCGACGTCGCGAACTCGCCTTCGTTCGAAGACGAAGCGGTTCTGGCGTTCTTCGAGAAATCCTCCCGCAACCTGGTTGCCGCGGAAGCGGCCGCCGGCGTGAAGCATCATGTCGCGCTCTCGATCGTCGGGACGGACAAGCTTCCGAAGAACGGGTATTTCCGCGCAAAGGTCGCGCAAGAAGAGTTGATTAAAGCATCCAAGATTCCGTATACGATCGTTCGCGCGACGCAATTCTTCGAGTTCGTCGGGGCGATCGCCGAGTATGGAGCCGAGGGGCAGACCGTCCGCGTGTCTTCCGCTTACATGCAGCCGATCGTGTCGGACGAGGTTGCCGCTACGGTAGCGGAATTCGCGGCGGGGGCACCCGTAAACGGAACCGTCGAGCTCGCCGGTCCGGAACGCATTCGCATCAACGATCTCGTTTCCCGTTACTTGAGCGCGACGAAGGACGACCGCCAAGTCGTGGCGGACCCCAAAGCGCTCTATTACGGCTCCGAGCTGGACGAGTTTTCCTTGGTTCCGTGGTACGACAACCCGCGCATCGCGACGACGCGTTTCGAGGATTGGCTTAAGCAATCTTTGTCGAAGTCATAGGTATCGGCAATAAGCAATGGTATTGAGCAATCTTACGCGCATCGAATCGCGCCTCGAAAACAAAGAACCCTATCCGGGGTTCTTTGTTTGTCGTTTCATTCCCGTGCGTATGCATATGCTTCCGGCGTGCGGTAACCTGCATATCGTATGCCGCGGATATGCATAGTAAGAACGGCGCATCCGGGAAGCGGGACAGAGCAAAGCCTAAGAATGGACGTGGAAGCATGCAAGAGTTGTACGAGCAGTATAAAGGCCTGTTGTTTAAGCTTGCCTATCAACTGACCGGAACGGTCTCCGATGCGGAGGATGCCGTCCAGGACGTGTTTCTGAAGATCTACGACGTGCCGCCGGAGAAGCTGGCCGAACCGAAGGCCTACCTGTGCAAAATGGTCACGAACCGCTGCCGCGATCTGCACAAATCGGCCCGCATGAAGCGGGAGCAATATTACGGGGAATGGCTCCCGGAGCCGTTCGCGAGTTCGAACGACGATGCGATGGCCTCGGTCGAACGCGACGATCTCTTGTCCTATGCCATGGTCGTGCTGCTGGAGCGGCTGTCCCAGACCGAGCGGGCGGTATTCGTCCTTCGCGAGGCGCTCGGCTTCGAGTATCACGAGATCGCCGGGCTGATCGAGAAGAGCGAAGTGAACTGCCGCAAGCTGTTCAGCCGCGCCAGCGCCAAGATGGGGATCGCGCAAGACGAGCTGGTTCAGCCCGAATCGGCCAATCTCGAATGGGTGTACGGCTTTCAAGCGGCGCTCAAGCAGGGCAACATGAAGCAAATCCTGTCGATGCTGGACCAGGACGTCGTCCTCGTCGCCGACGGAGGAGGCAAGGTAAGCTCCGTCCTGAATCCGATCATAACGCCGGACCGCGTGGCGCGCTTGCTCCTCGGAGGCGTTCGCGACGGGTCCATGGTGGATGGCATTGCCGCCATTGACGCCGTTCAATTGAACGGGCAGCCCGCCATTATTTTCCGTTCGCGCGAAGGCGTTCATACCGTCTGCATGATTCATCTCGAGGGGAACCTGATTCGTAATCTGTATCTCGTTCGCAATCCCGATAAAATGACGCATATCGGGCAGTGAAGCTGCCTTGAAATAAGCTTGTGCAATCCCTGATCTAAACGCGAAGGCTGCCGGTCGCTCGACCGGCAGCCTTCGTTGCGATGGCGCGCGAATTACGGGATGACGATCGTGACGGTCGTGCCTTCTCCCGGACGGGACCGAATGGCGATGCCGTATTCCTTGCCGTAGTACAGTTTCAAACGGTCATCCACGTTGTTGATGCCGACGCCGCCCAGCTTGGGGAGTCCCGAGTGCGAGCCCGCTTCGTCTCCTTGCTGACGCGCCTCGGGATCGAAGCCGACGCCGTCATCCCTCACGACGAATATCGCATGTCCCTCGTCCGCCCGTTCGCATGTAATCTCCAGCAAGCCGGGACCGTCCTTCTCCCGAATGCCATGATAGATCGCATTCTCGACGAGCGGCTGCAGGATGATCTTCGGAATTACCTTGTCGGCCAGCGCCGGATCGAAATGCAGCCTGTAATGCAGCTTGTCGCCGTACCGCTCCTTCTGAATGAACAAATACTGGGCGACATGGTTCATCTCGTTCTCGACCGTCGTCAATTCGCTGCCGCCGCTGAGCGACAGCTGGAAGAACTTGGCCAGCGCCTTGGTCGTGGAGATGACGCGGTCGCTCTCGTTGAATTCCGCCATCCAGACGATCGTATCCAGCGTATTGTACAGAAAGTGCGGGTTGATCTGGCTGTGCAGCACGCTGAGCTCGTAGCCGTGCATCGTTTTCTCCTTCGTCTCGATCTCCTGCATCAGCCGCCGCATCTCCGCCACCATCGTATTGAAATGCAGCGCGAGCCCCTGCACCTCCGTCACCCCGGTCTCGGGCACGCTCACTTCCAGCGTCCCCGACTTCACCTGCTGCATCGCCTGCTCCAGCCGGTGGATCGGCCGGGTCATGCTCTTCGCGATGAACGGGGATACGACGATGATGAGCAGCAGCAGTCCGAGGCCGACCAGGACGAACGCGCCGAGCAGCTGGCCGCGGACCTCGCGCAGCCGGTCGAGGGAGCTGATGCCGACGAGCGTCCAATCGGAATTTTGCAGCTGCGTTTTGTACACGAGCGTATTGTCCGACGCGTCGAAGCCTTGCTTCGACATGCTGATCTGCCTTAGTTGCGCCTGCTTGGCGGCGTCCGTGAAGTAAACCGGGTCCTGGTGATAGACGATGCCGCCTTGACTATTGATGATAAAGGCATATCCCGTGCTGCCGAGATCCAGATCGTTCAAGTACGCCTCGATGCCCTTATATTCGATGTCGAGCAAGACGACGCCGAGGTTGCGGCCGTTCGCATCCTTGATCTCCTGGCTCATCGAGATGACCCAGTTGTTCTTGTCCATCGAAAATTTCTGCATGCGGGCGGAGGTGAGCACCGGGTTCGTGCTGTTGATCGCGGTCACGTACCAAGGTTCGTTCATCATGTTGGAAGAACGCCGCATGTTCAGCTTCTTCTCGTTGGACAGCACGTAGCCGTCCTTGCCGATGACGACGACGGATTTGATGTGCGAATCGGACATCAGCACGTTGTCGATGAATTGCAGCTCGTCCTTCTCCCCGGCAGCGGAGGGCGAGGAGAGCGTCTGGATCGTCTGCGGATTGTGCGCGAGCATGGTCGTCAGCACCTTCAGCCGGTCGATGTACATCTCGACCAGGGAGCCGCTCTTGGATATCGCCATATTGGCGGACTGAATCGAATCGTTCAACACCGCCCGGGAAATGCCGACGTAGAGCACGGCGCCGAAGATGCCGATGGTGACGACGCTGATCAGCAGGTAGATTCCCGATATCCGGTACCGGAGCGAGCGGGGGAGCAGTCTCACGAGTGTTTGGTCCTTTCCCGGTATTGCAGGGGAGAGAGCCCGAATTTCTTCTTGAAGGCGGCGCTGAAATAATTCGGGTTGTCGAAGCCTACGGCCGATGAGATTTCATAGATTTTCGCGTCGGACGCGAGCAGCTGCAGCTTGGAACGCTCCAAGCGCATGGCCATCAAATAGTCCTGGAACGAGATCGTGAACAACCGCTTGAACAAGACGCTCATATAGCCGGCGGAGAATCCGATCCGGTTCGCCAGCATCGCCAGCGAGAAATCCGGATTCGCGACGTTGTCTTCGATGATCTGGGCGATCGAGGCCTTGTTGCCTGAATCGTCCAGCACTTGCAGCGTCGTTTTGTACTCGCTGACGAGATGCTGCAGCTGCGACTGCTGCTGCTCGCCGCGGAGCTTCTCCACTAATTTGCGCAGCACCTCGTAGACGTCCGTCTTGGAGACGGGCTTGAGCACATAGTCGTCGATGCCGATCTTGAGGGCGGTCACCGCATACTCGTAATAGTCGTAGCCGGTAATGACGGCGATCTTGACGCCGGGCTTCGCTTCCTTGGCTTTCTTGGCGAATTCGAGGCCGTTCAGCTTCGGGATGTTGATGTCCAGCAGCACGATATCCGGGAGATGGGCGAGAAAGAGCCTGAGCCCTTCCTCGCCGTTGCCCGCTTCCAGGATTTCCGAGATGCTGAATTCCTCGAACGGCACGAGCCGCTTGATACCGTTCCTGACTAATTCCTCGTCCTCCACGATCAATAGCGTATACATCGGCTCAGACTCCTTAAAGCGTTATTCGACGGCTGCGCGGAGGTCGCCGTAACCGTCTTTCTCCATGTCGGCCAGCGCAACGAACCGGATCGATGCGCTGTCGATGCAATAGCGTTTGCCGCCGGCTTCCTTCGGACCGTCGTCGAACACGTGGCCCAGATGAATATCGCCCACGCGGCTCCGGACTTCGGTACGCACCATATTGTAACTCGTATCCTCGTGATTCGTCACGACGGCGGGGTCGATCGGCTTGGTGAAGCTGGGCCAGCCGCAGCCAGCGTCGTACTTGTCGCGGCTCGAGAACAGCGGCTCGCCCGTCGTGACGTCGACGTAGATGCCCGGATCGAAGGTATTCCAGTATTCGTTGGAATACGCCGTTTCGGTGTCGTTCAACACCGCCACTTTATATTGAATATCCGTCAGCGTCTTCTTTAATTCCTCGTTGCTCGGACGGCTGTACTTGCTCGGATCCACCTTGACCGTTTTGTCCAGCGTGTCCAGAATCGACAGATCGACGTGGCAGTAGCCGTCCGGGTTCTTCTCCAGGTAGTCCTGGTGGTAGTCCTCGGCCAAATAGTAATTTTCGAGCGGCAGCACTTCCGTGACGATCTTCTTGGTGTACTTCGCCTGTTCCTTGGTTACGACCGCGTTGATGACGGAGAGATCGCTGTCCTGGGTATAATAGATGCCCGTTCTGTAATTGATGCCCACATCGTTGCCCTGCTTATTCACGCTTGTCGGATTGATGACTTTGAAGAAATCGGTCAGCAGATCCGTTAACGGCAGCCGCGCCGGATCGTACTTCACCTCGGCCGTCTCCGCGAAACCGCGGTCCCCTTGAACGACATCCTCGTAAGTCGGGTCGGCCCCGGTCCCGTTGGCATAGCCCACGGTTACGTCCTGTACGCCGTAGATGCGCTCCACGTAGGCTTCGATGCCCCAAAAACAGCCCCCTGCCAAATAGATCGTGTCCAGCTTGCTGCTCGAATAATCGACCTTGTCGTTCGGATTAGGCGACCGCGTCGTCGTGGGACCGGCGCTCGCCTCGGCCGATGCCCCGGCCGTCGTGACGGACGCGTCGGATGCCGCCGATGCGGAGCCTTCGACGCCCATGCGCTGGCCGCAGGCCGCGGTGAACAGCAGCAGCAGCAATGCGCCTGCGCTCATAAGTCGTTTCATGTGAATCCCTCCCATTCATAATTGAACCTTATTAATCGCGATGCTCAAGAAATTTGTTGAAAGGCGGTCGTGATGGCCTCGTTCGAATTTTGTCCCGGCGCCGTCTTGACGAGCACGCCGTCCGAACCGATATAGAGCGAGGTCGGATAGCCGCGAATGCCGAATTTCTTGGCCCATTTGCCGTCCTCGTCCAGCAGCACGCGGATGTTTTTGCCCGTATTCTCGGCCTGAAGCCCTTTGAACCACTGCGTGAAATCATCCGCGGATTGTTCCCCGTTGTAGTTGGGGTTGACGATCGTGATGACCTGGAAATCGTTGCTTTGACCGGCCAATGCGTTCAATTCGTCCATCCCCGCCAGGCAAATCGGGCACCAGGATGCCCAGTATTTCACGTAGACCTTCTTGCCGGACAGGCTGGCCAGCGAGACCTCGTTGCCGTCCAGATCCTTCAGGTCGAAATTCGGCGCGGCCGATCCTTTGTTGAGCGCCGCGGTCGACGCCTGCGCGGAGGACGCCGTATCCGAGGCGGATTGATTCCCGCACGCCGTCAAAACGAGCAGCAGGGCGAGCAAAGCGACGAGGGACAGCGGCCATTTTCCTTTTTTCATGCGAATCCTCCTTTTGTCATGAAGACTTTCAGCTGAACAGCGTCGTAAGCATGTTCAATTTGTTGGTCATGAGCAGGACGCCCATGACGATGAGCAGCAGCCCGGATACGACTTTCAGCTTCGGCATATGCTTGTTGAGCGTCCGCAGCCGTCCGATCAGCAGATCCGAGAAGAACGCCAGGACCAGGAACGGGATGGCGAGGCCAAGCGCATAGATCAGCATGTAGCCTCCCCCTTGCCAAGCGGATCCTTCGCTGGCCGAGAGACTGAGCACCGCGGCGAGTATCGGGCCGATGCACGGCGTCCAGCCGAAGCTGAACGTAAAGCCGAGCAGCAATGACGCGGCGAAGCCCTTCTTGCCCTCCCACGCAACGGCCAACTTCTTCTCGCGCTGCATGAAGAGCAGCGTGAAGATCCCCGTCTGGAACACCCCGAACGCGATGACGACGATGCCGCAGACGGTAATGAACCAGTCGCTGTTAATGACGCTTCCGAGCCCGCCGGCTCCGAATCCGAGCAGCACGAACACGAAGGAGATCCCGAGCGTGAAGAACAGCGTGTTGCCGATCAGGGAGGGGTGGAGCCGCAGCTTGCCCCATCTGACCGCAGCCGTTCCGGTTCCCGGGGCCGCGCCGCCGAGCTGGGCGATATACACGGGCAGCATCGGCAGGATGCATGGCGAGAAGAACGAAAGCAAACCGGCAATAAATACGCTTCCAATGAAAACCTGCTCCGACAGCATGGCGATAACCTCCCTTACTACCGTTAAGTTTACGGGGATTCGGCCGAAATTGGTATGTACTCTGATGATCAGTTTCTATGAAATGATGATGCCTATTCACGCGTTCGACATACGCAAAACTCCCGACCCCAAAACAGGGACCGGGAGTGCGGGCGAGCAAGCTATGAAAGGCAGCCGATTCGTGGCGCTGCCTCTGGTCGAAGGACGTCGCAGCTGCAGGTCCCAGAGGAGACCGGCTTGACTGCGGCGCGTCAGCCGAAATCGAAACGGGCTTCCGTATCGTACATCGGGATGCGATGCATGCAGGTACGGTACAAGACGATCCCGTCGACCTGCCAGCGCAGCGAGTCGGCTGCCCGGCGAGAAGCTTCTCGCAATAGGTCGGCATCGCGCTCCCGGGCATTGCCGGCGGATCGCGCGCGGACCGCGCATTCCTCATGATGCTCGGCCGGTCCGTCGGACCGGAAGCCGTCAGCGCCGACGTTCCGGACAAGCAGCTCCGGGAGCTCGAACGCTCCTTCGCCCGCGTATCTGCGGGCGAGGGTGAGATGAGGGCTGTACGGACGCTCTTCCGCGGCAAAGCCGAGCAGGGCGGTCGCTTCGACGACCTGCCGCTGCAGCCCGCGCAGCCGCTCCAGCTCGCCGCCGATCCCGGCCCAAAGCACCCGTGGCCGTTCGGGCAGGCCGTAGGTGCCCGTACCCGCGAGCGACAGGCCGAACGGCTGCTGCCGCTCGACTAAAGCCGTCAGCGCCGACTTCAGCTCCGGCAACCGCTCCGCGGCCGCAGCGCCGAGAAACTGCAGCGTGACATGCAGGTCGGCCTCGTTCGTCCATTTGCGAAAATCAAGCCTGCCGCGGAGCTCCGCGAGCCGCGAGCCGAGCTGTCGTTTCAACGAATCCGGCAGCGGCATCGCGATGAACAGGTTCTGCTTATCCATGCTGCTTCCCCATCGTAGGACCGGGCGCTACATGCGTGCGGGTGAACATCCGGCTTCCCGCCTCCTTGGGCGAATCGCGCTTAGCTGGACTGATGCTGCTTCAGCAGCGCTCGCTTCGCGGTTAGCTGCTTGGCAAGCTCGGCTTGCGCGCGGGCAGCGGTTTTGATCTCCTCGTTCAGCTTGCTGACGCGCGACATCTTGCCGCTCAGGTCGCCGTGCGATTGGCTTAATTTCATGTCGCGCTGCACTTGCTTGATTTTGGACGCCGCCTTATCCTGCTTGTTCTTCAGGCTTAGGCTTTGGCTTTCGAGATCGGCGATCTCCCGCTGCAGCTGGGCGACGATCGCCTTCGTGAAATTAATGGACACTCCGACACCTCATATTCGTTTCGTGTTGCCGAAACCTCGATTTAGCATGCGCGCATGCTGCAATTCCTCATTCTTCAAGTCCTTGTTCTACAGCTTCTCATTCTACTATAATCACCGCGCTTAAGCGAGAACGTTTGGCGCTTTGAGAACGGCGCGGGAGGCGGAGATCCCGCTTGGTGCAGCGTATGGCCGAATAAGAGCGCAACATCGCCAAATACGCCTTGTGCTATAACGGAACGAGAACCGGCAAGGAGATGATCGCGTGCGCAAACTGTTCGGTTTCATCGCATTATTCATTCCAGGAAGAAACGGATTTCAGGAAGCGACGGTGGCAATTCACGAGCTTCGCTATTACGGAGGGGCAGCATTCGGGGTCGTCGCGGAAACGAGAATCGCGGCCGCGGAAATCGGCGACGCTTTGGATTGCCGGAGGAAATGAGATAGCAGGGGGTAGTCCGGCTATCGGCAGAAGTTTGACGACGTAAGCTCGCGTTCATCACTATGAGCGAGAACTTACATGCTTCGGTGACTAGCCGCACCGGATAACGGGTAACGGCCCGGAGCGCGTCGCCCCGGGCGCCAAGCAGTGCAAGCAGTCGAATTTTGCTTGTGTTGGAAGCGCTAGATAACGGTTGTTGCCGGTTTTTGCTTCTCCCTGAAGCGCCGGACCAGGGTCAGCTTGCCCTTGTAGAGGGAAACGATGCCCGAGGTCATGACGATGGAAACGCCGGAGATCAGGCAATCGGCAATGGATAGGCTGGATAATCCCGTCAGCAGGACCGCGCAGTCGAACGCGAAGAGCATTTGACCGGGATCCATGCGGTACCTTCGCTGGAGGTAGAGCGCCAGAATCGAGGACCCGCCGAGCGACGCGCCGTTCTTGATCAGGACGCAGACGCCGAGGCCGACGATCGATCCGCCCGCGAACGAGCCCCCCAGAGCAGGCAGCGAGAACTCGCCGAGCCAATGATCGGCGGACGTGAAAAGGAAGAGCAGAGAGATCGCGATCGCCGTTCGCAGCGTGAACGAAGGGCCCATTTTCATGTAAGAGAAGACGAAGAACGGAACGTTCAGCAGCATGAACAGGTTTTGATAGCCGATCGGCAAGAGATAGGAGAGACTGAGGGCGAGTCCCGCCGTACCGCCTGTTACGACATGGGCGTGCCCGAGCAGGATCAGACCTGCGGCGGTGATCATGCAGCCGACGATAATCTGCAGCCATTGATGGAAAACACGCTTCGTTTCAGCTTTCATTATGCGTCTCACCTTTGCGTTTATGTCATGGATAAATCTTGTAATTCCATGATAGACTTCAATGAAAAGACGATATATAATAAACTGAATCTTTTTCATGTGAGAATAATTAACATTGAATGAAATCAAGCGGCATACGTTTCAAATTGAAGGATGGTCAAGCAACCATGGATAAACTGGACAGGATACTCCTCGAATTGCTTCAGGAAGACGGGCGCATGACCGTAAGCGAGCTATCGAAAAGATTGTCGTTAAGCCGGCCGAGCGTAGCGGAGCGCATGCTGCGGCTTCAAGAGAAGGGCGTGATTCTGGGCTTTGGCGCAAGGGTAGCCCCTGCCGCGGTCGGCCGGAACGTGCAGGTGATCATTCAGCTGAGCGAGCTCAGGATACCGCTTATGGAATTCGAACAGCGGATCAAAGGCTTCGAGGAAATCATCGAATGCCATCGCGTGACGGGCGTTGTCAGCTTTATGATCAAAGCGGCGGTCACGGGACTGGACGAGCTCAGCTTGCTTGTCGAGCGCTTGGTGCCGTTCGGGGAGTTGATCACATCCGTCATTTTGTCGTCGCCGGTGACCGACCGGCCGATTTTGCCGCTTGATTAGTTCGGTCATACGCCGGAACGACAGAAAATCTCCTCCGCGAGCAGCGGGGGAGATTTTCTGTTTTGCGTGCATGCAGCTTACGGCGACGGGATGAACGCCAGGCAAAGCTGCTCCAAGATCGTCTCGGGCGTATGGCCGCGCACGTCCCTTTGGAAGGAATAGGAATCGCTGCTCAATGCCGTCAGCAGGATATCCGAGGCAAAAACGCCGTTCAGCCGGCTCGGCTCGCTCGCCGACGCGGCCATCTCGTCGAACAGTCCGACGAACAGCTGATGCAATTCTTGATAGATGGGACTCTGCGTGCGGGATTTCGCCCGGCCCGCCGATGCGGATTCCTCGACGCCTTTCAGCAATTGGGCTTTCTTTTCCCGGAAACGGAGAAACAGCGCGAGGACGCCCTTCAGCCGCTCGCTCGGCGGTTCCGCGCGGTTCAAGTTCATGTATTCCTCGATCTGCTCGAACAGGAGGATGATGTTTTCTTTCATCAGCTCCAGGCAGAGCTCGCCTTTGTTCCGGTATCGGCGGTAGAGCGTGCCCGGCCCGATCTGCGCCTCGATGGCGATTTGATTCATGCTGACCTGCTCGACGCCGTGCTGCTCGAACAGCCGCAGCGCCGAATCGAGGATGCGCTGGCGGTTCTCGGCGGCATCGCGGCGCTCGGAGCGGTTCGGGGACGTCCCCGCGTTCCAAGTATCTTCCAAAGTTCGATCACGTCCTAAAATTAGAGTCGCGCAGGCTGTTGTTGACAAACGGAGATGTCTCCGTTTAATATCAAGTGGAGAGTTCTCCGGTTAATATTATCATACGAAGAAGGAGTGTTCAACACATGAACGATCATTACAAACACGCGGCGCTGCTGGTCATGGACATGCAGAACCGCATCGTATCGCGGTTCGCCGAGCAAGCGGACGCACTGCTTCCGGTTCAACGCGCGCTCGAAGCCGCCCGCCGGGTCGGCATCCCGGTTATTTTCGTGCGGGTCGCCTTCCGGGAAGGGTACCCGGAGGTAAGCCCGCAGAACAAAATGTTCAGCAGAATCGCCGAATTCGGCGGCGTGTCGGAAGCGGAGGCGGACACGCGGATTCACGCATCCGTGCAGCCGTTGCCGAGCGAGCCCATCGTGACGAAACGCCGCGTCAGCGCGTTTGCCGGCAGCGACTTGGAAGTCGTTCTCCGTGCGCGTCGCATCGATTCGCTGATTTTGAGCGGCATCGCGACGAGCGGGGTCGTCCTGTCGACCTTGCGCGAGGCCGCGGACAAGGACTTTGCGCTGACGGTGCTTGCGGACGCTTGCCTCGATGCCGATCCGGAAGTGCATCGCGTGCTCACCGAGAAAGTCTTCCCCCGTCAAGCGGACGTCATGACGGTCGACGCCTGGATTGACGGCATGGCTTGACGCCATGCCGATCTGGAAACGGAACTTAATCGTTTGCTGGTTCGGGATGTTCGTAACGGGCGTGGGCATGAGTCAGATCGCGCCCGTGCTGCCGCTATACATCCGCCATCTCGGCGTCGACAAGGATTCTTCCATCGCGCAGCTTTCCGGGCTCGCTTTCGGAATCACCTTTATCATCTCGGCGATCTTCTCGCCGATATGGGGGCATGCCGCCGACAAGTTCGGACGCAAGCCGATGCTTCTGCGGGCAAGCCTCGGCATGGCGATCGTAATCGGCTGCATGGGTTTCGCGCCGAACGTGTACGTGCTGGTCGGCTTGCGATTGTTGCAAGGCGTCATTACGGGTTACGGGACGGCCTGCACGACCTTGATCGCGACGCAGACGGATCAGGAGCACTCGGGCTATGCCTTGGGCACGCTGTCGACGGCCAGCATCGCGGGTTCGCTGCTCGGTCCCATGATCGGCGGTTTTATCGGGGAGAGCTTCGGCTTTCGCAACGTCTTCTTCATCACGGGCGCGCTGATGCTGGTCGCTTTCGCGTTGACCGCGTTGTTCGTGAAGGAATCCTTCGTGCGCGAGGAGAAGAAGGTGCCCGGCTTCCGGGAGCTGTGGCAGCTCGTGCCGGAGAAGAGCTTGACGATCACCATGTTCGTGACCTTCTTCGTGCTTACGGTCGCTTTGTACTCGGTCGAGCCGGTTATCACGGTCTACATCGGAAGCTTGTCCCATAATCTCGCGCATGTCGCGCTGATCGCCGGGCTTGCCTTTTCTGCCTCGGGATTGGCGAATATCCTGGCCGCGCCGAGGCTGGGCAAGCTGTCCGACAAAATCGGCGTTCACAAGGTGATGCTGATCTCGCTTGCGGCAGCCGGGATTATTTTCATTCCCCAAGCCTTCGTCCGTAATCCGTGGGAGCTCATGGGACTGCGCTTCCTGCTCGGATTAACGGCAGCCGGGCTGATGCCGTCGGTCAACATTTTGGTCAAGAAAATCACGCCTCCGTCCCTTACGGGCAGAGTGTTCGGATTCAACATGTCGGCCGGGTACCTGGGCGTCTTCGGAGGCGCGGTATTGGGCGGTCAAGTGGCGGCTTGGTTCGGCGTCCGCTATGTATTCATCGTCACCGGCGGGCTGCTGCTGCTGAACGCCGTTTGGGTCTATTTCAAGGTGTATCGGAAGCTCGACTTGCGAGCGAAGCCGGCCGCGTGACCGAACCCGACATGCTCCGTAAGCCGCCGATAACGTTTCGGCGGCTTTTTTGCGGATTCCGGCAGGAAGCGAACGAACAGGTAAACGGACCAGCGGCGGCGAAGCTTACTAGGCGCGGCTTCAGACCGGCTTGCGAAGTGCCGATGCTCGTTCGGCCGACGCCGCTCTGCAGGGAGAGGTTGTTTTTTCCCGGGCTTGTTTGTACGATAGCTTTGGATCGGATTTCAGCGCGCAAGACTTAGGACAGGAATGGTGAACGCATGACGAAAGAGACGACTTTGGAACATCTGGCCGCGTTGCTGCCCGCCGTGAAATCGGCCATTCCGGTCGATTTGGCCATCGGACTATGCGATTTGGAGAAATTCATCGCCTATTGGCCGGGCGAGGACATCGATCTGAAGATCAAGCCGGGCCAATTGCTGCAAGAGGCGGAGCCGCTAACGAAAGCGCTCCGCGACGATGTTCGGTTTCAGGATGTCGTGCCCGCGCGATACTACGGGTTTGAATTTATCGGCACGGCCATTCCCCTTCACGATCATACGGGCGCCGTCATCGGAGGCTTGGCGGTACAGATCCGCAGCCATTCCGAGCTCGTCGGAATCGCCGACCGCATCTCGGCGTCGTTATCGCTTGCGAACGAACAGATCGTTCAATTGACCGAAGGATCGGATCAATTGGCCGGCCTCGCCCAGCAGCTTTACGGGTACGCCCAGCAGACCGAAATCAATATCGCCAACACGGACAGCGTCGTGTCCCTGATAAAAGGGATCGCGGATCAGACGCACTTGATCGGCATCAATGCGGCCATCGAGGCGGCGCATGCCGGCGACCGGGGAGCGGGCTTCGGCGTAATCGCGGCCGAGATTCGCAAATTAGCCGCGCAGACGGTCAGTTCGACGGAAACCGTGCGGGATACGCTGGACGTCTTCAAGGAATTGACCAAGACGATGACGGCGTCGATCGCTTATATTGCCGAGACCGGTCAAGGGCAGGCGGCTTCCACGCAGCAGCTGCTGAGCTTCTTCGAGGAGATCAACCGCCTCTCGTCCGCGCTCGGCGAGTTTGCCAAGCGTTTATAGTCCGGGAACACGCAAAAGCCGGAAGCGGACGCTTCCGGCTTTTGCGTGCCTCCTCGGCAGGCGATGCGAATCGGTAGTGCGCCTATCCGAATTTCGACGAAATCGGAGGGCGCGAGCCTTTCCATCTCAGCGTGGCCGTCAGCATAAGCGCAGCGAAGTAGAGCAGCAGAGCGGCGACGATGGACACGATCACGCTCCATACCGGCGGCAGCCCGTGAACCGTCAAATATTCAAAGACCGTGCGGCCCCCGAGCGCCATCACGGACATGCAGACGCCGACCTTGACGTACGGCTGGATGCTCAGATAGATCCCGATCGAGCCGGAGATCGAGAAGAAGTTCAGCAATGTCTGTATGACGATGCCGATGCCGATGCCGAACGCGACGCCGACGATGCCGAACTGGCTGCCGAAGACGAAAATCGAGACCGCCTTGAACGCCGTTGCGACGACGTAATTCCAGAGCGTTGCGCTCGCGCGGCCGAGACCGAGCAGGATCGCGTGCAGCGGCGCGTCGAAGTAATGCAGGAAAAACATCGGGGCGAGGATTTTCAGCAGCAGGCCCGCGTCCGGCGAGCCGTAGATCAGCGTCGTGAGCGGGGTTGCCCACACGAACAGGATGACGGTCGCCGGCGCGCCGATCAGCAGGCCGAGGCGCAGCGCTTGATTCATCCGCTCATGCATCAGCAGCCCGTTCTTGTTCGCGGCCGCCTCGCCGATCGCCGGAACGAGGGCGGTGGACAACGATTGCGTGATGAAGCTCGGCATGAACAGCAGCGGGAACGCATAGCCGGCCAGCAAGCCGAATTGCTTCGTGGCCAGAGCCGTGCTGACGCCGGCCAATGCCAGGCTGGTCGCGATAAGCAAGGGCTGGAAGGCGCCGTATACCGATTGAATCGCGCCGTGTCCGGTCGTCGGGAGGCCGATCTTCATCAGCTCGGCCAGCGTGGTCCTGCCTTGCTTCAGATGGCTGCCCCAGGTCTCGCCCGGAGCCTTCCGTTCCCCGTACACCTTGTAACTCACCGCCAGGAACAGGAGGCTGATCGCTTCGCTGACGACCGAGGCGGCCATCGCGCCCGCCGCCGCATACGCGACGCCGTACGGCATGAGCAGATGCACGAGCGCCAGCACGATGGCGATCTGCACCGTATGCTCGAGCACGTCGGAAGCGGCGATGGTCTTCATCTGCTGCATGCCGCGGAAATAGCCCTTGAGCACGGCGGAGACGGCGACGATCGGCGCGATCGGCGTAATCGCGAGCATCGCGTAATACGCGCGCTGATCGCTCAGCAGGATGGAGGCGATCCAGTGGGAGCCGAGCAGCGAGATCGTCGTCAGCGTCACGCTCAGGACGCCGGTTACCGCGAGCGAGACGTGCAGGATGCGGCGGATTCGCATTCGCTCGCCGCGGGCGGACGCTTCCGCGACCAATTTCGAGATCGCGACCGGCAAGCCGAGCTCCGTAATCGTAATGACGAGCGGCACGAGCGGATGCGCCATCATCAAGATGCCGATTCCCTCCGCGCCCATGACGCGAGCGACGAACATGCCGCTGATAAAGCCGAGGATGCGGTTGATGAAGGCAGCGACAGACAGGGCCAGCGTCCCTCTCATGAACGATTGCTTCGATTGAGCCATGTCGTGGTTCCTCCCGATTATCGAATACTTAAATGTATTCATGAATCGGAAAAGCATGCGAACGGGCTGTAGCGGCGATATTCCCCCTATACATGTATGAATCGGGCCGCTTACCTGCAAAATAGCTAGGATGATATCTGGAAAGATCGCCAATGGAGGCGGATGCGGGCAGGGAACAGGAGTCGGCATCGATAGTCGTACAGGTGACTCAATTCGAAGGCCGCTCGGCTGGCGGCTGCGAAGAAACGCAAGCAGACGAGAGGAAGTGACGGGCATGAAGCGTTATGACGCCATTATTATCGGATTCGGAAAAGGCGGGAAGACCTTGGCCGCCGCGCTGGCGAACCGGGGGCAAGCAGTCGCGGTCATCGAGCAATCCAGCATGATGTACGGCGGAACGTGCATCAATATCGGCTGCATTCCCACGAAAGCGCTGGTGCATCTGGCCAAGCAGTCGCGGCTGAAAGGCTTGATCGGCTTCGAGGAGCAAGCGGAGGAATACCGCGAGGCGATCGCCAAGAAGACCAATCTGATCGCGGCGCTGCGGCAGAAGAACTTCGATAACCTCGACGGCAAAGAAACGGTCACGATCTACACGGGCAAAGCTTCGTTCGCGTCGGAGCATGAAGTCGACGTTCAATTGGAGCGGGAGACGCTCACGATCTACGGAGAAAACATCTTCATTAATACCGGAGCGTCGACGATCGTGCCGGAGATCGAAGGCATTCGGGAGAGCAAGCTCGTCTATACCAGCACCACGATGATGGATTTGACGGCGCTGCCCAGACGGCTGACGATCGTCGGCGCGGGTTATATCGGACTGGAGTTCGCATCGATGTACGCGGGCTTCGGCTCGAAGGTTACGGTGCTCGATACCCATGCCGATCTGTTGGCGCGGGAAGACCGCGACATGGCCGAGGCGCTGCAAGGCTCGCTGGAGAAGAAGGGAATCGCCTTCATCCTTGGCGTCGAGATCGAATCCGTGCGGGATACGGAGCAAGGCGTTGTCGTGACGTATCTGGATGGCGAACGGAACCGCCGCGAACGGACTGCGGACGCCGTTCTCGTCGCCGCGGGCAGAAGGCCCAATACCGAGGGCTTGCAGCTCGGCAAGGCCGGGGTTGCCGTTACCGGGCGCGGAGCCGTTCAGGTCGACGAACGGCTGCTGACGACCGTTCCGCATATCTTCGCGATGGGCGACGTTGTCGGCGGACTTCAATTCACGTATATCTCCCTGGACGATCAGCGCATTATTCTGGATCAGCTGTACGGGCAAGGCCGGCGGACGACGCATGACCGCAAGCACGTGCCGTATTCGGTCTTTATCGATCCGCCGTTCTCCCGCGTGGGATTGACCGAAGAGAAGGCGATCGCCGAAGGCTACGAGGTGAAAATCACCCGCCTGCCGGCCGCCGCCATCCCGCGAGCCAGATTGACGGGCGAGACCGAAGGCATGCTGAAGGCGGTCGTCGACGCGAAGACCGACCGGATACTCGGCTGCGCGCTGTTCTGCGCGGATTCCCACGAGATGATCAACATCGTGCAGATCGCCATGGAGACCGATCGGCCGTACGCTTTCTTGCGCGATCATATCTTTACCCACCCGTCGATGAGCGAGGCCTTGAACGACTTGTTTCAAATTTTGTGATGGATCGCGCAGTCAGCGACGATGCGGCTCGGGCATGGGACGGACGAACCGAACTTCGGCAGCAGCCGCGGTTTGGTTTTTTTTGCGCAGCGCCTATATTGCCCGCGATCTGCCGGGCGGGCTCAAAATCCGAGTCTGCGGCCGAAGAACCGTTTGATCAGCGCGGCGGACGCGGGACTGGCTTCCTCCAGGACGAAATGCCCGCCGCACAGCAAATGCGTTTCCACGTCCTTGGCGTATCGTTCGAAGGCGAAGGCCCCCTCCAAGGTAAAGATGAAATCGTTCTTCCCCCATGCGACCAGAACCGGAGGTTGGCAAGTATGCAGATAGTGCTGCCATTTCGGGTATTGCTCCACATTCGTGCGATAGTCGTAGCCGAGCGCCAGCTGAATGTCGGCGTTGCCCGGTCGGTCGAGAAAAAACTGGTCCATGGAGTACCCGTCCGGACTGATGAGATAAGGGCGGCAAACGCCGGTCAGATATTGCTTCTTCGTGAAATCGAAGCTGACCAGCGAAGCAAAGGCGGCTTTCGTTGCCGGATTCGGGTCCGCCCACAGCGCCTTGAACAGATCGAACGGCTGTCCCAATCCCGCTTCGTTGACCACCGCGTTCTGGATGACGAAGCCGAGAATCCGCTCCGGATGGCGCACGGCCAAGCGGAACCCGACGGGTCCGCCGTAATCGTGGCAGTACAAGACGTACTTTGGAATGCCGAGCCGGTGAAGCAGCTCCTCGATTATGAGGGATAAATGCTCGAACGTATAGGAGAATTCCTCGACTCCCGGCATGCTGCTGTTTCCGTAACCGGGATAATCGGGGGCGATGACATGGAAGCGATCCGCCAACAGGGGAATCAAGTCTCGGAACATATGAGAGGAGCTCGGAAAGCCATGCAGCAGAATAATGGCCGGGTTGGCCGGGTTCCCGGCCTCGCGGAAAAAGATCGAAAGCCCCTCGATTTTCATTCGTTTGTACAACACGGGCATGTGCAAGCGAAACTCTCCTTTCATCGCGGCGCTGCGCTATGATTAAGGGTATGAACGCGCCGGAAGTTTAAGTCCGGGGAGGAGCTCGCCCGCATGCCTATGGATTGCCGCAGAACGAGCCTGTATAATGGCATGAGTAACGTTAAGCTTGGCATGGGGTGAGGATATTGTCACGGCATGACTGGAAGGCTGCCGCCGAGGAAGCGGCCGAAAGCGGCCGCAGCGTGATCAGCTTGTACGTCTCTGCGGCCGGGCCGGGCGAGGATCCGGTCAAGCTGGCCGGCGGCGAAGCGGCCGAAGCGCTGCAAAACGCGATCTATCCGCTGGATGTCCGCTGGACGGCCGGGATGGGGCGGCCGACGACGCCGATCCGGCAGGATAACGCCTACGGCTTATCGGCGCAAAGCGATGACGCGATCCGGCTGACGTCGTCCGGTACGGCGGACTTGTTCGGCATTACGCCCGCCGCGTCCGCGTCCGCCAGGCTGTTCGAATTGGTACGGGCTTCGGGGAATATTGAAGATTTGCAGCGGGAGCTGGATCAGCTTCACGCGCCGGCTATCCTGGCATACGGCAGGCTCGCGGCCGCGCTGGCCAAGCTTCGTTCGTCCGTCACGTTCGAGCTCGCGGCACCGGCGGGCGGCCGATGCGAGACGGAGCTCGACCGCCGGCAGCTGGAGGAAGCCAGCGCCTATATCGACGAAACAAGGATCGAGACGGTGCCGTTGCGGATCAGAGGTCAATTGACGGAACTGAATCCCGCGGGCAGGACGTTTCGATTGGAGGCGGACGACGGTCAGCGGTATGCCGGCAAATTGGCGCGCGAGCTTCGGCAGCGCTATGGCAAGACGGAGGCCGTGCCGAACCTGCCGGTGCTGTCGGAGGCATGCATCGAGAGAAAGACCGCCTATCGGGTACGGCTCGACACGCTGACGATCGTCGATACGTTGACGGAGCTCGATACCGATCCGGGCATGAGCCGGGAAGAGACGCTGCCGACATTCCGGCGCGCGCGCGACCGGCTGCGCGCGGCGCTGGAGCAGGACGGCGGTTACGAAGCATCGTCGCCCGTCTCGGCCGCGGATTATTCGGCGCTCGCGGCGCTGATCGACCGGCTCCTCGACAGCAATCCGTTGAAAGGGGTCAGGCGCGAGCTGGACCCGGGCGTTCTAGCCGAGGCGAGCGCGTTATTGGCGGAGACCAAACCTATCGGCAGACTGGCGCTCATGGAAGGAAGCGGCTACGAGTCGGCGGGAGACGAGTCGGACGGCTACGAGCCGGATCCGGTCGCGCGCGCGGAGAGGCTGAGAGCGGCCGCCGACCGGCAAAAGCTAGCCGCCGCCGCGTATGCCGATACCGTCAAACTGGCGGGCAGGTTATCGAGAATGATCGATGCCTTGGAGGACGATGTGCCTGGTTAATCGGCAGCGGGCGCTAAGCTATGTACGTCGCGGCCGGTAACTTTGGGTCGGTCCTACCTGTCGGAATAGCAGTCATTTATGGTATAATAATAGAAAGAGATAGCAAAGGAGATGGCGAATATGACACGTTATTTATTTGAATACGAGGTTCCTTCCACCGGCAAAACGGCTACGTTCAGCTGGATCGGCAAAAGCGAAGAAGAGGCACGCGCCGCCGTGCACGCCAAGGTCGCCGATTTCGAATTCATGGAATTGTCGGATATCGTGGTCGGCAAGATGCTGGAAGCGAAAGAAACGACGGGCAACCAATATTACGAATGCGAAGGCTGCAGCGCCTAAGCGTTATCGGGATGGATTCGATACAAAAAAGCCCTGTTCGCAGGGCTTTTTGTTTTTCTCCGGCCGGGAAGGGAACCGGAACCGAACGGAGAAAGAATAAAAGGAGCCGCTGATGCGATCCTTATTCGCGTGCGGATGGATTAAATCCACTTCTTGAAGGAGCTGTCCCATGAAGCTGACATTCGAACAGAAGGCATCGATGCTGAAGAACGGTTATATTCACGTACCCGGCGTCATTCCCAAACTGATGGTCGACCGGGCCGTGCGGCACATCAATCATTCGGTCGGCGAAGGCATGGATCCGGCGAACATGCAGATTTACCGCGCGCAATCGTTCTGTCCGGAGCTGCAGGATCAGCCGCCGATCAGCGAGCTGTTCAACGCCACGCCGGTCAAATCGCTTGTCGAGGATCTGCTCGGGGAAGGGCAGGCGCTGCCCGTGGAGAGCGGTCAGATCGCGCTGCGCTTTCCTTCCCTGGAGGATCCGCCGAGCATTCACAAGCCTCACTTGGACGGCATGTATTCGCCGACCAACGGCGTGCGTGAGGGTACGATCGCCAATTTCACGATGCTGGTCGGCGTGCTGCTAAGTCCGGTCAGGGAAGCGTTCGCGGGCAATTTCACCGTATGGCCCGGTACGCACAGCTTGTTCGAATCGTATTTCAAGGCGCATGGACCGGAGTCGCTCTTGAACGGGATGCCGCCGATCGAGCTGCCGCAGCCGGTTCAGACCCTCGGCGAGCCGGGAGACGTGTTTCTCGTGCATTACCAGCTCGGGCACAGCGTCGCCATGAACGTCTCGCCGCTGCCAAGGTATGCCATCTTCTTCCGCGTCTCGCATGCGGAGCACGGACGGGACTGGAAGGCACCGATGACGGACATCTGGCTGCATTGGCCGGGCATCCGCGCGATCCGCGGCTAGCGCCGACGACGACAACGAGCCTGCCGGATTCGGCAGGCTCGCGGTGTTCACGAGATGGCTTGTTTGTTCTTGACGCCGCGGGAGAAAAAGATCTGTTGGACGATGACCGCGAGCAGGCCGACGTTGATGCATAGGTCCGCGATGTTCAAGATGCCGTCCCCGGATCCGAATTGAAGGAAATCCGTTACTTTGCCGAACAGCAGCCGTTCGATGCCGTTGCCTGCCGCTCCCGCCACGAGGAAGGCCAGGCCGATATCCATCAATCGGCGTCCGTCGCGGTTCTTCCTCCGGTAATAGATCACCAGCGCGATAAAGAGAACCGCCACGACGCCGAACAGCCTCCCGTACCCCTGGAAAGAGCTGCGCGCGGCGCCGGAATTCTGGTAAAAGGTAAAGCGCAGGATACCGTCCCAAACCGTATGGGAATCCCCGACCTGCATATTGAAACGCACGAACAGCTTCGTGATTTGATCGACCGCGGTCATAATAAACGCTATCCAGTAGAAAATAAGATCACCAGCCTTCCCGTCATACGTTCATCATACAAAGGATTTCGCCTTTGCACAACCGACGGGATCGGCCGCGGCGGCAGCCTCCGCGCAAGAAAGTCGTTGACGGCTGCTCCGCGATTCAACTAGGATAGCTTCATAAGCACTAGGCTTGACTGAAGAAGGAGATAACGAACATGCACAAGAAAGCAGAACGATTGCAGCAAGTGAAGCCGCCCGCGGCGGAATCGATACCCGAATTGGCCCATCGTTTGCCGCCCGGGCAGCTGTGGACGGATAGATTTCCGATCCTGCACGAGGGCGAAGTCCCGCAGTACGACATGGCGAAGTGGAATCTGCGCCTGTTCGGGGAAGTGGGCAGCGAGCTGCTGCTGAATTTCGAAGAACTGATGGCGCTGCCGCAGACCGAGATCCAAGTCGACATTCACTGCGTCACGCGCTGGTCCAAGGCGGATACGGTATGGAAGGGCGTGCTGGTCCGCGATCTGTTCAAGCATCTGAAGATCGACCCGCAAGCCGCGTACGTCATGGTGCACGCGGATCCGGATTACGAAACGAACCTGCCGCTCGCGGATCTGCTCGGCGACCAGGCGATGATCGCGCATACCTACGACGGCAAGCCGTTGACGGCAAAGCACGGCGGACCGCTGCGCCTCGTCGTGCCGCATCTGTACTTCTGGAAAAGCGCCAAGTGGGTGCGCGGCTTCGAGTTCATGAAGGAGGACCGGCACGGGTTCTGGGAGCGCAACGGCTTCCACAATGTCGCGGAACCGTTCCAAGAGCAGCGGTTCTCAGCGGAGGACTCGCATATGCCGGAGGACGAGTGGAAGAACTTCGACTTCGATTGAGGCGCGATTGATCGCGCCGTAGGATGCACGAGCGATTCCGGATGCGGCTCGCGCATCGCGCGCAAAAGGCTGCCCCTTGAGCCATGGCTCGAGGGGCAGCCTTTTTATGCGCATTTCCGGACGGGACGAGGCCTTAGTAGGCATCCACGCCCAGCTTCTTGATCGTTTCCTCGATAAAGTACGGCTCGTCGTCGGGCGTGCGGGAAGTGATCCAGTTGTCGTCGACGACGACCTGGTTGTCGATGTAGCGGCCGCCGGCGTCGTTGAGCTCGGCATGCAGTTCCGGATACGCCGTCAGGTTCCGGCCGCGGATCAGACCGGCTTTCTCGAGCAGGAGCGGTCCGTGGCAGATGGCGGCGATCGTCTTCTTCCGTTTGTCCATCCGGCGGACGAATTCCAGCACCTTCTCGCTGCCGATCAGGTGCGAGGGCGATTTGCCGCCCGGTATGATTAAGGCCTCGTAATCGTCCGGGTCCGCCTCGCCGATCGACAAATGGGTCGTGTACGAGATCGTTCCCTGCTTCCCCGTCAGCTCCGCGCCTTTCTCCAAGCCGATGATGACGGCTTGATGGCCGTTCTTCGTTATCGCGTCGTAAGGATTTTTCATCTCCGAGTCCTCGAAATCGTTCGCGAGCAGAAAAGCGACTTTATGCGCCATCGGTTCCACTTCCTTTTCTACGTGAATGGGCAGCCTCAGCTTCGCCGGCTCGGCAGCTTATGGCTTATTACCCGGGGGCGCGGAAGCGGAATCATCCGGGTTCCGTTACGTCCCGGTCCGAAAATGCGATCGCCGCCGCTGCTCTGGGCGAGGATGGAGTTGATAAAAACTTTATTTGACGATTGCCCTCCGGGTTGTTACAATAATCCACAGTAAAGGACTGGGTTTTGTCGAAATAAATCATTGTTGACCGGACCGCCGGAGACACGCGAATTACTGCGATGTCTCCTTTTTGCGTTTATCGGTACAGTACCGGAAACGTTCCGGAGACAGAAGGGAGCGAGAACCATGAATATTCGAAAAATCGCCGAGCGATGCGACGTTTCGGTCTCGACCGTATCGCGCATTCTCAACAACAAACCGGACGTCAACGCCGAAACGCGGGAAAAGGTGATTCGCTTCATGAACGAGCACGGCTTTCAGCCGACCGTCGTCGCGAATCGCCAGGAAACGATCGGCATCGTAACGCCTGTCGTCTCGTTCCCGGAATACATGGGCGAACTGATGAACGGCCTCATGGAGAAAGCCTATGCCTTGAACATGTACCTGACGCTGGTTCCTTACCAGGGAAAACTCTTCAGAGACGCCGGCTCGGTCGCGCATTTCTGCCGGTCCAACGGGTTCAAGGGACTGATCGCGATCAATCCGCCGCTCGTATCTCCGCTGCCGCAAGCGCTTGTCTCGAGCCGCATTCCCCATGTGGTCGTGGCGGCTTCCTATCCGAATACGGACGTGTCCTGGGTCGATGTGGATAATGCCGACGGCTGCAGGCAAGCCGTCCGTCATCTGGTTCAGCTTGGCCATAGGCGAATCGCGCTGTTTCATGCGCCAGTGGCGCATCCGTGCGACGCGGATCGCGTACGGGGCTACCGCGAAGCGCTGCAAGAGGCAGGGATCGAGGTCGGCCCCGGCTGGGTCCAAGAGTTAAACGCGCTTCGCGAGCCGGTGCGGAACACCGTCATGCACGTGCTGGAAGAAGCCCGGCCGACCGCGCTCTTCTGCTCGACGTACCGGGGAACGCTCGCCGTGAGCGGCGAGCTTCGGGAGCTGGGGCTGCGCATCCCGGAGGATATGGCGATCGCCGGCTTCGGCGATTACGACGTATCCCCGTTAATGAGTCCGCCGATGACGACGGTGCATCAGCCGATCGCGGATATCGGCAGGACCGCCGTGGCGGCCTTCGATGAACAGCTTCGCCAAGAGGCCTATGCCCGCATTCAGACGTTATTGCCGGCGCGCCTGATCGTGCGCGCTTCGACCAAGGGAGGGTGAAACCATGAAGACCGCCGCGCGAAGCGTTGCAGCCCGGACGAGCAAGATCGGCCTTTTACGGAAGATCTGGCGCGTCCGGCACGCTTATTTCTTCCTGATACCGGTCTTTGCCGTACTCGGGACGTTCAAATACGGACCGCTAGTCGTCGCCGTTCAAAAGTCGTTCTTCGAATGGAACGGAGCGAATATCGACCGTTTCGCGGGCTTATCGAATTACGCGAAGGTATTCCACGACGCTTCGTTCCGCGGCTCCGTCGGGAACGTCCTCTTGCTGACGGGAGGCGCGCTGCTCGAAACGTTGACGCTTCCGTTGCTCGCGGCCGTGCTCGTCTTCCATATTCGGCGCAGGCGGCTCGCGGAATGGGCCCGCGTGTTATTCATCGTTCCGCTGATCGTGCCCTCCCTCGTCGTCATCAAAATCTGGACGTGGGTCTATGCCGGCCAGAATGGCCTTCTCAATAGCCTGCTGAAGTCGATCGGACTGGACGGTTGGACCCATGCTTGGCTGGGCGAGAGCGGCACCTCCCTCTGGGCGTTGATTTTTTACAACTTTCCGTGGATCGGCGGCATTTACTTTCTGATTTATTTGGCGGGGCTGATGAACATTCCTTCGGAGCTCTTTGAGAGCGGGAGCATCGACGGCATGAACGTCTGGCAGCGATTCCGCTACCTGGAGCTGCCGCTCATCCGCGGCCAAATCCGGCTTGTCTCGCTGCTGGTGATCATCGGGCAGCTGCAGAATTTCGAGCTTCCCTTGATTTTGACCGGCGGCGGACCGGGCGAATCGTCCTTGACGCCCGCGCTTTATCTCTACGACCGCGCGTTCACGTATAACGAAATGGGCTACGCTTCATCGCTCGGCATGGTGCTGTTCGCCGGCATCCTGCTGCTTACGTTGACGGTGCAGCGGCTTATCAAATCTTCCGAGACTTCGGGTTAGGAGGCAGACGCATATGGCTGCTAGAACGACCTTCCGGTCGATCGTCCACTACGCCGTTTTGGCGATCCTGCTGCTGGCCACGGTGTTTCCGTTCTATATGACCTTGATCAACTCCTGGAAGCACCGAATGGACATCTACAACCATTTCTGGAGCTGGCCGACGCACGCTTACTTCGATAACTACGGGACTGCCTGGGGCTACCTGCTTCCGTACATGCTGAATTCGTTTCTCGTCGCCGGCGGGATCGTCCTGGCCGTGCTGATCCTCTCGTCCATGGCGGCTTTCTCGTTCGCGGCCTACGATTTTCCCGCCAAAGGCGCGCTGTACGTGCTCGTCATCATGATGATGATGATTCCGGGTTTCCTGCTGCTTGTGCCGCAGTTCGTGCTGGCAAAGGCGCTTGGGCTGCTCAATACGTACGGCGGTCAGATTTTTCCGCCGGCCGCGGTCGGCTCCGCGATGGGGACGATGCTGATCCGGGAGTTCCTGGCGGGCCTGCCGCTCGGGTTGTTCGAATCCGCGCAGCTGGACGGCGCCGGCCCTTGGCGGATCTTCAGAAGCATCGCGGTCCCGCTGGCGAAGCCGATCCTGTCGGTCGTCGGCATTCTGACGGCCATCAGCGGTTGGAACAACTATATCTGGCCGCTGGTGATCATCTCCGACGAGCGTCTGAAGCCGGTTATTCTGGTGCTCGGAAATATCTCCGGCACGGTCGAGCAGGGAACGGGGCTGCAGCTGGCGGGTTACGTCGTTTCTTCCTTGCCGTTCCTGGTGCTGTTCATATTCGCGACCAAGCCATTCATATCGGGCCTTACGTCCGGCGCGATGAAAGGCTGAGCACGAGCGGCATGAATCCGATTCTGCCTGGGAGGTGAGCCTCGCGTAAGTCGAAAGCCGGATTCGTTAACGATTCGCGATCCGCTATAATAAATGATTGGAGAGAATCCACCATGTCCAAGAAACGCATGCAATCCACGGCCATTCTGGCGCTCGGTCTCGTCCTGCTCGCAGGCTGCTCGAAGAACGCAGGCTCCTCCGACCAGGCGAACGCCGGCGGCGATGCCGGCTCGTCGAACGGCAAGCCCGTCATTCAATTCACGACCAGCAAAAGCAAAATCGAGGACGACAACAAGGCGTACGAGAAGCTTGTCCGCGAGTACAACGCCAATCCGAACGCCAAGGCGGAAGTCAAGCTGACGCTCGCCAACTGGGGGGATAACGGAACCGACCAGCGCACCTGGGTCACGACGCAGCTCATCGGGAATAACGCGCCGGATCTGTTCCAGTCCAAGTACCTCTGGTCCCAGGAGGATTACGGCAAAGGTCTCGTCGCCGACCTGACCGGCGATCTGGGGCAGCCGAACCCTTACGACGGCGGCGCGGATTGGCGCGGCACGCTGTCCGATACCGTGATGGCCAACATGCTCGTTCCCGGTACCGATAAGTACGCGGGCATTCCCACGTATTCCGCGACGATCCGTCTCTTCTACAACAAGGATCTCTTCGATAAAGCGGGGGTATCGACGCTTCCGGAAACCTGGGACGATTTCCTTGACGCGCAGGAAAAGATCCAGCAGGCAGGCATCACGCCGATGGCGATCGGCTTCGCCAAGCAAGGGGGCGACCGGCCGAACTGGATGCTCCGGTATTTGTCCGACCAGACGGTCGAGCAGCTCATCCCCAAAATGGATCTCGACCAGAACAAGATGATCGGCTCCAACGAGATCGTCGCGGCCATCGACGAAGGCGTACTCGACTTCGCGAAGGCGCCGTGGAAGGACGTGTTCCCGATCCTTAAGGATTGGACGCGTTATTGGCCGAAGGGGTTCAACGGCATCACGGTGGACGACGCGAACGAGATGTTCCTGCGCGGGGACGCGGCGATGACGCTGGCCACGCCCGATTTCGTCAAGCAGCTGGAAGGCATGAATTACGGCGTCATGCGGGTGCCTTACCTCACGAAGGAGAACCATCCGATGGCCGAAGGGAAATATTACGAGGTGGCTTCCGGCAATCCGGACGGCGTCTACGTCATGCCGAAAACGATCTCGGCCGAGAAGAAGGCGGCGGCCGTCGATTTCCTGATGTACCTGACTTCGCCTTCCGTGCAGAAGGAAATCGCCGAGCAGCTGTACCGGGTGCCGGTGCTGAAGGACGCCGAATTCCCGGACAACATCAAGCAGTTCCTCGCGGTCAACGAACCGTTCAAGATGAACCTGTTCGGCCCGGCATTCAGCAAAAACCTTTATGATACGTTCGGCAAGGACGGTCAGCTGTATCTGGACGGGTCGCTGCCGCTCGACGTCTTCCTCGGCAAAATGAACGACGTGGCGAAGCGGGAGGCGGACGCGCTCAAACAGTCGCAGGGCTGGAACGAGCAGAACGGCTACGGTACCCATAAATAAAGGCCAAAGCGCCAGAGGAGCGGCTATATGACTACGAATCGATCACGCCCGAACGTCATCGTGTTCTTCACGGATCAACAGCGCTGGGACACGACCGGCGTCCACGGCAATCCGCTGGGCTTGACGCCGAATTTCGACCGGATGGCGCAAGAAGGCACGCACGCGGCGTATTCTTTTACGTGCCAACCCGTTTGCGGACCGGCGCGGTCCTGCCTGCAGACCGGCAAGTACGCAACGACGACGGGGAGCTACCGCAACGGCATCCCGCTCGGCGCGGAGCATGCCACGCTGGCAGACCATTTCACCGCGGCCGGCTATCGCACGGGCTATATCGGGAAATGGCATCTTGCGGACGAGGAACCGGTGCCGGCCGGCAAACGGGGCGGCTACGACGAGTGGCTCGCGTCCAATCTGCTCGAGTTCACGTCCGACAGCTACGACACCGTGATGTACAATAACGAGAACGAGGCGGTGAAGCTGCCCGGCTATCGGGCGGATGCGCTCACGGACGCGGCGATTCGGTACGTGGACCGGCACCGGGAGGATCCGTTCTTTCTGTTTCTCTCGTACATCGAGCCGCATCACCAGAACCACTTGGATAGTTACCCGGCGCCAATCGGCTACGAAGGCCTCTACGCGGGGAAATGGACGCCGCCGGATTTGGCGGCGCTGGGCGGAAGCGCGCCGCAGCATCTCGGCGGCTACTACGGCATGGTCAAACGTCTGGACGAAGCGCTTGGACGCCTGATCGACGCGGTTCGAAGCATGGGCTTGTCCGACGATACGATCATCCTGTTTACGTCCGATCACGGCTGCCATTTCAAAACCCGCAACGCCGAGTATAAGCGCTCCTGCCACGACAGCTCGCTTCGCGTGCCGACGGCCTTCATCGGGCCCGGGTTCAACGGAGGAGGGCGGCTCCGGCGTCTCGTCAGCCTGATCGATCTTCCGCCGACGCTGCTCGAAGCGGCGTCCATACCGGTACCGCAAGAGATGGAGGGGCGATCGCTTCTCCCGACGATCCGCGGGGAAGAAGCCGAGGCGCCGGACGACGTGTTCGTGCAGATCAGCGAATCGCAAGTCGCCCGCGCGCTTCGAACGCCGCGCTGGAAGTACAGCGTATCGGCGCCCGATAAGAACGGTTGGGACGATTCGAGCTCGGAGACGTACGTGGAGGAATTTCTATACGATCTGGAGGCCGATCCGCACGAGCTGACGAATCTGATCGGCTTGGATAGCTATGACGCCGTGAGCGAACAACTCCGGAGACGGCTGCTGCAACGAATCGCGGAGGTGGAAGGCAAGACGCCCGTCATCGTTCCGGCAGAACGCAAGCCTTCCGGGCAGCGGCGCGTTTCCATCCGCGGGTCGGCGGAGTAGGCGAGATTCGCGGTAGAGAAGGTCATGCCCCGCTTTCGCTTTCAACAAGGCACCTGACGTCTTTCGACGGACAGGGCCTTGTCTGAGGTGGACGGATCAGGCAACGAAAAAGCCGCAAGAACCGAACACGGGCCTCAACCCCCGAGCGGTCCTTGCGGCTTTTTGCGGATCGCCGCCGTAAGATAAAGCAGCAGCGGGATAAGCACGAGCGGGATAAGCGACATGGTCGACCAGGATTGGGAGATGCTTTGCTGCACGACGACCATGTTGGAATAGCACATCAACCCCAAGACGATTCCTCCGAGCATGACCGGCCAGATCAGAATCTTCTCGTCCTGCAGGCGCAGGACATGCGAGACGCAGACGATCGCCGCATGGAAGGAGATCAGGATCCGAATGAAAATGGAAAACAGCCAAATGAAGATCAGCACGCCTTCGAGCCGCTCGAGAAAACCGCCGATGGAGACGTTTTTCGCCAGCAGATAGGTAGGGTACACGTTGTTTCCGGTCTGCTCGGCGCCAAGCATCATCACGCAGAGCAGCGTCATCAGGACGAGCACGAAATTACCTGCCAGCGTGCCGCCGACGAGCGCCCGCCGCCGGCCTTTTCCTTTCGCGACATACGGGTAGAGCGTCATCAGCAGCACCGAGTTTTGCAAGGAATAGAACGAAAAGGCGCCCTTCATTATCGGCTTGGCGCCGAATTCGAATACCGGAAGCAGCCTGGAGGGATCCAGGATCGGCAGCAGGCAGACGAGGAGCAGGAGCATCAGGACGGCCGTCCACGGGTAGAAGATCTCGACCGCATGGGAATAGACCGTGCAGCCCGACTTCAAGGCGATGACCACGACCAAGGCGAATAGCACCATCAGCGCTTCGACCGGCGTATCCTGCAGCAGCTGGGTCGTCATGAAGAAGCCCATAGAGCCGATCATTAGCGAACCCAAGAAGAAGCAATACAGCGTAAAGATGATGGTGATCAGCGCGCCGATCCATTTGCCGAGCAGCGAATCGGCGTATTGGGCCAGATGCTGGTCCGGAAATTTCTCGGCCAGCGCGGCATACAGCATGACGAGCAGCACGTTGACGGCGGAACCGACGATACCCGCGATCCACGCATCCTGTTTGGCCGCGGCGGCCAGCCCGCTCGGCGCGATCAGGATCGACGTGCCGATCGTGACGAAGATGACGATGAGGGTAAATGCCCGAATGCTGATTTGGGGTTTGTTCGTATCCAAGCTTATCCACTCCTTGGCTCAGCCGAGCATGGCGAAGATCGCCTTGCTCAGCGGATCGAATAGCGACATCGTCATTTTCAGCGGATTGGGCAAGTCGACCTGCGTCAATTCCAAGGTGAACAGCACCGCGCCCGCCGTCATGAGCAGGAAGTAGACCGAGATGTCCTTCCCTCTGCGTTTTCCTTTCAACGGACGAAGCTCGAACCAGCTGATAGCGGCGATGACAAGGATGACCAGTATGGCGGAAACCATCGGTTCATTCTCCTTTCTCGGTTTGGCGGGTTACGGGCTGCTGGGTCGTTCCGATCCGCCTCGTGTTGGTATGGACATGGATGTAGACGGGAACGTCCATGTACGTCGCGTTCCAATCCTTGATTCGATGCCAAATTTTCGGATGCTGGCGATGCACCTGCTGCCCGAACCCGAACACGTCGATCCCCAGTCTTTTCCTGGTATTCGCGACCGTGCTCTGGACGATCCGGCGGACCTTCGCGTCGGTTTGCCGGTCAAACCATTTCATCGTCGCTTCGTTCATCATGTCCAAGTCGCATTCGACGTCGGAGATGTCCTGTTCCATCGTGAGGTAGACATGGACGGCCAAGTCGTCTTTGCTTTTGCCGCGGATCTTGATCTTGGAATGGATATTGAACAGCTCCACCGAGGCGCGCCCTTTGTCCGGGCAGCCCAGATAGCCCACGGTCCACTTGATCGAATCGTGCACGTAATTGAGCGCTTTCGTCCCGCTCTCGTCCAGCCAGCCGACCATGCGGTCCTGCTTGAAGATGGCGGTCCCGGAGTACTTCAAATTGCTGGACGGGGAGATCTCTTGATGGTTCTTCTCGTTGGTATTGCTGGAATCCCCGACGATCTCGATGCCGGTCATGAAGGCGCTCATGCCTTCCGTTTCGGTGGCGATCAGCAGCTCGTTAAGCGTCATCTTGCTCGTCGCGGCCCACTGCTCGTCGGAGTTCCGGAGCTTGGTATACAGATTGTTGGCCGGAATCGGGTCCATCGAGCTGTACATCTTCAGGATGTCCGATGCCCGGCGGTTCTTCGCCACGACCAGGAAGAAGTCGTTGCGCATCTCGGCGTAGCGGGACAAATAATCGAGCGGCTTGCGCAGTCCTTGGCGCGCGGTATTCTCCCCGAACACGACCATGCGCAGGTGGGAGAATTGCAGCCGCCGCGGCGTGAGCACGGTCAAGCGACCGAGCGCGTCGGGCAGCGTTTTTCCGTCCTGCTCCAGCGTTACGACCGGCGCCAGCTTGGACCCGTAGCTGCTTTTGGGAGATACCTCCGCGGGATTGACGATCTGCACGGATATGTGATAGTTATCGCCTACCCGGTCGATGCCGAGGCCGGCGACGATGGAGATCTCGTTCAATTCTTGACGGTCCCAGCAGCCGGCCAAGGGAACGAGCAGGATCATCGACAACATAACGGGAAGGAATCTCCGAAGGCGCATCTCTCGTTCCTCCTTTGGCGCGGACCTTATTTCTGACGGATGGCGTTCCGCTTGGCCACGTTCTCCGGACGCTTCTTCATGAAGGGAAGGGGCACGCGCCACAGCGTGTCCTTCTGGTCGGATTTGTTGAACGGCGCAAGCGGCGACATGTAGGGAATGCCGAAGGAACGAAGCGCGCACAAACGCAGCACGAGCACGATCATGCCGAGAAACAGCCCGAACAACCCGAAGGATGCGGCGATCATCATGAATACGAACCGGATCATCCGCGCGGCGATGCCGATGTTGAAGGCCGGCATGACGAAATTCGCGATCGCCGTGATCGACACGACGATGACCATGGCGGCGGTGACGAGTCCCGCTTCGACAGACGCCTGGCCGATGACGAGCGTGCCTACGATGGAGATGGATTGGCCGATCGTTCGCGGCATGCGCACGCTGGCCTCGCGCAGGATCTCGAACGTCACCTCCATGATCAGCGCTTCCACGAAGGCCGGGAACGGCACGCCTTCACGCTGGCTGGCGAGGTTGTAGAGCAGAATCGTCGGCAGCAGCTCCTGATGATACGTCGTGACGGCGATATACAAGGACGGGGTGAATACCGCCAGGATAAAGGAGAGCATGCGGATCATGCGGATCAAGCTGGAGAACATCGAGCGCTGATAGTAATCCTCGGGAGATTGGAACATCTGCGCGAACAGCGCGGGCACGACAAGCGCGAACGGCGTGCCGTCCACCAAGATGGCGACCCGGCCTTCGAGCAGCTGGGCGGCGATGACATCCGGCCGCTCCGAGTTGCTGACCGTCGGAAAGATCGAGAATTGGCTGTCCTGAATCGATTCTTCGATGTAGTTGCTCTCCAGTATCCCGTCGATGTCGATCTTGTCGAGCCTTCGCCTGAGTTCCTCGAGCACCTCCATGGACACGATTCCGTCCAAATACACGATCAGAATGTTCGTCTGCGTCACGCGTCCGATCTTGCGCGGCTCCGCCCACAAACGGCGATCCCTGATTTTGCGCCGAAGCATGGACATGTTCCAGCTCAGCACCTCGGTGAACCCCTCCCGGGGTCCGCGGACGACGGACTGCACGTTGGGCTCTTCGACTTGGCGCGCATTGATTTTCTGGGTCGAGACGCATAGCGCGGCCGTTTCGCCTTCAAGCAGCAGAATGCCGTTCCCGGCGAAGAGGTGATCGTACAATTCGTCGAAATCGGTGATTTTCCATACGTTGCTGTCCGCGATGACGAATTGCATCAGATAGTCGGGCAACGAGAAATTGTCGTCCGACGTTTCCTGAGCCGCCGTCTTGCCGTATTCCAGCAGGGAGCGGACCAGGTCATGCGTATCGGAGAGGCCTTCCATCGAGACGATGGCGGCAGGGACCGGCTTTTTCCCCGGTAAGCCGATATGCAATTCCCGGATCTTGATGTCGCTGCTGCTGCCGCTCTCGCGCTTGAGCCGGGTTACGTTGTCTTCGACGCGCGCGCCGATTGCCTCCGGTTCGCCGTTGACCGTTGTTCCGCTCATGATGCTCACCTGCTTACTCGGGATAGAATGATGCTTAGGATGCGCACGTTGCGATCCGATTATTCCTGATTATGGGTTTCGAACCATGAAGCGGCAGACGGAACAAGCGGATCGATGATGGCAGGGCAGGAAAAAAATGACGGCCTGCGAATATAAGTAGAAGGCTGCGATAAGAAATGCACGCGCAAGTCCTCAAGCGCGGATGGAGGTGATGCGGTGGCCGAATTAGGGATGACCCTGCTGACCGTTCTGATCGGATTGACCGCAATCGTATTGCACGCGGGAAGGTTCGTGGATTTTTTTCGGCCGAGCGTGCTCCAGATTCAACTGTTCGGCATCCATATTACGCTGTTCGGCATCGTCTCGGCGGCAGCGTTTGACGGGAGCCGAGGCTATGGCTTCGCGATCGGCTTGATCGGGCTTCTTACCGGAGCATTGACGCCATTCAGCGAACCCGGTACGTCTCGTTCCGACGATAAATGACCGTCATGCGGCTTCGGTCCGGCCGAAGCAGACGGCGTGCGTTCATAATATTCCTTGACGGGAATATTCCATTTGGAGTATATTTAAGCCACAGCATGAAAGTGGACCTTGAACAAAGGACGTGATTACGAAAAAAAACCAAAAACAGAGGTGAGCGGCATGTCATGTTAAAGTCCGGCATGGACATAATGGCGCTGAGTGCTTTAGCCGAACCCAATCGAATAAATATCGTTCAACTGTTGCGCGACGGACCTCTTACCGTAGGAGAGATCGCCGAACGGCTGGAGCTGTCCCAACCGAAAACGTCGAAGCATTTGAAGGTGCTTAGCGAAAGCGGAATCGTGGAGGTGCGGGTCGATGCCAATCGCCGGATCTACCGGCTTCGGCCAGAGCCCTTTCAAGCATTGAATAGTTGGTTGCAGTCCTTCCGCCACATGATGGAAGATCGGTTGGATAACTTGGACGACTATCTGCATGAACTGCAGAACAAAAAAGAACCGTAATAGCGTGGGCAGGCCGAGAATGCTGAAAAATGAGCTTGAACCGAATATTAATTACCGATGAGGAGTGTATACAAGATGATCAACAAAATCAGCCAAGTGATGTTATATGTGAACAATCAAGACGCTTCGAGAGAATTTTGGACGGAAAAGCTTGGTTTCGAGGTGATCGCGGATGAAAAGAGCGGCCCGATGAGATGGATTGAAGTCGCGCCTAAGGGTGCGGCGACCAGCATCGTGCTTCATAATAAGGATCTCGTGGCCCAAATGAACCCCGGAATGAATCTCGGGACGCCGTCGATCATGTACTGCTCGGATAATTTCGATGCGTTATACGCCGATCTCAAGAACAATGGCATCAAGGTTGGAGACATCATGGAAATTCCCTCCGGCAGAGTCTTTAACTTTGCGGATAACGAAGAGAATTACTTTGCCGTATCGGAAATGAAGTAAGCTCGTAAAAATGTTGCGACAGCAGCTGATCCATAAAATCAGCTGTTTTTCTTATTTCTATCCAGTCCGTGAAACAGGGGGGCGTTTGAGAAAATCATGCATTTGTTCAAGTAAACAGTTGACTTGTAAACGATTCGGCATATAATAACATTATAGTTGACTAGTCTACTTTTATTCTCGTTGCATTGTCTTGGCAAACCAATCGCGAAAGGTGAGATGAAGCATGAATCAAGCAGATTTTCCGTATGAGAAGAAACGGCGGCGGGTTCTGGACTTGGAGATGGCCTATGTCGACGAAGGAAGCGGCGATCCGATCGTCTTCCTGCACGGGAATCCCGCGTCTTCGTATCTCTGGCGCAATATCCTTCCTTATGCGATCGGGCATGGACGCTGCATCGCGCCGGATCTCATCGGCATGGGGGACTCCGATAAACGCCGGGACGGCGGACCGGACGCGTATACCTTCGCCGAGCATCGCCGCTACCTGGATGAACTGCTGGAGCAGCTCGGCGTTCGCCGGCGCGTCGTCCTCGCGGTGCACGACTGGGGATCCGCGCTGGGCTTCGATTGGGCGCGCCGTCATCCGGATGCCGTGCGGGGTATCGTCTACATGGAGGCCATCATCAAGCCACGCAGCTGGAGCGAGATCCCGGAGACCGGACGCGTCGTCTTCCAGGCGCTGCGATCGTCCGAGGGGGAACGGATGGTGCTGGAACAAAACTCGTTCATCGAATTCAACCTGCCCGCCGGTATATTGCGCTCGCTGACGGATGAAGAGATGGCGCAATATCGCCGGCCGTTCGCGGAGCCCGGCGAGGGCCGCCGGCCGATGCTCGGCTGGGCGCGGCAGCTTCCCTTCGACGGGGAGCCGGCCGGCGTGACGGCCATCGTGACCGCTTACGGCGATTGGCTGGCGCAAAGCGCGGTCCCCAAACTATTCGTTCGCGCCGAGCCCGGCCTGCTGCCGCAATCTCACGTGGAATTCTGCCGTACGTGGCCTTCGCAAACCGAGCTCGCGGTTCCGGGACGCCACTACCCGCAGGAGGACGCCCCGGAGGAAATCGGCAAAGCGCTCTCTTCCTGGTTGAACGCGCTGGAGCGGCGCGATCCGCCCGGATGATCGACTGGACGGAGGATATAAACGTGCTTTATGGGCCGGTCGGCAGATTGCGGATATCGGCGGATCGGGTATAATCGATTGGTGCGAATGCGAAGAAAAGAGGGAAACACGAATGAAACTTATCGATTTAAGCGTACCGATCAGTCCGCGAATCCGGGAACCGCTGCCGGCTAGCATCGAATATGCAAGTCACGAGGACGGGGCGAAGCAAGCGGCCGCGGCGCTGGGCTTGAAGCAGGAGGATTTTCCGGAAGGGAAGGCTTGGGCGACCGAGACCGTCACGCTGAACACGCATGCGGGCACGCATATCGATGCGCCGTGGCATTACTGGCCGACCTCGGAAGGAACGAAGGCGAGAACGATCGACGAGCTGCCGCTCGAATGGTTTTATTCCGACGGGGTGGTGCTCGACTTCAGCAAGAAGCCGCCCGGCTACGAGATCACGAAGGAAGACCTGATCGCGGAGCTGGACCGGATCGGGTATTCGCTCAAGCCGTATGACATCGTGCTCATTCGGAGCGACGCGGACAAACGCCTGTATCAGGAACATTACGCCTTCCTGCATGCGGGCGTGTCGGCCGAAGCGACCGTCTGGCTGCTGGACCAAGGCATCAAGGTCGTCGGAACGGACGGCTGGGGCTGGGACATTCCGCTCAATCTCCAGGCCGAGGCGTACCGCGCGCAGCCGAGGGACGGCGTATTATGGGCCGCGCATTACGTCGGCAAGGACCGGGAGTACTGCCAGATCGAGAAATTGGCGAATCTCGATCAACTGCCGAAGCCGTACGGCTTCAAAATCAGCTGTTTTCCGGTGAAAGTGGAGCAGGCGAGCGCCGGCTGGGTGCGCCCGGTGGCCATGTTCGAAGACTGAACGGAAGCCGATTGCCAGGGGCTGTCGCGCGTACGATCAAGTTTTCCGGCAGGGGCTTCGAGCGCGACGACCTGCGAATCATTCGTTAGCGGCAGTCCATCATCGTTAGTGCGCTGACGAATGTCTGCTTACGACATAGGAACAGCCCGACAGGGCCCGGGAGGGACGCCGCGACGAAGCGGCTTCCTCCGAGGGTCCTGTTCGTCGTTCGCGCAGGCGTTCCGATTTTCTTCGCGCCAGCAAAGCAAAGCTTGTGTTACGATAAAGCTGAACTTGCACGCGCGGTTGGCCGGCAGACGAGAGAGACCGGCGATCGCAGGCACGAAGGGGAGTCGAAGCATGGAAGCGATCCGCCGGTTTTCGTTGATCGGGTCATTGAAGGGAAGATTGGCCGTTATCTTGACCGTCGCGACGATCGTGCCTATCCTGTTGACGGGTTATATCTCGTACCGCTGGATCTACGTGGTGCAGACCGAGAAGATCGAGGGCGACTGGCAGGACAAGGTGCGGCAGGAGCGGGACGAGCTGGGGCGCAAGCTCGACGAGCTCGGGAGGGTGTCGCAGCTGATGGATATCGAGGGCGGCATCGGACGGGACGTCGTCACTTTCATCTCCAGCACCGATTCATACAACAGGTCCATCCTGTACCGCGATATCAATCAGTCGGTGGCGAACGTGAATTTCTCGAATCCCAATCTGGGGGCGATGTTCTATTACGCGCCGGAGCTGGCGGAGCCGATGCTGTTTCCGAACGCCGCCGTGGGAGCCGGCTTCGAGCCGGACGCCCTGCATATCTTCTTCAAACAAAAGCTGTTCACCTATTACGGTCCTTATCCGTCGCTCGACGAATCCAATCGCAACGAGCTCGTGTTCTCCCTGCTGCGGAAGCTGGAATACGGCGAAGGGCGCTTCCTGTACGCGTATATCGAGACGAAGGTCATCGGCCTGGAAGCGATGTTCGCCCCGGGGGGCGAGTCGGATGGCGCGGGCAACGATCCCGTCTATCACGTCTTGACGACGCCGGACGGCAAGGTGGCGTACAGCAATCTGCCGGATGCCGCGATCGCGGCCGGGCAGCCGTTCTCGCTCGCGGGCGAAGCCTATCAGAGCTTTCAAGCGACCGGGACGCAAGGCTGGACGCTCTATCAGCTCATTCCCGAGAACGCTTACAATAGCGTGATGAAGAAATGGCTGTCGCAATTCATTTTGTTCGCTTCCTTTTCGCTGGTGCTCGGCATCGTCCTGGCTTGGCTGATCTGGCGCATGGTTTATCGGCCGATCCGGTTGATCAACCGGGAAATCACCCGCTTCAGCCATATTCCGTCCGCCGCGAGCACGCCGGCGACCGGACTTGCGGAATTCAATCACATCATGGACAACTTCCATCAGATGAGCCGGCGCATCACGGAGCTGATCACGGACGTGGAGGACAAGGAGAAGCGGCGGGGGCAGCTCGAGGTCGAGAAGCTGCTCGTACAGATCAATCCGCATTTCCTGCACAATACGTTGAACACGATCCAATGGCTGGCGCGAATGGAAGGACAGACGACGATCGCGGGCTTGGTGGCGATCTTCACGCGGGTGCTGCATTACAATCTCGGCAAGAAGAACATCATCGTCACGGTCCGCGAGGAAGTCGACGCCGTGCGGGACTATATCGATCTGCAGAACATTCGCTACGATCATTCCTTCAAGGTGAAGCTGCTGGTCGATCCGGATTGTCTCGACGTGCCGATTCCGCGCTTCATCCTGCAGCCCCTCGTGGAAAACGCGCTGTACCACGGCTTCGACGACGACGACAAGGGCGAGATCGAAGTGGCCATCGCCCGGGAGCGCCGGTCGCTGCTGCTGCGGGTCAGCGATAACGGCAGGGGAATCCCGGAAGAGAAGCTGCTCGTCATGCTGGAGGAGGACGACGAACGGCTGCGGAGATCGGGCCTAGGCATCGGGTTGCGGTACGTCAAGAAAATGCTGTTCGTCTACTACGGCCATGAAGCGCGGTTGACGATGGAAAGCGGAGCCGGCGTCGGAACGACGATCGCCATCCGGCTCCCGGACACCTTGAGAGGAGTGGAGGATCTTGATTCAGGCATTGATCGTGGATGACGAAAGCTTGGTGCGCAAAGGGATGCGTCTGCTATTCCCGTGGGAGAAATTCGGGGTCGAAATCGCCGGCGAAGCGGCGACGGGCGAGAAAGCGATGGAATTCATGCGGACGCATCCCGTGCAGCTGCTCATGACGGATATCACGATGCCGGGCATGTCCGGTTTGGAGCTGGTCAAGCTGGCGCGGGAGCTGGATCCGCCGCCGAAGGTCGTCATCCTGACCTGCCATCAGGATTTCGATTACATTCAGGAGGCGCTGCGGCTCGGCGCGATCGATTATATCGTCAAGACGCAGCTCGAGGAGCTCGACTTGGATCAAACCATGGAACGCATCCTGCGGGTCGTCCGCCAGGAGCTGCCCGGCAGCGTGCAGGCGCAGGGCAAAACGAAGCCCGGCAGCGCGCGGAAGGCGGTCGTCCGACTGGCGGAGAACGTGCAATGGGTGATGGACGACGAGAAGTTCGCGTCGCTCGCGGCAGCGGTCGCCGAACTGGACGGCGGCGATTCCTCCGAGCCGTCCTCCCTCTTGCGCGCCGCGATGGAGCGCTGGAGGCGGAGCTTCCCGATGTTCGGCTGGGAACGGCTGACCGGGCCGGGGCAAGCGGATGCGGGCGCGTGGCTGCGGACGCTTCGCGCCGAATTGGCCGCGTGGCTGCGCGGCTCGGCCTATTCCGAGGACGTCATCAAAGCGATCGTCAAGGCGGTCGATCTCATCCTGGAGCAGCCGGGACTTCATATGAAGCAGAGCGAGATCAGCCAGGCGGTCAATCTGAGCAAGAGCTATTTCAGCACCAGCTTCCGCGACATCACGCGGCTGACGTTCACGCAGTTTCTCCAGGCCGCAAGCCTGCACGCCGCCAAGGAGCTGCTGCTCGCCACGAACCATCCCGTCTATTGGATCGCCGAGCAATGCGGGTTTACGGACCAACGGTATTTCAGCAAATTGTTCAAGGAGCAGACGGGGGTGCTGCCGAGCGAATACCGGCAGCGGCATCCGGCACGCTCCTGAGCTTCGATCCAAAGCCCGAGCGCGGACGGCGGCAGACGATGCCGCCCGCGCTCGGGTTTTTGCTGATCCGGCGAAGAGCGGCGTTGCCTTGGCGCACGTAATCGACCGCCGTTCTCCCCGGAAGAGGGAAAATATTCTCCGCCTGGTGCGGTTATCGTTTTCTCGGCCACGGCAGCGGAAGAAAATATTCCAACCGATCGCGAACGGGAGCCGCTCACGGCGCGATGAAGGCGTTTGCTATACTTGCGAGGCAAGGGAAAATACAGACAGGGAGGGTCCTCTTCATGAAGAGAAACAAGGCAGCGGCGCTTATGCTCGGTTTGGGTCTGATCCTTACGACGGCGGCCTGCAGCGACGGCAACGGCAACAATAACGGGACGCAGACGCCGAATGCGAACGCGGCATCGCCCGATGCGAACGCGCCGGCGGCCGCCGGCAGCGACACGGACGCCGCGGCACCGGCGGATCCGCTCGGCAAATACGATCCGCCGATCGAAGTGACGGCCGTTCGGGGCATTACCGAAGGCACGAAGTTCGTCGACGGCGAGGCTATCGATAACAACGTTTGGTCGAAGGCGTACGAGAACGAGCTGGGCGTGAAGGTGAAGTACCTGTGGACGACGCCGACGGCCCAGTACGACCAGAAGCTGAACATCGCGATCGCGTCGGACGATCTGCCCGATATTACGCCGGTCAGCGCGTCGCAGCTGAAGCGGCTCGTGGAGGACGGCGGATTGGAAGATCTGACGTCCCTCTACGGCCAATACGGCTCCGAGCTGACGAAGAACATCTTGTCGCAGGACGGCGGCAACGCGATCAAGTCCGCGACGTTCGACGGCAAGCTCTACGGCCTGCCGAACATGACCTCGGGCCTCGGACAGTCGCATGTGCTCTGGGTGCGGACCGACTGGCTGAAGAAGCTGGGCTTGCCGGAGCCCAAGACGATGGACGACGTCCTGAAGACGGCCGAAGCCTTCGCCAAGCAGGATCCGGACGGCAACGGGAAAGCGGATTCGTACGGACTCGGCATCACCAAGGATATTTTCGGCTTCTATGCCGGCATGGAAGGCTTCTTCAACGGCTTCCATTCGTATCCCAACACGTGGGTGAAGGACGCCTCGGGCAAGCTGACCTACGGCAGCGTCGCGCCGGAGACGAAGGCCGCGCTGCAGAAGCTGCAGGAGCTGTACAAGAACGGGATTCTCGACAAGGAATACGGCACGAAGGACGCGACCAAGGTGAGCGAAGCGGCTAATAGCGGCAAGCTGGGCTTGTTCTACGGCTACTTCTGGAATGCCGGCTGGCTGCAGGACGGCAAGAACGCCGATCCTTCGATGGAGTGGAAGCCGCTGCCGATCGCGTCGGCGGACGATCAGCCGGCGAAAGCCCAGGTGCCGTTTGCCATCAGCACGTACTACGTCGTGAAGAAAGGCGCCGCGCATCCGGAGGCCGCCGTCAAGCTGCTGAATTTCGATTACGAGAAGCTTTGGGGCAAGACGGCCGAGCCGAACGCGTACAACGCGAATAACGGCGTAGGGGTCTTCGAATACGCGCTGCTCTACGGCGAGGCGCCGCGCAAAAACCTGGATGCCCATCTCCATGTGGTCGATGCGCTCAACGCGAACGACCCGTCCAAGCTGAATCCGGAGGAGAAGGGCTACTACGACAGCCTCGTGGCCTTCCGCGGCGGAGACAATAAGATGTGGGGCAACGCGCTGATGTACGGACCGGGCGGCTCGCTGTCCGTTCTCGACGGGTATTCCAAGAACGGCCGGATCGTCGACGACGCTTACTTCGGCGCCCCGACGCAGGGCATGACGGACAACGAGGCGACGCTGCAGAAGCTGCAATTGGAAACGTTCACGCGGATCATCATGGGCGGCTCGATCGACGAGTTCGACAAGTTCGTCGCCCAGTGGAACGATCTCGGCGGCAGTACGATTACCGGAGAAGTGAATGACTGGCAGGCTTCCCGCTAAGGGAAGCCGTCTCCGGCAAGGAAGAGGCGAATGAAACATGAGACGCAAGACCATCCGGGAGCTGCCCTTTCACTTGATGATCCTGCCGGGCTTTCTCCTGGTGCTGATCTACAGCTACGTGCCGATGGCCGGGATCGTCATGGCATTCGAGAGACTCGTTCCGTCCAAGGGGATGTTCATGTCCCCGTGGGTCGGATGGAAAAATTTCGAGTATATGCTGCGCTTGCCCGGAACGCTGGACGTGCTGCGCAATACGTTCGTCATCGCCGGCATGAAAATGGCCGCGGGCATCATCGTGCCCGTCTCCTTCGCCCTGCTGCTGAACGAAGCGCGGCAGCGGCTGTTCCGGCGGAGCATCCAGACGATCATTTATTTTCCGCATTTTCTCTCGTGGATCATCCTGAGCGGGATTCTGATCGACATTCTCTCGCCGTCGACGGGGATCGTGAACGGCATGCTCGGGATATTCAAGATTCCTCCGGTCTATTTCCTGGGCGATTCGCGCTGGTTCCCGTTCACGCTCGTGCTGACCGATACGTGGAAGGAGTTCGGCTACGGCACGATCGTCTACCTGGCCGCGCTGACCGGCATCAATCCGGCATTGTACGAGGCTGCCTCCATGGACGGCGCGGGCAGGCTCCGGCAGACGATCAGCGTCACGCTGCCCGCGCTGCTGCCGATGATCGTGCTCATGTCGGTGCTCAGCCTCGGCAATATCCTGAACGCGGGCTTCGAGCAGGTATTCAACCTGTACAGCCCGCAGGTCTACAAGACGGGCGATATCATCGACACGCTCGTATTCCGCATCGGGCTCGAGAACGCCAATTACGGCGTGGCCACGGCGGTCGGGCTGTTCAAATCGGTCGTGTCCTTCGTCATGGTCGGCTTGTCTTACCTGCTGGCCTACAGGCTGACGGATTATCGCATCTTCTAGGAAAAGCGGGATGATCATGCATAAACAGCATTCGATAAGCAGACGGACGTTTCTTGCGTTCAACTACGTGTTCCTGACGGCGGTCGCCGTCGCCTGCCTGCTGCCGCTGGCGAACGTGCTGGCCATCTCGTTCAGCTCGAGCGCCGCGGTCGGCGCGGGCAAGGTCCATCTATGGCCGGTCGGATTCAACTTGAAATCCTACGCGTTCGTGCTGAACAAGCCGGAGTTCGCCAAGTCGTTCCTCGTCTCGCTCGGCAGGGTGGCGGTCGGCGTTCCGCTCAATATGCTGCTGACGATCCTCATCGCCTATCCGCTCTCGAAGGGGAGCCGGGAATTCCGTTTCCGCAATGCCTACGCCTGGTATTTCGTGCTGACCATGCTGTTCAGCGGCGGACTTATTCCGTGGTACATGACCATCAAGCTGACGGGCATCATCGATACGTTCTGGGCCATGATCCTGCCGGGGGCCGTGCCGGTCTTCAATGTCATCCTGCTGCTCAATTTCTTCAAATCGCTGCCGGACGAGATCGACCAAGCCGCCCAGATCGACGGGGCGGGCAGGTGGCAGGCGCTGTGGCGGATCGCCGTTCCGTTGTCGGCGCCGGCGGTCGCGACGCTGACCTTGTTCTGCATCGTGACGCATTGGAACGCGTGGTTCGACGGCTTGATCCTCATGAACCGGCCAGAGCATTACCCCTTGCAGAGCTATCTGCAGACGGTGATCGTCAACCGCGACCTGTCGCTCGTGACGGCCCAGGACCTGCTGAACTGGTCGGAAGTATCCGATCGCACCTCGAAAGCGGCGCAAGTATTCGTGGCCGTGATTCCGGTGCTGCTCGTCTACCCGTTCCTGCAGAAGTATTTCGCGGAGGGCATCGTCATGGGCAGCGTGAAAGGCTAGCGAGGCAAGAGAGGCGCAACGCGTAAAAGAGCGCAAAGGTAACGCCGAAAGACTGCGTGAACGGACATGACCGGCGGAAGGCCGGCCGCGTCCGTTCGGGCGCCAAGGCGGCATTTATCGTTCGACATCTAAGCATACGGAAAAAGGAGCAGGAAGAAGCCATGCCAAAAATCGCCTTCATCGGTGCGGGAAGCACCATATTCGTCAAAAACGTACTCGGGGACTGCATGCTGACGCCGGCGCTGGCCGACGCGCATATCGCGCTGCACGACATCGATTTGGAACGGCTGAAGGAATCGGAGAAAATGCTGCTCAACCTGAACGCCAACCTCGGCGGGAAAGCGACGATCAAAGCGTACGCCGACAGGCGCGAGGCGCTCAAAGCCGCGGATTACGTCATTAACGCCATCTCCGTCGGCGCATTCGAGCCGGTCATCCGGCGCGATCACGAGCTGCCGCGCAAATACGGCTTGAAGCAAACCTATGCGGATACGCTCGGCATGGGCGGATTGATGCGCGGGTTGCGGACGATAGACGTCATGCTCGAATTCGCGCGCGACATGGAGGAGCTGTGCCCGGACGCGTGGTTCCTGAACTATACCAATCCGATGGCGATCCTGACGGGCGCGGTATTGCGGGAAACCGGCATCAAGGCGGTAGGGCTGTGCCACAGCGTTCAGGTCTGCGCGAAGGAGCTGCTCGAAGGGCTCGGCATGAGCGCAGAGAATGTCCGCTGGCGGATCGCCGGCATCAATCATCAGGCATGGCTGCTCGACATCACGCGTGGCGGCGAGGATCTTTACCCGGAGATCAAGCGCAGAGCGGCGGCAAGACCGGGACCGCATGACGACATGGTCCGGTACGAGATCATGAATACCTTCGGTCATTACGTGACCGAATCCAGCATGCACGGCGCCGAATACCTGCCTTACTTCATCAAGAATGCCTATCCGGAGCTGCTGGAGAAATACAATATCCCGACGGAGAACTACAAGGGATGGGGCGAGAGCGGCAAAACGTACTGGGAACGGGCGATGAACGATCTGGTCCGCAACGCGTCGGTGACGCATGTGCGCACGCATGAATACGCCTCCTATATTATGGAAGCCATGGAGACGAACGTGCCTTACAAAATCGCGGGCAACGTGCTGAACACCGGAGGGTTGATCTCGAATTTGCCGGAGGAGGCTTGCGTGGAGGTATCCTGCGTCGTGGACGGCGAAGGCGTCACGCCGACGCGCTTCGGCGCGCTCCCGCCGCAGCTCGCCGCGCTGAACCGGACGAACATCAACATGCAGCTGCTTACCATCGAGGCGGCGGTCACCCGAAAGCGCGAGCATATCTACCATGCGGCACTGCTCGATCCGCACACGTCCTCCGAGCTGCCCATCGACACGATCAAGGCAATGGTGGACGAGATGCTTGAAGCTTACGGCGATTTGCTGCCGGCGTACAGGTAACCGGTAACCGATATCGGGAAGTAATCGCTTAAACCCGAACAAGCGCGTACCATCCTTCTAGGGACGATACGCGTTTGTTCGGCGTTGGCGATGAGGGGCGGGACTTTTGTGGGCTTGCGATTAGCGAGCTCGCGCTGTGCTTTTTCGAATCTCTCATGCCGACGGAATCGTACTTGGACGATGCATGTTGGCGGCGGTCGCGTAACTTCGCCAAAATAATACGGACAGCCCGGCGAGCTGCCCGTATTGACCGCTATGAGAAATGCCATGTCCGTACGCTGTAGTGCTCAGGCGCCGCCGCTCTTGCTTTGCTCGAGCTTGAAGCGTTTGATGTACCCGAAGCCCATCAATTGCTTGCGGTGCTCATCCCATATGCGAAAGCGAAACGAGCGCAGGCTGGTGAACAGGGTAATCGGATGGTCGCTCTGAAGCATCTCGTTCTCGTCATGCGTGCGTTCCAGGTAGTAGTTCGGCACGCGCGGGCTCAAGTGATGGATATGATGGTACCCGATGTTTCCCGTGAACCATTGCAGCACTTTCGGAAGCTTGTAGAACGAGCTTCCTTGGAGCGCCGCGTCGACGTAATTCCAGTTCTCGCCCTTCTCGAAGTAGCTGTGCTCGAACTGATGCTGCACATAGAACAGCCAGAAGCCGACGATGCCCGATATCAAGAAAGTCGGTCCTTGGATCAACAGGAAAGCCTGCCAGCCGAAAGCCCAGCACAGCAGCCCCGCCGCGGCGACGATGCCGGCATTGATGATATACGTGTTCAGCCGTTCTTTGATTTTCGCTTCCTTGCGGTTGAAGCGGTACTGGAACAGGAAGACGAAGATGGGACCGAGTCCGAACAAGACGAACGGATTGCGGTAAATCCGATAGCCCATCCGCTTGTAGAAAGGCAGGGCCAGGTATTCCTGGACCGTCAGCGTCCGGATGTCGCCGGTTCCCCGTCGATCCAGGTTGCCGTTGGTAGCATGATGCATGGAGTGGCTGTAACGCCATTGATTTAACGGACAGCAAGTCAAGATGCCGGCAATCGCGCCGACGATTTCGTTGGCCCTTCGATTCGCGAAGAATGAGCCGTGGCAGCAATCGTGGAAAATAATGAACACCCGAACCAGCAATCCCGCGGTGATGACGGTTAGCGGCAGCGTCAGCCAATAGGAAACGGAAAGACTCAAATATGCCACGTACCACAGGATGAATAAGGGGGCAAAGGTATTGAACATTTGCCATACGCTCCGCCATACGCTCGATTTCTCGTAAGGCGCAACGATCTTGCGCAGGTGTTTCGTGCTGCCGAGTAAGTTCATCGAATAACTCCTCTACTGTATCGAACGAATCAAGTGTATCATATCGGAGCGGCAATAACCGGAACTCGCGCAAGGGAAAAGGAGGGGTAGGGAATATTTAATTCGGAAAGCGAATACAATTGCAGTTCTGCCCGCAATGTGCTATGATAAACGCATTGAGATTTTGACCTTAATTCACATTTTGCACAGGGTTAATGTTTTGATATCAACCTTGTGCAATATGTGAATTTTTCTAATATGGAAAATTCATGTAATTTTTGGAGGTGTTTCCATGCAAACAGGAACAGTGAAATGGTTTAATGCAGAAAAGGGCTTTGGTTTTATCGAGGTAGAAGGCGGCCAAGACGTATTCGTGCATTTCAGCGCGATTGCCGGCGACGGCTATAAATCGTTGGACGAAGGCCAACGCGTCGAGTTCAACATCGTTCAAGGCAACAGAGGCCAACAAGCCGAGAACGTCGTAAAACTGTAAGCAGCCATGAATCCCCGAACTTCGCGTTCGGGGATTTTTTATTGTCCAGCCGCGTATAACGCGGCTTTTTTTGTGAGCATTTTCAACGGAACGGCTGAAGTACAATCTATGATGCATGAAGATCGCCGGTGCTGATTTCGCCAAGAAACGACAATTTACGGAGAAGATAGCCTTTCCGTCTAGTGAAATCTTCCTGGATAAGCACCTAGTTTGCCGAGTAGGCAATCGTCCATACTTTCGATCGGAATTATCCGGCATTTGGGGGGATAGATCGAATCCGTCATTACGCGTAAATCGTTTAGTCAAACGATCAGCTCAAGCCAGCACGGCTTGAGCTTTTTGTTTTTCAGTGACCTTCCGCGACGTTAAAACGCGGTATAAGGGGTCATCAGAAGCTAGTTATTTATTTGCACTATTTGTATACTGCTATTTGTTGCGAGAGACCGGAAGATACGATGGAACCAAGGGGTTTACATCATTTTCATATTATAAACCTCACATGAAGTCATGAGGAAAGTAGACAAATCCTTTGTACTGAGTTACTGAAATTGGAATTTATTCGGCTAAATTACTTTAATTAATTAACGCTTTGCTGGAATAATTGGCTAAATCTTTTTTAATATCAGGTGAGAAAATAGCGAAATTGAAATAAATAACGAAATTAGTTACGTGGATATAACATAATAAGTTATGTCTTAAGTCGTATATACTTTGGAGTCAAGTCCTGTTTATCACCAGAAAATAGAAAATATTTTTGTCGGACGATTGATAAGGAATTTGCACTATGCTACAATTCGCAACATGATGTTCCAGCTCTATTAAATCGTGCTAGATTCAAAATGGTAGAGGAGGTTAAAGCGCGGGGGATCCGGAAGCTTGCCGCAGCCTACATAGTTCAACATTATTGTCAAACAGGAGGGCGACAACTTGAAACGAGAACAGGTAATAAAGTCGATCGCGATCACGGCATTATCTTCGCTTATGATCGGCTCCGTTAGTCCCGCTTTGACCCATGCGGCCGAGGCGAATCCGAAGAAAAGCACTTGGACAGCCAAGACGGCTCCCAAAGAAAACATCGTGCAAATCGCGCCGAAAGCCGGCGCTTCGAACGACGTGAAAGCCGTTCCGCCAACATCCGACAAGAGCCTTGAGGGCGTCGACCGGATCATCGTGAAATACAAGCAGGGTCATGCTTCGGCCGCTGCTTCGATTCTGCCCGCCGGCAAGACGAAAAGCAGCGCGAAACTGGCAGGCATCGATGCCACCGTCATCGAGCTAACCTCTGCCGACGACGTGAAATCGCTGCTCGACAAACTGAACGACGACCCGAACGTGCTCTATGCCGAACCCGACCGCAAACTGTACAAATCCGGCACATCGGCCGACAGCCTGAATCAAATCAAGAAAATCGCCCAAGACGTGACGCAACCGGACGATACGTACTTCGACAGGCAATGGGCGCTGCAAAATACGGGGCAAACCCCGCCTTTCAACTTGAACAATCCGTTCCAGGAAGGGTATCCAGGCCTTCCGGGACTCGATATCAAAGCGCCTGAAGCGTGGACGGTCACGAAGGGGAATCCGGACGTGGTCGTCGCGGTGATGGGCACCGGCATTCAGATCGACCATCCGGACCTGGCGGACAGCATCTGGACCAATCCGAAGGAGCGGGCCGGCAACGAAACGGATGACGACAACAATCATTACGCCGACGACGTGCACGGCTGGAACTTCGTCGAGGACAATAACCAAATTTATTCCGAACTCGACTTGAACTCGGAAGGCACGGCTTTAGCCGGCATCATCGCGGGCTCCGTCAATAACGGAACCGGCTTGGCGGGCATTGCGCCGAACGTCAAGATCATGCCGCTCAAATACATCGGCGCGGATAACGGTTACGTGTCCGACCTGATCGAAGCCATCGAATATGCCGACAACAACGGCGCTCAAATCGCCGACATCAGCGCGCAAACCTTCGAATACAGCCAAGCCTTTAAGGATGCCATCGACTCTTCCTCCATGCTGTTCGTGACGGGAGCGGGCGATTATCAGGTGAACATCGACGGCACGCCGTCTTACCCCGCTGCTTTCGACAGCCCGAACATCCTCTCGGTGACGGGAATCGATAACGAAGGCCGTATTGTCAACGATGCCAATATCGGCTTTGCGTCCGTTGACGTCGCTGCCCCCGGGGAGGCGATCGCGGCCGCGGTTCCGGTATCGAACACCGGCTTGGCGGCGGAGATCCACGATCCCGCGAACGGCTCCAAGGCGATCTTCAACGGCATTGCCTTCGAGAACATCCTGGACGAGGAAGACGCGGACTATGACTATCGTCAAGACGCGTTCGACACGGCCATGGACTACCTCGAGGTATCCAAAAGCGATCCGGACCGTAAAATTCTCCTTGTTCAGGACGACCTCTCGAATTACACGGCCCTTCCAAGCGCCAGCAAACTGGCGAAGTACACCGACCTTCTTCAGGATTACGCCGGGGTCGATATCGTGCAAGCCTCGCCGGACGGAGGCGACGGCCCGACGCTGGCGAAAATGCAGGCGTACGACGCCGTGATCTGGTTTACGGGCATGGCGGACCGGTTTTACGTTTCCAACCTGACCGCGAACGATCAGAAGAACCTGACGGATTTTCTGCACGGCGGCGGTCATCTGATGCTGACCGGCACGAACGTGCTGAACGGACCGACGGAATACATGGGCGAAGAAGCTTCAAGCATCATTGACACGCCTTTCGTCAAGGATGTCCTGCACCTTGCTTTCATGGATCAGTATTTCTACAGCAACGCAATCGGGGTGTCCGGCACGATTTACGACTATAAGGACTACCCGCTCGACGAGGACAAAGACAGCTACAACTGGATCATTTCGCGGGATCCTTCGATTGCCAAGATCGACCTGTTGAACGTGACGAAGGATTTTAAAGGCAGCAGCTACGGCTACATGCGAGGCACCTCGATCGCCGCCGCGCATGCGGCTGGCGCAGCGGCGCTGGTGCTTGGCCAAGAGACTTCGCTCAGCGCGCTGGCCGTCAAGCAGCGGGTGATCAACAGCGGCACCAAGATCAGTTCGTTGTCGGGGAAAGTAGCCAGCGGCCGGATGATCAACGCGTATCAGGCGTTGACCGACGACGAGATTCCCGGTTCGCCGTTCACCGGCGACAGCATCTCCAATCGCTTGGATGACAGCTCTGACCTGAACGACGTCTATGCGGTCGAGCTCCATGCCGGCGAGAATATCAGCGTCTCGATGACCGGCGACAAGAACGCGGATTTCGATCTCTATCTGTACGCGCCGGACGCAACGACCGTGAACCTGAACGATCATATGCTCGCTTACTCCGAGAACGACAAGACATCCTCGGAATCCTTCGATTACAAGGTAACGACGAGCGGCACTTACTACCTGGACGTTTTCGCGCATAAAGGCAAAGGCGCGTACAGCCTGACGCTCCAGCGGGATAACCAGATCGGCGACTACGAGGATTCCAGCAGTTCGCTCGCCTTCTCCGGACCTTGGAAGCAGATGGACGGCAGCGCCTATTCGGGCAGCAGCAAGAAGGAAATCGATGCCGCGGGCAAAGTCGAATTCGCCTTCGTCGGCAGCTATTTCTCCTGGATCGGCTCCAAGAACGCGGATCAAGGGATCGCCGACGTCTACGTCGACGGCGCGAAAGTGGCTTCGCCTTCGCTGTACAGCGCCAAATCGCTGAACAAACAGATCGTGTTCGAGAAGATGCTGCCGTTCGGCCAGCATGCGATCAAGATCGTATGGACCGGCAAGCACGATCCGTCCGCCAAGAAATCCGACGGCACGTTCATCAACGTCGATGCGTTCAATGTCGCGAATTTGGTACAAGACAACGATCCCGGTTTGACGCTTTCGGGGCAATGGACGACGAACTACAGCGTGAAGCATCTCGGAGGCAGAGCCATCTACTCGGATAAAGCGGGCAGCTACGCGAAATTGAAGTTCGAGGGCACGCAGGTGAAGCTGTATGCGCTCGTCGGCAAGGACCGCGGCAAAGCGAATATCTACATCGACGACAAGCTGGTTACGCCGGACGCGGTCGATCTGTACAGCGAAGCCGACCATTATCGTACCGTCGTCTTCGAATCGAACATTCTCACTTCGGGCGCCCACACGATTAAGATCGTCAACCTGGGCGAGAAAAATCCGCAGTCGGGCGGCACGATCGTCTCGTTCGACGCCTTGTCCGTCACGCAGTAAAAGGTCATCATTCATCAATCATAGGAAAAGAGGAATCGCAAATTGGCTAAATCCATGATCAAACAATCGGTCGCCCTCCTCACGGCCGCCATGCTGCTGACGGCTCCGTTCGGCCACGCAAGCGAAGCGGCCGGAGCGGAGACGAATCTCGCCAATATCCTTCATCCCGGCGGTCCGCTGTTTCCTTCGAACCTAAGCGAGCTGAAGGCGCTCAATCCCGCCGGCAGCGGCGCTTCCGGCAATCCGGGCGCGACCATCGATCCGAGCCTCGATACGACCTCGACCGACAAGGTCAACGTGATCGTGCAGCTGAGCGCGCAGCCGGTGTCCGTCGCCAAGTATGCATCGGAGCTGACGAGAAGCTCGTTCTCGCCTGATTCGGTTCAGCGCGCGGTCAAGGCGGAGCAAACGTCGTTCGTCAGCGCCGCGGGCAGCAAGGGCGTCGCCATGACCGTGAACTATCAGTACGATACGGTGTTGAACGGCATGGAAGTGACCGTCAGCGCCAATGAAATTCCGAAGCTGGCGCAAATGGCCGGCGTAAAGGCGATCAGCAAGAACCGCACTTATTATCCGATCCCGATGCCTGCAACGCCCGAATACGGCGCGGATGGCGCAAGCGAAATCAACTACGATATCGATCCCATCAAGCAAATCGGAGCGGATACCGCCTGGATGAACGGCTTGACGGGGAAAGGCATGAAGATCGGCGTCATCGATACGGGCATCGATTATGACCATCCCGATCTGAAAGGCGCCTACAAAGGGGGGTACGATTCCTACTATAAGGATAACGACCCGTACGAGGACGTCCCGAACATCAGCTACGGCTTTGCGGGCTCCGAACACGGCACGCACGTTGCCGGAACCATCGCAGGCCGCGCGGCGAACCCGAATGCGGAGCTCGTGCAGAAGGGGATCGCGTACGAGGCCGACCTCTATTCCTATAAGGTGTTAGGGGCGAAATGGAACGAGGACAAGCAACAAGTCGATGTGACGGGCTCATCCGCCCAGGTCATCGACGGCATCGAGCATGCCATCAAGGACCACATGGACGTCATTAACATGTCCTTGGGCTCGGATATGGAGAAAAGTCCGAATTCGCCCGACTCCATCGCCGTCAACAATGCCGTGCTATCCGGCGTGATCGCGGTCGTGGCGAACGGCAATGCCGCGGCCGACGGTTACTATTACTATTCCATGGGATCCCCGGCGAGCGCGCAGCTGGGCATATCGGTCGCGGCGGCCACGAGCACCAGCCGCCACTTCGGCGGCAGCTTCACGGATTCGCTGTCGGTTGATCAACCGCCGTATTCGCTCGATGCCATGGCTTGGCAGGACAATCAATCGAACTTCGGCGAGATATTGGGAACGGATCCGCAGGATGCCGTGTACGTCGGCCTGGGCAACGACGACGATTACACGACCGACGTGTCGGGCAAAGTGGTTCTCGCCTCGCGCGGCGTGCTTGCGTTCGTGGACAAGATCGCGATCGCCAAGCAGCACGGCGCGAAAGCGATCGTCATTTTTAACGGCAAAGAGGTTACGGATACGAACGAAGCCGACCTCTCCGAGCATATCGCGGATCGGGACGGCAAGATCGGTTCGATCGCCTTCCTTGGCGAAAACTCCGACTATATTCCAGCCTTCGACATGTCGGGTTCCGAGGGAAGGGCGCTGGCAAGGAAGATCCTCGATCCCGCGAACGAAGGCAAGCCTCTGCAATTCGCATTCGGAGCGGATTATCCCGAGACGGTGCTGCCCGGCGACACGATCGCCGATTTCAGCTCGCGCGGTCCGAACTCGGACGGCAATTACAGCATCAAGCCGGATATTACCGCGCCGGGCGTGAACATCCGCTCTACATGGCCCGCTTACGGGGAAGTCGATTACGGGTACGAACCGATTCCCGATTATGACACGGCCTACTACCGGATCAGCGGCACGAGCATGGCTACGCCGCATATTGCCGGATTGGCCCTGCTCATGAAGCAAGAGCATCCCGACTGGACGCCGCGCGACGTGCGCGCCGCGCTCGCCAATACGTCGGATACGCTGCATGACGAGAACGGCACGCAATACGACGTCTATTCCCAAGGCGCCGGACGGGCGGACGTGGCGAACGCCATCCTGACGCCGGCGATCGTGGAAGCCATGGATCCGATCACGATCTACGACGAGAAGATGAATGCGAAAATCATCGACAGCGAAGCGAGCAGCGTAAGCTTCGGGGCGATCGAGCCCGGAGCCGATCCGCTGTCCAAACCGCTTCGGCTGAAGAACTTCTCGGACAGCCCGGTGACGTACACGGCTTCCGTGATCATGCACCCGAGCGTGACATCGGATCCGTCCGATCCGATCGCGACGCCGGACGTGAACGACGTCGCTGTGGAGCTGGGCGGACTTGATGCCGGCACCAATACCATCACCGCGGATGCCGCTTCCAGCCACGCATTCACTTTGACGGCTGCAGCCAAGAGCGATGCCGCGCATGGCGTGTACGAAGGAGAAGTCAAATTGGAAAGCGGCGACGGGAAGCCCGCGCTTCATCTGCCGTTCGTTATCCATGTCGGCGACGACGTGGCCGATAACGACTTCACGCTGCAAAACTTCGCCCTGTCCGGCCAAAAAATCGTGCCTGAGTCGCCTATCGACATCACGGCGACGTTGGCCGACGATTCCATGAACTACGCCGCGGTCTATGCCTATAACATGGACGAAGAATACGTGGGCACGCTGGCGTATATGTACAATGTCGATGAAGAGACGCAAAGCTTGAATTCGCTGCCGGCCGGCGATCTTCGGATCGAGAAGCTGGATGGCACCTATACCGACGAGACCGAGGACGAGAACGGGTTCGAGACCATCAAGCAGCTGCCGGAAGGACAGTACGTGCTGCAATTGATCGTGGCGCATCTCATAGGAGGAGGCAACGCGGATCTTGTCCAATCGGCCGGCTCGATGATCTATGTCCAGGATGAGCCGGACGGTACCGAGGAACCGGGCAATCCGGATGAGCCGGGCAATCCTGGCGATCCGGGAACCCCGACCAATCCGGGTAACGGCGGAGGCGGCGTGCCGACCGAACCGGTAACGACGCCAATCTCGGAAACGCTGGCTTCCGTCGTGCCATTCGATCAGAAGCTGGTGTCGCTGACAAGCGCTAGCGAAGTGAAGGATAACCAAACGGTCGTCACCGTAACGGATGCCGAGCTTCAGAAAGCGATCGACAGCGCGAACGGCGCTCCGTTTGCCTTCTCCGTCGCCGCGACATCCGCGGATGCATCCGCCGCCGATGCGCGCCTCTTCTTGACGGCCGCGCAGGTGAAGCTGCTGCAATCGGCTTCCGGGCAAGGAACCGTTGCTTTCACGTGGAACGACGCTTCGGTTGCGATCCCGTTGTCGGCGCTCAAAGGAATCGATGCCGATTTCGAGCTCGAGATCAATCAAGCCGCCGATCAAGCATCGATGTTTACCAAGGGTTATCCGACTGCAACCGTGCTTGGCACGCCGTATGAATTCGAAGCGCATACGATCGCAGGCGGAGTGGAAAGGCCGGTTGCCTTCGCGCCAGAACAAGCGGTTCGCCGCGCGTTCCTGTTGGACAAAGGCATCGATGCAAGCACGGCCGGCGCGCTCTATGCCGAAGACGGCAGCGTGTATCCCGTCCCTGCCGCCTTCAAGAAAACGGCAGACGGTCGTACGCTCGTCTCCATTAATCGCCCAGGCTTCTCCGTGTATGCCGTCGCAACGCGTCATGTCGCGTTCACGGATACGACAGCCTCATGGGCAGCGGAGCAAATTCAGTCGCTTGCGGACAAATTCATCTTGAACGGCACTTCCGATTCCGCGTTCTCGCCGAAGAAGTCCGTCACGCGGGCGGAATTCGCCGCCATGCTGGTGAATGCGATCGGCTTGGACAAACGCTCCCCATCCGCGCCGTTCTCCGATATCCGCGGAACGGAATGGTTTGCCCAAGACGTGGCCGCGGCCTATAAGGCTGGACTGATCACGGGCAGCGACGGCAAATTCAGACCGAACGATCAAATCACGCGTCAGGATCTGACCGTGATGCTGGCGAGAGCCATCAAGCTGCTGCATATCGACAAAACGAGCGGCACGCCGGATCGCCCTTATGCCGATGCCTCAACGTTCGGCTCGTATGCGCAAGAAAGCATCCAAGCCGTAACGGATGCCGGCTTGATGCAGGGACTCGAGAAGCAAGGACAGCTCTTCTTCGATCCCGCGATGCCGACGACGCGCGAAGCGGCGGCGAAGGTGCTGTACCAATTGCTCACGGCAGCAAACTTGATCTGATTTCAAATCGACCGGATATCAATTATTCTGAATCGAATGAAATTCCATGATTCGAGGCTCGTACGATAACCCGGCAGGCGGACGCTGACACAGCGTCCGCCTGCCGTTTTTATTTGCGTTCCGAAGGAAACGATCTCGGCTGCGAGCAGGCGAATATTCGTGTTAGCCGCTTGATTTCCGGCCATGCTAACGAGAAGCGCGCGGAGCGGCGATTACAGCCGAACGATCCATTCCGTGTTGCGCGGTTTGTCGAATCGTGACATGATAAGGGAAAAAGCGGCATAATCAAAGAGAGGCAAGCGCGATGAAGAGCACCGACCGAACCATGCAACGGCCAAGCGGCAGGTCCATGACGTTGAAAAAAAGAATCATCATTCTTTTTTTAATCAGCTCCCTGCTGCCGTTTATTTTTGTATTCTTCATCTCTTACCACACGATTTATTCGATCCTGACGAACAAAATCCAAGATAACCTGCAAAGCAATCTGAGGCAGGTCGAGCTTTCCCTCGAAAATGCCATCGGGAATTTGAATTCGGTCTCGGAGCAGCTCGCCTTCAAAGGCTCGATCGGCCGGGATTTGGAGATTCTGCTCACCTCCAACAACGCCTACGAACGATCGCAGATGACGACGCAGATCAACGCCGAGCTCAACCTGATCACCTTTACCAATACGAACGTCGGGCTCACGATGTACTACTTCCAGAAGGACGGGCTGCACCAGTTCGAGAATACGGGCGTCAAGCCCGATTTCGATCCGAATACGCTCCCGCTGCTGACCGAATATTACGGCATTACCTATTACGGCCCGCATATCAGCTACGACCGCTTCAACAATAACTACGTGCTGTCCGCGCTGCGGAAGGTCGATCTGCCAAGCCGTGACGACGTGTACGTCTATATCGAGAGCAATTTCAAGCTGACGGAAAGCCTGCTCGACAACGGCGAGAACCCGCAGCATGCGTACTATCTGTTCCTGGACAACAACCGCAAAATCACCTACAGCGAGATTCCGGACGAATACCCGCTCGACTCGGCGTTCACCAGCGATTCGCCAGACAAATCCCACGGCTTGAACAAGGAATTTTATTGGTTCGACGAGACCAGCAACCAAGGCTGGAGCATCGTGTCCGTCATCTCGAACGCGGATTACAACAAGGAAATGAACAAATGGTTTCTGCAGACACTCGTGTCCTCGCTGTTCTTCCTCGGGGTCAGCGTGTTCATGGCTTGGCTGCTGTGGAAAATGGTATATCGCCCGTTATCGAACTTCAACAAGGAAATCAAACTGATGACCAGCAACAAGACGCCGTCCGTGCTCGTCCAGACCCGGATCCCGGAATTCGATCAGCTCCTGGAGCAGTTCCGCGACATGAAGACGCAGATCTGGGACCTGTTCGTGGAGGTTCAGCATAAGGAGAAAAGGAGAGCCGACTTGGAGGTCGAGAAGCTGCTCTACCAGATCAATCCGCATTTTCTGATGAATACGCTGGACACGGTGCATTGGCTCGCGGTCATGAACGGGCAAGGCGAGATCGACCGGATCATCACGTCGCTCAACAAGCTGCTGCACTATAACTTGGGCAAGCTCGGCCAGTCCTCGACGATCCGCGACGAGGTGGACGCGCTCAAGCAGTATTTGATCCTGCAGAAGGTCCGCTACGATTTTGAGTTCCAGGTGGATATCGAAGTGGATCAGAGCTTGCTCGACATGCCGATTCCCCGCTTCATCCTGCAGCCGCTGGTGGAGAATTCGCTCTATCACGGCTTCAGCGACAACGGGATCATCCAGGTTCGGGTCAAGGCGCAGGAAATGATCGAGATTTCCATACAGGATAACGGCTCCGGCATGACGCAGGAAGCCATCGCCAAGCTGCTCCACAACGAACAAATGGAGCGGGAGAAGGTAGGCATGGGCATCGGCATGAATTACGTGAAACGGATGCTGGAAGTGTATTACAACGGCAAAGCGCGGATACATATCGTGAGCGCGCCCGGACAAGGGACGAGCATCTATCTAAGCTTGCCGATATCGAAGGAGGATACGCCGTGATTCGGGTACTGGTCGTGGACGACGAGAAATTGGTGAGGCAGGGCTTGATCACGTCCTTGCCATGGGCGGAATACGGCATGCAGGTGGTGGGCGAAGCCAAGAACGGGGAGAAGGCCATCGAATTTCTGGCGGAGCACGAGGTGGACTTGATGCTGACGGACCTGGCGATGCCCGTCATGTCCGGCATCGAGCTGATGCGGATCGTCCGCAAGCGTTATCCGCGGCTGTATATTATCGTCCTGACGCTTCACCAGGATTTTGAATATATCCAGGAGGCGCTGCGGCTCGGCGCCATCGATTACATCGCCAAAGTGGAGCTGACGGCCGACCGCTTCTCCGAAATCCTGGCGCGCATTCGCGAGCGGATCGCGGAGGAAGAGAAGAAGCGGCCGCAGTCGGGCGGCGAGACCGAGACTTCCGCCGAAGGCATCGAGGATCGTCATGTCCCGGAAGCGCGGGAGTCACGGCCGGACGTGAACGAAGACCAACTATCCGATGCCGCCGAGCATTGGCTGTCTCCCGGCTGGGTACAGGACGACGAAGGCTTCGAAGTTCTTCTGGACAAGCTATGTGCCATGAACCTTTCTTCGGACAGGCTGATGGGGCTGCTGAGCAGGCTGACGGAGGAATGGAATGCGCTGTACGGCTCGATTTTGGCGGACCGGCTGGAACTGCCGGAGGTCTTCGCCGATTGGCAGGCGGTCGCGGATTGGCTGAACCGGATCAGGGGGGCGCTCGGCAAAGCATTGGGATCGCCGCATTATTCGCAGGAAGTCCAAGATGCCGTCAAGAAGGCCGTCCAATTGATCCAAGAGCAGTTGGCCGGACAACTGTACGCCGCCGATATCGCGAAGCGGGTCAACATGAGCCGCAGTTATTTCAGCCAATGCTTCCGGGACATCGTCGGAAAGACGTTCAACGAGTACGTGCGTCAGGCGAGAGTGGACAAAGCCAAGGAATACCTGGTGCATACGAATATGCCGATCCTGTGGGTTGCCGAGAAGACCGGGTATTTGGACGGCAAGTATTTCAGCACGGTATTTCGCGATCAGACCGGCGAACTGCCGAGCGCCTTCCGCAAAATCCATCGCAAGGAATAGGACGTAATACCCTATCCCCGAATCGGACATATGTCGCACTCCTGCCGCCGAATGCGCCGCAGGGTAGACATATGTCCGATTCCATAAGGCGGACAAGTGTCCGATCCGGACATGAACAGTCCTGAGGCGCAGCAATCCCGCACATCTCTCCCCATGATCTCCAAACCGCTTCCCGTCTTAATGGGAGCTATGGATGCGTTATATTTATGGAGCAAGAACGATGACTAGTCGGAAAGAAGGGGAGCAAGTTGAAGAACAAAAGAAAAAGCATGTCGGCCGTTGCGGCATTATTGACGACAGCGCTGCTGATCAGCGCTTGCAGTTCGAACTCGGATTCGAACACGAACGCGGCATCGGACAACGGCGGCAACCAGTCGGGGAACACTGCCTCCGCACCGGCGGATCCATTCGGTAAATACGCGGAGCCGGTGTCGCTCGCGGTCGGCATGAAGGTCGATCCCGCCGACAAATCGCTCCCGGCCGGAGACACGCCGGAAAACAACCAATTCACGCGCTACATCAAAGACAACCTGAACATCGACGTCACCAACGCCTTCACGGCGTCGCCGACCAACTACGATCAGAAAGTCAGCTTGTCCATCTCGAGCAACGACCTGCCGGACGCGATGGTCGTCAACGCGCAGCAGCTGCGGAATATGTACGAGAACGGTCAATTGGCCGATTTGACGGACGCGTTCGATCAATACGCGTCGCCGGCTCTGAAGCGCGTGCTGCAGGATTCGAACAAGCGCGCGATGGATACCGTCACGTTCGACGGCAAGATCATGGCGCTGCCGCAGGCCGAGGATGCCGGCATCCACGAGATGTGGATCCGCAAGGACTGGCTGGACAAGCTGGGCTTGCAGCCGCCGAAGACGATGGCCGATCTGGAGAAGGTCGCCGAAGCGTTCGTCAAGAATGATCCGGACGGCAACGGCAAGGCCGATACGATCGGAATCGCCGGACCGTCCAGCAGCGGCAAAATGTACGCGAACTTCCTGGATTCCGCGAATAACCTGTACGGCTTCGATCCGATCTTCTCGGCTTACGGCGCTTACCCGGGGTACTGGGTCAAAGACGCGGACGGCAATCCGGCCTACGGCTCGACGCTGCCGCAGACGAAGGAAGCGCTCGGCGAGCTTCATGATCTGTACGCGAAAGGCTTGATCGACCAACAGATGGCGATCCGCACGGATTCCGGCGAGTCGATCGTCAGCGGCCAAACGGGCATGTTCTTCGCGCCGTGGTGGATGGGTTACGGCCCGCTTACGGACGCGATCAAGCAAAACCCGAAAGCCAACTGGCAGGCATATGCCTTGCCGCTGGACGCCCAAGGCCAATTCAGCCCGCATCTGAGCGCGCCGGCCGGACAATTCGTAGTCGTCTCCAAAGACTACAAAAATCCCGAATCCGTCATTAAGCTGCAAAACCTGCTGCTTCGCGACGAAAGCAAATTCGATCTGACGAAAGGCTCGATCGGTTTCTACCCGGTTCGCCTCGCGCTTGGACCGTCCGACGAATCGGAATTCACCGTGCAAGCGGTGCGCGACGTGCTCGCCGGCACGAAAACGCCGGAGGATTTCGCGGACAAGCCGGAATACAAGCTGCTCGCGGGAGACCTGAACAGCATCAAGAAGGTGAAGCTGGAGCCGTACGACAAGATGGATATCCAATACTGGAATCCGACGGCCGATATGGGCGCATGGACGCGGCTGTACTCCGTCATGGTCGGCGTCGCGCCGTTCGTGGACGTGCCGATGAACCGGGTGAGCAGCCTGCTGTACTCGCAAACGAACGCGATGGAAACGAAATGGGTCAACCTGAAGAAGATGGAAGACGAAACCTTCCTGAAAATCGTCGTCGGCGGAGCGTCGCTCGATACGTTCGACAAATTCGTAGCCGACTGGAAGAAACAAGGCGGCGATCAAATTACGGCCGAAGTCGCCGAAGCAGTGAAGTAATTAGAGGTTGAACGGAGGGGCTTGGCTTCAAGCGAGCCCCTTTTCATTGCCCGCCATTGGAAGAGTTGGGGAGGGATAACGAGTGAATACCAAAGGATTTGCCAAGCATTACTACTTGATGCTTCTGCCCGGCCTTGTCTGGCTCGGAGTATTCAGTATTTTCCCAATGTTCGGAATCGTCATCGCTTTCGAACATTTCAGCCCCGTCAAAGGCATGTTCGGCTCGGATTGGGTCGGTTTGGAAAATTTTCGCTACATGTTTACGCTCAGCGATACCAGAAGCATCTTTTTCAACACGATATTCATCGCGGTGATGAAGATCATCGCCAATCTGCTCGTACCGCTTGTCTTCGCTTTGCTGCTTAACGAACTGCGCCTGACCGTACTTAAGAAGTGGGTACAGACCATCGTCTATTTGCCTCACTTTCTGTCATGGGTCATTCTCGGGGGGATCGTGCTCGATCTGTTCTCCTTCGACGGTCCGATCAATGGCATCCTGTCGGTCTTCGGTCTGAAAGCAACCAATTTCTTCGCGAACGCGACGCTGTTCCCGTTCCTCGCGGTCGGCACGGACGTCTGGAAGGAATTCGGTTTCAATATGATTATTTATTTGGCCGCGCTGACCGGCATCAACCCCGCGCTGTACGAAGCGGCAGGGATGGACGGCGCCTCGCGGATGCGCCGCTTGTGGCATGTGACGCTGCCGGGCATTCGCACGACGGCCGCGCTGCTCGCCGTACTCGGTCTCGGGAACGTGCTGAACGCGGGCTTCGACCAAATCTTCAATCTGTACAATCCCCTCGTATATTCGTCCGGGGATATCATCGATACGTGGGTGTACCGTACCGGGTTGCTGAACATGCAGTATGAGCTTGCTACGGCCGTCGGGCTTCTGAAATCCGTCGTCGGCTTCATCCTGATCGCGATCTCGTACGTCGCGGCGAGCAAGTGGGCCAATTATCGGATTTTCTAAAGAAAGGAGGCGAGCGGAATGGTCAAAGATACGACATTCGGTTCAAAAGCGTTCGATGTGCTGATCGTGGCGGTGCTGGTGCTTGTCGCCCTCACGTGCATACTTCCGCTATGGTATACGCTGGCCGTATCGTTCAGCACCAAGGCCGCCGCGGCGGGAGGACAAATCTCGTTATGGCCGGTCGGCTTTAATTTGAATTCCTACAAGCAGCTGCTGCAGGACAACCAGTTCTTCATCTCGTTCTGGACGTCGATCAAGCGCGTCGTGCTGGGGGCCGGCTTGAATCTGATTATCGTGCCGCTGATGGCGTACCCGCTGTCGAAGACGATCCGCGACTTCCGGCTGCGGAACGTGCTCATGTGGGGCGTAATCTTCACGATGCTCTTCAACGGCGGATTGATTCCGCTGTACCTGACGGTCAAGAACCTGGGCCTGTTCAACAGCATCTGGTCGCTGGTGCTGGTCGGCGGAGCGCAAACGCTCGTGTTCAACGTCATTCTGGCCATGAACTTCTTCCGGAATCTGCCGAAGGAGCTGGACGAAGCGGCGCTCGTGGACGGCGCGGGACCTTGGTATATCCTGCTCAAAGTGTACGTGCCGTTATCAGCGCCGGTGCTGGCGACCGTGTCGCTGTTCAGCATCGTATACCACTGGAACGAATTCCTGTACGGGCTGGTGTTCATGACGCGGGAGCATTTCTATCCGCTCCAGACGTACATTCAGCAGGTCGTCGTCATGCTGGACCCGTCGACGATGTCCACGGACGAGCTGCAGCGGCTCAGCCAGCTGTCCAACCGGACCTTGAACGCGGCCAAGATCTTCATCGCGATGGTGCCGGTGCTGGTCGTCTATCCGTTCTTGCAGCGCTTCTTCATTCACGGCATCACGCTCGGCTCGGTCAAGGAATAAGCCGGGCGCGATTCGATCTATTTCTAGCTTATCATTCTAATCGATCATCCAAAGGAGCCTGACCTCATATGAAACAAATCCGAATCGGCACGCTCGTCGGCGGCGGAGACGCGGTACGCGTCCTGCCGCAAATTCTTCCGCACGGCTTCGAATCCTTCAGTCTGACGTTCTGGCAATCGACCAATGGTCTCGACCTGTCCGAGACCGCCAAGCGGGTCAAGGAAATACTGGCCGAGAAAGGCGTTCCCATCTCGAGCCTCGGCATCTTCGGCAATCCGCTGACCGGCGCGGGAGACAACGCCGACACGCTCGCCAGCTGGGAACGGCTGATCGATCATGCGCATGAATTCGGCACGGACCTGGTGGCGGGCTTCACGGGCCGCATGCCCGGCACGATCGACGATTCGCTTCCGCGGTATGCGGAAGTATTCGGCGAGCTCGCGAAACGCGCGGCGGACAAAGGCGTGAAGCTGGCGTTCGAGAACTGCGACATGGGCGGCACCTGGGACAGCGGCGATTGGAATATCGCCCACAATCCGACGGCCTGGGAAAGAATGTTCAATGCCTTGCCCGCGGAGAACATCGGACTTCAATGGGAGCCGACGCATCAAATGGTCAGTTTGATCGATCCGCTTCCGCAGCTGCGCAAGTGGGTCGGCAAGATCTTCAACGTGCACGGCAAGGATGCGACCATCGCCTGGGACGTCGTGCGCGAATACGGCATTCACGGTCCGAAGCCGTTCGTCTGGCACCGGACGCCGGGCTTCGGAGACACCAACTGGACGGACGTCATCTCGATCCTCCGTCAGCACGGCTACGAGGGCAGCATCGATATCGAAGGCTGGCATGATCCGGTGTATCGGGATGAATGGGAAATGACGGGCCAAGTGCACGCGCTCAATTATTTGAAAAACTGCCGCGGCGGCGATTTCGTTCCGAACCCGTCTTAACCGTATTTGCGATAGTGGCATCGAAATAGACAGAAAGAGGTGAGCGGAGTGGCACAACATAAAGTAGTGGTGGCCGGATGCGGCGGAATGGCCAACGAATGGCTCGATTACGCCGCGCAGCGGGAGAACGTCGAGATCGTCGGGCTGGTCGATTTGTTCGAAGAAGCCGCGAAGAAAATGGCGCAGAAGCGCGGGCTGAACGTGCCGACGTTCACGGATTTGTCCGAAGCGCTGGCCCAAACCGGCGCGAATCTCGTATTCGACGTGACGATTCCGGCGAGCCACAAGCAGATCGCCACGACGGCGCTCCGGGCGGGCGTCCACGTATTCGGCGAGAAGCCGATGGCGGAAACCTTGGCCGACGCGCAGGAAGTGCTGGCCGTGGCGAACGAGACCGGCAAGCGGTATTCCGTCATGCAAAACCGCCGGTATTTGAAGCATATCCGCGCGTTGTCGGGCTTCCTGGCAGACGGCGGGATCGGCAAGGTCGGCGCGCTGCACGCGGATTTCTTCCTCGGGCCGCATTTCGGCGGCTTCCGCGAGACGATGGCGAGTCCGTTGATCCTGGACATGGCCATCCATACGTTCGATCAGGCCCGTTTCTTGAGCGGAGCCGATCCCGTGTCGGTCTATTGCCATGAGTTCAATCCGGCCGGCTCCTGGTATGCGGGCAACGCTTCGGCGATCTGCATCTTCGAGATGAGCGACGGATCCGTATTCTCGTACCGCGGTTCATGGAGCGCGCAGGGCGCGGGCACCTCGTGGGAGTCCGATTGGCGCGTGACGGGCAGTCTCGGAACGGCGCTATGGGACGGGGACAATCGTCCGACGGCCGAGATCGTCAGCGGAGAGGAAGGCTTCATGCATCCGACCAAAGCGATCGAGGTACCCGATATCTGGACGGGCCGCCAAGGCCATTTCGGCTGCCTGGACAATATGTTCGACGCGCTGGAGCATGACCGGCTGGCCGAAACGGACAGCAGCGACAACATCAAGAGCGTCGCGATGGTCTTCGGCGCGATCGAGAGCGCAAGAACCGGACAGAAAGTAATGCTTGGATAAAACGGCCGCTTGATCGGCCGAGCGAATATAGAACAGCGCAGGATAGGATGGAGGCACAAGCATGAAAGAGATCCAAGTTGGCATGATCGGCTATAAATTCATGGGCAAAGCCCACAGCCATGCGTATCGCGATTTGCCGATGTTCTTCCCGGATGCTCCGGCTCCGGTCATGAAGGCGATCTGCGGCCGGGACGAGCAGGGCGTACGCCAGGCCGCCAAGCAGTTTGGCTGGGAGCATGCGGTGACGGATTGGCGCGAGCTGGTCGACCGGGCGGATATCGACGTCGTCGATATCAACGCGCCGAGCGACGCCCATAAGGAAATCGCCATCGCGGCGGCGAAAGCGGGCAAGCATCTGTTCTGCGAGAAGCCGCTTGCGCTGACGCTGTCCGACGCCAGAGAGATGCTGGCGGCTGCCGAAGCGGCGGGCGTCAAGCATATGGTCGGCTTCAATTACCGCTTCGCGCCGGCGATCCGCCTCGCGAAGAAGCTGATCGCCGAGGGCAGAATCGGCAAGATCCATCATTTCCGTGCCACCTTCCTGCAGGATTGGCTGGTCGATCCGGCATTCCCGCTCGTATGGCGGCTGAAGAAAGAAGTCGCGGGCTCCGGCTCGCACGGCGATCTCGGCGCGCATCTGATCGATCTGTCCCGCTACCTCGTCGGAGAGATCGACGAAGTGGTGGGCATGAGCGAGACCTTCGTCAAGCGCCGTCCGATCGCCGAGTCCATGACCGGCCTGAGCGCGCAAGGAAACACGGAAGGGCCGATGGGAGACGTTACGGTCGACGATGCGACGTTGTTCATGGCGCGGTTCGCGAACGGCGCGCTGGGCAGCTTCGAAGCAAGCCGGCTGGCCGCCGGCCATCGCTGCACGAACGCGTTCGAGATCAACGGCAGCAAGGGCAGCGTGCGTTTCGATTTCGAGCGCATGAACGAGCTGGAGGTTTATTTTACCGACGATGCGGACGACGTGCAGGGCTTCCGGCGCGTGCTTGCGACCGATCCCGCCCATGAATACATGGATGCCTGGTGGCCGCCGGGCCATACGATCGGCTTCGAGCATACGTTCATACACGAAGTGCTCGAGCTGATGGAAGCCATCCGCGACGATCGCCAGCCTGAGCCGAATTTCACGGACGGCATCAAGTGCCAAGAAGTGCTGGAGGCCGTGGACGTCTCGATCGCGGAGCGGCGCTGGGTCGCGATCAGCGAATTGCAGCAGTAAGCAACGGATCAGGAATCATATTAACGAACGGATCGCTTTGAGCGGCTTCGGGGGCAGGGATGCCTTCGGATACGCCAAGGCGATTTTTTTCGTTCAAGACGCCCGGTCATAGCCGTTTGCCGCAAGGGGCAACCTATTCCGTAGTCGGAATTTCCCGGCTAATCCGGAAACGGCATGGTCAGCCAAGGTATGGGAGGAGCAGACATGAGCGTCTTGAGCGCATTTCTGAATCATTTGTTGGACGTATACGGCTATTGGGTTCTGGGCGTCTCCTTGTTTCTGGAGATGCTGGCGCTGCCGCTGCCCGGGGAGCTGATCATGACATATGCGGGTCTTATCGTCTATCAAGGCAAGCTGGATTGGTTGCTTAGCGTCTTCATCGCCGGAATCGGGGCATCGCTTGGGATGACGGCTTCCTATTGGATCGGGTACCGCTTGGGCAATCCGTTCTTCGAGAAGCATGGAGCCCGCTTTCATTTCGGACCCGACAAGCTCGCCCGCCTGTCGGCCTGGTTCGAGCGGTACGGCAATAAGCTTTTGCTGATCGCGTATTTCATTCCCGGCGTTCGGCATATGACGGGCTATTTCTCGGGCACGACGAGATTGCCGTTCCGTAAATACGCGGCATTCGCGTATGCCGGAGCTTTCTTGTGGACGTTCGCGTTCGTTACGCTAGGCAAGCTGCTCGGGCCCAAATGGGAGCAGTATCATCAGGCGATCGACCGTTATTTGATTATTTTCGGCGTTGCGGCGGTAGTTGCCTATTTGCTCTATACATGGATCAAGAAGAGGCGGGTACAGGTCTACAACCGGTTGCTATCGTTAGCCGAAGCCGGATTCAGGCGATTCCGGTCCGTCAGTAAAATCAAGCTCCTCGTCCTTGCGGCCGGGGCGTTGTTCTTCGCGTGTTTTTCCTTGATGATCGGCATGATCCAGGATTTCATGGCCCATGAATTCGCCCGATTCGACGAGGTTGCTTCCTACGTGGTCGTCCGGATCTTCGACCGGGATTGGTCCGAATCGATGGGGCGGTTAACGGCGCTCGGGTCGTTATCGACGCTGATGTTTCCGATTCTGCTCGTGCTGCTCTGGATTCACTTCAGAGGAAAGGAACGTTTGCTCGAATTCGCCTTTTATATCGCCGTCGTGGCGGGCGGCAAAGGCTTGGACGAAGCATTGCGGCGATTATTCCATCTCATCGGTCCGGCAGGGAATCGGCCGACGTTTCCCAGCGAGCAGGTGTTCATGGCGCTGACCGTGTACGGTTTCTCGGCTTATCTGCTCGTTCGTCATCACGGGTCGTCCTGGCATCGCATCGCGGCAGCCGCGACGGTATCCGTCCTGTGCCTCTTGACCGGCATCAGCCTGGTCGATCTGGGCTTGAACGATCCAAGCGACGCCGCGGCCGGTTACGTCTTCGGCGGGATGTGGGTCGCGCTGAATATCGGATTGATGGAAAGCTTCCGCATCATGGGAAGAAGTTCGCTCTGGCTGCGATCCATCGTAGACGTGTAACCCGATCCGACATCTATTCATGGCGGATCAATGATGGGAAAAACAGGAATCAAGGGTTGTCTCCAGAACATACGTTTGGTATAATCGGTGCAGCGCGGTGCAGCGACTTTTGTTCGATGGAGGGATTCATTTGAAGATTTTGCAGGTCCGCTTGTTGGTGCCGAACGTTCGAGACTGTTTTTTGTTCTACAGGGACATCCTTGGTTTAGAGGTTCTCCATGGCAATGAAGACACGCCGTACGCCGAGTTCCAGACGGGAGATATTCATATCGCGCTGGAGCCGCTGCTCGCGAGCGAACCGGCCGATGCCCCGGGCAAGCCGCATGCATTCAGCGCCCGGGACCGGATCACGATCATCATCGGCGCCGAGAACGTGGACGCAGCCTACGATCGATTGACGGGCCAAGGCGTCGAATTCGTCAAAGCACCGCATGATACGCCCGAATGGGGCCATCGCGTCGCTTATTTCCGCGACCCCGCGGGCAATCTGATCGAGCTTAACGGCGGTCTCTGATTCGTTCTCCCCGTATTGCTCCTATCGTGTCCATATCCACGATAACCAAAGAAGCCGCGAAGTTCGCGGCTTCTTTTTCGTTATGAAGGCTGGCAGCTCACGCGGCTCCGGCGCGAAAAGCACGTATTTCAAAAGCGGCATCCACATTCGAAAACCGCAAAAGCCCGAAAACAAAGCCCGCGGCCGGAATGCGAAACGTTCGGCAGGCCATGTCTGGTGTAAGCTTAGGACAGATTCGCGCCAACACGAAAGGAGGATCGAAAGGATGAGTGAATTGAAAGGGCTTGCAGGGTTGGAAAGGCGTGTTCCGTCTCCGCCAACGGGACGGAAACCGATGTTCCCGACCGTCTTCTTCAAAGATCTGCTCAAGAACCCGCTGGCCTATTTGCTGGCTTTGCCGGCCATCGCGTATACCTGCGTGTTCGGGTATTTTACGTATCCGTACATGCTGGTGGCGTTTCAAAAATTCGATTACCGGAAGGGGCTGTTCGACAGCGATTGGGTAGGATTCGATAATTTTCAATTCCTGTTCAAGACGCCGTACACCTATCATGTCGTCTACAACACGATTAAGCTGAATCTCTTGTTTCTCGTGTTCGTCACGTTGTTTGCCGTCCTGCTGGCGCTCGTGTTGAACGAGATGCGCGCCAGGTGGTTTCTGCGGATAACCCAATCGACCATGCTGTTTCCCAACTATTTGTCCTGGATCGTGGTCAGCTACGTCCTGTACAGCTTCTTCTCCACCGATTACGGGATCGTCAACCAAGCGCTCGCGAAGTTCGGCATCGAATCGATCAACTGGTATTCCGAGCCGAATTCGTGGCCATGGATCCTGACCGGCATGCGGGTATGGAAGGACGCGGGTCTGACCGCGGTGATCTATCTGGCCGCGATGACCGGCATCGACCAGTCGCTCTACGAATCGGCGGCATTGGACGGCGCCAATCGCTGGCAGCAGACCAGGTGGATCACGATCCCGCTCATCATGCCGACCATCGTCATCCTCACGCTGCTCTCCCTGGGAAGAATCATGTACGGCGATTTCGGCATGATCTATGCCATCGTCAGCGATAACGGCGTGCTCTTCCCGACGACGGACATCATCGATACGTACGTGTTCCGGATCCTGCGGCAGACCGGAGATCCCGCGGAATCGACCGCCGTCGGGTTCCTGCAGTCGGGCATCGGATTCGTGCTGGTCTACCTGACCAATTACGCGACCCGCAAGTATTACAAGGAAGGCGCCCTATATTAACCCCGGATCGTTTCGATCGGAAGACGGGGATGAAGGAGGAAGCATATGGTTCGCGCGAACAAATGGGTCATCGGCCTGCTCGGCGCAAGCAGCGTCGTCTTTTCGTTATTTTGCATCATCCCGGTCATTCTCGTCTTGATGGTATCGTTCACGAACGAAGACAGCATCATCCGGGACGGGTACAGCTTCTTCCCGGAGCATTTCTCGTTCTATACGTACGAAATGGTCTTCTCGCGGGGCTCCAGCGTCTTGAACGGTTACCTGATCTCGACGGTCGTCACCTGCGTCGGGACGGCGCTTGCCGTCGCGATCACGGGCATGGCGGCGTATACGCTCGCCAACAAGGACGTCAGATGCCGGAACGCGCTGGCCTTGTTTTTCTTCATCACGCTGATCTTCCATACGGGCATCGTCCCGTGGTACCTGATGACCTTGCATCTGGGCTTGAAGAACAACCTGCTGGCGCTGATCGTGCCCAGCCTGCTGTTCAATCCGTTCAATCTGTTCCTGGTCCGCAATTACATGAACGGATTGCCGGACGCACTCCGGGAATCGGCCAAGATCGACGGCGCCAACGATCTGCAGATCGCCTTCCGGATCTATTTCCCGTTGTCGGTGCCCGTGCTGGCGACGGTCGGGTTGTTCTACGGCTTGGCGTATTGGAACGATTGGTGGAACGCGATCATGCTGGTCGACAACGAGAAGCTGTATCCGCTGCAGTACCAGTTGTTTCAATTGATGTCGAACATCCAGATGATCAAGGACATGCAGAGCATCGCGGGGGGCAGCGCCATCGTGACGCCGCCGCAGGAGTCGCTGAAGATGACGACCGCGATCGTGACGATCGGCCCGATCGTGCTGCTCTATCCGTTCCTGCAGCGGTATTTCGTCAAAGGACTCGTCATCGGTTCGGTGAAGGGATAGGGGACAGTCCTCCCGTCAAGGGATTGATATAGATGAGGATATTCAAGAACAGAGAGGGTGTTCGCATGTTTAGAAAAGGGATGTTGGTCGCGCTGGCCGCGATCCTGCTTGCGGTCCTCGCCGGCTGCGGCGGCAACGGAAACAACGAAAACAATGGAAACGCTTCCGATACGGACTCGCCCGATTCCGCCGTTCCTGCCGAGACGGGGGAGAGCGGCAAACCCGTTACCGTCAAATACGTCGTTCCCGGCGACAAGCCCGGCGATTACGACACGGTAATCGGCGAGGTCAACAAGAAGCTGATCGCCGACGGCACGGGCGTGCAGATCGACGTGCAGTATATTCCGTGGAGCGCGTGGGAGCAGAAGACCAACCTCATGCTCTCGACCGGCGAGCCGTTCGATTTGTTCCAAATCATGCAGGACGTCACGCCGTTCTCGACGTACTTCGCCAAGGGCGCGCTGTTGGATATTACGAAGTACCTCGATCAAGACGGCCCCAACCTGAAGCAGTACATCCCCAAGCAGGCCTGGGACGGGGCGACTATTAACGGGAAGATTTATACGATTCCGACTTATTGGCTCGAAGGCGGACGCAACGGCAATATCACGATCCGGAAGGATCTGCTCGACGCCCGCGGCCTGTCCGTCCCGACCGACGGGCAGGGGGTACTCGATGCCTGGAAAACGATCGCGCAGGATTGGAAAGGCGCCAGACCGCCTTATCTTCCGCTTGCGGCGACGAATTTCGACGAGCTGTGGATGGATTTTCTGCACCGCGGCTATTCCGATTATCCGTTTACCATCACCGAGAAGATGTTCTACGTCAATCAGGACGGCACGATCAAGCCTTGGGTGGAGACCGATGCCTTCAAGGCGGACAGCGCATGGTTCCGTCAAGCGTATCAGGCGCATCTGATAGACCCGGACGTGCTCGTCGCCAAGCCGGAGCAGCGCTCCGCGATGGAGAACAGCGGGGATTGGTTCCTGGAGCTCGGCGTGTACCAAGGCTCGATGGAGGACCTGAACAAGAACTATCCGGATCTGAAGGAAAGCGACGTCTATACGTACGACTTGTTTCCGGACGCGCAGGATCTGCGGACGCGGTCGATCAAGAACAGCAACGGCATTCCCACGACGAGCGCGCATCCGGAGGCTGCGGTCAAGTTCCTGAACTGGCTGTACGATAGCCAGGCGAATTACGATCTGTTCATGTACGGCATCGAAGGCAAGTCGTGGACCACGAGCGGCGGTCAAACTTACGCTCCCGTGCTCGATCCCAAGACCAACGTGCCGCTCTACAACCAGGCGGACTGGATGATCGGCAACCTGAAGTATTTGCGTTACAGCGACCGGATGCTCGACGTCACGACCAAAATCCTCTATACGCAGGACCCGGATGCGGTCAACAGCATCGTTGCGGCGTTCTTCTTCGACGCGGCGCCGGTGAAGGCGCAGTACGCGGCGGTCCTGAGCGCATACGAAGCGAACATGCTGCCGATCTGCCTCGGCGTGCAGGATTACGACAAGGCTTATCCCGCGGCGCTCAAGAAGATGAAGGAAGCCGGCCTGGACGAAGTGGTTGCCGAATACGCCAAGCAGTTCAAGGCTTATCAGGCGACGGTCGAATAAAGCGGAACGGGAGGATGTCATAAAACCGTTAGTTCGATCCTATTAGGTCGTAGTCATTGCCCGGATCGCGATCTACATTAGAAGATGAGGACCAGCACTCAGAATAGGATGTGAAACGATGAATACCAAAGTATTGACGAATTCGCAAATCGAGCAATTCATCGAACTCGGGTACGTACAGCTCGAAGAGGCATTCCCGCGCAAGGCGGCGCTTGCCGCGCAGGAGTTGCTATGGACGCAGGTCGAGAAGCAGGGCGTGAAGAAGGACGATCGCGCGACCTGGAATCAGCCGATGGTGCACATCAAGGAGCAATTCGACGACGAGGCGTTTCAAGTCTGCAATACGCTGAGACTGGCCGATGCCATCGAGGACGTGGTCGGAGCCGGGCGGTGGAAGGAACGTTCCGTCTACGGGCAGGACGACAAGAAGACGCTGTGGGGCTGGTGGCCGGTCAACTTCGCGTCCGGCGCGGACCGTCCATGGGACGTGCCGACGAACGGCTGGCATTGGGATGGCATGAGCCGCCCGCATTACGTCGACAGTCCCGAGCAAGGCCTGTTGCTGCTGTGCGTCTTCTCGGAGATCGGCATGCGGAGCGGCAGCACGCTCGTTGCCGAAGGTTCGCATAAGGTCGTCGCCAACATCTTGGCGGAGCACAATGACGGCCCGATGGCGCACGAAGCGATCGCCATCGCCAACCGCTCGCATCCTTGGCTGCGGGAGCTGACGAATACGAGAGACGGCGAGACCGTCGCCGATATTTACGCCAACGATGCGGCCGCGGCGGCCGATCCCGGAACCGGCGATCGCATCCGTAGGTTCATGGAACAGACGCATGTCGACGCCAATGGGGTACGCCTGCGCGTGGTCGAAACGCCGGCGTCCCCCGGCGACGTGCTGCTCTGTCACCCGTTCCTGTATCATTGCGCCTCGCAGAATCATTCGGGCGTGCCGCGCTTCATGTGCAACCGCGCGACGCCGTTGGTCAGACGGATGAACTTGAACCGGGCGAACCCCGAGGAGTATTCGCCGCTCGAGCTCAGCACGCGCCGTTCGATCGTGCGGGCATGATTCGCGCCGCGGTACGGCGACGTGCGATGGAACGTACCGCAAAGCGAAGTACAACGCATAGCCGAAGTACAACGCACTGCGGAATGCGCCGCATAGCCGGAGTGCGGCGCATAGCTGCATCGCGCTGCGCGCCAAAGTACCCATAGGCAGGTTGCGCCGCGCGCCGACGTGTGCCGAATAGCGAACCGTTCGCCGATTCATTGAACGGAGCCATATCGGCAGTCAGCCGCTCGATTTCCCGCGGGAAACGAGCGGCTGTTTCCTTGTGCGGACGGATCAGGCTTCCTCGGCATGGGTGTCCCGATACTGGGAGGGCGGATAGCCGTAATGCTTCTTGAATAACGTCGAGAAGTAAGCGGCGTTGCAGATTCCGACCCGCAAGCAGATTTTCGAGGCGGGCTCGTCGGTTTCGGTCAGCAGGCGCTTGGCCGCTTCCAGCCGGACTTGGTTCAGGTAGTCGTTGAAGGAACAATGGGTTCTTTTTTTGAACAATTTTCGCAGATAGCCCGGGGAGAGGCCGACGACATCGGCTGTCGTCTCGATCGACAGACCGGGCTCGGCGTAATGGTCGCGAACATGGGCTTGCACTTGTTCGATGATTTTGTTGTACTTCCCTACGACGGCCCGCTTGTTGAGCCGGTCCAGCAGGACGGCGATCTTGTCGCAGAATTCGCGCAGGACCGCTTCGATGTCGCCCAGCGTTTCGGCTTCCTTGATCTTCTCCAGCACCTCGTAATCGTCGTTGCCTTCTTCGTCGAGCCAGTCGAAGGCGGTTTCGAAATGCCGCGTCAGGTTAAGCGCCAATTGGTTCGTAAAGCTCACGGTCTGGTAATACGTCAGCGCGTTCAGCGCCCGAACCCAGTGGTCGATCCGCTTGTCGACGAGGCTTTCGTCCCCGCTTTGCAACGATTCGACGAGCTGTTTCTCCAGGGCGGAAGGGTACTTCTCTTCGAAGGAAAGGCGTCCCTCGACCCGCGGGAAATCGATGATCGCTTCCGGGCCGAAGAACATCCGGTACTTGGCGTACTCCAGCGCCGATTTGTAGGCGCGGCTCAGCTCGCCGCGGTCATGGACGATATCGCCGATCGCGATCGTGACCGTGATGCGGAAGTACGACCGTATGACGTCCTGCATCTCGGCAAGCGCCAGAAGGGCGTGCTCGCTCAGGCGTTCTCCCTGCAATTGGATGACCAAGACCACCTCGTCCTGGTCGGCGATCACCGCGTCGTTGGCGAAATGGCCGGACAGCATCTCGTGCGCGATATTCGAAATCGCGAATCGCAGCAATGCCTGTCCGTTAGGCGTACGCTGTTCCCGTACGAGGCGGAACCGGTCGATCTTGATCACGATGGCGGCGAAATGCGGACCGGTCAGCTCGCTTTCGGCCTGCTCGATCAGGTTGGCGGGAGAGACGACCGGCCGCACGCTGACCTTCAGCAGATGGAGGAGGTAATTCTCCTTGATCATGGGATAGGAGCGGCTGAGGTCTGCCCGCATGGAGGACGCGGTCTGCTGGGATTGGAAGAACGCATCGGTGAGAATGTCGTATTCGTCGCTGGCGGCGCTGCCGTTCGAGATCGAACCGAATCGGTCGATCAGCACCTTCATCGGCTTGTAGATCGCGCTGCTGAAGCGGGCGGCGAGCAGGAGGCCGAACAGGATAAGCAGCAGCGTCACGGCGATCGTGATTCCCTTCAGCCGCCGGATGTCTTTGAATACGGCATTGTACGCCTTCAGATTGACGAAGTACCCGTTCAGGTCATCGGATCTTACGTACGTGATCAGCTGTTTCTCGTTATCGACGTTCTGAATGAACCGGCCCTGGCTTCGGTTCGCCGTCAAGATGCGCCGGACGAAGGGCTTATCGGAAAAGTCGTGCATGAAAAAGCCCGGATCGGAATGGGAGATGACGGTTCCTTCGGCGTCCATCAGGAAGGTTCCGGATTCGGGCGAAGCACTGCCGATGCCGCGGATGAGGTTTTGCAAATACTCCTCGTCGACGTTGATCATGATCGCGTCCTTGGAAGGCAGCGTCAAGGAAAAGTCCGGATACAGGATGAACGTCAGCACGTGGTAAGTGGCGGGAATGTAGGGGTTCTCGACGACGCGCGGCCGAATCTCGACGTATTTGCTCGTCGGCGTGCCGCCGAGCAGCTCCGAGTTGGACGCGAGAGGCAGGTTCAAGCTGTCGATATACCGGTTATAGAAGCCGTTGTAAAGTCCGATATATTTGATGAACGGATAGACCGCGTTGACATGGTCCAACGCGTTCACCGCGTCGTAGTTGACGATCTTGTTCTCTTCGGCGGCATAGAGGAACGAAAGGACGGGGGCATTGTTCAACAGTTGCCCTCCGATCGCGTCGACCTGCTGATAGATTACGTTGGCCGCATAGCTGGTCTGGGAGAGGAAGGCGATGGAGTTGTCGTTGATGTCCTTCGCCGCGCTGGAGGAAAAGAAACCGTACAGGATGGCGCTGACCAAAATGACGGTCGTCAAGACGATCAACACGTAGCTCGTCATCAGTTTGCGATATACTTTGAAATGCAGGATCCGCTTCCACAAAATAGATTCCCCGCCCTCCGTCAAAGTTTGCTTCGGCTGCAAACAAGTCATAAAAACGTCAAGAAGGTCAACTACGCCCGTAGCAAGGCGGAAGCAAGATTTGCTACTATTTATGGTGATCAAAAGCATGATTTCCGGCTGATATAACGAAAAAAGCATCGGTAATAAGGAAATGTATTCATGATTATACACGTTATGGATAATCTGGCAAATGAAAAAATAAACGGCATCTCTATCGAAAACAACTAGCGCGGACTCTTGGCTAACGCTCGCCGCGCGAACGGAGGAATGCGCCAAATGGAAGCTTACCGGAACAAGGAATTGGACGTCGAGCAGCGGACCCTGGATCTGCTGGCACGCATGACGCTGAAGGAGAAGGTCGGCCAAGTCAATCAGCGCATGTACGGCTGGGATGCTTACCGCCGGACCGCCGAAGGCATCGAACTGACAGAGGCATTCAAGCGCGAGGTCGCCTTCGGGGACGGAATAGGCGCCTTGTACGGCTTGTTCCGGGCCGACCCGTGGTCGGCGGTGACGTACGAGAACGGCATTGCGGCCGCGCAGAGCGCCGATGCCGCCAACAGGGTGCAGCGGTATGTTCGCGAGCATACGCGCCTCGGCATTCCCGTGCTGTTGTCGGAGGAATGCCCGCACGGCCATCAAGCGCTCGACGGCACGCTGATTCCGACGAATATCGGGATCGGGTCAACGTGGAATCCGGAGCTGATGGAGCGCGTGTACGGTCGCGTCGCTGCCGAGATTCGCGCGCGCGGCGCTCATGTGGGCTTGATCTCCACGCTCGACATTCTCCGCGAGCCCCGGTGGGGCCGTTCGGAGGAATGCTTCGGCGAGGATCCGTACCTCGCTGCGCGCATGACGGAATCGGCGGTGCGCGGCCTGCAGGGCCATTCGCCGGAGGCGCTGAAGCGGCCGGACAAAATCGCGGCGCTGCTCAAGCATTTCTGCGCGCAGGGCGCCGCGCTCGGCGGGCGCAACTCCGGTCCGGCGGGAATCGGGGAGCGGGAGCTGCGCGAGATCCATCTGCCCGGGATGCTGGCTGGCGTTCGGGCGGGCGCGAAAGGCTGCATGGCGGCCTACAACGAGATCGACGGCGTTCCCTGCCACGCGAACAAGCGGCTGTTAACCGGCATTCTTCGCGAGGAATGGGGATTCGAAGGCGTGGTCATGGCGGACGGACAAGCAATCGACCGCCTGCTTCAGATGACGGGCGATTACGAAGGGGCTGCGGCGATGGCGCTGTCGGCCGGCGTCGACCTCAGCCTGTGGGATACCTCCTTTACGACGCTCGAAGCGGCGGTAAATGCCGGAAAGGTAAGCGAGTCGACGCTCGACCGCGCCGTGCTGCGGGTGCTGCGGCTAAAGTTCGAGCTGGGCTTGTTCGACGAACCGTATACGGACCCGTCCGCGGCCGCAACGTCGGTCGGCAGCGAAACGTTCCGGCTCGATAATCTGCAGGCGGCGCGCGAATCCGTCGTCCTCTTGAAGAACGAGGGAAGCCTGCTGCCCCTTGGACCGCGTTACCGCAAAATCGCCGTTATCGGACCGAATGCGGACCATATCTATAACCAGCTCGGCGATTATACGTCGACCCAGCCTCCAGGCAAAGGGGTTACCGTGCTGCAGGGCATCCGCCAAGCCGCCCCTGCCGGCACGGAAATCGTCTATGCCGCGGGCAGCGGCATCCGCGGCGGCTCGCCCGAAGCGCTGCGGGAAGCGGTCGAAGCGGCCGCGAACGCGGACGTCGCCGTGCTCGTCATCGGCGGAAGCAGCACCCGCAACTTCGATATTCGCTTCGATACGAATGGCGCGGCTATCACGAACGACGGCCTGCCGGGCGAGATGGATTGCGGCGAGGGGGTCGACCTGGCGGATCTCCGGCTCGGCGAACCGCAGCGGGCGCTCGTCAGGCGCATCGCGGAGACGGGGACGCCGGTCGTGGGCGTCGTGATTCAAGGCCGGCCGCATGCGCTGTCGGATATCGAGCCGCTCTGCGGCGCGCTGCTGTGCGCCTGGTATCCGGGACAGGAGGGCGGCCGGGCGGTCGGGGAAATCGTGTTCGGGCACGTCAATCCGAGCGGCAAGCTGCCGGTCTCGCTGCCGAGGTCTTCGGGACAGCTGCCGGTGTATTACAATTACAAGGACGGCGGCCGCAGACCGGGCTATGTCGATCTGACGGGGGATCCGCTGTACGGGTTCGGACACGGGCTCAGCTATACGTCCTTCGGTTATGACGGGCTGCGGCTGGAGCCGGACGTCATCTCCGCGGAGGCGCTCGAGCGGGGCGGCCGCGTTGCCGTCGCGGTGAATGTGCGGAACACCGGCAAGCTGGCTGGCGAAGAGGTCGTGCAGCTGTACGTGAAGGATCTGGAGGCGAGCGTGACCCGGCCGGCAGCCGAACTCAAGGGCTTCCGCAAGGTCAAGCTGGAGCCGGGCGAGTCCCGGACGGTCGTGCTGGAGCTCGGGATGGACGAGCTGGCGATATGGGATGCCGCGATGGCGTTCGCCGCGGAGCCGGGCAAGGTACGGATCACGGTCGGCGGCAGCCTGGCCGGCGACTGCACGGCAGAGCTTACGATTGCGGGTTGAATGGATAATTGCCGCCAAAGGCATGCGCTGTTTATGCTGAAAAGCCCGCCTCGGCGGGCTTTTTGCCGTTGGCCGCGGATTCGGCGACTGCGATGCAATCTGCGCGGCACGTCCGCGGTGAACGCCGGTAAGCCGGCAAGATCCGGTTCGAAACGAGCCCGGTGAAGGAATTCGATCGCGACGCGAGGTTAAGCCGTTCATCGCGCAGCACTGGATCAAAGGAGGGGGACTTAAGCACGCATTCGTGCTATAGTCACAGTAGACGGTCGGGATCAGCGGAAAGAAGCGATCTCCCGCAAGCCCTTCGGGCAATCTTCAGAAAAGATTCAGAATCTCCGCCGGTGAATCCAAAGATTATTCGGCTAGGATGAGATGGATCGCATCTGAACGATTGAATCGAGGAGGCCCTAGCATGCAGGTTGGTCCGAGAACGCGTATTCAAGATCATATTCTGTTCCTGTCGCGATTTCTGAGCTCGCCCGGCGTTATCGGGAGCGTGACCCCGAGCTCGAAATTTCTGGCCAAACGGATGGTGGACGCTGTACCATGGAATCAGGTCCGTTATGCCGCCGAGCTCGGAGCCGGCACGGGCGCGGTCACCGCGTCCATTCGGAAAGCCAAACGAACGAACGCGACGATCCTGCTGTTCGAACAGGACCGTCGCCTGCGCCTCAAGCTGCAGCGCGAGTATGCGGATTTCCCCTGCTATCCGGATTGCCGCGGGCTGGAAGCCGCCATGCGCAGCGAAAACATCGAGCGGCTCGATTGCATCCTTAGCGGACTGCCTTTCTTCAATTTTCCGCAGGAGGTTCGCGATCGTCTGGTCGATCAAGTCTATCGCGCGCTGCGGCCGGGCGGATTATTCATTGCGTTTCAATATTCCCGGCAGATGAAGAGGCAGCTGGGCGAATTGTTCGAGATCGAGCAGATTGCGTTCGTGCCGCTTAATTTTCCTCCGGCGTTCGTCTACGTATGCCGGAAGAGAGAGCGGAACGATTAGGAGCCGGGGGCGGATCAGGCATCGGCCGCCCGGTACGAAAAGAGGCAGGTTGAAATGGACTACACGAGCATGTTGGGACTGATTCAGCATTTAGGCTATGCAGCGTTGTTTTTCGTCTTGTGTCTGGGCTTGATCAGCATACCGGTCCCCAATGAAGTGATCGTCATGACGGCCGGCGCGGTGTCGGCAAGCGGAACGCTGCTGCCCGTACCGGCATTCGTATGCACGTTTCTGGGCGTCGTGTCCGGCCTATCGTTCGGCTATACGATGGGGCGAAAGTACGGCAGGCCGCTGCTGAATCGGCTGCAGAAGAAAGAGCGGATGGGGAAAGCCCTGCATTTCGCGGAAAAGCTGCTTTCCAAATACGGCAAATTCGCGCTGTGCGCAAGCTATTTCTTCCCTCTGGTCCGTCATGTCATGCCTTATCTGGCGGGGATGAACCAGATGAATTTCAAGCTGTTCGCGGTCTTCTCCTACGGAACGGGGCTGGTATGGACGCTGATCTATTTCTTATTGGGCCGCTTGATGGGCAATCAAGTGCAGGAAGCGGGCTACGCGATCTATTATTACGGGATGCGCGCGCTTGGACTGCTGGCGGCGGCGGCGGCGGTGGTGCTGCTGGTCCGTTGGATCACGCGGGCGCGGAACGATCACAAGCGGACGTTGGGCCAATGAGAATGTCGGATCGCCGGCCGCAGGGTTAACAGAAGAAATTGGAAAAAAACAGTTGACGGATATCCTTGCCATCCATTACGATGAACATGTATTCGATAAGTAATCGATTACATACTGTGAAAAAGGAAGTCGGAGCAGATGTTCTCGACTTGCGCGCATCGAATCATTCACCTATACCAGCGGCGTCGGATACAGGAAGCACTATCTGCGCCGCTCTCGAAGACTGGTAATGTAAGCGGTTACGAGAACTTCGAATCGGGATTAGGGGTAGGTATGCTCGCAAGGATTGCGACATCGGTGCGCGATTTCGCGTCATTGTTCTGCAATCGATTGCAGATCGGGTCCCAATCCGAAGGTGTTTCATTGAGCCTTCTTCCGGAGAAGGGTCTCAGAAGGATGGTATGAAAGAAATCCACTTGCAGAATGTGGGATCGATTGCACAAATTTCGACAAAAGGAGTGCTCGGCATGGACGCACAGACCAGCTTAACTTCACTCAGTCAAGCCAGGGCGGGAAAGCGCGGACGCGAATCCAGCTACGACCGTACAGGCGGCAACAAGGATTTTTTTACGATTAAGCCCGGCGATAACATGACGATTTGCCGAATTCGGGGGGCCGGCGCCATCACGCATATATGGATGACGATGGCGCCGGACGCCCCGGTCGAGGAGGCTTTCCTGCCGCGCAAGATCGTGCTGCGCATGTACTGGGACGGCGAGACGGAGCCCAGCGTGGAAGCGCCGATCGGCGACTTTTTCGGCATGGGCCACGGCCTTACCCGGAACTACGCCTCGGCTGCGCTCATGATGAGCCCGGAGGACGGGAAGGCGTTCAATAGCTTCTTCCGGATGCCGTATGCAACCGATGCCAGAATCGAGATCGGGAGCGAAGCCGAGCATCCGATCAAATTTTACTTCTATATCGACTACGAAGCGTATGACAAGCTGCCGGACAACGAGCTTCGCTTCCATGCCAAGTGGAACCGGGAGAATCCGACGGACGGCATACCGGATGCCGGGATCGATAACGCCGATTACGAGTTCGGCGGCAACAATACGACCGGCGACGGCAACTACGTCATCCTCGAGGCCGAAGGCAAGGGCCATTATATCGGCTGCAACTTCAACGTGCATAACCTCCGCGCGACCAACGAATGGAACTGGTACGGCGAAGGCGACGACATGATCTTCATCGACGGCGAGCCTTGGCCGCCGACCCTCCACGGAACGGGCATGGAGGATTACTTCAACACCGCCTGGTGCCCGCAGCAAGAGGTATGCACCCCGTACCACGGCATCATTATGGGCGGCGGGCCGAATTGGAGCGGTAAAATCTCGACGTACCGGTACCATATCCTCGATCCGATCATGTTCGAGAAGAGCGTCAAGGTTACGATCGAGCACGGACATAACAACCATCGCAGCGACGACGTCTCGTCGACGGCGTACTGGTACCAGCAGGAGCCGCATCGTCCGTTCGCGGCACTGCCGGAGGTCGATCGGCGGCTTCCGCTTCCGGACGTCAACCCGTTCGACGGGAAGAGTCTCTCCCGAATCTTCGGCCATTCGAATCCGTAACGCGAAATCAAGGAATGAGGTGACCTATTGAAAGCGACGACCGGATTGGCCGCCGCCGCAGTCCTGCTCTTGATCGCGTCGGGCTGCGCGGACGAAGGCGAATCGAATCCGATGCTGGAATCGAAGGGGAAATCGTTCATATTGAAGGGCGTCTCGGACGTGACGAAGGTTTCGCAGATCACGGGAGCGGATTCGCCGAACCAAACGGATCGGTACGCGGTGTACGGCACCGATCTGGGCTCGATGTTCAACGTTGGCGACAAAACGTATTTCGTCTTCGGCGATACGTTCGGCGAACGCGCCGCGGATCAGATCGGAGGCGGCGGAAGCTTCTGGCGCTCCAACGCGATCGGGTACGCGGCGGACGCCGATCCGGCGGACGGCATCAAGCTGGACGGCATGATCGTCGACGATACGGGCTTGGCGAAGGAACTGCTGCCCTCCAAGAAAACCGACTACGACGAAATGACCAAGATACCGACGCACGGGTTATCCGCGAACGGCGCGATGTACCTGTACTATATGTCCGTCAATCACTGGGGCGATCCAGGCAAATGGGACGCCAACTACGCGAGCGTCGCGAAATCCGTGGACGAAGGCCACAACTGGACGCTGCTGGATCAGCTGAAATGGCCGGGCGACGGAAACTTTATCCAAGTCAGTCCTTATGAGGTTCAAAGCGGCGGCGACGATGCGGATATTTACTTCTGGTGCGTTCCTTCGGGCCGTTTCGGCGGCGTCCAGCTGATGAAGGTCGGCGAGGCGGACATCGAGAAGATGGCGGAATACCGGTACTATGCCGGCACCGACGAACAGGGGGCTCCGATATGGAGCGCGGATCAAGCCCGGGCGAAGACGGTCGTCGACGATACGGCCGGCGAGCTGTCCGTCGTATGGAATCCGTACCTGGACCGTTGGCTGATGACGTACCTCAAGGAAGGCGAGGGCGTCGTCCTGCGCGAAGGCTTGGCGCCTTGGGGACCGTGGGGCGACCCGATCGATCTGGTCGCGGCGTCGGAGCAGCCGGGCCTGTACGCGCCGTTCATGAACGACCGCTATACCGCCGACGGAGGCAGGACCATTTATTTTACGTTATCGCTCTGGGACCCGTACAACGTCTTCTGGTTCAAGGCTGATTTGGATAAATGAAAGCGGATTCAGTTCGCGAATCACCCGTCTGGTTTAAGCGCATAGCGTGCGTTTAAATAGCATGTCCATTCAAAGGGAGGCTTTTTACATGCAGCCAAAAAAGGGAAAAGTCACGTTCAGCCTTGCACTGCTTTCCGTTATGCTCGTATCCTCGCTTGCCATGTCGGCTTGCGGCAACAACGCCGGTAACGCCGCGAATGGTTCCAACGGGAACGCGGCCGGCAACGGCGCCGGCAGCAATGCCGCCGGCAACGACGCAAACGCCGGCAACGCCGCGAATGCCGGCAATGCCGGAAACGAAGGCGACGCCGCGGCCCCGGCCGAGAAAACGACGATCGAATTCTGGGCGAACCAATTCGAGAACACGACGAACGATTGGTTCAAGAAATGGGTGGCGGAATTCAACAAGTCGCAGACCGCCGTCGAGGTGAAGATCCAGATCGTGCCGGGCGACGCATGGGCGCAGAAGATGAAAGCGGCCCAAGCCGCGGGCAAGGCGCCGGACCTGTACACGATGAACTACGGCAGCGTCGCGAACTCCGCGAAGCTTGCGCAGATCCAGCCGCTCGACGGCTTGATCGACGGGGCCAAATTCGACGACGTGTACGACAATATCAAGGATTTCGTGTCGGCGCAGGGCAAGTATTATGCTTATCCGATGCTCGTCGAACCGTCGGCGGTCCTGTACTACCGCAAGGATTTGTACGAGAAGGCGGGGCTTGATCCGGAAAAGCCGCCGACCACGTGGGCCGAGCTGATCGAGAACGGCAAGAAGCTGACCGAGAAGGGCGTATTCGGGCTCGGCACGGGCGAGAACGCGGGGGATATCGGATGGTCCTCGTGGGGCCTGCAGTACGGCGCGGCCGGCCATCTGGCGCTCACGGACGACTGGTCCAAAGCCGACGTCATGAACGACGGCTACAGGGCGGTCGTCAACTTCTACGCCGATGCGTACAAAGCGGGCATCCTGCCGAAGCAGGCGCTCGCGGGCTATACGGATATGGCGCCGTTCGGCCAGGGCAAGCTGGCGCAGCAGATCAACGGTTCTTGGGGAATCGGCCAGCTTCGCAACGATTTCAAGAGCCTGCTGGACAAAGTCGGCGTCGCGCCGATGCCGTCCAAGGACGGCGACCCGACGGCGACGACGGCGACGCTCGGCGGCTGGTCGCTCGTCGTGGACGGCAAATCCAAGCATGCGCAAGAGGCGGCGACGTTCATCGGCTACCTGCTCGCCGGGGATCCGAACGTCATGATCGATTTCTTCAAGACGGCGCAGTTCTCCAAGTTCTCGCCGCGCAAATCGGTCGACGAGGCAATGAAGAACGATCCGGCGGCCTCGCAGGATCCGTGGCGCGCCCTGATCGCCGAGAAGGTCATTCCCTTCGCGAAGGCGGAGCCGATCTATCCGTACGACGTCAGCCTCGCGGTATCGACGGCGGTCGAATCGGCCATGAAAGGCACGGATACGGAGAAGGCGCTCGCGAAAGCGGAGAAGGACATCAACGATTTCATCGCCAAATCGAAGCTGGCCGGCACGAATCCGAAACAAGCCCAGCAATAGCATAACCGGATGCCGTCCGGGGCGCTTAGCGCCCCGGACCGTTATTCCGATCCCCTGACTACGGTGGTGAGAGGCAGTGTTCAAAAAAAATTTCCGCCACGATAATCGAACGGCCTATTTGCTGCTGGCGCCGATCCTCGTGCTGTTGACCGTTTTCGTCGTCATACCGTTCTTCTATTCCGTCCGCGTCAGCTTCTTCAATTGGAGCTTCTATCAGCCCTCCAAGTTCGTAGGGGTCGACAACTTCTCGTTCGTCCTGACGGACGACCGCTTCCTCAAATCCGTATGGATCGGACTGAAGTTCGCGCTGATGGTCACGCCGGCCACGCTGATCGTGTCCTTCCTCTTCGCGAACGTCATCAAAGGCATGGGCAGCAGGATGTCCGGCTTCGTCAAGACGTCGATCTACATCCCGACCGTCATCTCCGGCATCGTCGCGTCCGTCATCTTCGTGTTCATCTACGACTATATGGGCGGCCTGGCGAACTACGTGCTCGGCCTGTTCGGCTCCGAGCCGAAGGCCTGGCTGGCGGAAGTCGGCACGGCGCTGCCGAGCATCGCCGTGCCGTCGGTATGGCTGGGCTTCGGTCTTACGACGCTGATCTTGCTGGCGGGCCTGCTCGACATTCCGGAGAGCTACTACGAAGCCGCGGATCTCGAGGGTGCGGGAACATGGCAGCGGATGCACTATCTGACGATTCCGCTGCTCAAGAACGTCTTTCTCTTCCTCACGGTCACCGGTTTCACGGCGAACATCTCGCAGTACGAGTTATCGCTGATCATGACGAACGGCGGGCCGCTCGATTCGACGATGACGCCGAACCTGTACATTCTGACGCATTTCCGCAACGACGTGATGGTCGGCAATTCCATAGCGGCGTCGCTGCTGCTGTTCGTCGTGCTGGGCAGCATATCGGCGGTCATCTTCAAGGTGCTCAATTCGGATAAAGCGATCGACGGATAACCAATCGGAATGGAGGATACGGATATGCAAACCAAACGCTCGGCCGCCAAGATCGCGCTGACCGTCGTGGCGTTGTTCTTCACGCTGTTGGCGCTGTTTCCGCTGGTCTGGGTGATCATCGCCGGCTTCAAGGAGAAGACCGAGGTGCTCTCCACGCCGTTCCGGTTTCTTCCCCGGCAGTGGCTGGCCGCCAACTACCTCGATATTTTGAAGGACGCGGCCTTTCAGGAGGCGATGCTGACCACGTTCGGCGGCGCGCTGCTGTTCGCGGTGCTGAGTCTCGCGGTCAATTCCGCGGCGGCTTACGTGTTCGCCAGGCTGGAATTCCGCTTCAAGCCGTTCATGTGGCTGTACGTCATCACGACGATGTTCATTCCGGGGATGGCGATCCTGCTGACCTCGTTCATCGTGGTGAACGAGCTGGCCATGCTCGATACGTTCGCGGTGCTCGTGCTCCCGGGCATCGCTTCCGCCGGATCGATGTTCTTCATCCGGCAGTTCTATCTGAATATCCCGCTGGCGCTGGAGGAAGCCGCGCTCATCGACGGCGCGGGCAGACTGCGCATCTTCACGAGCATCTTCGTGCCGATGTCGTTTCCCGTATTCGTCATCGTCGGCATCGGCGCCTATCTCGGCTATTGGAACTCTTTCGTCTGGCCGACCATGACGATCACGAACCCGCATCTGTTCCAGATCATGCAGTACCTGGCGACGTTCCGCTCCGAACGCTCGACGGAGCTCGGCATGCTGATGGCGGGCTCCGCGCTGTCGGCGATTCCGACGATCGTGCTGTTCCTGATCTTCCAGAAGTACATTATCTCGGGCGTCAAAATATCCGGCTTGAAATAACGCCGCGGACAAAGGGAGGCGCATTGGCGCATGATCGTGCTGGAAAACGAGCGAATTCGGCTCGAAATCGGCGAGGAGGACGGCGTGATTCGCGGTCTTACGGACCTCGAGCGCAAGTTGGCTTTCATCGGCGGGCAAGCGGACGGAGAGCCGTTTCGCCTGGAGACGGACGAAGGGACCGGCTGTTCGGTCGTTTCGTTCGATTGGCGGGCGGAACGCTTCGAATCGGGCGACCAGCAGGCGAATTTGACTTGGCGGACGCCGGAAGGCGTAACGGTGCGCGCCAGAATCGATCTGGCGCCCGGGGCGAGCGAATTGGAATTCCGCTGCTCGGCGGACAACGGCTCGGCCGTCAGGCTGCTCAGCCTGGAATACCCGGTGTTTCCCGGCATCGGAACCATCACCGCCGAAGGAACGGACGATTATGTCGCGCATTCGTTCGCGACCGGGGTGAAGGTTCGCAATCCCATGAAGCATTTCGCCGCGGACGGCCCGGGGCTGCGCTATATGCCGTACCCGGAAAGCTTCTCCGGCGCTTCGATGCAGTTTTTTGCCTATTACGGCATGAACGCGGGCGGGCTCTACTTTGCCGCGGCGGATGGGGAAGGATGCCCGAAATGGCTGAATTTCTTCAAGAACGTCAACGGCAAGCTAGAGGCTTCCTTCATCCATGGCTGCGAGGATATGGGGCCGGGCAAAGGAATCGCGCCTCCCTATGCGGTTCAAGTCGCGCTGCTCGAAGGACGCGATTGGCACGAAGCCGCGGAACGGTACAAAGGCTGGGCGCACGCCCAGCGCTGGTGCGCCGGCGGCAAGCTGGCCGACCGGCCGGAGGAGGAGAACGGCGACGGCTGGCTGCATCGTGAGATGGGAGTCTCGACGTTCGGCATCAACGCCGGTTCGGACCGGACGGCTTGGCTGCGCGCCTACCACGACCATATCCGGACGCCGATGTTCCACGTCCTCGGGCCGGATTGGACGAATGCGCCGCAGACGTTTTACAAGGGCGTGCCCGGCGGCTTCGACGATTGGTTTCCGACGAGGTTCAACGAAGCCAATCTCGCCTGCATGAAGGAATACGGGGACAAATTCGCGCCGTTCGAATTCGATTATCTCTATCATTTCGAAGGCGCGGACGGCGAGCTTGGCCGGGCGGCCGCCCAGACCTTCCCGACGAACAAGAAGAGCATCGACGCGTACCGGTTTCCGTTTCTCTGTCCGGCCCATCCGTACGCGCATGATTTCCATGTTCGGCGGGACGAAGCGCTGCAGCGGGCGAACGACGTCGATGCGATCTATTACGATATCTCGGCCAATAACATTCTCAAGATCTGCATGGACGACTCGCACGGCCACCCGGTCGGGGCCGGCCGCTTGATCGAAGAAGCCTATCGCCGCAACTACGCGGATACCAAGCAGGCCATGAACGCCGCGGCCGGCCGCCGCGTGCCGATGGGAACGGAAATGATGAACGAGACGATGCTCGGGCTGATCGATTATTATCAGGCGCGGGCTGGCGGCCAGCCGGCGGCGCCGCTCGAGCTGTGGCCGCTCCGCGAGCTGCTCAAGACGGGCGATGCGGAGCTCGTGCCGATGTTCGCGTTCGTCTACCAGGAATACGGCGCGCTTCGCATGGACGGCTGGGGCAAGCTGACCGAGGAAATCGGGGAGCTGTACTTCTTCACGGTCGCCCGAACCTATCTGTGGGGCGGCCTGTACGAGTTGAATTACGAGTACAGCCCGATGGAAGCGCTGGACGGCAGGGAGAACGCCCCGGAGGAGCACTATTATCCGTTCGAGCCGCGCGGCTATGCGTTTTCGCCCGAGAGCGCGTCGTATCTGGGCGCGTTCGCGAAGCTGCGCGTCGGCCCCGCGAACAAGTATTGGGCCTACGGCCGGATGCTGCGTCCGCTCGCATACGAAAAGGCCCGCGTGCGCATGGATTGGTTTCACTATAATCACGGGAAGGATTCCCCCGAATACAACGATGCCGGCACGTTGGAAGTCGATGCGGTGATTCATTCCGCGTGGGCGTACAAGGATGAAAGCATCGGGTTGTTCTTCGCGAACGCGAGCGGCGCGAGTCAGACCGTCAAGACCAAGCTGGACGCCGCGGCGCTAGGCTGGGAACGGGACTTGGACAAAATCGCGCTTTCGTTCTTCCGCGCGGAGAAGGACGCGGAGAAGCATGGTCTTGCGCCGATCGAATCGGACGCCGAGAAGTACGTCTGTGAGCCAAACGAATCGGGCGAGGTAGAATTCCGCATTCCGCCCAGATGCGCCGCCATGATCGAGCTGATGTAGGCGCGCGCCGCGCGCGGGTCCAAGAGATTCATCGGTATCGCTTCATTCACCGGAGCAGCGCAATCTGAACGAAAGAGGTGCAGGAAATGAAAGCATTGGTCATGGAGGAGCCGCGTCGTGCGGTCGTCAAGGAGGTGCCGTATCCGTCCCCGAAGCGGGGAGAGATCGTCATCGAAGTGGTTCAGGTCGGCATTTGCGGGACGGATTTTCATATCTTCGAAGGGGAATTCCTGTCTCCTTACCCGCTTATCCCGGGTCATGAGTTCTCGGGCGTCGTGCATGAGCTGGGCGCGGACGTCGAGGGATTCCGGATCGGCGACCGCGTGACCGCCGATCCCTCCTTGTTCTGCGGCCGCTGCCGGTATTGCCTGACGAATCGGGGCAATCAGTGCGAGCGCTGGGGCGCGCTTGGCAATACCGTTGACGGCAGCATGGCGGAATACGTGGCGGTGCCGGCCCATAACGCGGTCAAGCTGCCGGATTCGATGTCCTTCGAGACGGCGGCCTTCGTCGAGCCGATGGCGTGCGTCGTTCACGCGATGAACCGTCTGCAGCTGAAGGCCGGACAATCCGTGCTGCTGTTCGGGGCCGGCGCGATGGGCTTGCAATTGGTTCAATCGCTGTCGCGGCTCGGCGCGGCCGGCCTGACGGTCGTGGACGTATCGGAGCGCAAGCTCGCGCTGGCCCGCTCGCTTGGGGCGACCGATGCCGTTGCGGCGCGCGAGCTGGCGCGCTTGGCCGGGCGAACCTTCGACGTCGTCGTCGACGCAACCGGCATTCCCGCGGTGATCGAAGGCGCGTTCGCTTTCTTGGGCAAGACGGCGACCTACCTGCAGTTCGGCGTTACGCCCAAGGACGCCTCCATTCGCGTGAACCCGTTCGATCTCTACCATCGAGACTGGACGATTCTCGGATCCATGGCGATCAACCGCACGTTCCTGACGGCGTTCGATTGGGTAAGCGAGGGTCGCGTCGCGCTCGAACCGCTCGTGTCGCAGGTGATCGCGCTCGAGGAAACCCCGGCGTTCCTGGCCCAGCCGAAGGACCCGGAATTGCTCAAAGTGCAGATCAAAATCCGCTGAATCGGCCGCGTGATTTTGTTTGCCTAATGTACGGTTAGGTGATACTGTGATCTTAACAATTTTTTCAAACTGGGCTTGGCCACGGAGGAAACGCATTGACATGGACAACAATACCATATACCATATCGCGGAACGGGTCGGCGTTTCTCCCTCTACCGTATCGAGAGCGTTGTCCGGTAGAGGCTATTGCGGTCAAGAAACGAGAACCAAAATCCTGGCCGTCGCCAAGGAATTGAATTACGCCCCCGACAGCGCGGCTCAAATACTAAAAATGCGGCAGACGAAAAAGATCATTTTCGCCGTTCCCGATATTTGCAATCCGTTTTATTTCGATATGATCAACGGCATCAATCAAGTGCTGGAGGAACACGGCTACCTGCTCATTCTGATCTACACGAAGCACAGTTTGAAAGAAGAGCTCAGAGCCATTCAAAACTTGAAAGAGAAGGTTGCCGACGGCATGATCATGGTATCCTTCAACTTCAACGAGGTAAATATCGGCGCGATCAACGCGATTCAAGCGCCGGTCGTGCTCACGAACAAATACGTGTCGCCAAACGGCGACGACCGCTTCGATTACGTCTATACCGATACGTACGTCGGCATCAAGCTGGGAACGGAGCATCTGATCGCGCAGGGCATCGAGCGGATCGGCTACATCGGGGGAAGCAACGCCGAGCAAACCGGCTATCAGCGTTTCTGCGGCTATCGCGACGCATTGGAGAAGGCCGATATTCCCGTCCGGATGGAGTACGTCGCCGAATCCGATTATACGGAGAACGGCGGCTACCTGACGGCGAAAGCATGGCTGTCGCGCCCCGACCTGCCCCATGCGATCGTCGCCGCCAACGACTTGATGGCGATCGGCGTCATGAAGGCATGCGAGGAAGCCGCGCTGCGGATTCCCGAGGATATCGCCATCGTCGGCATGGACAATCTCGACATCTCTTCGCGCGTCCATCCGAAGCTGACCTCGGTCTCGCTGAACCAACAGGAGATCGGCCGCCGATCGGCGCAAGTCCTCATGGACCGGCTGCTCGGTAAACCGCGCGAAGAGGCGGAGAACAAGCTGCTGCCAAGACTGGTGGTCCGGAATTCCAGCATTCGGCCGGAATGACCGATGGCGGTCTCTAAGCAATGAACAAGGGAAAGACCGTCCGGGCGTGGCTGCCCAGACGGTCTATTCGGCATTATTCGGCCTGCGGCATATGCCGCCACCGAGCGGCAAGCGGGCATTGTTTTACGTGCCGGGCCTCGTCGAGTCCACGCTCGCGGAGTCGACTTGTCCGGCGACAAATGCTATTATGATTCAAAAGTAACATTTAGGATGGTACAAGCTTCAGTGAGACATAGTGTCGTTCAGGTTATTATTGCATTCGGGGAGAGGTCGACGCATCCATGAAAACCTATTACTGCGATCTGGAAGTCGCGATGGAGATTATCGGCGGAAAATGGAAAAGCCTCATTTTGTACTATTTGATCAAAGGCCCGAAACGGACCGGCGAATTAAAACGGCTCGTGCCGAGCATATCGCAAAAAATGCTCATTCAAACCTTGCGGGAGTTGGAAACGGACGGGTTGATCCACAGGCAGATGTACAATCAAGTGCCGCCGAAGGTCGAATATTCGACGACCGGGCTCGGGCAATCGCTCGAGCCGATTTTAAGACTGCTTTGCGGTTGGGGCGGCGACTACGCCGAGAAGTCGTTTGCGCCCGGGGAAGTGCAAATTTTGCATTACGACTGAACGAACGCCCGCTTATCCTCCGTTAACAATTGTAATCGAAATGACATCTTATTTTCATCTTGGCTTAACGAAGGCGGCCTATAATCAATCTCGACCCCCTTTTTATAGAACAAGCTTAGACCCGCAGCCCGTTGCCGCGGGTTCTTTTTTTGCTTGTCGCAAGACTCGGAATGCGAATCAAACACTTGTTCATGGAGGCGATACGCGTTGAAACTACAAAGCGGCTATTCGTACATTCCCGTCAGCGATTTTCGGCAAGCATTGGAATGGTATGCCGAGCACCTGGGCTTTTCCTTGGCGGTGGAGGATCCCATCGGCTGGGAAATCAGAACGGAATCGGGCGTGCGGGCGTTTCTGATCCACAACGACGAAGGTCGCGTCACGTCGCAAATGAAATACGCGGATGGCGAGCAGGCGGCGTACGGTTTTACCGTGGAAGGCGATATTTCCGCGCTTTATCGGCAATTCCGCGATAAAGGCGTGCGGGTAGGGAAGTTGACGGAGTATCAGGGTTTGTCCTTCAAGCTCTTCGATCCGGACGGGAACGCGATCGAGCTTTGGAGCGATTATCCGGAAAATTGAAGACCGGTTGCAGCATAAATAAGTTGTTTTCTCGCGATATGGAAATAATAGGGTTATTAATGTAACCAAAATGACATGTTAATTTTATCTTGGCTTAACGAAGGCGGCCTATAATCAATCTCGACCCCCCTTTTAATAGAGTAAGCCTCGAACCCGCAGCCCGTTGCCGCGGGTCTTTTTTTGCTTCATTGCGCAGGGTGGATGTCATTCTTCTCGAACAATCGCCACAGCTGATCGGCCATGTAAGCAGGAGGATGCGGCATGTCGTGCTGAATCCACCATTCCACGATCCCGACGAAGGCCGAGGCCATGAATTGCGCATTCAATTCATCGTTGATGGCCGACCGGCGTTTCCGGTCATGGAGTTTCCGTTCGACGCTGGCCGAGACGAACTGCAGCAGGCGTTCCCGGAACACGAAGGTTCTGCGGTTGGCGAACATGGAGGAGAAGAACAAGAAATGCGCCTCGAAATATTCGAACACCGGCTGCAGCTCGCTGATTAGCGAGACATGCGGCTCGTTGTTATCATGATGGTTGCAGAACGTGATCAGCTTGTTCAGATGGTCCTCGATGCTTTTGTCGAGCAGGTCGTACTTGTCCGCAAAGTGCAAATAAACCGTGCCCCGGTTCACGTTGGCGCGTTCGGAAATATCGTTGATGGTAATATGCTGGAAATCCTTTTCGGAGAATAGCTCCAAAAACGCTTTGTTGATCGCTTCCTTGGTCTTGACGATTCGTCTGTCGATTTTCGCTTCGGTCGCCATATCGGATCGGCCTCCTCCAGTTAATGAACACTTTGGCTCCGGATGTCGGATATGAAACAAACGCGGTCACATCGGCGATTGAAGTCCTTTCGCATCCCTATATAATAATAATCAACGAACGCCATTTAATCAACGCGTGTTGAATAAGGCGTTTGAAAATGAGTGCAGAAGGGAACGATCGCGTTGGAAAACATAGCCGATAAAGTGGTCATCATAACGGGAGCATCAAGCGGAATCGGAGAAGCCACGGCCAAGCTGTTGGCGCAAAAAGGAGCCAAGGTAGTATTGGCGGCAAGAAGAGAGGAGCGGCTGCAAACGATCGCGGGCGAGATCGAGGAAGCGGGCGGGCAAGCCGTTTACCGGAAGGCGGACGTGGTCTCCTCCGAGGATATGCGGCAGCTGGCTGCGTTCGCGCTCGAGCGATACGGCCGGATCGACGTGCTCGTGAATAATGCCGGGGTCATGCCGGTGTCGCGGCTGAACGAGTTAAGGGTCGCGGAATGGGATGAAATGATCGACGTGAACATCAAAGGCGTGCTCCATGGCATCGCCGCGGTTCTGCCGATCATGAGGGAACAGCAGTCGGGCCACATTATCAATGTTGCTTCGGTCGCCGGCCATTCCGTCAGCCCGACCTCTTCCGTATACAGCGGAACCAAATTCGCCGTCAGAGCCATAACGGAGGGTCTGCGCCAGGAAGAATCGCCTTCGTCCAATATCCGCGCGACCATCGTCTCGCCGGGGATCACGGAGTCGGAGCTGCTTAACACGGTAAAGAGTCCCGAGGTGCAAGCGATGGCGGGCCATTTCCGCGGCATGGGCATCTCGCCGTACCGGATCGCCGGCGCTATCGCTTACGCCGTCAACGAACCCGCGGATACCAGCGTCAACGAAATCGTAATCCGACCCACGGTTCAGAGCATGTAAGTATTGTCTGCCGTTGCGACTGTCGCGATTCAACAAGTTCGTCCGCGACCGCATAAAAAAGCGCCGGGACCCCAAGGTCCTCGGCGCTTTTTCATGTGCCTCTCCCGATAATCGCATCCTGCCCGACTTCATTCGTTCGGCGGGAAGTCCGTCGAGAAGGCAAGCTCGCGCTGCGCTTCCAGGGCCGCGAGCCGTTCGGAAAGCGCTTTGTGAATCGCGTTGTAGGAATCGCTGCCGAGCGCGAGCCGCAGCGGGGCCGGATGCTGATCCGCGCTGTCGATCATGATCCCGGCCATCTTGGCGGGATCGCCGATCGAGAGCTGCGCGGCTTCTTCGATAAAGCGCCGCGTCATGCTGGCGGGACTGGTCTCGTAGGCGTCGATTCGGGCGCCGAGACGGGCGCTGCCGTACCGGAACGCCGTCCGCGCGCCGCCGGGCTCGACGATCGTGACGCCGATATTGAACGGCGCGACGTCCTTCATCGTCGCTTCGATGAAGCCCTCGATTCCCCATTTGCCCGCATGGTACAGCGATGCGCCGGGATTCGTGGCTTGACCGCCGTAGGTGGACACCTGCATGATGCGGCCGCCTCCTTGCGCGCGCAGATGCGGGAGCACGGCGCGAACCACTTGAATCGAGCCGAGCAGATTGGTATCCAATTGATGGCGAATTTGCTCGTCGGTCAATTCCTCGGCCGCTCCGAAGAGGCCGTATCCCGCGTTGTTGACCACGACGTCGATCCTCCCGAGGTCCGCGAACGCCCTGTTCACGACAAGGCGGATCGCCGGCGAGTCGGTTACGTCCAGATGTGCGAGCCAGAGGTGGTCGCCGTATTCCGCCTTGAGTTCATCCATGAGTTCCATCTTGCGTACGGTGCCTGCGACCCGTTCGCCGCGGGCGAGAAGCTGTTCGGTCATATGGCGGCCGAAGCCGCTGCTTACTCCTGTGATAAACCAAGTGCGCGTCGTCATGATTGGGCATCCTTCTTTCGAATGAATTCAGTTTCGCATAGAAATTATAACTAACTGTTTAGTTATATTTTAAGCTTTCATATCCGTTTCGTCAAATGGTATAATGTGCGCACGACTATTTTACCCCGGGGGGATGGTAGAGAATGGGGAACGCCGACGCAACCCGAGAGCGCATCCTGGAGGCGGCCATGGCGGAGTTCTCCGCGTTCGGCATTGCGGGCGCCCGAGTGGACCGCATTGCCAAGGCAGCCGGATGCAACAAGAATCTGATCTATATATACTTCGAAAACAAGGAAACGCTCTTCGCCACGATCCTTCAGAAAAACCTGACGCGCGTCTACGAGGAGCTCGCCTTCACGCCGGAGGATCTGCCCGGTTACGCGGCGCGCGTATTCGATTTCACGATGGCGCATCCCGAATTGATGCGGTTGATGGCTTGGTTCAGCCTGGAGCAGAAGACCGACAGTCCGGCGGAACGCGGCCTCGTTCACGACGAGAAGTTGGAGGCGTTGACGAGCGCGCAGAGCGCCGGGCAAGTGGGAACGACCTTCGGCCCGTGGTTCCTGTTGACCGCGATCATGACGCTCGCGACGGCTTGGACGGCGGCGAATCCATTCGGCCCGTCGCTCGACCCGCATGCCGCGAAGGACCCGGACGCGCTGAGGGACGCGATCGCAAAAGCGATCAAGCTGCTTGCGCAGGGCTAAGTCGGGCGGGATATTCGCTTAGAACTATCGCATATGCCTATTCGCATCGGATAAAGGGAGGCATTGCGAGCGCCCGTGCGTCGAGGGCGTTTTTTGCTAGATCGGCCGGTTCGCGATATGCCGCTTCGCGTCGCCGCGGGCTTGCATTACGATGTCAAGCTTCCGGGAGATGGAACCGAAAGAAACTTTTCTCAATTCCGGTCGTCTAACGTGTTGGCAACTATTCATTAATTCGAACGAGGTGATCGCATGAACGAGATTCGTACTTTGCAGCCGCAGGAGCTCCAGGAGAGCATCGCGCTCTCGCAGTTTGCGTTTCAATACGAGCTGACCGCAGAACAACAAGCCGAGCAGATCGGTAAGATGGATCCGACGCAATTTTGGGGATATTTCAAGGATGGGGCATTGGCGGCCAAGCTCCAGGTCATACCGTTCCATACGTGGGTGAACGGCCGCCGCTTCGCGATGGGCGGGATAGCGGGCGTGGCGACCTGGCCGGAGTACCGGCGGGGCGGCATGGTGGCGCAGCTACTGGGGCAAACGCTGAAGACGATGCGGGATCGCGGGCAAACGCTTTCTTTCCTGGCGCCGTTCAAATTCGAGTTTTACCGCAAATACGGCTGGGAAACGTACGTCGATTATTTGAGGTACGAGATTCCCGCGGACAAGCTGCCGAAGTTCGAAGCGGCCGAAGGCAGCAAGGTCGTGCGCGCGGACAAGAACGGGGAGCTGCTGAACGCCGTCTACGAGGCTTACGCGACGCAGTTCAACGGCATGCTGGAGCGGGACGAGCAGTGGTGGAACGACCGCTATTTGAAAGCCAAGAAAGGCACGGTCGCCGTCTATCTGAATCCGCAGGGCGAACAGCGGGGTTACGTGTTCTATCAAGTGAAGGACCGCACGGCGACCATTCATGATTTCGTATTCCTGGACGAGGAAGCAAGAAGAGGCTTGTGGAAATTCATCGCGGACCATGACTCGATGATGACCAAGGTGGAGCTGAATGCGCCGGCGGACGACCAGCTTCCGTTCCTGTTGCATGATCCCAGGTTCAAGCAAGAGCGGACCACGTATTTCTCGGCGAGAATCGTCGATGCCGAAGCGTTTCTGGCTCAATATGCATTCGAAGCGCGCGGAGACGCCGAACCGCTGTATCTCCGCATCTCCGATCGGCATGCCGAGTGGAATGAAGGCGTTTACCGGCTGGCCTTTACGGATGGCGGGGTGAACGCGAGCGTCACGAAGCTGTCCGACGCGGATGCGCCTGCGGAAGAAGCGCTGGCGAGCTGTTCGATCCAAACGCTTGCGGCCCTGCTCCTCGGCTATCAGAAGGCGGGCTTCATGTCCCGCATCGGCCGTCTCCGGGGCGCAGACGAACAGATCGCCCGCCTCGGAAGCGCGATTCCGCAGCGGACGACCTATTTGATGGACTTCTTTTAAAGTTATTCATCGGCTTGCGGAAACGAAGCATGTCAACCCCCGCAGCCGAAGCTTCCCTTTAGGTTCGCCGCGCGACGGGGATCAGACGGTATAAATCTCGTTCGTTTGCAACAAGCTTACGGGAACGCGGTCCTGCGCACGCTCGGTCAACCGATTGATCAGGTCCGGCGTCTGGGTATAGACGGGCGGGTGATGCGCGGCCTTGTAATGGATGGGAATCAGCCTCTTGGCACCGAGGATCTCGGCAGCCGTGACCGCTTGTTCCGGCGTAAGGCAGATCGGCTGATCGCTGGTCGTCTTCACGTGCGGAAAGCGCGTCACGGCTCCGTTCACGGGCAGGCAGGCGGCATCGAAATCGCCATAGGCTGCAGCCAGCTTCCACCAGTATCCGTGCCACAACGTATCCCCGGCATGAATCATCTGCTTGCCGCCGGCCCGGACGATCCATGAGCGCTGCGGGTCGCCCGAACCGTCTACCGCGTTCACCGCGATTAACGTAAACGGACCGGCTTCGAAGCTGTCGCCGACGGCCGCGCCGGTTACGTTCGTTAATCCTTTGGACGCCGCGAGCTGGACGATTTCGTGGGGGACGAATACCGGAATATCCGAGCCGTAAGCCGCGATGATCGCTTCGGGGTCGAAATGATCCGGGTGCTGATGCGTGATCAGGACGGCGTTGGCGGTTCCGTACGTCGCCAGAGGAGAGAACGCCTCGTGAGGCTCGCCGAGCATGGCGGGAAAATGATGAAGCGGGTCAATGACGACGGCGGCACCTTCCAATTCGACGCGAATGCCGGCCCAAGGAAGCTTTTGAATGTTCATGAGAATCAATTCCTTTCTCTATCGGGTTCGTTTTTAACCGCTAATGACTAACTTAGAAGGTTATAACCGTAGTATATCCTTGTTATTATAACCTGTAAAGATTAATTTTATAGGTTATATTTTGCGATGCGCTCATGACTCTTCGTAGAGGAATGATAAACTTGATTAAGTGCATATACACATGTATACTGTCTACATGAATGATCTTGGACCTCTGGCCTGTCACTGCGTCGTCGCCCGGCAGATGAACCGTTATCTGTCGAAGCTGTACGAACGCCATCTCGCGCCGTCGGGAATTACCGCTACCCAACTGGCCATTTTGAGCTTTATTGAACGGAACCGCGAAATTACGATGCACGAGCTGGCGGAGCTGTTGTTGATGGATCGGACCACGCTGCTGCGCGCGTTGAAGCCGCTGCAACAGCAGGGGTTCGTGCTCAGCGCCCGTCATCCCGAAGAGCCGCGCAAGCATCTGCTTTCCCTGTCGCGGAGCGGAGCGCTCAAGATCGAAGAGACTTTGCCCATGTGGGGGAACGCGCAGTCGGAATACGAATCCGAGATCGGCTCCGAGCGCGCGCGCGCGCTTCGAAGCGACATGATCACGATCGCGCGGGAAGGCTTGCGGCATCTCGGCGATTGATCGGGCTTCATTGAAGCGACCTTGACGAGCCATGCAGAGAAGGACTGCGGAAGGCTCGCAATGCTTCATTCCCCCTAATGTGCATATACACATTACAAGCAATCATTCATATCCCATCCCATCGAAAGAGGTGCAGTTCATGACAAGCGCATTGCAAGGCAAGATCGCCGCGATTACCGGCGGAAGCACGGGAATCGGTTTGGAGACCGCCAAGAAATTCGTCGCCGAGGGAGCCTACGTGTTTATTACGGGCCGTCGGCAGGAGGAGCTCGATGCCGCGGTGGCGGAGATCGGGGCCAACGTTACGGCTGTGCAGGGAGACGTTACTAGCTTGGCCGACCTCGATCGATTGTATGCCGTCGTGAAAGAAACGAAAGGGAAGCTCGATATTCTCTTCGCGAACGCCGCCATCGCGGAAGGCGCGCCGATCGAAGCGATCACGGAGGATCATTTCGACCGTCATTTCGATATCAATGTCAAGGGCATGGTGTTCACGGTTCAAAAGGCGCTGCCGCTGATGGGCGAGGGAGCGAGCATCATTCTCACGAGCTCGATATCGGGAATCTCGGGCACGGCCGGGCTGAGCATCTATTCGGCAACGAAAGCCGCGATTCGCAACTTGGCCCGAAGCTGGGTGCTGGACCTGAAGGACCGCAAAATTCGCGTGAACGCGATCAGCCCGGGCTCGACCGAGACGCCGGGGCTCGCCGGACTGGCCGGCCCGGGAGCGGACGTCGCCGGATTCTTCGATTACCTTAGCAGCCAGATTCCGCTCGGCCGGAATGGTCAACCGAACGAGATTGCCGCCGTGGTCGCCTTCCTGGCTTCGGATGCCGCAAGCTTCATCAACGGCGCCGACATTCAGGTAGACGGGGGTTCGGCCCAAGTGTGAATGCCGGCCGGTGACCGGGGCGCCGGACTCGGCAGCGTCCCGCTCGGCAGATACGCGGGCATTCCGTTCGCCATAGCATGACATCTTCGCAGCGAAATCGGCGTAAAAGCCGATTCGCTGCTTTTTGCGTTCCCCTGCAAACCCGCGATGCGCCGCGTCGGTCGCATGTTGTCGAATAAGTAAAATATAGGAAGATGCGACAATTATTTTGTATGTTGATGGAGCCTGTCGCAATTTTGCAGCTCTGAATATGACAAATTTAGGATGCGGATGTCAGTCCGGTTATGCTAAATTATTGGATACATCTTGGCGTGAAACTAACAATCGGGAATAAGGCGGTGATATGAAAACCGAAGCAGACAGGCAGAGCCCGACTTGAAAACGTATACAACGAAAGGGTGAATGATTTGTTTTCCTTATTGGTTGTGGAGGACGAGCGTTGGATTCGAAGAGGACTTTGCGAAACGATCGATTGGACGACGGAGGGCATCCGCTTGACGGGAGAGGCGGCGGACGGGGAAGAAGCGATGCGCATCATGGAGCGCAGTTCGCCGGATATCGTCATTACCGACATCGTCATGCCCGGGATGGACGGCATCACGTTCCTCAAGAGCATGCGGGAATCGAAGATGGCGTCGCAAGTGATCATCATGAGCGGCTACAGCGATTTCGAATACGCGAGAACCGCGCTGAAGAACGGCGCGTTCGATTACGTGCTCAAGCCGATCAACGAGCAGAACATGCTCGGCGTCATTCGGCGCTGCGTGCAAGAGCTGAGGCGGAAGCGGCAAACCGAAACCGAGCTGCAGCAGCTGGCCTGGTCGGCGCGGGAAACGCTTGTACTCGCGCGGCAGCGCCTGTTCGAGATGCTGCTGACCCGGGAGCCGCATTCGCCCGGCTGGGTGGCCGGGCAGATGAACGCGCTGCAGGTCGACCTCGATCCGAGCCGGATTCGCGTGTTCGCGGTGAAGGTCGTGGACTGGGGCAGCAAAGCGGAAGCGGCCCGGGATCGGGCGCTCCTGCTGTACGCGCTCGGCAACATGCTCGAAGAAACCGGCGGGCGGTTCGGCCCGGTCGCGGCGTTCCCGGTTCATCACCCGAGGAGCGTCGGCGAAGCGGACTTGGTCATGCTTCACTCCGAGCTGGAATCGATCGGCGGACAAACCCCGGCGGTCGCCGGCGAGCTGCCCCGGCTGATCGAACAAGCCGGAGAAATGCTCGGGGTGCGCATCGGCATCGGCTTTTCCGCGGAGTCGCACCACGGCATGCTGTCCGATCTGTTCGAGGAGGCGCTGCAAACCGCCGCGCATTGGTTCTACGAAGGCGGCGGGAAGCTGTTCGGCGCCGAGCGGACGATCCGCGTCCCCATGGCGGACGTGCCGTATCAAGGTCCGATCGGTTGGGACGGAAGGTTCGCGTCCGCGCTGAACATCGGCGATCCGCGGCTGCTCGAGCAGCTAGCGCGTGAGTTGGGCGAGCATCTGCGGCTGCATCGGGACCTTTGCCGGCCGCTCGCGATCCGCAGGGGGCTGAGGCTGCTCTTTCAGAACGTCCATCGCAATCGCGCCCAAGGCCGCGCGCAAGCCCCGGAAGCCGAGCCGGCCTTCCCGACGGAGCTGCCCGACTGCACGTTGGATGCGCTGACTGACGTGCTGCTTGACGCGATATCCAATACGGGGCGGTGCGAGCGCCCGGCCCGCAGCCGCAAATGGATCGTCGAGCGCGCATTGCGGTACATGGAGAGCAGCGGCGACCAGGTGACGATGAACGACGTCGCGGCGCATCTGTATTTGAACCATTCGTACTTCAGCAAAGTGTTTCACGAGGAGATGGGCGTCACGTTCAGCAAATACGTGCTTCGCTCGCGCATCGACGCCGCGAAGCGGCTGCTCAAGGAAACCCCGCTCAAAATCTACGAAATCGCCGGCCAGGTCGGCTATAGCGATATCCGCCACTTTACGAAATTATTCAAGGAATTCGAAGGCATGACCCCGGTGCAATATCGGGAATACGGCGTTTGAGAAGGGGATCCCGACATGAAACGGCTGCCGAAATACCAATGGACCTCCGTCGCGCACCGCTTGTTCCTGCTTTGCTTCGTGGGCATATCCGTCAGCATCGCGATCATGGGCTATTATTTCTACGACAAATCGACCCGCATCATTCAAGAGAAAGTCGGCTCCATCACCCAGCAGTCGATCCAGCAATCCGGCGAAAGACTCGATCTCATCATGGAGGAGTACGGCACGAGATCCTTCTATCTGCTCGGCAGCAAGAAGCTGCAGCAAGGCATCATGGACGACTTCACGGACAATTACGACCGGGAGTCGACCAACAAGGACATCGGCGAATTTATCGCCAACATGCTGAACTCCAAGAACGATCTGATCAATCTGTACATCTTCGGCGAAGAAGCGAATTCGTTCAAGTATTCGACGGGCTACATGACGATTCCCCGCACGACGGACGCGATCCGATCGGCGGCGTGGTACCGCGACATCGTCGCGGGCGACGGCAAGGTCGTCTGGTTCGGAATGCGGCAGTCGCTCGTTCCGAAGCCTTGGGCGGACGAGCGATGGCAGGGGCCGGTGTTTTGCTTCGGCAGGGCGATCAAGGACTTGAACAATTTGAATCGCACCATCGGCGTCATGCTGATCGAGATCGATCCGGCGACGATCCTGTCGCAGATCGATCTGGGCGACGTGGGCACCTCCATGATCGTCGACGGGCATGACCGGATCATCGGACAGGCTGATGCAAGCAGGCTTCTGGAACCGGTACCATTCCACTTGTCCGCTCCGGATTCGGCCATCCGAACGCAGCGGATCGGCGACGAGCGAATGATGGTGACGCATACTCGGCTGTCGAACGGCTGGAATCTCGTCGGGCTGATACCCGCGCAGGCGCTCGTGCGGGAATCGCGGATGCTCGGCTGGTTCACGTTCTACCTGGCGGCCGGCTTCATGGCCGTCGCGCTCGGATATGCCTCGTTCGCGGCATGGCAGGTGAACAAGCCGGTCCAGCGCCTGTTGAAAGGGATGCAGGCGGCGAGGGAAGGCAATTTCGACATTCAGATCCTGGCTTCCCGCAAGGATGAATTCGGCCTCTTGTCCCGCGGCTTCAATACGATGATCGCCCGCATCAAGGAGCTGATCGACGAGCTCTACGTGCAGCGCCTGCTGCAGAAGGAGCTGCAGCTTAAGATGTTCGCCTCCCAGATCAACGCGCACTTCCTTTACAACACGCTCGATTCGATTCATTGGATCGCGAAGATCTACAAGGTGAGCGAGATTAACACGATGATCGATTCGCTGTCCAGCTATTTTCGGATCAGCCTGAGCGAAGGCAGGGAGTTCGTGAAGGTCAGGGAGATCATCGCCCTGATCGAGCATTATTCCGAGATCCAGAAGGTCAGGTTCGGCGAACGCATCGCCATGTCCATGACCGCCGACAGCGGGCTGCTGGATTGCGAGGTGCTGAAATTCGCCTTTCAGCCGATCGTGGAGAACGCGATCTTCCACGGGATCGAGAAGAAGCGCGGACCCGGAACGGTGAACGTATCGTGGACGCGGACGGAGGACGGGCTGCGCTTCGTCGTCACCGACGACGGCGTAGGCATGCATCCGGACAAATTGCGCGAGATCCGGGACGTGCTGCAGGACGGCGAGTCGATCCGCGAGGGAAGCAACTTCGCCATGAAGAACATCAATTCGCTGCTGAAGGTCACCTACGGTCCCGAATACGGACTGGAAATCGAAAGCGAGCCGGGAGCGGGCACGCGCGTGACGATGCTTCTGCCGATCGTCGATGCCCAAACCGACAAAAACGAGCACGGTAAAAACAAAAATCACCCTCCTTACTTTACTCGTGAACGCGCTTACAATTAAATGGAATTCAATCATGACTAGGGAGGATTCAAATGAAAAAGTGGAAATTGTTCAACGGCATCTCGGCTGTTGCCCTTGCGTCCGTCGTTGTCATGACAGGCTGCAGCAGCGGGAATTCGGGAAACGGCGGGAACGCGGCGAGCGGAGAAGCAGGCGAAGCGGGCAACGCCGGCGCAAGCGGGGATAAGCAGGAGACCATCGATTTCTGGGTGAACTGGGGCGGCGATTTCAAGAAGGACTACCAGAAGTACGTCATCGACGAATTCGAGAAGAAGTACCCGAACATCAAGGTGAAAATGACCTATGTGGAAGGCACGGACAAGCTGCTTACCTCGATCGCGGGCGGCAACCCTCCCGACGTCGCGCAGCTCGACCGGTTCATGGTCGGCTCGTGGGCCGCGAAGGGCTCGCTCGAGGATCTGACGCCGCTGACCGAACAGGATAATATCAGCAAGGACGATTACTATCCCGCGGTATGGGCGGAAGCCAATTACGACAACAAAACGTACGCCTTGCCGTGGGGAACGGACGACCGGGCGATGTATTACAATAAAACGCTGATGAAGGAAGCCGGCCTCGACCCGAACAAGCCGCCGGCGTCGATCGACGAACTGGATCATATGGCGGAGCAGATTTTCAAGAAAGGCAGCAACGGCAAATTCGACACCGTCGGGTTCATCCCGTGGATGAACCAAGGCTCGATCTACTCCTATTCCTGGAACTGGGGCGGCAAATTCGAAGACAACGGCCAGCTGACGCCGAACGATCCGCAGAACGTCAAGGCGCTGGAGTGGATGGCCGGCTACGCGAAGAAATACGACATCGCGAACCTTTCGAGCTTCTCGAACGCCATGGGCCAGACCGGCCTCAATCCGTTCTGGACGGGCAAGGTCGGTTTCATCGTCGACGGCAACTGGATCCTGAACGACCTGGCGAAGACGAAGCCGACGTTCGAATGGGGCGTCACGCCGCTGCCGGCGCCGGAGGGTTACGAGGCGACGACCTGGTCCGGCGGATTCGCCTACGTCATGCCGAAAGGCGCGAAGCACAAGGAAGCGGCATGGACGCTGATGAAATTCATCGCAGGCCACGACGGCACGCTCCTCTGGGCGAAGCGGCCGAACGCGGGCAATGACATCACTGCGATGCCGAAGGTCAACGAGGAGATGAAAATGAACGAGAACCCGAATCTGAAGGTGTTTCTCGATCTGATGCCGAACGCGAAATTCCGTCCGGTCACCCCGGTCGGCCAGAAGCTGTGGGACGAGATGTTCCGGGTGCAGGACCTCGCCATCAACGGCAAAGGCCAGCCGCAGGCGCTGCTCGACGAAGTGAAAAAGAACGTCGATAACGAACTCGCGAAGATCTCGAAATAAAACGGTAAAGGCGCTTCCGGGCGACGCGGGCGCAACCGCTCGTTAACGGAAACCGGCCCGGGGCGCCTTTCAATCCGGGAGGAACGAATCAAATGGCCGCGAACGAAAATCTGGTGACGACGCTGAACGCCATTCCGAAAACCAAGCGCAAGTCTTCTTACAAGCGGAAATTGACGCTGTACGGCGTATTGTTCGCATTGCCGTGGATGCTCGGCATCCTGATCTTCAGCGCCTATCCGCTCGTCATGTCCATCTATTACAGCTTCACGAGCTACAGCATCCTGGACGCGGGCGAATGGGTCGGCATGGGCAACTACAAGGAACTGATGAGCGACAATACGTTCCGCATCAGCATTTACAATACGTTGTACTATACGTTCATCTCCGTGCCGCTAAACATCGCCGTCGGCGTCGCGCTCGCGCTCCTGCTTAATACGAAAATCCGGGGCCAAGGCATTTACCGGACGCTGTTCTTCATCCCGAGCCTCGTGCCCGCGGTCGCGACGACGATTATCTGGATGTGGCTGCTGAACCCGCAGTTCGGGCTCGTCAACTACTGGCTCGAGAAGATCGGGATCTCCGGTCCGCCGTGGCTCGGCGACGAGCATTGGGCGAAGCCGTCGCTCATTCTGATGAGCTTATGGGGCGTCGGCCAAGCCATCGTCATTTATTTGGCCGGCTTGCAGGACATACCCCAGGATTATTACGACGCCGCCGACGTGGACGGCGCGAGCACGGCGCGCAAGCTGAGGCATATCACGCTGCCGCTCATGACGCCGGTCATCTTTTTCAACCTGATCATGGGCGTCATCGGCACGATGCAGAACTTCGTCCTGCCGTATACGCTGACCAACGGAACCGGGGCGCCGGCCGGCTCTCTCATGTTCTACGTCATGTACCTGTACCAGAACGCTTTTCTGTATCTGAAGATGGGATACGCCTCCGCGATGGCGTGGATTCTGTTCCTCATCGTGCTCGTCCTGACGATCCTGATCTTCGTCTCGCAAAAACGCTGGGTTCATTACCAGGGAAAGGAATCGTGACCGATGAAAATCCGCAGACTTCTCACGATCAAGAACGCGCTCACCCATCTCTTCCTCATCGTGTTCGGCATTTTCTTCCTGTCGCCGTTCCTCTGGATTCTGTCGACCTCGCTGAAGCCCAACGAAGAGCTGTTCCTCTGGCCGCCGAAATGGATCCCGAGCACCTTGATGTGGAGCAACTTCCCGGATGCGATCAGCTATTTCCCGTTTTTCACCTACTTGGGCAACACGATGACGATTACGGCGCTTGCGACGGTCGGCATTCTGTTCTCCTGCCCGCTTGTCGCTTACAGCCTGGCGCGCATTCCTTGGAAAGGCTCGAAGCCGTTATTCGGCTTGACATTGATCGTCATGATGCTTCCCTACCAGGTGACGATGATCCCGATCTTCATCGTGTTCAAAAATTTAGGTTGGGTCGGGACGAACGTGCCGCTCTGGCTGCCGGCGTTCTTCGGGGCGCCGTTCTATATCTTCCTGCTTCGGCAGTTCTTCATGGGCCTGCCCAAGGAGCTGGAGGACGCGGGACGCATCGACGGCGCTTCCGAGATGCGGATCTACGCCCAGATCATGCTGCCGCTTTGCAAGCCCGCGCTGCTGACGGTCGCGCTGTTCCAGATTATCGGGAGCTGGACCGATTACCAGGGGCCGCTCATCTATCTCTCGGACGAGACGCAGTATACGTTGATGCTCGGCCTGTCGTCGTTCAAGACGCAGCACGGCGCGGAATGGCAGCTGATGATGGCGACCAGCGCGATGATCACGCTGCCGGTCATCGTTTTGTACTTCGTCGTGCAGAAGGCGTTCATCCGGGGGATCACGTTCTCCGGCATCAAATAATTCGCAGAAGGAGTGTATAGGATATGGGCAAGGTTCGCATAGGGTTCATCGGAACCGGGGGCATCGCAAGCTTGCACGCCAGGCAGCTGCTCGAGCTGTCCGAGGACGCGGAGATCGTCGCCATCGCCGATCCGAACGAGGAGAGCCGCCAGCGTTTTCTGGCGAATTTCCCGCTCGAGGGAGTAGCGCAGTTCGCGGATCATATCGCGATGCTGGACGGGGCCGGACTGGACGCGGCCATCATTTGTTCGCCGCATACGCTGCATTATCGTCAAGCGGGGGACGTGCTGCGCGCCGGCCTGCACGTGCTGATCGAGAAGCCGATGACCTGCTCGTCGGCGGAGGCGGAGGAGCTGCTGCGCATCGCGGAGCTGTCCGGGAAGATCATGCAGGTCTCGTACCAGCGGCATTTCCAGCCGGAGTTCCTGTATATCAAGGAAGCCATCGACAGCGGCACGATCGGCAGGCTGACGTCCGTGACGGCTTCGCTTTATCAGGGCTGGGCGCAGGGCGGGAAGACTTCTTGGCGGAAAAACCCCGCGCTGTCCGGCGGCGGCATGCTGATGGATTCCGGCAGCCATATCGTCGACGTGCTGCTGTGGACGACGGGATTAACGCCGGTCGAGGTGCATACCGTCATGCATCAGCAGGGGACGCCGGTCGAGATCGATTCGTTCACGTCGATCCGCTTCGCGGAGGACTCGGTTGCCGGCTTGAACATCATTGGCCATGCGCCATGCTGGCACGAGACGTACGCGTTCTGCGGCGAGACCGGCGGCATCTTCTATGACAACGGAAACATCACGGTCCGCCGGCTGCGCGAGGAGCCGGTCGTGCCGCAGCTGCCGCTCCAGACGACGAACCAGGACAAGAGCTTCGTCGATGCCGTTCTCGGACGGCGGGAGGTCGCGGTCTCCGGCGCGTTCGCGCTCAAGGTCGTCAAGCTGACGGAGATGATCTACCGGGCAGGCAACTATTCGCCGATTCCGGTGTCGGGCTAAGAGGAGAAGGAAGTCCCGTGCTCGAACATTAGGAGGAAGACGGGACATGCGCCATGGGGCGTATCGGTACCGGATTCCGCGAGAGGGGGCGAGACGGCTTTGTACCGGCATCCTGAATTTCCGTTATGGCTGCACGACGACGACGAACTCGGGGAACTGCTTGGGAGCTCCGTGTCGGAGCGGGTCGTCGTTCACGAATGGCCGTTATCCTGCGTCCAGCGCGTCCGAACCGCCGGGGGCGGCCGCTGCGTCTACAAAGCGCAAGCTCCGCCGACGATCGAGCCCGATTTTTACGCCCGGGCAAAGTCGGAGCTGCTCGTATCCGCCCGTATAGCGGAGGCGCCGAATCATCCGCCCGCGCTGATCATGGAAGAGGTCGATGCGCCGCGCTTGAGCGATCTTCGCTTGGAGACACCGGCGCTGGCGGCGATTGCCGCCGAGCTTCCGCTGCGAATCGCGGAGATCGGCGGTTCGCCGCCGGTCATGGCGGATCTGTCCACGGAAGCGCGCTGGGCCGCGTACATGGACCTGGTCTGGGAGGATCTGCGCGCCTTGATCGGCGAAGGCGGCTTCCGCCGGACGGATCTCGCGCTCGCGGACGACCTCGCCAGGTGGAGCGCAGGCCCGTCGGTGAGGGAAGCGTTCGAGGGACCGGCAAGCCTCGTCCATGCGGATCTGAAAGCCGAGAATGTGCTGGTGACGCCGGACGGTTACCGGGTGCTGGACTGGCAGCGGCCGATTCTCGGTCCGTCGGCGTTGGATACCGCGACGCTGCTGATCTCGCTCGGCATCGATCCGGCGCGGTACGTGCCCGGCGGTATCGTGCAGGTGTATCATTTCCTGCACATCGCATGGTACGCACAGGCGGCGAGGAGATGGTTCCCCCAAGGCAAGCCGTGGTTCGACGGGCTTATCCGCGCCATCGGCGGCGAGATTGCCGGGCTGCAGGGGCGAGGGTGATGGATATGCTTAGCGGCGGAGCGTGGAAGGCCGGCTTGCCGACGAAGTCGGCGACCGGCACGGCGCTAGCGCTCGTCGATTAGCGTTCCGCCGCAGTTTTCGATTGGAAAGCTGCTGCTTTCAGCCGCCGACCTACTAGCTTTGCGTCACTGATTGCGATTCACCAAACCGATCACCTAATTACTCACCCGCCCGCCTGCCCGTCAGGCGGGCTTTTCGCATTCGCTGCCAGATGTCCGTCAGGCTGGCGGACGTTCAAGACGGCGGTTCGCCGTAATGGCTCGCGGCGGAGCGCCCCTTGAACCGGAAGCGGGTCGGCGGGGCCCCGCAATGCTGCTTGAACGCCTTGCTGAAATGATAAATGTCCGCAAAGCCGAGCGCAAGCGAGACTTCGGTGACGTTCATCGCCGTTTCGGCGAGGAGAAACCGGGCCCGTTCCATGCGGACGCGGGTCATGTACGTTTTCAGGGAATAGCCCGTATAGGTCTTGAACAAATGGCTTAAGTGCCTCGGCGAGACGCCGTAAGCCGAGGCGAGGTCGGCCACCGTGGCGGCGACGCCGCGATGCTCGGCCAATTCGTCGATGACCTTATGGACGAGCTGCTTGTGCATGGCCGAGACCGGGGCATGGACGGCTTCTTCCTGCCGCCGCATATGGAGCAGCACGAGGCGCATGAGCAGCTCGAATTCATCGTCCTTCGCGGCTTCGCCGCGCTGCTGCACGTCGAGCATCCGCTGCAGGCATGTCTCGGGGAGGGCCGTATCCTCGAACTTCGCATGTCTGCCGGGGAGGGCCGGGGCGGCGTTCTCGTCCAGCGTAAAATGAATGAAGATCACGGTCAGCCGCTGATTGTCGTCCTGCGTGGCGTGAACGGCATCGCCGGGACGAATCAGGAAGCAGGAGCCTTTGCCGACGGGATATCGCTCCTCGTTGATTCGCATCTCCCCTTTGCCGTCAAGGGCGTACCAGAGGTCGTAGTCGTGCAGGGGGAGCTTGGGCGACCATATCCAGCCCGGCTCGCACCGGGCTTTGCCGAAAGAGCTTGCGCAGCGTATCGTGTGCAAGGGCAGTTCTCCTCTCAGGGAGGGAAGCGCATGTTTTGACAAAAATGAGTCGGTTCCCTCCATTTTCTTGCATGCGCTTCCGCGCTACGATTAGCGTATCAAATATCAGCGCAAAGCGAAATGGGGAGTGTATCGATGTCACGCGTAAATTTACAAAATGCAGAAGAAATCAACGGCCGGATGTATCGGTTCGGCAGGCAGCACGCGCCGCTGCCGTCCGTCTCGGCCTTCACGGACGAGCATGTCTTTCAATATCGGGAGCAAGGCTTCGTCGCGATCGACGGCGTGCTTGACCCGGATGAGGTCAATGCCTGCATCGCCGCGATCATGGGCCATATTTTCGATCCGGGGACGATGGCGAAGATTCAATTCACGAAGCCCCAAAGCGAGCTGCATACCGACGAGGAGCGCGAGCTTGCCGTTCGCAAAGTGTACGATTACGTCGACGCGGATCCGGTGCTGCATGCGGCCGCGCATAGTCCGGCGATTGCCGCCGTCGTCGAAAAGCTGCTGGGCGCGCAATCCAAGCTGGCTCAGGATCAGGCGCTGCTCAAACCGCCGCACGGCGGAGGCGAGAAGCCGTGGCATCAGGATATGGCATACGGCAACCTCGCGTACGAGAAAGCGGTGGTCGGCGTGTGGATCGCTTTGGACGAGGCCGGGGTCGACAACGGCTGCATGCATGTCATACCGCGTTCCCATATGGATGGCGCGGCGCCGCATTACGCCGTTCGCGATTGGCAGCTCTGCGATGCCAACGTGCCGGTGGACAGAGACGTGGCGATCCCGCTCAAGCCGGGCGGCGCGTTGTTCTTTCACGGCTTGCTTTATCACGGCACGCCGTTCAATTTCTCCGGGCAGCGCAGGCGCGCGCTGCAATTCCATTATGCGCCCGCGGAAGCCGGAAAGCTGTCGCCCGGCGAGTACAAGCGGATGTTCACCAACGAGATGACGTCCGCGGAATGCTGAGGCGCTCTATGCGGATTGACGCGGCAGCGGTCATACGTTTCATTTGAGGAGAGGTTTATGAATTTTTGCAATCACGGCCCGCGGCATTTGCTGCGGGTCCTTTTTCGTTTGCAGGCGCTTAAGCAAGGGGAGGATCGCACGATTGGCGCTTCAGTTAGCTCCTATGCGGATTGCCCATAGACGGGGTCTATAGCTCCTGTGGAAATTATGTATTACATGAATGGGGGCATTTCGTATTATAGTGGAACTACGAGTTGACACCGCACAATTTGAACAATAATCCAAAGCAATCCAATACTAGTGGGAGTGAACGACAATGACAAACTACTATACATCCGATAAAGCCCATATCTACTGGGACGAAGCAATCGAATCCGTCGTGATTACCTGGAATTCTTTCGCGCAAGGGGACGAGTTCCGCGAGCCGCTGGATAAAATGATTGAATTGGCCGTCATGAAAAAAGCGAAGAAAGCGTTGTTCGACAGCAGTCATATTCTGGTCCTGGCGGAAGACACCAAATGGCTGGCCGAAGAATGGCTGCCCCGCCTGCTCAATGCCGGCATTCAATACGCGGCGACCGTCAATCCCGTCAAGCATGTCGCGGACGGCGGCAAGGGCAAAACGCCGAGCCGAAGGAACGCGAAGAAATGGCAGCATCATGAATTCGAAGGCGTGCATCACGCCGTGAAATGGTTGTCCGGCATTACGGCTTGATTTCGAGCCTGAATATCCATACATGAGGATCGCGAAAGGCGGAGAAGATAATGGAACGCGAATTGGCACTGGAGGTTGTTCGGGTGACGGAATTGGCCGCATTGGAGTCCGCGCCCTGGATCGGCAGGGGAGATAAGATCAGCGCGGACGGAGCGGCGACGTCGGCCATGCGGGAGATGTTCGACTCCGTGTCCATCAAGGGAACCGTCGTGATCGGAGAAGGGGAAATGGACGAGGCGCCGATGCTGTACATCGGCGAGAAGCTCGGCAACCAGCAAGGCCCCGAGGTAGACGTGGCGGTGGATCCGCTGGAAGGCACGACGCTGGTCGCCAACGGGTTGAACAACGCCCTGGCCGTAATCGCGATCGCGAACAAAGGGAATCTACTGCACGCCCCGGATATGTACATGGAGAAACTCGCCGTCGGTCCCGCTTTGGCCGGCAAGCTTAGTCTGCTGGATCCTGTCGGGGTCACGCTGACCAAGGCGGCGGCCGCGCTGCGGAAAAAGGTCTCCGATCTGACCGTGATGGTGCTTGAACGCGAACGCCATGAAGCCTTGATTCAAACGCTGCGGGATAACGGCGTCCGAATCAAATTCCTGTCGAACGGCGACGTTGCCGGCGCCATCGCGCCCGCTTTCCCGGAGACGGGGATCGATCTCTATCTCGGATCGGGAGGCGCGCCGGAGGGCGTGCTGGCGGCCGCGGCTCTTAAATGCTTGGGCGGCGAATTCCAAGGCCGCTTGATGCCGGAAGATACGGCCCAGTACGACCGCTGCGTCGCGATGGGCATCGCCGATCCGGTGAAGGTGCTGTCCATGGACGATTTGGTCGGCAGCGACGACGTGATCTTCGCGGCGACCGGCGTGACGAACGGCGAATTCTTGGAGGGCGTGAGCTTTCTCCCCAATCAGCAGGCGGAGACGCATTCCGTCGTGATGCGCGCCAAAACCAGGACGATCCGTTTCATCAAAACGATCCATTACTTGCCTAACAAAGCCGGTCATCGCGAGGAAGCGGCGGCGCAGGCAGCGATCTAACCGACGAAGATAGACCCGTCCATTGCGGACGGGTTTTTTTGTTTGGCATCGAATGGATATTAGGTATTGAAATAAGAACATATGTTTGTATATAATGAACGTGAAGCTATTATAATGATGAAATGAGGTCTATATCATGCGTCAGGATACCGCATTGCTGATCGTCGACGTGCAAAACGGCATGTTCATGGAATCGGATCCGGTTCACGACGGACAAGGCCTGGTCGAGCGCGTGCGCGAGCTGATCCGGAAAGCGCGGGCTTGCGATACCCCGGTCATCTATGTCCAGCATAACGAGGGCGAGGGCGAACCTTTGGCATCCCATACGCCGGGCTGGGAGATCCACCCCGGCGTCGCGCCCGTCCCGGGAGACATCGTTATTCAGAAGCACGTGCCCGACTCGTTCCAGGAGACGAACCTCCAAACGGAATTGGCCAAGCTCGGCATCGAACGGATAGTCGTGGCGGGCCTGCAATCCGATATGTGCATCGAAGCAACCGGCCGCCGGGCAAGCGAATTAGGCTATCGCACGACGGTGGCGGGCGATTGTCACAGCACCTGGGCCCAAGGCGGGCAAAGCGCGGAACAAATCATCGCAAGCCGCAACGAGCTTTTCCGGTCTTTCGCGGATGTCCGCGAATCGGCGGCGATCGATTTTTGTCCGGCATAACCAGCCGGACAGGACATCTCATTCGCTGCAAGAACGGCCGCCTCGAGCGGGTGATCGGGCAGGCTCGAGCTGCGCGAACAGCGGAGCGCAAGGCATCACGGATCGTGATGCCTTGCGCTTTTTTGACGCTGCGCGTTTTGCTTGCCCGGCGTCCCTCGCGTCCGGCTTCCGGCTCTAGGCTTGCCGATTCGCCGCGCGATCGCGCCGGAGGCCGGCGGAAGAGTTAATCGCAAATAACATAGTCCATACCGGAAGCTTTCGCGCAATTTACAGTAGTCTCCATAGCCTGCGTAAGCGATACTTCCGAAAGAGGAGGAGGTGAATGCGGTATTGCTTGGCATGGCACAATCGGACCTGCCGTCAACGCAGACCAGTCAGCCGATGAACCGAGATACGAGAGGAGCTGAAAATTAATGAAGAACGTTTTGGGCAGGAAACCGCGCCGCAAGCTCGGCAGCATCCTGCTGGCGCTCGCGACCTTGCTGCCGGTGATTCCGCTGCCGTCGGCCTTCGCCGCGACGGTGAACGTCACCGCGTACGGGGCGAACGGCGGCGATACGACGGACGACCTGCAGGGCATCGCGAACGCCATCGCGGCCGCGTCGAGCGGCGACACGGTTTATTTTCCCGCCGGCACGTACTACATTACCGGCACGATCAACGCCAAGTCGGGCATCAAGCTGATCGGGCAAAGCAAGGACACGACGATTATCAAGTACAGCGGCACGACGGACAACAACATGATCACGCTCAGCAATACGACGGGCGTCGAGGTTGCCCAGCTGACGCTGGACGGCAACAACAACACGCATGTCGTCTCCGGCATATGGGGGGAGCCGGGCAGCGGGCATAACATTCATCATAATATCATCAAGGATTTGGTCAAAGCGGACGGGTTCGCGCCGTTCGGCGTCCTGCTCTCCGGCACGGACAACTCGACGATCGCGGACAATACGTTCACGAACATCGGCGTGAATTCCTCGTGGGGCGGCGCCATTCGCGCGGGCTGGAATTCCAACGGCACGAAGATCCTGCGCAACACGATCGCCAACACGGGGCGCGGCGGCATTTTCGCCAACGATACGTGCAACAACGTCGTCGTGAAGAACAACACGATCACCGGCTCGGGCCTGCACGAGCACGGCCTGTCGATCGAGCTTCACACGAACTGCAACAACTCGGTCATCGAGGATAACAACGTCGACCACTGGATCAGTGCCGTTCGTTCCGCCTACATCGCGGTCCGGCGCAATACCGTCCATACGACGGACGGCACCGTGCAGGGCATGGGACTCGAAGTCATGGTGGACCATGGCGTAACCTCCGACAATCTCGTCGACGGCGGCCAGCAGGTCGGCATGCAGCAATCCCCCGGAACGGGCTACCAGTACTGGGGTTACAATACCGTGCAGAACATGGTCATGTGGGGTATGCAGCTGCAGGGTGCGGACACGGGGGAGACCGAGCAGTATCAATATTTCTACAAGAATACCTTCCAGAACGGACCTGTCGGCAATCCGGCCGCGGCTTATCCAGGTTATGACGGCAATGCCGTCCGGATCCACGGCAACTCGCGGAACTTGACCTTCGACAGCAACCGCATCATCAATAACGGGCGCAAAGCGATCGAGATTACGACCGCTTCCGGCACGGACCGGCTCAGCTTCATTAATAACGTCATCACGGGCAACGGCGGACCGTCGATCGATCAATACCCGTCGACGGCGGCGGATCTCGAATGGAGCAACAACACGGTGAGCGGCAACGGCACGAACACGCAGCTGACGAGCCGCGGATTCGGCGATCCGAAGCCGGCGGCGAACTTCAGCGCGCCGCTCAGCGTGCAGCTGGGGCAGTCCATTACCTTCACGAATTCGTCCACGGACAACGGCACGATCGCGGAAAACCTCTGGGATCTTGGCGAGGGGCCGCCGGTGAACGCGGCCAGCCCGACGTACACCTACCAGAATGCCGGCACGTACCGGGTCACGCTCGTCGTCTGGGACAACACGGGACGCGCGAGCTTGAAGGAGCAGACGGTCAACGTCTACGCCGGTCCGCCGGATACGCAGGCGCCGACGGCGCCGACGCTGACCTCGCCGTCCAAATCCAACGTGACCGTCGATCTCTCCTGGTCCGGCGCGACGGATAACGTCGGCATCGTCGGTTACGACGTGTACAAGGGCGGCGCGCTCGTCGGCTCCACGTCCGGAGCGGGCGCAACGACGTATACCGTAACGGGCTTGACGCCGAGCACGGCGTACGGCTTCACGGTCCGCGCGAAGGATGCGGCAGGCAACGTCTCGCCGGCCAGCAATACGGTGAACGTCACGACGGCCGCCGGCGACACGCAGCCGCCGACGACGCCGAACAATCTGGCCTCCACCGGCAAGACGGATACGAGCGTCAGCTTGGCTTGGTCCGCTTCGTCGGATAACGTTGGCGTGACCGGCTACGACGTTTTTTACGGCTCCACGCTGGCCGGTTCCACGACGGGACCGAGCGGCACGACGTTCGTCGCGAGCGGCTTGGCGCCGAACACCGCGTACATGTTCACCGTCAAGGCGAAGGATGCCTCGAACAACGTCTCGGCCGCGAGCAACGGCGTGACGGTCACGACGGATCCGCTTGCCAATTGGACGCTGTGCGCGGGCGAGAACAACACATGCAGCTTTACGGGCACGAAGCAGGTGCGCTTCGGCGCGAACGGCAGCTATGCTTACGGCACGTTCACGAATTCCGTGATGTGCTCCACCAATCAATTCGGCGACCCGGCTCCGGGCTATTATAAATCCTGCGAGGTGAATCTGGCGGGAACCGGCGGAGGCGGCGACACCCAAGCGCCGACGGCGCCGTCCAATCTGACAGCCCCGTCGAAAACGGCGACCGCCGTCACGCTCTCCTGGACGGCCTCCACCGACAACGTCGCGGTGACCGGCTACGATGTCTACAACGGTTCGACGCTGGCGGGCACGGTGACGTCCGGTACGACGTTCACGGTATCCGGCTTGACGGCGAATACGGCTTACACGTTCACGGTCAAAGCAAAGGATGCGGCAGGCAACGCATCGCTCGCGAGCGGCGCGCTTAGCGTCACGACGAATTCGTCGTCGGATACGACGGCTCCGTCGGCGCCGACCGGGCTCGCGTCGCCGTCCAAGACGAGCACGAGCGTCAGCCTGTCGTGGACGGCCGCGACCGACAATGTCGGGGTTACGGGCTACGATGTCTACAACGGCGCGAATTTGGCGGGCTCCACGACTTCGACGGCGTTCACGGTGACGGGGCTGACGGCCGGCACGGCATATACGTTCACGGTCAAGGCGAAGGACGCGGCAGGCAACGTATCGGCGGCCAGCGGTGCGGCGAACGTCACGACCGACTCCTCGTCGACGGCCAACTGGGTCTTCTGCGCCGGGGAGAACAATACGTGCACCTTCAGCGGCACGAAGGAAGTGCGTTACGGCGCGAGCGGCAGCTATAACTACGGCACGTTCACCAATTCCGTGTTCTGCGGCAACAGCACCTTCGGCGATCCGATTTCGGGCGCGTACAAAACCTGCGAGGTGAATATGGGCGGCACCGGCGGCGGAGGCGGCGATACGCAAGCGCCGACCGCGCCGGGCGCCTTGACGTCGCCGTCGAAGACGGCATCGAGCATCAGCCTCTCGTGGTCGGCATCGACCGACAACGTCGGCGTGACGGGCTACGAGGTGTATAACGGCGTCTCGCTCGCCGGCACGACGTCCGGCACCTCGTTTACGGTAAGCGGATTGTCCGCGGGCACGGCGTATTCCTTCACGGTGAAGGCGAAGGATGCGGCAGGCAACGTATCGGCGGCCAGCAGCGCGCTGGCCGTGACGACCAATGCCTCTTCCGGCGGCGGCAGCGGAAGCGTCACGCAAGAGTATTGGACGGGAATCGCGGGCACGTCCGTGGCTTCCATTCCGACCGGCACGACGCCGAGCGGAACGGCCGCGCTCACGAGCCTGGAGGAACCGACGAACTGGGGCGACAACTACGGCACGCGGATTCGCGGCTACATCACGCCGGCGACGACGGGCTCCTATACGTTCTATATCGCGGGCGACGACGAGTGCCAGCTCTACTTGAGCACGAACAACAGCCCGTCGAACAAAGCGATGATCGCGAACGTCTATGAATACGCGGGCGTAAGGGAATGGAATAAATACGCCACGCAGCAATCCGGCGCGGTCGCGCTGACCGCGGGGCAGCCGTATTATTTCGAAGTGCTGCACAAGGAAGGCGGGGGCGGCGACAATCTCGCCGTAGGCTGGACCGGACCGGGCATCTCGTCCATCACCGTCGTTGGCGGCTCCTATCTCTCGTCCTACTGATTCCCGGCATACGGGCTCGTGAAAGTTTCCCGTACGATTACGGCAAAGGCCGTCGAGCAAGTCTCGACGGCTTTGTCGCGTTTTCGCACGCTGTGCCTTGTTTGGCGGTTGATTTTCATCGGGACCGGTATCTAACAAGGATTTCGGATACGAAGAGCAAATTGTTAGAGAGCGACAAGGAAGGAGGCAGCCGATGCTGCACCTGCAATATGAAGCGATGAAGCGTGCGGATGCGGAGGAGATCGCGCGTTGGAAATACGAAGAGCCGTACAGCTACTACGACAATGATGCCACGGAAGAAGCGATTCGGGAAATGCTGAATGAGGAGTATCCGTACTACGCGGTATTTGACTCGGAGCATACGCTGATCGGCTACTTTTGCGCCGGGAATCCGGCGCGGGTTCCCAACGAAAGTTATGTCTACGCGGAGCCGTATCTCGACATCGGGCTCGGCATGAAGCCAGATCTGACGGGCCAAGGGCTTGGATCCGAATTTTTCGCCTTCGTACTCGGCTCGTTGGTGCGCATCCATGGTGAACTACCGCTGCGGTTAACGGTCGCGGCGTTCAATCGGCGGGCCTTCAAGTTGTACCGCAAGCACGGATTCGATGAAGCCGGGAGCTTTCGGAAAGGCACGACCGAATTCGTTGTCCTGTTGAAAAACGCGGGCTCGAGAGCCTGCGCAAAAACGCGGGGGGGAAATGCGCGCGTCAGCGGCTGCCGGCAGGTTTACCGGCAGCCGCTTCGCATTAACGCGTTGAAGTTCGGAGGCAAGGCAATCCTGCCTTTACCGCTCCGTTCGGTCTATTCCAATCAGTCAAGCATGCGATGATCCTAGAAGATGTCCTGCCATTGCTGTCTCCATGATGCATAGAGGGCGGCATTTAACACATTGACCATGTGATCCACTTCACGTTGGCTCGAGAAGTTGCTGACGTACACGGCGAGCGCATCGTCGTAGTCTTTGCCGCTCATCTGGAGCGACGCCGCATCGTCAAGCAGCGTCTTGAGCCGGTCTTTCACGGCCATTCCCGGCGCGACGCGGGCTTTGGTCGCCTGTTCGAAGGCGTACCCCATCTGGATAAGCTGATCCTCGGTGAACGCATCGCCCGTGATTTGAAGATTAATCGGCTGTCCGTTGCTGCCCTCCGCCGTGCGGTAGCCTGCCGGCACCGTAATGCTCGGATAGCCCGCCTTGGCGGCTATGCCCGTCGTCGCGCCGTTCAGTCCGATCAGCGCATCCAGCTTGTACTTGTCCAAGAGATAATTGATTCCGTTTTTCCTGGCATACGCGATATCGGCCGCGCGCTGCGCTTGGTAGTCCCGGTAATCCTGGGAGCCCGGCGTCATGTCGTACGCCACGCATTGTTGGAGGATGCTTTGGCCGTATTTCAATACATCCAGGTGTGTGCCGTTGTAGTTGATGATGTCCTGCAGGCTCTTGATGACCGTCTTATTGTCGCTCGCGAGGATAGGCTTTTGCTGGGATTTCAAGTACGCTTCAATATCCTGCTTAAAGTCGTAATAGAGCACTTTGGACGCGGGGGCGGCAGGCAATTCGCCGACCATGGGGCCGCCGCCGGCGGCATAAACGATTTGGGCGCCTTGATCCTCGAGGATCCGAATGACGTCCTGGAATTCGGCATACGTATCCGGCTGCTTCTCCTTGTCGGGAATGTTGTAAACGCCGAGCACTTTGCCTTTCAGGCCGTCCTTCTTCAGATAATCCGCGTAGTTCTCGCTATGCGCGTCGAGATAGGATTCGTCGACTTGAATCTCGTCGTCAACGCCCATATTGATGTGCAGATCGTTGGGATCGTAGCCCTGCATAACCGACAGCAGGGCGGCAACATCGGCAACGTCGCGCCCCATCGGGCCTGCGGTATCCTGGCTGTGCGAGAGCGGGATGATGCCGTTGCGGCTCACGAGGCCGACGGTCGGTTTCAAGCCGACGAGCGAGTTATTGGTGGACGGCGAGAGGATGGAGCCGGAGGTTTCCGTGCCGATGGTAATGGCGGCAAGCGCGGCCGCCCCGCCCGCGCCGGAGCCGGAGGATGAACCGGAAACATCGAGCACGCCGGGCAAATACGGATTCAGCACTTGGCTATGCAGGGTGGAATAGCCGCTTCTCATGCCTTGGGCGATGAAGTTCGCGAACTCGGAAAGGTTGGTCTTGCCCAGAATGATCGCGCCGGATTTCTTCAGCCGACCCGCCAGGAACGAATCCTGCTCGGGATAATTGTTCGCAAGGGCGATGGAGCCGGCCGTGGTCGGCATCCCGTCGGCGCCGGCCGTGCCGATGTTGTCTTTGATAAGAACCGGGATACCGAACATGCCCGCGGCCTTGGAAGGATCCGCCTTCGCCGCCGCATCGCTTTCCTTGGCTAATCGGATGGCATTGGGGTTAATGATGGCGACGGCGTTCAATTTGACGGAATGCGAATTGTATAAGTTAATCCGGGCGATATACATGTTAACCAATTTCTCATAGGTCAGCTTCTTGGATTTCACCATCGCCTGCATGTCTTCGATCGTGGATTTCTCCAAATCAATGGTCAGCGTATCCAACGCGACGCGCAGGATGAGCTTGGTCTCGTTGATCTTGTCGACCGTATTGTTCGGCGTGATCGTCTGAACGAGCGATAAGGCATACTTCACGTTATCCGCGTAAGCCGCCGGATAATCCTTCAAGTTCAAGCGCTTGGCTTCTTCCGCGACGGCTTTCAAATCGTTCATGGCCGCCGTCGTGGTGGAAGCTTCGGTGATCATCCCGTTCGCATCTAACGCGTACGCCGTCAGCGTATTTCCAAGCAGCAAGCAGCATAGCACCGGCGGCGCCAGAACCTTTAATGCGGTCCGTTTTCTATTTCTGGACACATTCATGAGGATCCCTCCATATGTAAATTTTTATTACATAAATTAGCATATATTGGTTAGGATTTACTGTCAAGATCAGCAATGCCTACTAAATCCTTAAGGTCTATGAGCCATATGTCGCTAAGAATGTTAGATATATTGACATAGTTGTGACTTATAAAATCGGTTCCTCTTGAGTTGATATCGCGATGACAGCTGCATCAGAGCCTATTGTTGCAAAAGGATATATGAGGAATGCGTTTAGGAAATGTGTCCAAAAAATGGCGCTTTCCATTTATTCGCAACTATCGCCATGGGTGTGACGTCAAACTAACCGAAGCTGTCGTCAGACTGCTTGCATTGGACGCGAACCTGCGTCGGGGCATACGAGAGAGAAGAGGAGACAGGGCATGAAATCGTTGAAATGGATGTTGATTGTATCGTTCTTATTGTTGTCTTTTGGTTATGCGGTATCGAATGACGCTTCCGCGGAGGGCGTAAGCCCCGCCGAGCCGACGGCTGCCACGGATAAATTGGTGTTAACGATGGGGAGCGCCAACATGGTCCATAACGGATCGACGTATCAATCCGCGCAACCCGTCGTCTCCATTAACGGCCGAACATTTATCCCGTTCAGCTCCATTGCCGCTCGTTACGGCTATAAAATATCGTACGATGCCCAGAAGAAGGAATCCATCGCGAAGAGCGATACGCATCAGCTCGTCTTCAAGATCGGCAGCGACACCGCCACCCGGGACGGCGTCGCGACCAAGCTGACAGGCGCGGCGTTTATCTCTAACGGCTATCTCATGGTGCCGCTTCGTTCCTGGGGCGAGATGGCGGACAGCACGATCGCGGTCGTAAACAAGGAAATCACGCTGAAGTGGTCGACGGCGGTCATCCCGCCGAAACCGACGGCGGATTTCGAAGTGCAGCCTGCCGTGATCTATGCGGGCCAAACGTTGGTCACGTACGTGGATCACGCGACGAACGCGACCGGCTTGCCGTTCGTGGACGAACGTTGGGACGGGCGGATGGACGTGTTCCCCGAGGCGGGCACGTATGTCGTCACGAGAGAAGTGGAAGACAGCAACGGCGTCTGGAGCGATCCGTACTCCGTCACCGTGACGGTCCAAGCGCCGAACCTGCCGCCGGTCGCGAATTTCGCCACGGATAAGCCGCAATACCGCATCGGCGAAACCGTGACCTATACGGATCTGAGCACCGATGACGGCAATGCGATCGTCCGCAGCACGTTTACGGGCAACGACAAGGCATTCTTCGAGCCGGGGGACAAAGCCGTCACGCTGACCGTCGCAGACAAAGACGGCCTGACGTCGACGGTGACGAAGACGGTTACGGTCACGAACGAGGTGCTGTACACGAAGGACGAGTACGACCAGTTGTTCGCGGCGACGGGGGATATCTTCGCGGTGGACGGTCAAGCGGTGCTGAACTTCCCTTCGTACAAATACAGGATCGTATCGGAAGCGGCCCAGATGGTGCGCAGCAACAGTCCGGAGACGCTGGTTCAAGAAGGCATCGAATATCATGCCCAGCTGTCGGACAAAGTCCGGTTCATGTTCCACAACGTCAATAAAATCGGGTATCCCGTCACGATTCACCTGCTGGCGACCAATATCGGGAATTCCACGGTGAACTATAACAAGAGCGCCGCGGGCATGGGCGGACCGACGCCTTCGCCGGAGCTCGCCGGCAAGCTGTCCGCGTCGCGTTATCTGACCTCGCTGGCCAGCAATCCTTCTCCGCAATGGTCGACGATCCGTCCCGGCGAGACGAAGGAGATTCTGCCCGAGATCGCCAAGACGCCGCTCAAGCCGAACGATTCGCTTAGCTCTTACGTGGACGTTTATTCCGATAAGGAATTGGTGTACAACATCGTCGTCACCGCCGTCGGCAAGGATCCGGTAGCCGAGCTGCCGAACCTCGCGGTGATGCCGAGGGACGGCGTTCATGTCAGAGGCACGTTCTACAGCGCAGACCGCTCGATCGACATCGACGATCAGATCGGCGATACGCCGACGCGCGTCATGTTCGGCGACAAGACGGTCGATACGATCCTGGACGGCATCGACGAGACGACGGGGCAGCTGGAATACAATCTGGGCAACTTCGGCGTGCTTTACCGGATGCACCTATCGCATGTCGCGCCGCGCACCATGATCGCGCTGAATGCGCGCGGCGGGTTATACACGGGCGCGTTCCTCGTGAACGGGCAGCTCGTGACGGTCGCGAACAACCAGGCGCTGAAGAACAACGCCCAGTCTGCCGTTCTGTACCGTACGGGAGACAGCGAGGAAGCGGTGGATATCGTGTTCACCATCGCATCGGGAAGTAATCTGCCGATCGCGATGACGTTCACGCCGCTGCCGGCGCTCCGGCAATGATTCATGCCGTTAAATAAATTGGAATAATCGCAATCGGAGACGGAACGAAGCAAAGGTCATCTTTGCGGCGTTCCGTTTTTGCATGTCTGGGGATCGCAGCCCGCGAACCCGGTGGGGGAAGCAGTTAGGGAAATTGGGCGGTTGTTAATGACGTTAAACGCGGGAGGCGCGAAGCTCCCGGCGCCAACCTGTCGCAAAATCGCATGTCGTGTGACATCAAGTTGAAGTAAACATTGTCGCGGCGATATGCTATCTTCATTTTGTATCTTTAATTATGTCGAGCTGCACTTCAACCCCATTCATAGGAAGAAGGATCGGACAATGAGCGAAAAGCTGCGAATTGGCATCATCGGAACCGGGGGCATTGCCAAGTCCCACGTATCCGCGTATAAAAAACTGCCGTATGTCGAGATCGTCGGCGTGGCGGACGTTATCCCGGGCAAAGCAGCCGCGTTTGCGGAGGCGCAAGAATTGACGGAAGCGGCTACCTTCGACAGCCACACCGAGCTGCTGCGCATGGAGCTGCACGGCGTCAGCATCTGCACGCCGAACGTATCGCATCACGTCACGACGGTCGACGCTTTGCGCGCCGGCAAAAACGTGCTGCTGGAGAAACCGATGTCCGTCACGCTGCAGGAAGGCATCGAGATGACGCAAGCGGCCAAAGAAAGCGGGAAAATGCTCACGCTCGGCTTCCAGCCGCGTTATGATCCGAATATGAAACTGCTGCAAAAGATCGTGCAATCCGGACGCCTCGGCAACGTGTACTACGTCGAGACGGGCGGCGGACGCCGCCGCGGGATGCCGGGCGGCACGTTCATCAGCAAGAAACTGGCCGGCGCCGGCGCGATGGCCGATATCGGCTGCTACTCGCTGGACATGGCGCTGAACACGCTCGGCTACCCGCGCCCGCTTACGGTTTCCGCGTTCACGTCGAACCATTTCGGGGCGAATAACCTGTATCATCCGGAAGCGAGCAATTTCGAGGTCGAGGATTTCGGCGTCGCGATGGTACGCTTCGAGAACGACCTCGTGCTGCAATTCAAAATCTCCTGGGCGATGCACATGGATACGCTCGGCGCGACAATGTTCCTCGGCACGGACGCCGGCCTGAAGGTAACGCCTGCCGGCGTAGGGCCGTGGTCCGGCGTATGGGACGGCTCGGTCGGCTCCATCACGCTCTTCCATGACGAGTTCGGGGCCCATACTTCGACGCCGATCCCGGTCATCGAGCATCAGCTGAATCTGTTCGACCGGAAAGTGCATGACTTTGCAGAAGCGGTTCGGGACGGCCTGCCGGCTCCGATCCCGGGCGATCAGATTCTTATTCAGCAAGCCATTATCGACGGCGTGCTGCGCTCGGCGGAATCCCGCCGCGAAGTATCCGTGGAATTACCGCGCTAATGGACTTTTGCGCATCGTAATAGCATCCATACTTAAACGAAAGGGGCGCCGGCAGCGGCGCCCCTTTTCGTTGCGATCAGATCGACATGCCGCCCGAGACTTCGATGCGCTGGGCATTGACCCAGCGGTTGTCCTCGGAGAGCAGGGAAGCGATCATCGGGCCGATATCGTCAGGCTGACCGGCGCGGCCGAGCGCCGTTATATCCGCGACGCGCTTGTTCAGCTCCGGGTTGTCGCGGACCATGCCGCCGCTGAAGTCGGTCGCGATCGCGCCCGGGGCGACCGTGTTGACCGCGATGCCGCGCGCGCCGAGCTCTTTGGCCTGGTATTTGGTAAGGATCTCGACAGCGCCCTTCATCGAGGCATAGGCCGCGCTGCCCGGCGTGATGATGCGAGTCAGCCCCGTCGAGACGTTTACGATCCGTCCGCCGTCGTTGATGAGCGGAAGGAGCTTTTGCGTCAAGAAGAACACGCCTTTGAAGTGGACATTGAAGAGGGTGTCCAATTCCTCCTCGGTCGTCTCGGCGAAGGATTGATGATGCGAAGTGCCGGCGTTATTGACTAAGTAATCGAAGCGCTCCTTGCCAAGTTCCTTAAGCGCCTGTCCCGCGCTTTGCACGAAAGCGTCGAACGAGCCGACATTGCCGGTGTCGAGCTGGATGGCGATTGCTTGACGTCCCGCTTCGCGGACCAGGCCGACGACGGCCTCGGCTTCAGCCTGATTGGAATGATAAGTGAAGATGGCATCCACGCCGCGTTTTGCAAGATTCAGCACGGTGTTGCGGCCCAAACCGCGGCTTCCGCCGGTGACGATCGCTATTTTAGACATATGAGTACCTTCCTTCGTTGGAGTACCGGTCTTCAATAAAAAAACTAACCGGTTAGTTAATATTATAAACCCGTCGCTCTATTTGTCAACCATGCATTGATCATGCCAGTGTCGACCCGGTAACCGAACAAGGATTCATGGCCGTAAAAGCGCGGTCGAAGCCGATGGTGAGATGGAGATGAAGGCACTTTAGCCGCTTCGCGCAATCCTGCGCGCTGCTGCCATTGCTTAGGGTATCCACGTCAGAGGAGGTTCATCCAGCCTGCGTTCCGAAACTCGCGGCATGCAGAAATGACGCGCAAAAAACCACCGTATCCGAATTTCGAAACGGCGGTCCTTGGCTTGGCAGATTGTTCCGCGCATCGGACGGGATCCGGCACTTGAATCTCGGCTGATCATTGATTTTCGTCTGCTGCCGTGCTCGCCTGCTGCCGTGCTCGCCCGTAAACGCCGCCGAATCGGCGAAAGAATGCTTCGCCGTCCGTAACCACGGTATTCTACTTCGTTATTGAAGCTGGCCGCCGGATTCGTCCTGCGGCGTCGCTTCCCGCGCAATCCGGCAAAGCTCCTGCAGCAACGGCAGCTGCTTGTCCTCTTTCCAGACTAACGCCGCTTCGGAAATCATCGGCGGATCGCTCAACTGTCTGTAGGCGACTTCGTTCGGCCGTACGCCGCCGAGGCTGCTCGCTACCACCGTCACCCCGATTCCCGCCGCCACCAGACCGATGATCGCCGATTCTGTCGTCGCCTCCTGGGCGATTCGAGGACTGAAGCCGGCCAAGTGGCAGAGCGCGATAAAATCATCGAACAGCTGTTGATTGGCATTGCGCGCGTACATGACGAACGGCTCGCCGGCCAATTCGCGGAGCGAGATCGTTTCCCGCTCGGCGAGGGGATGGCTTACGGGGAGCGCAACCGACACGGGTTCGCGATGGATCGTCGCGTAAGCCAAACCCGCCGTCCGCGCGCCGGTGAACACCAAGATGCCGACGTCGACCTCTTCATTCAGGAGCTCGTGCTCCAATTCCGGCGAAGCCAGCTCGCGCAGCACCACCTCGAACTGCGGGAAACGTTCCCGAAATCGGCGCACGATCGGCGGCATGACGCTGTATAGGCTGCTGCCGGTATAGCCGATATGCAGCTTCCCGCCTTCGCCTCGCGCGATTCGCTGCGCCGTTTCCGCGCCGCGGTCGATTCGGCCGAGCCCGGCCTTCACGTCGTCCAGCAGCGCTTCGCCTGCGGGCGTGAGCGCCACCGAACGGGTCGTCCGCTTCAACAGTTCGACGCCGAGCTCTTCTTCCAGCCGTTTGATCTGGAAGCTCAGCGGCTGCTGGGCGATGTGCAGCCGTTCGGCCGCCCGACCGAAATGCAAGGTCTCGGCCAGCATTAGAAAATAGCGCAGTTGTCGCAGTTCCATGATTTCCTCCCTGTTCGATCCGTTCCGTTTCAGGACTATTATACATCGATTGAGTGTGAATATGTATCGATTTTATGTTTCACATGTTTCAATGACGGGTGTAGAGTGAGTAGCAAGGAGACGGAACAATCGCTCCCGAGCAGGTCTTTGCATGTAGAATCTCGCATGCTCGATCTCGCTATGGTAAGCATTTCAGTCTGGAACGGCTGGAGGGGACGACGATGTTGCATAATGAACATTAACGGACGATCGAAGTAAATGCATAACCGATAGAACCGAGGCATTTGAGGCATTCACGGCAAGGCTGACTTGCCGCATCGAACATGTCCGCGAGGGAAACCGATAATCGGTCCTCCCGGAACACCACGAACAGGGAGGGTTTTTAATGGGGATTCTTGACAACAAAATCGTACTGATTACCGGAACCGGGGGCGGTCAGGGTCGCGTCGCCGCGCTTACCTTTGCGCGGGAAGGCGCGAAGATCATCGGAAGCGACATCAAGGTTGAAGCCAACGATGAGACCGCTGAACTCGTACGCCGCGCCGGCGGCGAGATGACGAGCATCGCGCCGATCGACCTCACGGATCCCGAACAGGCGCGAAAGCTCGTGGAGGAAGCCGCGTCCGCCTACGGCGGGCTAGACGTCGTCTACAACAACGCGGCTATGCAGTACTTCGGTCCGATGCCCGATTTCTCTATCGAGCACTGGCGGGCGACCATAGCTGGCGAGCTCGACATTCCTTTCTTCGTGTCGAAATTCGCTTGGCCGCACCTGGTCCGGCGCGGCGGAGGCGTCATCATCAACGTCGCGTCCGTGGCAGGCATGATCGCGGGCGAGACCCCTCCCATGGTCGCGCATAGCGCAGCGAACGCCGGCGTCATCGCCATGACGCGGCAATTCGCGCTCGAAGGCGCAAGCCACGGGATACGCGCTGTCGCGATCAGCCCCGGACCGGTCTTGACTCCGGCCAGCGAACGCGATCTTGGCGACGATCAGGCGGCCCGGGACGCGATCACCAAAAAGACGCTGCTCAAGCGCTTCGCCCGACCCGAGGAAATCGTGGAGCTCGCGGCATTCCTTGCTTCCGACAGGGCATCTTACATTACGGGAGCCAATTATGCCGTCGACGGCGGCGAGAGCGCTTGGTAAAGAGCCGCGAACGCGGACATATCGACCGCGATGGCGATCATATCGAACCATCGAACGGATTTCGCATCGCATGAAAGCTAAAGAAATTTCAATAAACCAAAAGCCCGTTCCCGGCCTATCGCATGGCTTTGAACGGGCTTTTACTCGTATGTCTTCGTCTTGCCGGACGCTTCGGCAGTTCGCTTCTATATAATGCCGTCTGCGCCTAGTACAAGTTCAGCGCGCGAATGCCGCTCGACCCTATTCTTGCGATCGGCAGGGAAGCGAATAGCGTCGCCGCTGCCTGCGCCACGAGAATGTCGTTGGCGCTCGTGCTGCCGCTCACGCCGATCGCCCCGACGAAGTGACCGCCGTTCGTAACGAGCGGAATTCCGCCGCCCAAGACGACGACTCTCCCGTTGTTCGTCGTATTCAAGCCGTATTGGGGCCCGCCCGGCGCGGCGGACAGGTTGGCGGTGGGGGTCTGCAGCCCGATCGCGGTCCATGCTTTATCGATCGCGATTTGGATGCCGGCGATCTTGCCTTGGTCCATGCGTTCGAACGCGATCAGATTGCCTCCGTCGTCGACAATGGCGATGTTCTCGATGATTCCGAGCTCTTTCGATTTCCGCACCGCTTCGTTCAGCAGCAGTTTTGCGATATCCAGCGTTAATTTCATTTCGCTTGCGCGCTCCTTCGATGATCGCCGTAGGCGATTTTCTACAATTTATGAAGGAGATCCGCATTGGTGAATTTCATCGGAAAGAAACCCGTCAACGGCGTAAGAATCGGCTTCTCTTTCTGCGCGCGTCCATGAATAGTTCCCTTCAGGTAACTTAATATAACATTTTTCACTCCTTCTCAGGTCCGAACGAGTTTACTATAATTGGAGGGGGCATACGATTGGAGATGATTGGACGAATGTTGTACGAGTTGAGAATCTATACGATTCTTCCGGGAAGGATCGAGGCGATTCGAAAGCGCTTTTCCGAGCATACGTTTGGCATTTTCGACCGATTGGGCATGCAGGTGTGCGACTTCTGGGAGGATCTGGAGGCGCAGCCGAAGCTCTACTACACCATGAGCTACGACAGCATGGAAGAACGCACCAGACAATGGGAAGCGTTCTCGCAAGACGATGAATGGAACGAAGTGAAACGGCAATCCGAGCAGGACGGCAAAATCGTCGAACGAGTCGAGCAGATCTTTATGAAACGAGCGGATTATTATCATTCAAGGATCGGGAGGAACTAACGCATGAAATACGCCTACTTGGGAAAGTCCGGCTTGAAGGTCAGCCAATTGTGTTTGGGCACGATGAATTTCGGACCTGAAACGGATGAGAAAGAATCATTTCGGATCATGGATGCCGCTTTGGATGCCGGAGTCAACTTTTTCGATACCGCCAACGTTTACGGCGGGCAGGACAACAGAGGAAGAACCGAGGAAATCATCGGACGCTGGTTCGCGCAGGGCGGCGGGCGCCGGGAGAAAGTCGTGCTGGCCACCAAAGTGTACGGCGACATGGACGACACGACCGACGGCCCCAACGCGGCGCGCGGCTTGTCCGCGTACAAGATCCGCCGCCACTTGGAAGCCTCGCTGCGCCGCTTGAATACGGATCATGTCGAGCTGTATCAGATGCACCACGTGGATCGCAACGTCAGCTGGGACGAGCTATGGGAAGCGTTCCAAGTCTGCGTGAACCAAGGGAAGATCAGCTATGTCGGCGCCAGCAACTTCGCCGGACGGGACCTCGTGAAAGCCCAGTACGAAGCCAAGGCGAGACATACGCTTGGACTCGTCTCCGAACAGCATAAATACAGCCTGTTGTGCAGATTGCCCGAATTGGAAGTGCTCCCCGCGGCCGAAGAACACGGAATCGGCGTCATCGCGTGGAGTCCTTTGGACGGCGGTCTGCTCGGAGGCAACGCGCTGAAGGCATCCGGCGGCTCGAGAAGCACGCGCTCGCAGGAACGGGTGGAAGCGATCCGCGGCAAGCTGGAGCAATTCGCCAGCCTGTGCCGGGAACTCGGCGAGAGCGAAGCGAATGTCGCGCTTGCTTGGACCTTGAAGCATCCGGCGATGACCGCGCCGATCATCGGACCGCGCACGCTGGAGCAATTCCAGAACACGCTGCGCGTCGTCGAGATCCAGCTGACGGAAGACACGATGAAGCGTCTGGACGAGATCTTCCCAGGACCCGGCGGCGAGGCTCCGCAAGCTTACGCCTGGTAACGGCTTGGCAATTTCACGTGGAATGAACAGCTTTGACTTTAACCGGCAGTACCTTACGATTCGATCAAAGGAGTGGTGGGAACGGTGAGTGAGCTGCAAAAATCGGCATTGGGCCGAACGGGTTTGGAAGTAAGCCGTCTCGGTTTCGGCGCGATGGAGATACGCGGTCCCCGCATTTGGGGCGGAAGGCCGGTAGCGGATGCGGAAGCGGAACGGATCTTGAACGCGGTGCTCGATTCGGGCATCAATTTTATCGACACCGCCTACGATTACGGCCTGAGCGAACAGTATATCGGCCGCTATATCAGCCATCGGCGCAGCGAATATATCCTGGCGACCAAATGCGGCTGCACGGTCGTCAACGCAGGCGATCATGACGAGACGCCGCATGTGTGGACAAGGGAGAACCTGCTCCGCAATATCGACGAAAGCCTGGCTAGAATGAAGACGGACTACGTGGACTTGCTGCAACTGCATAATCCTTCGCTGGAACAGACGGAGGAAGGCGGCTTGGTCGAGGTACTGAAAGAAATTCAGGCTGCGGGCAAAGCGCGCTGGATCGGCATCTCCTCGACGATCCCGCATATCGCGGGCTATATTGAATCGGGCGCGTTCGATTCGTTCCAGATCCCGTATTCCGCGCTCGAGCGGGACCACGAGAACCTCATTAGCCAAGCGTCGGCAGCAGGGGCGGGCACGATCATTCGAGGCGGCGTGGGCCGCGGCGAACCCGGCCACGGGCTAGGCAATCAAGACCGGTGGGCGATCTGGGAGAACGCGAAGCTGGATGAGTTGCTGGACGAAGGCGAAAGCCGGACCGGATTTTTGCTGCGCTTTACGTTGAGCCACCCCGGCATGAACACGACGATCGTCGGTACGAAGAACCCCGAGCACTTGGCGGAAAATATTCGTATCGCCCAGAAGGGACCGCTTGCCGGCAACGTGTACGAAGAGGCGAAAAAACGCCTGCTCGAAGCGGGGCAGGGACCTAAGGCTTAACGAAATCCAGGCAGGAACATAGGTGAATAGGTGGGCCAACGATGTCATCGAGGATGAAATCGTTCAATCGGCCGCGCGTCCTTCGGAGGACGCGCGGTTTTGCGCGTTCCGCTGGCGGAAGGGAGGAAGAATCATGGCAAACAACGGGCTCGTCATAAACAGCGAGCCGCTAGGTTGGAAGAGTCTCTCGTATTCGATTTGGCAGGACATCGCGCCGCAGGAAGCCTATGAGCCCGCCTTATCGGAGCATCTGATCGTCGTTCATGCAACGCCGCAGCCGGTACGCGTATACGAGCGCGCCGACGGATATGCCCTGGAACGCCAGGCACAGCCCGGCAGCATCAATCTGTTTTCCGCCGGAGAGATGAGCTACTGCCGATGGGACAGCGAGCTGACCTTCTTCCGCATGAATATCTCTCCCGACTTTCTGCGGGAGGTCGCGCTGAAGTCCGATATAAGCATCGCCGGAAACGTGGAACTGCATCATCAATTGCATATGCGGGATCCGAAGCTTTTTCAAATCAATCAGTGGCTGGCGGAAGAAGTGCGCAGCGATGGGGCAAACGGCCGGTTGTATGCCGACTCCCTCTCTAATCTGCTGGCGGTTCACTTGCTGCAAAACTATGCAGCGGCGCGAAAACCATCCTCCCCGCAGCCCGGCACGATATCCAAACGGCAGATTGCCAACGTTATCGAATACATGCATGCCCATTCGGCGCGCGACATCGCACTGGATGAGCTTGCGGGCGTCGCGAATATGAGCGCATCCCACCTGGTTCGGCTATTTAAGCAGCATGCCGGCTTGACGCCGCATCAATATTTGATTCATCTGCGGGTAAAGCAGGCTCAGCAGCTGATGCGCGCCGGCGCGCATTCGATGGCCGAGATCGCCGCCCGGCTCGGATTCGCGGATCAAAGCCACATGAACCGGCATTTTAAAAAAATCGTCGGCGTCCCCCCGCGGGAGTTTCTGCTGCGAACGTAAGTCCCGATGCCGTCCTTCGTCCCGATCATGACGATTTTGTTCCAAAAACGGCGCATTTCGTTCAAGCCGCGCGTTCTTCCGGACCGTTAAACTAAAAGCATGGTTGAATGACGCGCGAATCGACGAGGAGGAACAAGCGAGATGAAGTATACGAGATTGGGCAATTCCGGATTGGTGGTGTCGAAGCTGGCATTCGGGGCAATGACGTTCGGTTCCGGCAGCATTCCGAGCGTGTACAAAGTAGACCGGGACCATGCGGAGGCTTTGGTCGGCCAGGCGTTGGAAGCGGGCGTCAACTTTTTCGATACGGCGGATGCTTATGCCGACGGACAGAGCGAAATCATGCTGGGCAAATTGTTGAAAGAACATCGGCGGGAAGTCGTCATTTCCACGAAAGTCGGCATGCGGACGGGGGGCGGCCTAATCCGGACGGGATTGTCCCGCAAGCATATCACGGCTTCCTGCGAAGCGAGCCTGAAGCGATTGGACACGGATGCCATCGACCTCTATATCGTGCACAAAACCGATCCGTTCACGCCGCTGGAAGAAACGCTGGAAGCGTTAAACGATCTCGTGCGATCCGGAAAGGTGCGCTACATCGGCTATTCGAACTGGCCGGCATGGATGGCCGCGCAAGCGCTCCAGATGCAAAAAGAACGCGGATGGGCCGCGTTCATCACCAGCCAAATGTATTATTCGCTGGTCGGGCGCGACATCGAGCATGAAGCCGTACCGTTTCAGAAGGCTAACGGCGTCGGCCTCATGGTCTGGAGTCCGCTGGCTAGCGGCTTCCTAAGCGGCAAGTATACGCGCGACAATCTGACCGATTCGCGCAACCGGCTGAGCGGCTTCGATTTCATTCCGCTCGATAAGGAGCGGGGCTTCCGAGTGGTCGACAAGCTGAGCGAGATCGCGGACGCTCACGGGGCGACGCCCGCTCAGGCAGCGCTTAGCTGGCTGTTGGCCAAGCCCCATGTGTCCACCGTGCTGCTCGGCGCAAGCAACGGGCGTCAATTGGAGGACAACCTGAAGTCTGCCGATCTGGCACTTCGGGCGGAGGAGCTCGCTTTCCTGGACGATCTCACCCGTCCGGCGGCGATCTACCCGAACTGGTTCACGGAAGCTCTCATGGATACCGAGACCGTGAACGCGACTCGTTAGGCGGGGATCCAGGATAAGCCGGCGCGTGAACATAGAGATGATCAAGAAGCCCGCAGCGATGCGGGCTTCTTTGCGTGCTGGACATGAAAAAAATTCCATGCGAACTGTAGGATTCGATAGGATCGCGTAGGTTTTCGTTATGATTATCTACACATCATGTGATTTTACATAACATAACCTGTCCCGATTGTGAGCGAGATGCGGAAAGGAGGATGCCGATGATCGAATTTCGGCAAGTGGAGAAGCATTACGGCGATTTTCATGTGCTCAAGACGATCGATCTGCAAGTCGCGCAGGGAGAAGTCGTCGTCGTGGTCGGTCCGTCGGGCTCGGGGAAAAGTACCCTGCTCCGGTGCATCAATCGGCTCGAGACGATTACGAGCGGCAGCCTGACCGTGGACGACGTGAAGGTCAACGACAAGCAGACCGACATCAACAAGCTGCGGCGGGACATCGGAATGGTATTTCAGCATTTCAATCTCTATCCCCATATGAAGGTCATCGACAACATCACGCTGGCTCCGATGAAGGTGCTCGGCATCCCGAAGCCGGAAGCGGCGGCGACGGCCATGTTTTATCTGGAGAAAGTCGGCATCGGGGACAAGGCGGACCGGTATCCGTCGCAATTGTCGGGCGGCCAGCAGCAGCGCGTGGCGATCGCGAGGGGGCTGGCCATGAAGCCGAAGATCATGCTCTTCGACGAGCCGACGTCCGCCCTCGACCCGGAAATGGTCGGGGAAGTGCTGGACGTCATGCAGACGTTGGCACGGGAAGGCATGACGATGATCGTCGTCACGCACGAGATGGGCTTCGCGCGGGAAGCGGGCGACCGGGTCGTGTTCATGGACGAAGGCCGAATCGTGGAAATCGCCCCGCCGGAGGAATTCTTCGCGCAGCCGCGCGAGGACAGGGCGCGCCTGTTTCTGAAACGGGTGCTTCGCCATTAGCGACCTTTGTTCACGGTTTACCAGCAAGCGCTCGAGAATTGGATCCGACCATATTCACGGAGAGGGGTTTTGCGTCATGAAGAAACGAAATTGGATAACGGCGCTCGTGATGATGACGATGTTCGCCACGGTGGTATTGACGGGATGCGGCAGCAACGAGGGAGGGAACGGCAACAGCGCCGGCGGTGCGAACGGCGGAGTGAACGGCGCCGCGAACGGCGGGGAAACGTCCGAATCGTCGCCGGCGCTGGACGCGATCAAGAGCCGGGGAAAGCTCGTCGTCGGCGTCAAGTACGATACGAAGCTGTTCGGCCTGAAGGATCCCGCGAGCGGAAACGTCGAAGGGTTCGACGTCGACATCGCGAAAGCGCTCGCGAAGGAAATTCTCGGGGACGAGACCAAGCTCGAGCTCAAGGAAGTCACCTCGAAAACCCGCATTCCCATGCTGAACAACAACGATATCGACATGATCGTCGCCACGATGACGATTACGGAAGAGCGCAAGAAAGAGGTCGATTTCTCCGACGTGTACTTCAAGGCCGGCCAATCGCTGCTGGTGAAGAAGGGCAGTCCCATCGCAAGCATCGACGACATCAAGAAGGGAACGAAGGTATTGGCCGTCAAGGGCTCGACCTCGGTGGATAACATCAAAGCCAAAGCCCCGGACGCGACCGTACTGGAATTCGATAATTATCAGGATGCCTTCAGCGCGCTCAAAGCCGGTCAAGGCGATACGCTGACGACCGACAACGCGATCTTGTACGGCATGGAGGCTCAGGACCCGGGCTACGTGGTGGTTGGAGAGCCGTTTACCGACGAGCCGTACGGCATCGCGATCAAGAAGGGCTCGACCGATCTGTTGAACAGCGTCAACGAAGGGTTGAAGAAGCTGCACGACAGCGGCGATTACGACAAAATATACGAGCAATGGATCGGGAAAGCCCCGTCCGGGGAATAAATCGTCCGCATGCAGCGAGATGGGTGGCCAACCGCCACCCATCTTCTGCATTGACGGGGCAGGAGGGATAGCATGCCGGACATATCGATATTCACGGACTATTTCGGAATCTATATGAAAGGGTTCGGCAACACGGTCGCGGCAAGCGTCATCGCGCTGCTCGGCAGCTTCGCGATCGGGACGATCATCGCCGTATTTCGCATCTCGTCCGTCAAGCCGCTGCGGTGGGCTGGAACGGCTTATGTCGAGTTTATCCGGAACATCCCGCTGCTGCTGGTCATTTTCGTGTTCTATTATGGCTTGCCCTCGATCGGCATTACGCTGAGCGGATTCATCTGCGGCACGATCGGGCTGATGGTCTATACCGCCTCGTTCGTCGCCGAAGCGATCAGGGCGGGCATCATGAGCGTGCCGGCCGGCCAATCGGAGGCGGCCAGGGCTTCGGGCTTGTCGTACATGGGGACGATGCGGCATGTCGTGCTGCCGCAGGCGATCAAAATCGTCATCCCGCCGCTCAGCAACCAGTTCATCAATTTGGTCAAAAACTCGTCGATTCTCGGCGTGTTTGCCGGCTTCGACCTGATGTATTACGGCGATCAGGTGGCCGGCAAGACCTACGCGACCTTCGATACCTACATTTTCGTCGGCTTGCTTTATCTCGTTCTGACCTTGCCGTTAAGCTATGCGGCGCTTCGGCTGGAACGAAGACTGGCCGGAAACGGTTGAGCGGACGGATAAGCATTCTGCGGGAAGCATGTCGCGCATATCACTTTTAGGAGGGTCGGGGGATGGACATTGCAGGCGCATTCTCATACCATAATCTTATGTTTATTCTCGAAGGCTTCGGCATCACGCTCTGGGTCGCTTTCGTCGCGATCGTGCTGAGCTTCGTGCTGGGCAGCATCGCCGGGACGCTGCGTTATATGCGAATCCCGGTCGTATCCCGGATCCTCGGCGTGCTCGTCGAGCTCATCCGCAATTTGCCGCTCCTGCTGATCCTGTTCTTCACTTACTTCGCCTTGCCGGATATAGGCGTCAAACTGGGCGTCATGAGCTCGGCCATCGTCGGCTTAGCGGTGTTCGAGGCCGCCATGATCTCCGAAATCGTGCGCAGCGGCTTAAGCTCCATCCCGAAGGGCCAGGTCGAGGCCGCCCGTTCATCGGGTCTGTCCTATCTGCAGGCCGTCTGGCATATCGTGCTGCCGCAGGGGCTGAGGCGCATGGTGCCGCCAATGGTGAGCCAGTTCATCTCCTTGCTCAAGGACACGTCCCTCGCCATCGTCATCTCGCTGCCGGAGCTGATGCATAACGCCAAGATCGTGATCGCGCAGAGCTACGATTATACGATTCCGATTCTCGCCATCGTGGCCGTCTTGTATTTCGCCGTTAATTACGCGCTGTCGCTCGCGGCCAAGCGGCTGGAAAATAAACGGGTCTAAGACGCAGCTTGTTCATGGCCGCGTTCATGACCCTCCGCGTCGTGCCCGGCGGCAGGCAGTCAGGGGGGCTTTGCGATCGCCATGCAGAACTGGTTGAAATCCGAAAGCATGCAAATCACAGTCGTGGCCGTCGTCGTCGCGGTCGCGGGCGAATTCAAGATCAATCCGTTTATCGGCGAGGTCTTTCGCATCGGGCTCGGCAGCAGCGCCTTCCTGTTCCTGTTGCTGTTGATGAGCCATCTGCCTTATTTCAAAACGGGGATCGCCGTCGGCGCGACGGTGCTGTTGTTCCGGATCACTTCCGACGGCGCCGCGTCGGCAGATGCCTTCTCGCTTCTCGACAGCGCCCGGACGCATTTCTCCGCCATGCTGTACTACGTCGTCTTCGGGACGGGCATGGCGTTGATTCATCGCCGGTTGCACCAACTGAACCCGCTGGTTCTCGGCGCCTGCGTCTCGCTGATCGACGTCGTGTCGAACGGCGCCGAGCTGCTGTCGCGGAGCATGGCCTTCGGTTTGCCTTACTTTCAGTCCAGCCAGTGGGTGCTGATCTCGGTCATCGCCGCGGTGCGCAGCTATTTCACCACCGGCATCTACAGCAGCATCGCGGTGAGCCAGATGCGCAGCGTCCATGCCGAGCAGCAGAAACGGATGGAACAAATGATCAACGTCGGGAGCGGGCTCTACGGCGAAGTGTTCTATTTACGCAAATCGATGGACGTCATCGAACGGATTACCGCCAAGAGCCACGACCTGTACGGCCGATTGATCGAAGAAGGGCTGCCCGAGCACGGCCGGTCCGTGCTTGAGATCACCCAACAGATCCACGAGGTGAAGAAGGACTCGCAGCGAATCCTGGCGGGGCTGGTGAAGCTGGTCGACCTGGAAAGCGCGCCGGAAATGACGTTGGCGGAGATCGTGGAGCTGGTGGCGAAGTCGAACGGCGAGTATAGCCGGATGCTGAACAAAGACGTGCGGCTGGAGAAGGACGTCGGCATCGATTACATCACCTCCCACTATATTCCGCTGATCACCGTGCTGAACAACCTGGTGGCCAATTCGGCCGAAGCGATCGAGCATCGGGGGAGTATACGCATTCGGGTGCGCGAACGCGGGGGAGAGACCGAATTCGTCGTCGCCGATACCGGGACGGGCATTGCCGAGCAGGACAAGGATATGGTGTTCGAGCCCGGTTTCACGACCAAATTCAATCAGGAAGGAACCGCGGCCACGGGCATCGGCCTCTCGCATGTCCGCGATATCGTCGGTTCCTTCGAAGGCAGGTTTCTCCTGCTCGAACCGGGCGAGGCGGCGGAAACCACGTTCGTCGCGGCCTTTCCTACCGCGAAGCTGAAGAAGGGGGTGTAGGCGCCATGCTGTCGTTTTGCATCGTGGACGACGATGCGGTAAGCAGGCGGATGCTGCAGACGATCATCGAGAAGGGCGGCGTCGGCGAGGTTGTCGGGATGGCGGCCGGCGGCATCGAAGGCAAGCGGCTCATCCTGGACGAGAACCCGGACGTCGTGCTGATCGATCTGTTGATGCCGGACCAGGACGGGATCGAAACGATCGCGCGGCTGAAGCAGGAAGGCTACGAAGGAAAGTACGTGATGATCTCCCAGATCGAGAATAAGGCCATGATCAGCAAGGCGTACCAAGCGGGCATCGAATTCTATATCCAGAAGCCGATTAACCGGGTGGAGGTCAAAGCGGTGCTCGGCAAAGTAAGCGAACAGTGGAAAATGGCCCGCTACCTGAAAGAAATCAAGCAGTCGATCGCGAAGCTCGACGATCTGAATCCGGAGCCGTCTGGCGCGCGGAAGAAGCAGGACGCCAAGGAGATCATGCGGATGATGCTGATGGACATGGGCATCGTCGGCGAAAGCGGGAGCCACGACATCATCGCCATGATGGAGCATCTGATTCTATTCCATAAGGGAGGCGGCTTCCCGCCGCTGAAAGAATTGTACGAGGCCGGCGCGCGGGCGTCCAAGCCGGACTGCGGCGACGTCGAGAAAGAAGGGAAGGCGGTCGAGCAGCGCATCCGGCGGACCGTCATCGCCGCCTTGTCCAATCTGGCGAGCATCGGGCTCACGGACTACGGCCATCCGAAGTTCGAGTATTACGCCCCGCTTTATTTCGACTTCGAGGACGTGCGCCTCAAGATGCGGGAGATCGACGAGAAACGCCCGCAGGCGAAGCGCAAGGTCAACATCAAGAAGTTCCTCCAGGTGTTCTATTTGGAAACCCTCGACAAAATGAAAAATCAGTAACGCTCCACCCGAGCATTTTCTTCCGAATTCCGTGAACCGTGAACCGCAGTTGCAATCGCCAATTACCGCGATGCAGCAGCGTTCGCGGTTTTTTTGTTGTCGTTTCGCATGAAAATGCATTGAAAGCGTATACATTGAACGGGGCTATAGGCTCCGAGAACTAGAATCCGTCTGAGGGGGTTGAATAAGCATCGGAAAATACGTCGGGGGGAAGTCATTTCGCGCATCGGGCGATGCGCTCGAGAATGGAGGGGTATGCACATGAATAAAGCGTCGAAACAAAGCCTGCGTTTTTTTCGTTATCCTGTTCGCCGTCTGGCTGTTGGCGGGTAACCCGGACCAAGTTCGGGGGGATGCCGCGAATTATATAACGCGAAGCGGCGATAAGCTGATGGACGGCTCGTCCGAATATCGGTTCATCGGCACCAACGCGCCGTTCCTGGGACGCGCGTGGGCGGATCCGGCCGAGATCGAGGACGAGATTCGGGCGGCGAGCCGTTCGGGCATCGATGTGATCCGCTTGTATCCGTTCGAGGTGAAGATGGCCGGCGACCTTCCGGGCACATACCGGCATGTCATGGGGCCAGGCATGTTCAACGAGAACGCCTTCCGGCTTCTCGACAGGATCCTGCAGCTGGCCAACGCGTACAACGTCCGGTTGATCGTGCCTTTCGTGGACAGCTATACGTACGTCGGCGGAACGGCCGATTGGGCGGCATTCCGCGGCAAGAGCGCCGACGCCTTTTGGAGCGATCCGGTCGTCAGGCAGGATTTCAAGGATTTTATCGGGTTCGTCGTGAATCGGGTCAATACGTATACGAACGTGGCGTACAAGGACGATAAAGCGATTTTGGCGTGGCAGCTCGGCAACGAGCTGCGGTCCACGGACGGCTGGTCCAGCGAGATGGCCGCCTATATCAAAGGTCTCGACGCCAACCATCTCGTAGGCGACGGCGGCTATGTGCGCGCGCAGGGAATCCGGGTCAACGCGGTGAACGACCCTAATATCGATTTTATTGATCCGCATATCTATCTATACCACAATTATCCGGATCCGGTTGCCAAGCTTAACGAGTGGCGGGCGGCGACCCGCGGCAAGAAACCGCTCGTTCTCGGCGAATTCGGCGATTTCCCGCCTGCCGTGAACGAACAATTGCTGAACGCTATCCAAAGCAACGGGACGGCCGGCGCGATGATCTGGGGCAGCATGTCCCATCATCGGTTGGGCGGCTGGCATTGGCCGCCGGTCGGCGACTGGTCCTACTTGCGTTATCCCGGCCTTCCGAGCGGCGGCTGGGCGAACGAAGCGCCGATCTTCGAACAGCTGCGCAGTTACGCGTATTCGATCAAAGGGTTGACGGTTCCGTCGTGGCCCGCGCCGCCCGCGCCCGTGCTGTTTCCGTCCGATTCCGTGCGCTCGCTCTCCTGGCTCGGCGTCTCGACCGCGGGCGCTTACGACGTCGAACGCGCGACGTCCGCGTCCGGCCCGTGGAGCGTAATCGCGGCCGGCGTCACGGACGACGTCACCGCGCCGGACTATTACAACTTCCCCGTGCCGGCCGCGGACGATGCGGATGCGGCAGCGGGAACGGGCTACTATTACAGGATTCGGGCGATCGGTCCCGATGGCGCCTATTCGCCGTATTCGAACACGATCGGCCCGATCATGCCGAGTGCGGCGATCGTCGTCGACAACGGGGACGCCGGCTATTCGGAGTCGGGAACTTGGGGCGGCAGCGAGCTGCCGGGCAGCTACGCCGGCGGTTCCCGCTACAGCAGCGCGGCCGGAAGCACGGCGAAATGGATGCTTGGCATCGACGATCCCGGCTACTACCGCGTCTATGTCCGGTATCCGTACCATCAAACCTCGTCAAGGAGCGTCGCCTATACGGTCTATCATAACGGCGCGACCGACGCGATAACGGCCGTCGACCAGACGACGATCGCGGGCGAATGGCGCTTGATCGACACGGCGTATTTCGCGGCGGGCGGGGATCAGTACGTCAGGCTCACCGCGGGTTCCATTGCCGGCTCCGGTAACGCCTCGAGAGCCGACGCGGTGATGCTCGAGCCGGTCGGCTACGGCGATTTCTTCCAAGGCGGCGCCGTCTCCGCCGAATGGACCGCGCTCGGCGGCGCCTGGTCCGTCGCGGACGACATCACGAAGGTGCTGAAGCAATCCGCGCCGGGCATCGCGGAGACGAGAGCCGCGGCGACCTACGCCGACGTCGCCGTGACGGCCGCGGTCAAAGCGTACGGCGCCGGCGCGGCCGAGTCTTCGTCCGGCGTGATCGCGCGGGCAAGCGCCGATTTCTCCAGCTTCTACACGCTGCGTATCAACTACAGCCAGAACAAGGTCCAGCTCTACCGAAAAGTCGGCGGCAACTGGCTGAAGCTCGGCGAGGCCGATCTGCCCGCAAGTCCCGGAACCTGGTACGTGCTGCGGCTGGAGCTGCGCGGCAGCTCGCTTATCGGTTACGTCAACGGCATACGGAAGATCGGCGTCGCCGACGCCAGCCTGACGAACGGGTACGTCGGACTTCGAACGTACGACCAGACGGCGGTGTTCGACAACTTCCTCGCGGCGGCCGATTAACCGAGAGAGAATCGGTTTTCGGGAATCGGTTGTTTTGGAGATTCATATCGAGAAGTCGGACATCTGCAATCAAGTGTCGAGAATACGGCGACCCATTGGAGTACTGCGATCCATTCGAACCGTGCGGCCGTCCGTGCCGCACGGTTTTCTTACTGCCCCGTCGGGACAAGGAGTTGGAACGGCATCGGCTATTCTCCCGTTATGACAACGGCGAGTCGGCAGACGGGTGGATTATAGCAAAAGGTCCATTATAATAGATGAAACAGCTGCCGTAGAGTCCGGCTCGGCGCTTGGAAGAGCTTCAACAATTGGCGCGAGCTGCCGATTTAGTGGGTGATTCCGTATCTTTGTCGAGTCTCGCGCTGCGGCGATGTCGATCTCGCGGGCTGCCGTTCGTCGTCTTCATAGAGGCAGGCGTGCAAGCCGGCGACCGGACCTGCCGCCATGTCTGGCATGCAAACCATAATCCGACCATGTAAAGGAGAATGAAGATGAAATTCTTATGTTTGGGTTACCTTGATCCGGAGAAAATGGATGCACGTCCGAAGGAGGAGATCGAAGCCGTCATGCGCGGCTGCCAGCCTCATCTCGAGGTATTCTACGCGAGCGGCCAAGTGCTCGTCGATGCCGGCCTCGACAAGGCGTCCGCGAGCTTGCGCCGGACGAACGGCAGGGTGAACGTGACCGACGGCCCCTTCATCGAAACGAAGGAGTTGATCGGCAGCGCGTTCCTCATCGAAGCGCGGGACATGGAAGACGCGATCCGGGTCGCTTCGCTGCACCCGGCCGCGCAAATGGCGGCAGCCGAGCAATTCGGCTGGGGCATCGAGATCCGGCCGGTCCATTACTTCGAGGATGGCGTAGGGAAGCGCTGACGCCGGACGCTCGGAGCCCGTCCATCGCCGCCGGCGGACGTGGTATAATCGCCGTAGAAAATTGCGAAAGCGGAGGCGGTCGAGCATGTCATGGATATCGGATGCCGGAGCGGGAAGGGAACACGGCCTGCGGCAATTCGCGCTGCCGGACTACAGGTTTTCGTTCCAGCTGTACGGCGCGCATTGGCGCCAAGTGCGCGAAGGATGGTCGTATCCCGACCACGACCATCCGTTATTCGAACTGAACATCGTGCTGGAGGGCCGACAGGTCATGACGCTCGAAGAGACCGAGCACGAACTGGACGAGGGCGATCTGCTGCTGATCCCGCCGGGCGTCGTTCACCGCGGCAGAATCGGGCAATCGGCGACCATGACGTATTTCTGCCTTCACCTGGATATCGACGACGCCGTTTACCACGGGCTGATCGCCAAGATGGGCAGCGCGGTTTTCCCCGCGAATTCGGAATTGACGCGCAGGCTGCGGCCGTTCTTCGACCGCATGGCCTCGATTTCGGACCTGGAACAAGCGGGCGCGCCGGATGCCGGGTTCGCCATCCGCGCGGCGGCACTGAATCTGCTGCTCGCGCTCGGCGATTACGCCGCGGGCGCCGAAGCTTGCGAAGCAGCATGCGAGGCATCCTCCGCGCGGCGGTCCGGGGAGCAGAGCGATGCCATTCGGCGACTGCGCGAGCGGAACGCGCTCGAGAAGAAAGTGCAGGATCTGTTCGGCGCCGCTTCGCATGCGGGCATGCCCGTCCATGAGACGCTTTTTCCGCCGTTTCGCTGGGCCGGCTTGTTCTCGGTCATGATTCCGGACCGCGGCTTCTGGACGAAACCGGAGCGGTTCTGGGCGAAAGTGCTGCTGGAGGACGCGCTGTCCGAGCACGGCAGCGCGGTCGTTATCGTCGGCGAGCAGTTGATGACCGCGGTGCTGTTCTCCGACCGCTTCACCGTTCCGCCGGTCGAGGAATACGCGACGAGAATCAAGTCGCTGCTGGAGAAGAACCTGAACGTCGCCATCCGGCTCGGCATCGGGGGCATCGCCGCGGCGCTCGGCGAGCTTAGCGGATTGTACAAGCAAAGCCTGAGCAGCTTGGGCATGAACGAGCTCTATCCCGCCCCGAGACGCGACTTCGATTTTATCAGCCGCATCATTCGGATCGCGCTGCTGATGATCGAGTCCGATTACGCCAATACCGAATTGACGCTCGGCATGCTGGCGCGGAAGCTGGAGCTGACGCCGAATTATTTGAGCGCGCTGTTCACGAGCGAAACCGGGCACGCGTTCACCTGGCATTTGTCGCGCTTCCGCGTCGAACGCGCGAAAACGCTGTTGAAGGAAACGAACTTGAAAATCTATCAGATCGGCAAGCAGGTCGGCTACGGCGACCAAGCGTACTTCAGCCGCTTGTTCAAAGCGGTCGCCGGCGTCAGCCCGGGCGAATATCGGACGAGCGCCGCCGCCGAGTAGAGGCAGAAGGGCGGAGGGTCGTTCGCGATCGTCGAATATTTGTCTTAGGTTCCATTAAAAGCGCTTCCATAATGAGTGTAGAATCAAACAAGAAATCGTAGTTCCGTCCATTGTCGCTTATGCGGACAAATGCCATACTAGACGTAAAAAACTGCGTGGCGGTGAAGCCGATGTTTAAGGTGCTTGTCGTGGACGACGAACCGTTTATGATCGAAGGCTGGAAAACGATGGTCGACTGGCACGGCTGCGGATACGAATTATGCGGCACGGCGACGGACGGCGAGGAAGCGATCGCGTCGATCAAGACCAGCCCGCCCGACCTCGTGGTGACCGATATCCGGATGCCCGTGCTTGACGGTCTCGGTCTGATTCGGGCCATGAAGGAAGAATTGGGCGTCAGTGCCAAGACCGTTATCGTGAGCGGCTATTCGGAGTTCGGCTACGCGCAGGAAGCGCTCCGCTATCAAGTAGACCGCTACGTGCTCAAGCCGCTCGTCGCGGAGGAAATCCATCGCGTGCTGCTCGAGCTTGCGGGTCCGCTCGAGGAACGGCGCCTGGCGGAGGCGTCTGCCGGCAGGGAGGAACTCGCCGCCGCCGCTTCCGCGATCGTCGGCGTCTTGAAGCCGGGGGGCGCGGCAGCGGTCGACTCCGCGGCTCGTCTGCTCGGGGCGAACGGGCAGACCCGCTGCCGCTTGCTGCTGGCCGAATCGACTCTTGGCAAGACCGACGGCGCGGCCGTGGATACCCGGCTGCAGGCGCTAGTCGCCGCCGCCTTTCGCCGCGGGCTTCGGGCTTTTCCGTTCGAGGAAGCGCCGGGCCGGGCAGGAATGCTCGTGCTGGACGAAGGGGTGGCCGGCGAGGAATTCGAAGCGCGGCTGGCGGAGGCGGCGACGCGGCTGTCATGGCCGCTTCAAGGGCTGGCCTTGTACTGCAGCGGTACCGCATACGGACTTGACAGCTTGCCCGAACTGCTCGGCCAGGCGCTGGAGCTGCGCCGCCGCGCCTTGCTTGGACGGCGGGCGGGCGTGCACGTGTTCCGCGGCGGGCGGACGCTGCCCGAGGGATGCCGGCCGAAGGATGTCGCGGCGCGGGCCGAGCAGCTGCTGCGCGCGATCGAAGCGGGCGACGAGGCGGCCGTGCGCCGGTCGGTCGCCTCGCTGCTCGGCTTGCTCGCAAGCGGCGACGCGACCGGCGAATGGGCGGCATTCGCGGCCAGTCATATTCGGGGCGAGCTGATTCGCCGCTTCGCGGCGCTCGAGATTGACTCCGCTGCCGGTACCGAATGGATGCGGCTGCTGTTGCTGGAGAGCCGTCCGGACGCGGCCGAATGGTGCCGCGAGACGATCGAAGCGCTGTGCCTTCGCGCGGCGAGCCTGCTGGCCGAACGGAAAGCGGCCCCGGCACGCAGCCGTGCCGTAGCGGACGCGGTCGCGTTCCTGAAAGCGCATGTCCGCGATAAAATCCAGCTGCAGGCGCTCGCGGAACGGTTCGGCCTCAGCCCGGTTTATTTCGGTCAGCAATTCAAGCGGGAAACCGGTTGCACCTTCAACGAGTACGCGCATCGGCTGCGGATCGACGAGGCCAGGAAGCTGCTGCGCCGGACGGACCTGAAGGTGTCCGCGATCGCCAGAACGCTCGGTTATCACGACACGGATTATTTTACCGATAAATTTAAAGCGCTTACAGGAGAATTGCCGTCTGCCTACAAAAACAAGCGTAAGGGTGAAGGATATGCGGACCGGTAGGCCGTTCTTCCATAAAGTCAACGATATCCCCCTGAATTACAAGTTTATCCTCATTTATTTGCTCTGCGTGCTGCTTCCGATCATGACGATCAACCTCTTCTTCTTCAAGCAAAATTCGGCTCATATCCGGGTTCGCGAGCAGGATAACCTGCGCAAATCGATCGAACGCGCATCCGGCGAGCTGCTGGACATGATCGACGAAAGCGTCGCGCTCAGCCATTCGATCGCGAGCGACGATTCGGTCTACGAGGCGCTTGACCGCACCTACGGAAGTCCGCTCGACTATTACGGCGTGTACGACGGCTTTTTGCGGGATAAGCTGAAGCGCTACATGTCATCCTACCCGAATATCGTCGAGATCCGGATCTATACCGATAACCCGACGATCCAAACCGGCGCGAATTACCACGTGATCGGCAATGCCTCCCGCGACCTCCCATGGCTTGACCGGCTGCGGCAGTCGCCTAGCAAATCGACGGTCGTCTCCTATTACGAGAGCGACGGCTTGAATCCGGGCAAGCGGATCAGCGTCGTCAGCAAGCTGGACACGTACGCATCGCTGTCCCGGTACGGCAAATATTTGCGGATCGATCTGAACGTGGACAAAATCAACGGCATTTTGAACCGCGAGATCGACAGCCTGCAGCTTCGGCTTATGGACGACCGGAACCGGATCGTCGCGTCCGGCATCGGCGACGACGAGCGGCAATCGCCGATCGCTCCCGATGCGGCCGTCGCGAAGGCGCGACCCGGCTACGTCATGGAGCGCGAGATCGGAGACTTCAGCTACATAAAGGGCTGGAAGCTCGTCGGAGTCGCGGATACCCGGCGGATCGACAGCCTGATGGACGACGCGCGCCGTTCGATTATTTGGCTGGCAGTCATCAGCACCGTCATACCGTCGCTGCTGATCTATATCATTTTCCGTTCCTATCACTATCGGGTGAAGAAGCTGTCCAGGCATATGGAGAAGGTGCGCAACGAAAGGTTCGATCCCATCGACATGCAGGAGGGGCGCGACGAGATCGGCGGCTTGATCCGCACCTTCAACGTCATGACGGGGAAGATCACGTCCCTCATCAACGACGTCTACAAGCTGGAGATCCGGCAGAAGAGCCTGGAGCTGGAGCGGGTGCGCACGGAGCTCGCCATGCTGCAAAGCCAAATGAACCCGCACTTCCTGTTCAATACGCTCAACGCGCTGCTGGTCGTCTGCACGAAGAACGGGTATTCCGACGTGACCGGGATCATCAAGAATTTGTCCTTGCTCATGCGGCAGCTGCTGAGCCGCGCCGACGGTCTCGTGCCGCTCCAAGAGGAGCTTCAATTCACTTCCATGTATCTGCAAATCGAAAAGTTCCGCTTCGGCGACCTGTTCGATTATTCGTTCGACGTCGATCCGCGGGCGCTCGCGCTGCGCATTCCGCGCATGAGCATTCAGCCGCTCGTCGAGAACGCGTGCAAGCACGGATTGCAGGCGAGAAAAGGCGACCGGACGATTCGGGTAACGGCGAGGCTCACGGAACGCGCGCTGGAAATCGCGATCGCCGACAACGGCGTCGGGATGGAGCCGGGGAAGCTGCGTCAGCTGATGGCCGACGTCCGTTCCGAGCAGGAGATGGACGGCCACGTCGGCATCCGCAACGTATACCGGAGATTGGAGCTGTTCTATGACGGCCGCGTCCGTTTTCTGATGGAGAGCGATCCGGCGACGGGAACGGAGGCGGGCTTCCATATCCCGCTCGCCCGTCTGGAAGCGGACGGATGGAAGAAGGAGGCGTGAACGTGTACAAAGTGCTGCTCGTCGACGACGAACCGTTCGCCATTCAGGGGCTCGAGCTGATGGTCGATTGGGAGAAACGCGGATTCAGCGTCGCCGCGGCCTGCGATAACGGAGAGGAAGCGTTGCGGTACATTCGCAGCGATCCGCCGGATCTGGTCGTGACCGATATTCGGATGCCCGTGCTGGACGGGCTTCAGCTGATCGAGGAGACGCGCCGTTCGGGTAATCGGACGACGCTCTTCGTCATTGCAAGCGGCTACCACGATTTCGATTATGCGCGGCGCGCGATCGGGCATGGCGTGTCGCATTTCTTGACCAAGCCGGTCATGGGCGCGGAGGCGGACGAGGTTCTGGCTCGTCTGGAGGGAGAGCTGCGCGGGCGGGAGCGCGATCGGATGATCCGCGACAGCGCGGACCGTTACGAGATCGGCCAAGCGCTGTCGGCGTTGCTCGCCGGCGGCGATCTAACCGATGGGCAGCCGGCTATGCAGGCGATATCGCGCCTTTCCGGCGGCGCGCGGGAATGGACGTACCTCGGCATCGAGACGGACGCCGAAGCGGCGGGTCCCGCCCGCGAGGCGGCGCAGCGGTTCGCGGGCGAACGGTCCTGCTGCTACGTAGTCGATGGCGGACGGGAATCGTTCGGCCTCGTGTGCGGCTCGGACTGCGGCGGCCGGGACGAAGACGGCATCCGCGGGGTTGCGGACCGATTGCTGGAGTCGATGCGAGCCGGGACGAACGGGCGGATCGGTCTCGCGGTCGGTTGCGGAGCGGGCAGCCTAAGCGGCATTGCCGAGTCGTACTGCAGCGCGGCGGAGGCGGGCCGCTTTCTTTTTTTCGGCAGAGGCGCCATCGTCCATTACGCGGACGTTCGGGATATGCGGCTCTCGTTCGATCCGGAAGCCCTCGGAGCGGCGGATGCGATCGTCGATGAGATCGAGGGCGGCGATCCTAGCTCGCTTGCCGCGGCGGTCCGGGAAGTATTCCGCGCCTTCGAATCGCGGATGGTGCTGCCCGAGCTGGTAGCGCTGTTCTCGACCCGGGTGCTGATGCGCGGTTTGGCGGTCTATCAAGAGCTCGGCGGCGATCCCGACGGGCTGCTGACCGGCGCGGAGCTGAGCGGCAGCGGATGCAGGGGCAGACAGCTGCGGGAAATCGAGCGGGAATTGAGCGGCTTTTGCTTGAAATGCCAAGCCGCCGTCGATTCGCTGCACGGCAAGCGGACGGGCGGCACGCCTTCGAGGGTCGCCGAGTACTTGCGGCTGCACTTCCGGGAAACGCTCACGATCAAGGAAATCGCGGAGCGGTTCTATATCCATCCCGTATATCTGGGGCAAGCGTTCTCGCGCAAATACGGCACGGGCTTGCTGGATTTCGTGCATGATCTCCGCATTGACGAAGCGAAGCGGTTGCTTGGGGAGACGGATGCGGCTGCCGGGGCCATCGCCGAATCGGTCGGTTATCGCGGGTATCAACATTTCCTGAAGCAGTTCGAGAAACGGCTCGGGATGAAGCCCGCGGATTACAAGCTCGCCAGCATTAAGGGAATCCGGCCGAACGGAGAGGCGCGACCTTAAATTAAGGGGGTACGATGCTTTAATCTGATTATTTTGCAAGCGCATACAATCGCGCATAATAAAGGAGCAAAGCAAACCGATCACCGGAAGGGGAGCATGATATGGGGGGTTCACCAAGCAAGAAGCTGTGGGGTTCGGTGTCGCTCGTCCTGGCGTTAAGCCTGGCAATCGTCGGCTGCAGCAATAACGGTAACGGCGGCGGCAACGCCGCCAACAACGGAGCCGCGGCGGATCCGGCGACCGCGAATAAGCCTGCGAACGCCGCCAACGACGAAGGCGCCGAACAAACCTCGGACGACTTGAAGCCGGTTACGATCTCCGCCTTCATCGGAACGCCGAATCAGGCGCCGACGGCGGACAACCGGATTTACAAGAAAATCAAGGACGAACTCGGCGTTACGCTCGACATGGAGTTTCTCGTCGGCGACCTGCAGCAGAAGCTCGGCGTCATGATCGCCGGCGGCGACTATCCGGATCTTATCACGGCGGATCCGAAGCTGGTATCGTCCGGCGCGGTCATTCCGCTCGAGGATTTGATCGAGCAATACGCGCCTAACCTGAAGAAGAACTACGCGGCGTACTGGAACCGGATGAAGGATTCCAGCGACGGCCACATTTATTGGCTGCCGAATTACGGCGCCTATACCGGCGAATATCATGCGACCGGCTATAGCGGACCGGCGTTCTGGATTCAGAAGGACATCCTGAAGGAAGCCGGCTATCCGACGCCGAAGACGCTCGACGATTTCACGAAGCTGATTCGCGACTACGCGGCGAAGCATCCGACGATCGACGGTCAGCCGACGATCGGCTTCACGACGCTCGCCTACGACTGGCGGACGTTCCCGCTGCTGAACGCGCCGGAGCATCTGACCGGCCATCCGAACGACGGCGGCGTCGTCGTGGACGACGGGGTCGCGTCGGTATTCGCGGACAAGGACAGCGCGAAGCAGTATTACCAGACGCTGAACGGCCTATATAACGACGGCTTGATGGACAAAGAAGCCTTCGTGCAGAACTACGACCAGTACCTGGCGAAGATTTCCACCGGCCGCGTGCTCGGCATGTTCGACCAGCACTGGAACTTCCAGCAGGGCGAAGACACGCTCGTCTCCCAGGGCAAGATCGGCCAAACCTACGTCGGCTTCCCGCTCGTCTACGATACGAGCATCAAGGACTATTACCTTGACCGGCCGGTCATTAACTTGAACAACGGATTCGGCATCAGCAAGGACGCCAAGGATCCGGTGCGCATCATCAAGTTCCTCGACGCGCTCATGGACGAGAAATACCAGAAGCTGCTGTCGTGGGGCGAAGAGGGCGTCGATTACATCGTCGGTTCCGACGGCAAATATGCCCGCACGCCGGAGCAGCGCAAGCAGCAGGAGGACCCGACCTGGAAGCTGGCCAACCGGGCCGACGCTTTCTACGGCGCGGCTCCGAAGATGGAAGGCAGCTACAGCGACGGCAATGCGACGTCGGCGGGCACGCAGCCGCAGGAGTTCTTCGATTCGCTCAAGCCGCAGGATAAGGAGCTGCTGACGGCGTACGGGCACAAGACGTGGACGGACTTCTTCACGCCTGCGCCGGAGAACCCGGTGTATTATCCGGCTTGGCAGGTCGATTTGATCGACGGCTCCGATGCGTCGGTCGCAAACAAGCAAATGAGCGACGCCTCGCTGAAATTTTTGCCGAAAGCGATCATGTCCAAAGCGGACCAATTCGACTCGGTATGGAACGATTACGTCAACGCCTACAAGAAAATCAACGTGAAAGCCTACGAGGACCGCATCAACGAGCAGCTTCAATGGCGCATCCAGAACTGGGCGGCGCAATAAACGGGCCTGAAGCGAAGAACGGCGGAAAGCATCGGCGAACCGCCGCATGCTTTCCGCCGCCTGCGTTAAGGGCCGGCGCGATACGAGGATAGGAGGAGAGAGTACGATGGCGAGCATCGAGAAAGCGAAACCCCCGAAAACGGCCGCCGCAGCGACCGCAATCGTTCCGCAAGCATCCGTATTCAAGCGGATGCGCGGGCAGAAGCAGCTGATGCTCATGTCGCTGCCCATACTGGCTTACGTCATGCTGTTTTCCTATTATCCCATCTGGGGATGGACGATGGCGTTCCAGAACTACAAGCCGGCTCGCGATTTCGCCGAGCAGGAATGGGTCGGGCTCAAGCAGTTCCGGTTTCTGTTCAGCGACGATGCGTTCCTGCTCGTGCTGCGCAATACGATCGCCATGAGCTTCATCAACATGGTGCTCGGGTTCGTGACGGCCATCGTGTTCGCGATCCTGCTCAACGAAATCAAGCACAAGCTGTACAAACGCACCATCCAGACGATCTCCTATCTGCCGCACTTCTTGTCTTGGATCATCGTGACGGGCATCGTCGCGAACTCGCTGTCCGTGGACGGCGGCATCGTCAACGTGCTGCTCATGAAGCTTGGCTTCATTCACGAGCCGATCATGTGGCTCAGCGAGCCGCATTATTTCTGGGGCATCGTCGGCGCTTCCCATGTCTGGAAGGAAGTGGGCTGGAACGCGATCATCTATCTGGCGGCCATTACGTCGATCGATCCGTCGCTGTACGAGGCGGCGGAGATCGACGGGGCGAACCGGTACCAGAAGATGCTGTACGTGACGCTTCCGGGCATCAAATCGATCGTCATTATTCTGCTCATCATGAACATCGGCTGGATCCTGGAGGCGGGCTTCGAGGTGCAATACCTGCTCGGCAACGGCGTCGTCGTCGACTGGTCGCAGACGATCGATATCTTCGTGCTGAAGTACGGCCTGCAGATCGGCAACTACTCGCTCGCGACCGCCGCGGGCATATTCAAGACGGTCGTCAGCATCACCCTTATCTTCGCCGCCAACACGATCGCCAAACGCTTCGGCGAAGACAGACTGCTATGAGGAGGACAATGCGATGAGAACAAGAACGCTGCGGCTGGAGCCGGTTGTCTTCCATGCGTTCAATGCCGTTGCCATGCTGGCGCTGGCCGTCATCACGCTGTACCCGTTTCTGAATACGCTGGCCGTCTCGTTCAATGCCGGCAACGACACGATTCGCGGCGGCATCTACCTGTGGCCGCGGGTCTGGACGGAGCAGAACTACAGGGCGATCTTCGCGGGCGGCACGATCTTTCACGCCTTCTGGATATCGGTGGCGCGGACGGTGCTGTCGACCGTGCTCAGCTTGCTGCTGACGTCCATGCTGGCGTATACGATAAGCCGCAAAGAGTATGTATTCCGCAAACCGATTACGATCATCATCGTACTCACGATGTATTTCAACGCCGGGCTCATCCCGTTTTATTTTCTGATCAAGGACCTGCATCTGTTGAACCACTTCCTGGTGTACGTCGTCCCGGGATTGATCAGCGCCTTCAACATGATCGTCATTCGCACGTACATGCAGACGCTCCCGGAGGGGTTGATCGAATCGGCCAAGGTGGACGGGGCGGGCGACTTCCGGACCTATGTCTCGATCATCCTGCCGCTGTGCCAGCCCGTGCTCGCCACCGTGGCGCTGTTCGTCGCGGTCGGGCAGTGGAACTCGTGGTTCGATACGTTTCTGTTCGCCTCGTCCAAGCAGAACCTGAGCACGCTGCAGTACGAGCTGATGAAGCTGCTGTCCTCGTCGATGAACTCGAACAGCAGCGCGGCCGTCGCGAACGGCGCGGACCCCGGGGCCGCGCGCAACCTCGTGACCCCGATGTCGATCCGGGCGTCCGTCACGATCGCGGCGTCGCTGCCGATCCTCGTCGTCTACCCGTTTCTGCAGAAGTACTTCGTGCACGGCTTGCAGCTTGGCAGCGTCAAAGAGTAGCCGGAGCGGCATCTACCAAACGGCTTTCGGCGCGAGCGGCAAACGGCATTCGGCTTTCGGTGCGTACGGCACTTCATTCATTTTAAGGAGATGACCTTAACATGGCTTTGCGGGAATTGACTTCCGAACAGATTGAACAGTTCACGGAGAAGGGGTATGTGCGTATTCGGGGCGCGTTTCCCAGGGAGCTGGCGCTTGAGGCGCAGTCCTTCTTATGGAACAAGCTGGAGGAGAAGGAGGGCATCCTGCGCGGCGATCCTTCGACCTGGCGGGAACCGATGGTCAATTTGCGGGAAAATTACCGCCATGAGTCGTTCGACGGGTGCAATACCGAACGCTTCGCCGATGCCGTCGAGGATTTGACCGGCGAGCGTCGCACCGTCCATCGGTTTGTCGCCGGCGAGACCGATCCCGGGCTGATGCCGGGGTGGGGCTGGTGGCCCGTTAATTTCGCGATGGGGAGCGACGCGCCCTGGACCGTGCCGACGAGCGGCTGGCATTGGGACGGCATTCATTTCCGCCATTACGTCGATGCCCCCGATCAGGGGCTGCTGTGCTTATGCCTCTTCTCGGACGTCGGTCCCCGCGGCGGCGGGACGCTTGTCGTCGAGGGCTCGCACCGCCCGGTGGCGCGTTTCCTCGCCCGCTATCCGGCGGGCGTCGAACTGGGGGACGGCATACGGGAATTTTTCGCCGGACACCGGTACTTCTCCGAGCTGGCGGGACGAACCGGCGGGCCGCTGGACGCGGAAGAGCGGATCGCCGCCTTCATGGATCGCTCCTATGCGGACGAGGACGGAACGAAGCTGCGGGTAGTCGAAGCGACCGGGGAGGCCGGCGACGTGATCTTGTGCCACCCGTTCCTGGTTCATGCCGCCTCGCCGAATCACAGCGGCAAGGTCAGATTCATGTGCAACCGGACGTCGCCTTTGAAGGAGAAGCCGAGGCTGGATCGTAGTTCGCGGGACGGGGAGACCCCGCTCGAGCGAAGCATTCGGACCTCCTTGTACGCCTAGGCAAGCGGGTCGCGTAGGTTTACCTCTGCATGGGCAGGTTTCTCGTCAATTGGTTGACTTGTTCCGACAAACGATCGATTTGTTTTTGCATGGTGGCCATTTTTTCCTCTTGATTCAAGCTCTCCTGTTGATCGAGGATGTCGGCTTCTTTCATTTCTTCCAAGGCAAGCGCATTGGCCAACGTTCCCAGAAAATCGCCGAACGTCTGTACCACGCCGGCGAATACGGCGAGCCGGGCAGCTGTGTATTCCGATTTGGCCAAGCTCTGATCGGCATCCTTATCGCCAGGATTCAGATTGCTTTTATTCACACGCGTAAGCCTCCTTCGTTCCGGCATAATTAAAACCAGCCGTTATAAAATATTCGAAGCGGCGGGTTCGGGTGCCTGGAATCGTAAGCCATGATTTCCGGGCAAAACAAGTCAGGGACCGTTCGCGCGGACGCTGCCGGGAGAGAAGCATCGTTCCCTATAGACGCAAAAAAAGCCGCGATATGCGCGGCTTTTTTTGCGTTGCTTTGTTGAGTTAGCGGGTCGACTAGCTCGGATTGTAGATATCCATGTCGTCCGTGGTGACGAAATCGATGTTCGTCGTGCCTTTGCCGTACATCGTTTGGTTCACGTTCAGAACCTCCAACGCCGGTGCTGCCCAATCTTTCTTTGCTGTTTCGTTTGCCATTGCGATAACCTCTCCTCTATAAATGTTTACCCCAACAAACAGTGGGAAATGGGGCTCTTCCCGCTTCCCCGGAGGAAGTCTAGTGATAGCATTCGAAGCCCGCGCCGAAATTGGGGAGGTCGCTTGGAAGATTGCGCCAAAATTTGTGGGGAATCGTGGAGATCCGAAGAATAATGCCGTCGGATTGCCGAACATGGATGTATTTCGTATGATGGGTTCATAGCTGGCGTTCTATTAAATAGAGAGGCGGAGGGAAAATATGAGCAAAGTGCTGTTAACCGGCTTCGATCCGTTCGGCGGGGAAGCCGTCAATCCCGCGTGGGAAGCGGTCAGCCGAATTCAGCATCGGGCATTCGACGAATTCGAGGCGGAGGTCCGGCAAATTCCGACGGCGTTCAAATCCTCGTTGTCCGTGCTTCGGCAGGCCATTCTGGAGGCGAAGCCGGATGTCGTCATCTGCGTCGGACAAGCGGGCGGCCGAAGCGATATCGCGATCGAACGCGTGGCCATCAATCTGGACGATGCCCGCATCCCGGACAACGCTGGGAATCAACCGATCGACGAACCGATCGTCGCGGACGGCCCGGCCGCGTATTGGTCGACCCTGCCGGTGAAGGCGATCGCCGCACGGCTGCGCGAGGCCGGAATACCGGCCTCCGTCTCGCATACGGCGGGTACGTTCGTCTGCAATCATGTTTTCTATGGACTGCAGCATATGCTTGCGACCGAGTTTCCGGCGGTCAAGGGCGGATTCATTCATATTCCGTTCCTGCCGGCGCAGACCGTGCAGCGGCCGAATACGCCGAGCATGAGCCTTGACATGATGGTGAGAGCCATCGAAATCGCCGCAAGCGCAAGCGTGCAATATGATCGCGATATCAGCGCCGCCGAAGGTCAATTGCATTAGCTTCGTTGAAGCGGAGCGGCAGTCGCAAACGCAGACGAAGAGAGCAGACCACGGTCTGCTCTCTTCGTTGTTTGCTGCGATCGCGCGCATCCATCGTCCGGCGCCGTTAACGCTTGGACCGGAGTTCCGTCAGAAAATACAGCAGCGCCAGGAGGGGGAAGAGCACGCCGATCCATGCGGAGAGAGCCCAGCCGCCATGCGCGTAGGTCAACCCGCCCAGGAATGATCCGGCAGCCCCGCCCATGAAGAAGATGGCCATGAACAGCCCGTTCAGCCGTCCTCTGGTTTCGTTGCCCAAGGCGTAAATCGCCCGTTGACTGACGACAAGGTTCCCGGACACGGCCATGTCGAGCGTGATGGCCGTTACGAACAGCAGCACCAACGAGAAGGTCGAATGGCCGTGAATGAGCGCGATGACCAGAAACGACAAGGTCGCGAGCAGGATAGCGCCCATCGTCAGCGGCTTGCTCCAGTCGCGGTCCGCCAATCTGCCGGCGATCGGCGCGGCAATCGCGCCGGCCACGCCGACGAAGGCGAACAACGCGATGCTTTGCTGGGACATGCCGTATTCTTCCGCCAAGCGCAGCGGCACCGTCGTCCAGAAGAGGCTGAATGCACCGAAGAGGCAGGCTTGGTAAAATGCGCGGCGTCTCAGGATTGGCGTTTGTTTGAACAAGGCCAGCAGGGAAGCCACGAGACCGCCGTAGGACAAGCTTTTATTCGGACGGCGCACCGGAAGGGCGCGCGCGAGCACGAGCGCCAGCGATGCCATCACAATGGCTGAAACCACGAAAATCGTTTTCCAGCCCCAGAGGCCGGCAAGCAAGCTCGCGACCGGCCTGGCCAGCATGATGCCAAGCAGCAGACCGCTCATGACGTTGCCCACCACCCGGCCGCGCTGCTCCTCGGTCGACAGGAAAGCGGCCAGCGGCACCAGAATTTGAGCGACAACGGAGCCCGATCCAACGAGCAGCGAAGCCGTCAGAAACATGGCGGATCCCGCGGAGAATGCGGCGCCCGCCAAGGCGAGGACGACGACGATGAGGGCGGTCACGACCAGGCGGCGGTTTTCCAGCATGTCGCTCAGCGGCACGATAAACAGCAAGCCGAGGACATATCCGACCTGCGTGAGGGTGACGATAAGCCCAGCGGCTCCCGATGGAAGCCCCAGGCCGGCGCTGATCGGACCGACGAGCGTTTGGGAATAATACAGGTTGGCAACGATAAGACCGCAAGCGGCGGCCAAGAGCAGCATCATGCCGGTCGAAATGCTTTTCTTCTCTTTGGCAGCGGGCGTAGTCATGAATAATTCCCTCCTTAATTACTGAACGTTGCGTTCAATAAATCCGATGGAGCTATCATATACTGAACGTAGCGTTTTGTAAATGGGGGAATCCCTTTTTAATATCCATAAAAGCCGATATACTTATTCATATTGCGTTGAAAGGGGAGAAACCCGATGCCAGCAAGAGGACGCCCGCGCAACCCGGCCGCTCAAAAATCCATTCTGGCGGCTGCCTACGCGCTGCTGCTCGAAAGCGGCTTCGACGACGTCACGGTCGAGAAGATCGCCGAACGCGCCGGCGTGGGCAAAGCGACGATTTATAAATGGTGGCCCAATAAGGCTGCCGTCGTCATGGACGGTTTTTTTTCGGCTGCCGCGGATCGGCTCCCCGTGCCGGACACGGGAACCGTTTACGAGGACGTGCTGATTCATGCGACGAACTTAACCGGCTTCATGGTCGGTCCCGAAGGCAAGATCATCGCGGAATTGATCGGACAGGGCCAATTGGACCCGGCCTTGATGAAGGCTTTCCGGATGCACTATATCCTGCCGAGAAGGTCGGAAGCCATGCTGCTGTTGAAACGGGGTTCGCAGCGCGGAGAGTTGAAGGAGGGCTTGAACCCGGCATTGGGCGTCGATCTGCTCTACGGTCCGTTGTTTTATCGCTTGCTCGTCACGGGCGAATCGTTGGATGACGAAGGCGTGAAGGGCATCATCGGGCTTGTCTTCAGCGGTTTGCGCGCGTAAGCTTGAATTCTTAATGGCTGGTTGCCTTCTTGGACAGGCGAGAACCAGGCACGGTCGTAGCCGTTAATCGTTAATTGCCAAAAGAAGCTGCCGATCCTTGGGTCGGCAGCTTCTTTGCGCGCGTCGAGACGGGTATGCCCGCCGGCTAGGCGGACGCTTAGAGTTGCGGCCGTGCAGGCATCGAGCTTGACCGGATGGCGGCATAGTGGAGTTCGAGCATGTCCCAGAGCTTCCCCGCCATGATCTCCGGCGAGAGCGGCATGCGGTGTTTAATCCACCATTCCACGACGCCGACGAACGCGGATGCCATGAATTGAACCGTGACCTCGTCCCGCGCCTCCCGGTTGGACGCCCCGTTCAAGAGCCGTTCGATCAAGCCGTTTTCGACCATATGGATCAGCCGTTCCCGAAAACAGGTAATTCCTTTATCGGTGAGCATGGACGAAAAAAATCCGTCATGCTCTTCGAAGTACCGGAACATCGGCAGCAGGGACCTAGCGATATCGGTCTCTTCCTCGCCGGGTCCCGGTAACGTGCAGAACGTCACCATTGCGTCCAAATGAGCTTGGATGCATTGATCGAGCAGGTCGTATTTGTCCGCAAAATGAAGATAAATCGTCCCTCTGTTGAGGTCGGCCTTCTCCGAGATGTCGTTGATCGTGATATGCTCGAAGCTTTTCTCTGTCATCAACGCGATCAGCGCTTGATGGATGGCTTGCCGGGTCTTATTGATTCTGCGATCCGATTTAGGCATGGCGCCTGGGTCACCGTCCTTTGATAAACACATTGCGATGCGGTGTTGATTAGTTAACGGATCCCGGATGATTAACGATTGAGATTCGGCCGAGACTCTCTATAATATAAATCAATACATGTTAATTAATCAACCGATGTTGATTTAGCTGTCGACAGCATCTAGACATGTAGATCGGCCCAGTTGTACAAAACGGAGAAAAGAGGCGAAAACGCATGAAGATCGAGGTTTGGTCGGATGTCATGTGCCCGCTGTGCTATATCGGAAAAACAAACCTGGAAACCGCCCTGGAACGGTTCGCGCACAAGGATCAAGTCGAGCTCGTCTATCGGCCGTTTCAGCTGTTCCCGGACGCGAAGAGCGATACAGGTCAAAATTATTATGAATGGACGGCCCAAGTCCATGGCGGGGGAATGACCGCCGAATACGTGAGAGAAGCAAACAAATCGGTGGTTAAACTGGCCGAGGACGCGGGCCTTGCCTATAATCTCGACAACTTGATTCCGTCCAATACGACAGATGCGCTTCGCGTGGCCGTATTCGCCCAAGAACGGGGCAAAGCCGGAGCATGGATGACCCGGGTGTCCAAAGCGTACTTCACCGATGCCTTGGATATCGGAGATCACGCCGTGCTTGCCGAGCTTGCGGGCGAGGTCGGCCTTCAAGCGGACGAGGTGCTGGCTATGCTGTCCGGCGATCAATACAAGGACACGGTCAAGCAAGAGCGGCAATACGGCTCGAGGCTGGGGATTACCGGCACGCCGTTCTATATCTTCAATGACCGGTATGCCGTATCCGGAGCTAGGCCAAGCAGCGCATTCTTGGACATGCTCGAACAAGTATGGCGGGAGGAACATCCGCTGCAAATGTTGGACGCCGCTCCGAACGACGAATCGGACGGCGGTTTATGCGGAGACGGCGTTTGCCGCATTTGACGGGAACGACGAATTCACGTCTAATCGTAACCCCGGCAATCGTTCGCAACGAAATTATCCATTTGATCATAAGGAGATAACCAACGATGAATACTAACCATAAATCAATCTTCGAACCGTTCACGCTCCCATCGGGCGTACAGCTCAAAAATCGCGTGTTCATGGCCCCGATGACAAATTCGTCCTCGCATCCGGACGGGAGCGTGTCGGAACAAGAAATTGCCTATTACCGGGCGCGCGCAGGCGGAGTCGGCGCCGTCGTTACGGGAAGCAGCCACGTATTGCCGGATGGCAAAGCGTTCGAGAACGAGATCGGCGCGGATCACGACGCGTTGATTCCCGGACTTCAGCGGCTGTCGGGGGCGATTCGGCAGCAAGGAGCGAAGGCGATCTTGCAGCTGTTCCATGCGGGGCGGATGGCGCCGCCCGCGCTCATCGAGGGCAAGCAGCCGATCAGCGCGAGCGGCGTTGCCGCGGAACGCCCGGATTCCGTAGTGCCAAGGGAGATGACGGAAGACGAAATCGCGGCAATGATCCAAGCGTTCGGCGACGCGACGCGCAGGGCGATCGAGGCGGGTTTCGACGGCGTCGAGATTCACGGCGCGAATACGTTCCTGCTTCAACAATTTTTCTCCCCTCATTCCAACCGCCGCGCAGATCGATGGGGAGGCACGCTCGAGGCCAGAATGGCATTTCCGCTTGCCGTCGTCGAACGCGTGAAAGCAACGGTTGCCGAGCATGCGAAGGCGCCGTTCATCGTCGGGTACCGGGTATCGCCCGAGGAACGCGAGGAGCCGGGGATTACCATGGCGGACACGCTCCGGCTGGTCGACGCGTTGGCCGAACGGAAGCTGGATTACATTCATGTCTCCGTCAGGGGCTTCTGGGAAGGATCCATGCGGGACGAAGCGGATACGAGGTCGCGCGTGCTGCTCATTCAAGAGCAGGCCGGCAATCGCGTGCCCGTGATCGGCGTCGGCGGATTCTCTTCGCCGGAGGACGTAACCAAGGCGCTTGACGCCGGGGTAGCCTTTGTTTCATTGGCGCATGCCATCATTATGGAACCGAAGTGGGTCGAGAAGGTACGGGACGGACAAGCGCACGAGATCCGGACCACGTTGCCGCGAACGGCTCAACGGGAGCTGGTCCTGCCTGATCCGTTGTGGAACATGCTGCTGGGCGTACCCGGCTGGTTCCCGGTCGTATAAGCGTCTTCCGTTACGCGACGCTGACCAAATTGAACGCGCGTGCGTTCGACGGTTGAGATGACTGTCAAGAATAGCCGGCAGCGGATTCCGCTGCCGGCTTTGTTGCGAATAGGAGGATAGGAGGCTGGTGCTATCGCCAATGGTTGTCCGCTCCGATATCAGGCAAGGAACAGTGCTGTCGTTGAAAAGCTTTCCGACAAGCGGAAATCCCGGTTCCGGTTCGGCGATTCGCGCAGCGCGATTAGGCTAGTGTCGCGGTCCGCCGGGCGGGCATACGATATCTCAAATGTAGTTCCTACAAGGAGGAAACGAGATCATGGCGTTCGCGTTCATTCATCCATCGGCTGATTTTTGGCATCGCGCCTTTCCCGGAGGCGGATTCCCCGGGGGAGGCTTCCCTGGAGGCGGATTTCCCGGCGGGGGGTTCCCCGGAGGAGGCTTCCCTGGAGGCGGATTTCCCGGAGGCGGGTTCCCGGGGGGAGGCTTCCCTGGAGGCGGATTTCCCGGAGGAGGCTTCCCGGGAGGAGGCTTTCCTGGAGGTGGCTTCCCTGGCGGTGGCTTCCCTGGAGGTGGCTTTCCAGGTGGAGGGTTCCCGGGAGGCGGCTTCCCCGGAGGCGGATTTCCCGGAGGCGGCTTCCCCGGTGGAGGTTTCCCTGGAGGGGGATTTCCCGGAGGGATCTTCCCCGGAATCAGAGCAGGTTCACCTACGCTCCGCGAACGCGAGATTTTCGCATCCGTCGGTTAAACGCATCGCGCACGGAGTCATAGAACCCAGAGTCCCTCGAACAGCGATGAAATTCTGCTGTCGGCATCAGCCGGCGGCTTTTTGCCGTTCGGTCGCGTGCGCAAACCTGCGGAAGACGGATAGGAGAAATTCGTCGGTCGGTCTCAGGCTTGATCGACGGCTCGAAAGCGGGAATGCTGCCGCCAAGCGCCTTTACGATCGCGGAAGCCTTCGAGCGAAGTGACGAGTCAGGACGATATAGCGAGAGATCCTTGCGCACGGAGCGCCGGGGTTTCTCTTTTTTGTGCCAAGATCGCCGCGAGAATTCAGCCGTGATCGTAACGGCGTTCGATGACGAACTGGGACATATCCGTGCGGAAAATGCTTTCGCTGTATTCGATCGGCGTGTTGTCCTGCAGGTAGGATACGGTTCGGATGTGAATGGAAGGGGAGCCTGGGTCGATATTGAGCAGCTTCGCGATCTCTTCGTCCGCGATAACAGGCTTCAGCGTGTCCACCGACCGGTCGATCTGGTGACCGTATTGGTCCTTCAACAGCTTGAATAACGACCCGATTTCTTTCTCGTTCGACAAGCCCGGAGCCATGGACCATGGCAGATAAATCGTCTCGTGGGCAACCGGCTGATCGTCGGCCAGGCGGAGCCGGACCAGCTTCGTGACGGGCGAGAGCTCGGGGATTTCCAGCAGCGATTGGAACGGCGGCTTGGCCGGTACGACGGAAGTCTCCAGTAGTCGGGACTCCGAACGGCGGCCCAGCGTCTCCATCAGCTCGGAGAAATTGACGATCGGGGCGAGCATGTGGTGAACGATTTCCGATTTGGGTGCGGAAATGAACGTCCCCCGGCCTTGGATTTTATCGATGCGGCCTTCCAATTCCAATTGCTGGAGCGCCTGGCGGATCGTCGTACGGCTTACGTTGTACAATTTGCACAGCTCATCCTCCGTCGGCAGCTGATCTCCGGGCTGATAGTGACCGGACTTGATTGCGTCCAGCAGATGCTGTTTTACGGTGGCGTATTTGCTTGTCGACATGTCGTAACTCCTCAGTGGTCATTAATCGCGATCGAGTCATATCATCGAATAGACGTACGGACGAATTCATAATAACATGTCCATGCGATCTTCGGAAGCCAAGAATGCTTGGAAAACCAATGAAAACCAGAAATATAGCGTAATAATGGCATGTTATAGGTCTAAGGGCGTTAGAGAGGATGTCGGCTGTCTAGGATACAGGTATAAAATAGAAAAAATGGATTGACGAATTGTTATAATGAATTTATAGTAAATGATACATGTAATGACAATTTGCATAGACGATGGAGGCTTCGGTCGATGAGAAGAGATCGGTTGAAAGTGGCGGTTATGGGCGGAGGATCTTCGTACACCCCGGAATTGATCGAGGGCTTTATCAAGCAGCATCCCGAATTTCCCGTCCGGGATATCTATCTGGTCGATATCGAGGAAGGCAGGAGCAAGCTGGAGACGATAGGCGAGCTCGCCAAGCGGATGATCGGGAAAGCCGGCGTTCCGATTCGCGTTCATACGACGTTTAACCGCCGCGAAGCGATCGAGGGCGCGGATTTCGTCACGACTCAGATGCGCATCGGCATGCTGGACGCCCGTTCGCGGGACGAGAAGATCCCCTTGAAATACGGGTTGATCGGCCAGGAAACGACGGGGGCCGGCGGGTTCGCCAAGGCGCTGCGGACGATCCCGGTCATCCTGGATATCGCCAAGGAGATGGAAGAGCTGGCTCCGGACGCCTTCATGATCAACTTTACGAACCCGGCGGGAATCGTGACGGAAGCCGTGTTGAAGTACGCGAACATCCGCACGATGGGACTGTGCAACCTCCCGATCGGCATCAAGATGCAAATCGCGAAGTTATGCGGCGTCGACGTGTCCGAAGTCACTATTGAAATGGCGGGCATCAATCATTTGACCTGGACGACCCGCATCGTCGTAAGCGGCATCGATATTACCGCGGACGTGCTGAACAAGGCGGCCGGCGCAAGCGGATTGACCATGAAAAACATTCCCGATTTCGGTTGGGACGCGGAATTTTTGCGATCGTTGGGCGCGCTGCCTTGCAGCTATCATCGTTACTTTTATATGAAGGATCTCGTATTCGAAGAGATGAACAAGACGTATCGGGAGAAAGGGACGACTCGCGCCGACGACGTGAGAAACGTGGAGACCGAGCTGTTCGAGCTGTACAAGGACCCGAACCTGGCCGTCAAGCCGCCTCAGCTGCAGCAGCGCGGCGGGGCCTACTATTCCGAAGCGGCCATTAACCTCATGACGTCCATTTATAACGACAAGAAGGACATCCAGACGGTCAACGTCCGGAATAACGGGATTCTGCCCTTTTTGCCGGACGAGGTATCGGTGGAGGTGAACTGCGTCATCGACGCCCAAGGAGCGCATCCGATTCAGATCTGCACGCCTATCGCGCCCCAGATCAGAGGACTGATGCAGGTCGTGAAAGCGTATGAAGAGCTGACCGTCAAAGCGGCGGCGGAAGGCGATTATTCGGCGGGCTTGCAAGCCTTGACGCTGCATCCGCTGATCGGCAGCGCGAAGCTGGCCAAACAACTTCTGGATGAAATAATTGACGCCAACAAGCGCTACCTCCCGCAATTTCGTTAAGCGGGACGTCGACCGGCTTCGCGGGGATGAGCCATTACCGACCGCAAGCGGAAGCTGTCGGTAGTTTGTTGCCTGCCGCCGATTCGACTGCGCGGAGAAAAAGGGCAGGAATAAAGTAACAACTATTTATGAAATCGTTTACATAATAATGAATTTTGATATTTACACCAAAGATTATAACCTTTATAATGAAACACACGATGTTAGAAAGTCGAACATGAACGTATCATGAGAGGAGGGTGCTGCCAGAATCAACAGGATGACCGCTGCGCCTGCCGCGATTGGATGAACCGGCCGGCGGTGCCCCGTACGGCAAAGAACGAGGAACGGACGATAGGATTCGCTGAAGCCGCAGAGTTTTGGAGCAAGCTACCATTGACGATGCAAAGGGGATGAGACCCGATATGGCGAGTGTGCGCTTTAGGAAGAAGACGGAATTGCGCGAAACGAAATATTTTTACTTTTTCATTTCTCCTTGGATCCTCGGACTGATACTGTTTACGGGCGGCCCGATTCTGTTATCCGGCTACTACAGCTTTACGCGCTACGACATCGCCCACGACCCCGTATTCATCGGCTTCGCCAACTACATAAACCTGTTTCAGAACGACCTCTTCTGGAAATCTTCGGGCGTCACCTTATATTACACGCTGGTCGGCGTGCCGGTCGGCCTCGCGGCCTCGCTCGTTCTGGCCATGCTGCTCAACGTCCGCGTGCCGGGGCAGCGCATCTTCAGCACCATCTTCTATCTGCCCTCGGTGGTATCGGGCGTCGTGCTTTCCTTGCTGTGGGTCTGGCTGCTGGATCCCGACTTCGGCGTCGTGAACGTGCTGTATTACAAGATCACCGGCTTGACCGGCCCTCAGTGGCTGTCGAACGAGCACTGGGTCATTCCTTCCCTGATCATGATGTCCTTGTGGACGCTGGGCAATAACGTGGTCATCTACCTGGCCGGCTTGAAGAGCGTTCCGTCCAACCTGTACGAAGCGGCCCAGATCGACGGCGCCTCGCGTTTCCGGCAAATGATCAACATTACGATCCCGATGATCTCGCCCGTCACGCTGTTTCTGCTGATCACCGGCATCATCGGCTCGTTCCAAGTGTTCGTCCAGGCGGACGTCATGACCAAAGGCGGCCCTAACTACGCGTCTTACTTCTATGTGTACTACCTCTATCAGCAGGCATTCAGGTCGTTTAACCTCGGCTATGCTTCCGCGATGGCGTGGGTGTTGTTCATCTTCGTGGGCGTTCTGACCTGGCTCATGATGAAAGTATCCAGACGGTGGGTTCATTACGAAGGAGGCGGGGATTAACGATGTCGACGCGCAAGCTTTCCAGGAGCAGCTCCATATCCGCGGGAGAACGGACGGTCAAGATTCTTGCTTTCAGCATGCTTGTCATTTTGTCGGCGCTGATGATCCTGCCGCTCTATATCATGGTGTCCACCGCGCTCAAAACCCAGCAGGACGTCTTTTTGTTCCCCCCTAAGTGGGTCCCCAGCCCGGCCGTCTGGCATAATTTCATCGACGCGATGCAAGCCAGGTCGTTCGGCCGGTATTTCTACAATACGACCTTGTATTCCGTAGTCGGCACGTTCGGCGAAGTGTTTTCTTCGGCATTCGTCGCCTACGGCTTCTCCCGATATCGCGGCATCGGCCGCAACGCGATGTTTCTGATCCTGCTCGCGACCATGATGATCCCCTACCCCGTGACGATGATCCCGCAGTTCGTGCTGTTCAAGAATTTGGGCTGGATCGACACTTATCTCCCGCTGAACGTGCCTTCCTTTCTCGGATCGGCCTACATCATTTTCCTCATGAGACAGTTCTTCAACACCGTGCCGGTCGATTTGTTCGAGGCGTCCAGGCTCGACGGCTGCAGCGAGCTCCGCACCTTCTGGAATATCGCGGTGCCCCTGTGCAGTCCCGCGTTGGCCAGCGCCGCCATCTTCGGATTCATGTACAGATGGAACGATTACCTCGGCCCGTTGATCTACTTGAACACCGACTCCAAATTCACCGTATCGATCGCGTTGTCTTCGTTTACCAGCATGTTCAATATCGTGCCGTGGCATCTGCTGATGGCCGCCGGGATCGTGGCGATCCTGCCGCCGACGATTATCTTCTTCCTGGCGCAGAAATATTTCGTGCAAGGCATCGTCGTGTCCGGATTGAAGTAGCCGGCTGCTTCGAAAGGAGGTGTTGCCGGCCTTGGGCTAATGCTGCATCGCAAGCAATTCGGGTTCGCTATCATAGGTTAGGGGAGGGCTATACATGGCCAAGAAGTGGATAGGCATCGCGATCGTGTTGTGCATCGGGACGGTACTGGCGCTGAGCGGCTGCAGTTCGAACGCGGGCAACGGCGGCAACGGCAATACGGGCAATACGGGGGGCAACGACGGCGCAGCGAACGAACCGGCCGGCGGCAATAGCGCGGAAGACGGCAAGAAAGTCACGATCACCCTGCTCAACGCGCAGGACAACGGGATTCGCGACAAGTTTCTGCCGGACGTCGTGAAGAAGAAATTCGAAGCGGCCAATCCCAATATCAAGCTTGAAATCATCAGCGTGCCGTACGATCAGTTCGACTCCAAGATGAACACGATGGTCGCGGGGGGCACGCCGCCGGATGTGTGGAGCCATTGGGGGCAGAGCGGGTTCGTCGACTACAATGTCCGCGATATGGTGCTGGATCTTACGCCTTACATGGCGACCTTCGAGAATCCGAACATCTCGCAGTCCACGCTCGACATCTATAAGATCGACGGCAAACAAAAGGGCATCCCGCTCAATATTTACTCCAGCATGATCTTCTACAATAAAGAGCTGTTCGACAAGGCCGGCGTAACGGTGCCGAACTATAAGCCGGGAGATCCCGAATGGACATGGGACAAATTCGTCGAGCTCGCGAAATCGGTCAGCAAGGATTACGGCAAGCCGAGCGCCGTCTACGGCTTCACGTACGGCATGGGCGAGCATCTGCTGACGTACAGCTGGGATTGGGGCCTCGATGTCTTCGATCCGGCGTATGCCACCGGTTTCCTGGACAAGGCGGATCTGACGGATCCCAAGCTCGTGGACGCGACGGCGTTTTTCCAGAACCTGATCTTCAAAGACAAGATCATGCCGACCAAAGCCGTCGAGGAATCGATCGGCAAAATCGGCGACCCGCTCCTGACGGGCAAAGTCGCGATGTCGCTCGTCGGCAGCTGGGTCATGGGCGGATTCAAGGATACGAACCTGAAATTCGGAGTGCTGCCGCTGCCGACCGGGCCGGCCGGAACCTCCACGCCGTTCATCTATGCCGATCCGCTCATGATCTCGTCCAAATCCAAAAACCCGGATGCCGCCTGGAAGCTGGTGCAATTCATGACCAGTCCGGAGATGCAGCTGGAGATGACCAAGACGACCGGTTATCCGCCTTCGGACAGCGTCGCTTACGAGGAATGGTTCAAGCAGTACGGCGATTTGACGGATATCGCGTACCTGGAAGAGGTCAATACGGCCGCGATCGAGAAAGGCAAGGAATCGCCCAACCATCTCATCGCCGGCTATGGCGACATTACCTCCTTCATGCTGAACGAACAGCAGGCGATCTTCAACAAAGAGCAGGATCCCGCCGCGGTGCTGAAAGACATGAATCCCAAATTCCAAAAGCTGCTCGACGAGATCAAGCAGAAATCCGGCAAGTAACGCGGTCCGCCATCATAAATTCGGTTAGGGTACCGCATGCGGCAGCCGGGCGGACCGGGCTTTCCGGTCTTCCCGGCGCGCATTCGCGATCATGAAGCATGGAAGAGGAGCGTGAGCGTTGATGAAACTGTCCATCGGAGGATATTCGTTCCACAACTCCAGGCAGGCGGGCATCATGGATATTTTCGGGTATCTCGAGTCGGCGAAGTTCCGTTACCGGCTGGATGCCGTCGACCTGTGGAACGGCTTTTTCGCGAGCGGGAACGAGGACGGCCTCGTAATCCTGCCGGATGAGGATGATATTCGCAAGATCCGGAAAGCCGTCGACGACAGAGGACTGACCGTCGCGAACATCGCGCTCGACGGCGTGCATCTCGTCGATCCGGACCCGGCACGGCGCGAACGGCTGTACCGGAACGCGCTGCTTCATTTGCGCGCCTCCGAGATTCTTGGGGCCAAGACCGTTCGGATCGACATCTGCACGAGCCAAACGGAGGAGATCGACGAGCGCGATTTCGACTATATCGTCAAGCGCTACCGGGAATATTGCGACCGGGGCGCGGAATTCGGCTATGCGGTCGGTCCCGAGAACCACATGGGAGCGGCGCTGAATCCGCATCTGCTCAAGCGGATCGCCGAAGCGGTGGATCGCCCCAACTTCGGCATTTTGCTGCATTTGAAGCGGTGGAAGCCCGAGCATGCCGGAGGCGACGAGATCGTGGCGCCATGGACGGTGCACGCGCACGTCGACGCGAAGACCGTGATCGGCGGGGAAGCCGGCGTCTCGATCCGGGCTTTGGAGCAGGCGGGCTACCGCGGTTATTGGGCAGTCGAATACAATGCCGAGGCGAATCAGTACGAGGAAATCGAATGGATGCTGGCGGCCGTGAGAAGGCTGTTCTATCACGGGGCCGAGTCCTGAGGGGGAGCGAGTATGGAGACGGTCAAAATCGGGATCATCGGCGTCGGCCTGATCGGCAAGCATCATATCGAGCAGTACGCGTCCATCGAAGGCGTCGAGATCGCGGCGGTATGCGATATCAACGAGCAGGAGGCCCGCCGGGTGGCGGAGCAGTACGGCATTCCGGGCGTATACGCCGACTACAGGGAGATGCTGCGCCGCGACGATTTGGCCGCCGTGGACGTGTGCTTGCACAATAACCTGCATGCGGAGGCGACGATCGCCGCGCTGCAGGCGGGAAAGCATGTCTATTGCGAGAAGCCGATCGCCGGTACTTACCGCGACGGCGAAGCCATGGCGAGCATGGCGAAGGCATGCGGCAAAATGCTGCATGTCCAGCTCGGCACGCTGTACCGCGACGAGACCAAGGCAGCCAAAACGCTGATCGACTCGGGAAGGCTCGGCCGTCTCTATCATGCCCGGTCTACCGGCTTCCGGCGGCGCGGCCGGCCGTTCGTCGACGGGTACGGCACGCGCTTCTTTACCCGGAAGGACACGGCGAGCGGCGGGGCACTTCTCGATATGGGCGTGTATCATATCGCGCAAATGCTTTATCTGCTGGGTATGCCGGAGGTGAAACGCATATCCGGAAGCATCTACCAGGAGATGGACATGGACCTCAAACGCAGGGGGGAAAGCGCTTTCGACGTAGAGGAGTCGGCCATGGGCTTCGTCCGGTTCGAAGGCGGCGTCTCCCTGGATATCATCGAAGCGTGGTCGCTGCATATGGGAGGCCTCGAAGGCAGCAGCATCGTCGGATCGCAGGGCGGGATCCGGCTGCCGGCTTATTCGGACGTCCATTCCAAGTCGGGCTTCGGTTTTCACTCGACGATCGACGACATGGATTTCGACAGCACGCTCGACTTGGCCGCCATGAGCGAGCGTCGGCGCCGGCTGAATCCCGATGAGGACGCTTACGAGTCCTCCGCCAAGCACTGGATAGCCGCGCTGCAGGGCAGAGTCGGGCTGCTGCCTACCGCCGAGATCGCGCTCAAGACCATGCTCATCAGCGAAGGGATGTATTTGTCCGCACGGCTTGAACGGGAAGTAACCGCCGAGGAAGTGGCGGAGCAATCGCCGACCGCGGTCCGGAAGGAGAACTGAACCATGCGATTCGAACCGTTATATAACCCGTATCCGTCGCAGCGCATGACGACTTACGGGCGCAAAGGCATGGTCGCCACGTCCCAGCCGCTAGCCGCCCAGGCGGGGCTCGACATGCTCAAGAGGGGCGGGAACGCCATTGACGCCGCGATCGCGACTGCAGCTTGCCTGACCGTCGTCGAACCGAATTCGAACAGCATCGGAGGCGATACGTTCGCCATCGTCTGGACCGAAGGGAAGCTGCACGGGTTGAATGCGAGCGGGCCGTCGCCCGCGGCGATCTCGCTCGAGCAAATCAAAGCGCAGGGACTGGAGCGGATGCCGGCCTACGGCATGGTTCCGGTGACGGTGCCCGGCACGCCCGCTGCCTGGGCCGCGTTATCCGCCCGGTTCGGGCGGCTTCCCCTGACGGACGTGCTGCAGCCGGCAATCGAATATGCGGAGCAGGGCTTTCCGGTATCTCCGACGATCGCGAGATATTGGGCCGACGGCTTCCGGAACATCGGCGAGCTGCAGGACGACTTGTTCGGTCCGTGGTTCGACACGTTCGCGCCCGAAGGCAGAGCGCCCGCCGCGGGGGAAATATGGCGCTCCGCGGCGCATGCCCGAACGCTTCGGTCGATCGCGGAGACGAAGGCGGAGTCCTTTTACCGAGGCGAACTGGCGGATCGGATCGGCCGGCACTTCCGGGAGCGGGGCGGTTATCTCCGGAAGGCGGATCTGGCGGCGTACGAGCCCGAATGGGTCGAACCGATCCATGTCGACTACAAGGGCTACGAGGTGTGGGAAATTCCGCCGAACGGCCAAGGGCTCGTGGCGCTGCTTGCGCTGAACATATTGAAGGGCTTCGATTTCGCCGCGAAGGATACGGTCGAGACGTACCACAAGCAGATCGAAGCGGTGAAGCTGGCCTTCGCCGACGGGCTCAAGTACATCACGGACCCGCGTTCGATGCGCGTTTCCGTAGATGCGCTGCTATCGGAGGCTTACGCCGACGAGCGAAGAGCCTTGATCGGGGAGCGGGCGCTCGTTCCCGAGCCGGGGGAACCGCCGAAGGGCGGGACGGTATACTTGGCCGCGGCGGACGGCGAAGGCAACATGGTGTCGTTCATCCAAAGCCATGCGGGCGATTTCGGAGCCGGCGTCGTCATTCCCGGCACCGGGATCTGCATGCAGAATCGCGGCTCGGGCTTCTCCTTGGACCCGGAGCATCCGAATGTCCTGGCGCCGGGCAAGAAAACGTTCCATACGATCATTCCCGGCTTTCTGACCAAGAACGGCGTTCCCGTCGGTCCCTTCGGCGTCATGTGCGGGTCGATTCAGCCGCAAGCGCATGTGCAGATTCTGCTCAATACGATCGAATTCGGCTTGAACCCGCAGGCGGCCTTGGACGCGCCGAGATGGCGGTGGCTTCGGGAGAAGATCATCGAGGTGGAGCCCCAATTCCCGGATTATTTGGCCCAGGCGCTGGCTAGAAGAGGTCATACCGTGCAGCGGGCGGTCGATTCGGGGATGTTCGGCAGGGGACAGATCATCTGGCGGGATCCTGTCAGCGGCGTGCTGGCGGGGGGGACGGAACCGCGGGCGGACGGCGAAGTCGCTGCCTGGTAGGATCATCGGCAGAGCGAGCCTTCCGGCCGCGATCTCGGATCATTGACCGAAGGAGCAGGCGCTGCGGAAACCAAGCAAGCGGGCAGCACGAAGTCTAGGATGAAGGAGACGGGGCATATGGCTTATATCATGGGCGTGGACGGAGGCAACAGCAAGACGTTCGCGGTGATCGCGGACGAAGAGGGTCGGCTGCTCGGGCGCGGGTTGGCGGGCTGCGGGAATCATCAGGTTCCGGGTATCGATGCGGCGATCGCCAATATTCGGAAGTCCGCCATGATGGCGCTCGAGCAGGCCGGATTGAACGAAGCGGATATCGATTACGTGCAGTACGGGTTAGCGGGCGCCGACCGGGAGAAGGATTTTCGGATTCTTCGTCCGGGCTTGGCGGGGCTGCCTTTCTCGGAATGGGACGTCGTATGCGATACGTACGAGGGATTGCGCGCGGGGACGCCCGATAACGTCGGCGTCGTGCTGATCTGCGGAAGCGGGACGAACGCGGCGGGTCGGAACCGGGATGGGTTGACGGTACAGACCGGCGGCTTCGGTCATCTGTTCGGCGACCGGACAGGAGGCGGCGATATGGCCAAGGAAACCTTCAGCCACGCGGTCCGGTCCTGGGATTTGCGGGAAGCGCCGTCGATTCTGCCGGATAAAGTGGCGAAGCATCTGGGGTTCGCCGACATGGGACAGGCCTTCGACCATTTCCTCGATCAGGATATCCAAGAGGTTCCCGGCGACTTGACGCTCGTCCTCCACGAAGCGGGGGACGAGGGCGACGAGCTGGCCATCCGGCTGCTCCGGCGGGCGGGCGAGGAGCTGGGCCGCGGCGCGAATTCGGTCATTCGCCGTCTGGGCGGCTTCCCGGGCGACGCGATTCGCATCGTGACGGTCGGCAGCGTCGTGCAGGAAGGCCGGAACCCGCATCTGCTGGCTGCCATGCGCGAGAAGATCGCGGAAGAGAACGCGCGCTTCGAATTCATCATCCCGAAAATGGCGCCCGTCTACGGTTCCGTCTTATTGGCCATGGATCGGCTGGGAATCCCGGCGACGGATACGATGCTCCGACGCTTCGAAGCGTACGGCGGCTATCAAGCCTAGCATCGCGTACGGTACGCGCGACCTCAACATGAAGGAACAATGAATCTCCCGGAGCTGCGGATTTCGTCTGCAGCTTCTCTTTTTTTGATCTCGGAGCCGTGAAGGAAACCGGGCCTTCGACAGAGAAAGAGTGAGGAATGACGGGCAGAGGAAAGAGCCGCGCAGCTCCTGTTGATCGGATGCGCGGTTCCGAACCGGCACGAGACCGCCTTGCGGCGGCAGCGAAAGCCGGCCAATACAAGTTCGTCAGCAGGAAAGGATGGAGCAACGTTCATGTCTTCTTCTTCATTGTCCGCCAAACATTCGCTGGGCTTCATTAAAACGTTCAACTTCTTTATCTACGGGGCGATCGCGATTTACAGCACGTTTTTCCCGCTGTATCTGAAGGAAACCGGCATGTCCAGCTTCACGATCGGCCTGCTGCTCGCCGGCGGTCCGTTCATCTCGCTGCTGGCCAACCCCTTCTGGGGCTATTGGAGCGACCGGCTCGAGAATGCCAGGCGGGTGCTGCTGATCCTGCTGATCGGCAATGCGGCGGTCATGCAAATCGTCTTCTCGGTTCAGGCGGGCTATCTGATTTTCACGTTCATGCTGCTCTATTTTTTCTTCCAAACCCCGTTGTTCTCGCAAAGCAACAGCCTCATCTTGGACGTGGCCGAGAAGACGGGGAAGAAATTCGGCGCATTTCGGTTGTGGGGGTCGCTCGGTTGGGCGGTCATGGCGGTAGCCACGGGACCGGTGATCGAGCATCTGGCCATTCGCCGGCTGTGGATCGTGTACGGCTTGATGATGCTCGTCTCCATCGCCTTGGCCTTGCGGCTGCCGAGCGGAGGCGCGGCGAATAACCGGAAGGGCGCTCCGACCGGCTACGGTCAGATCTGGGCCAACAAGCCGTTCATCCTGTTTCTCGTCATCGGCGTTCTTATCTCGATCCCCAACTCGATGAACAATACGTTCGTATCCATCTATATCTCCGATCTGGGGGGCAAGAACGCGCTCATCGGCTGGTCCGCTTTTCTCTCTTCGATCTTCGAGATTCCGGTCTACCTGCTGTTCGACCGGTATCTGCGGAAAAGCCAGCGCACGATGATCCTATGCCTGGCGGTTGTTAGCCTGCTATACGCGCTGCGCTGGTTTCTCATGTCGGTCGCGGTAACCCCGTATCAGATCATCTTCATACAAGCAATGCATTGTCTCACGTTCGCGGGCTATTATTATGTCGGAACGCAATTGACCGTCTTGCTCGTTCCGAAGGAATTCCGGGCTTCGGGTCAGGCGGTGTACGCGCTGAGCTGGGGAGGGGTGTCCGGGATCGCGGCAGGCATTACCGGCGGTTGGATCTTCCAGCATTTCGGCGCGCATGCGATGTACCGGATCAGCGCCGCAACGTCGCTGCTCGGCGTGGCGGGCTTTGCGCTCCTGTTCGTCTCGATTTGGCGAAGCGCGCGCAAGAACCGGAACGAGCTGGACTATGGCGGCCAAAAGCGCGAAGAAGCGCATCTGTGACGAACGCGGGATTTAGGGGTGAAGTAATGAAGAAGCTCCGGGGAGTCAGTTGGTAACCGCAGCAATTATCTGCGCTGCCATACTAATTTATGATTACTTCACAGTTTCAAAGAAGGAAGCAAGACAAATCGCTGAACGATATGCACGTGGCTCATCATCGATAAGCGTTCCGGATCAATCCATAAAATTACGCAGCCATGAAAAAGTAAAATATCCGGTGGAGGGACAGACTTCTTGCACGAAGATATTTGTAAATAAGGTTACGCAACATTAATTCATCCGATGATGAGTACTTACAGACCTACAAGGACTATTTAAATGACAAGGACGTGGTGGATGAAGCCTTATATGAGCATTGGATGGACAAACTTCCGCCACTTGCGAATGGCGACAGGGTCCCCTGCGACAACTTAACGGCCGGTTTGCGTGCTTTCAATACCTAGGACTTTATTCTCGTCTATGGTGGCATGAGAAAATAAAGGAATAGACTGAAATAGCGAGCAGGATAGTTCACTCCTTTTATCGAACACCTTGGCATTGGGGGAAAGTCTAGCGGAATACACGACAGACGCACACAACGATAAGGAGTGAGGTTATGAAATTATTGCTCACATCTGCAGGCGTTAATAACAAAAGCATACACGACGCGCTAGTTGGCATGCTGGACAAGCCGATCGCCGACTGCAACGCCCTGTGCATCCCCACCGCGATGTACGGACACCCCTGGGTCGGCCCCGGCGTCAAAGCCTGGCAGTTCATCAGCGGGATTTCCGAGAATCCCATGGCCAAGAATCCCATGGTCGACCTGGGCTGGAAGTCCGTCGGCGTGCTGGAGCTTACGGCGCTGCCAAGCATCGACAAAGACCGCTGGGTGCCGCTGGTCCGGGAGACGGACGTCCTGCTGGTGTCGGGCGGGGACGCTCTCTACCTATGCCACTGGATGCGGCAGTCCGGACTTGCGGACCTCTTGCCGTCGCTGCAGGCAGTTTATGTGGGAATGAGCGCCGGGAGCATGGTGATGGCACCTAATATCGGGGAATTCTTCGTTGGCTGGACTCCGCCCGCCGGTGGCGATGAAACGCTGAGTTTGGTAGATTTTGCGATATTTCCGCATCTGGATCACGAGATGCTGCCTGGAAACACCATGGCTGCTGCAAAGAGATGGGCCGCCGGGATGCAAGGGCCGACGTATGCGATTGACGATCAGACCGCCATCAAAGTGATCGACGGAGCAGCCGAAGTCGTTTCCGAAGGGAAATGGAAACATTTTTCGCCCTGATGTACCTCGCTTGAGCTAAACGGATACGTTAGCGCAAGAAGACCGTACAGCAGCTGGTTACATCGATCGGCTGCTTTTTTTATTGAAGTAACGGGCAGATTTGCACAACAGCGCTGAATGATAATCCCGTACGAAGACGTTTACGGCACGCGCGCGCTGTTCACGGCAGACGGAGGATCGTTTCCGATCGTCGAAGCCTTCTCCCGCGAACTGGCGGCTCCTGTCGTGATGATGGGCTTATGGTCTTCCGGACGAGAATCGGCATGCGCCGAACGAACATTTTCATCTGTACAATTTCGACAAGGGGCTTCTGACGATCGTATCGTTCCTGAAGCGATTATAGGCATCATCCAATTGGAGGAGAGCTGATGAGGAAGCTGCGTTGGGGTATTATGGGGTGCGCTCAAATTGCCGCGAAGGCGTTTATTCCGTCCGTTCGGTCTTCGGACATCCATGAGATCGCCGCTGTTGCAAGTCGCGATGAAACAAGAGCGCGGACGTTTGCAGACACGTATGGCATACCGGACGCTTACGGCAGCTACATGGAGTTGCTTGCCGATCCAAACATCGATGCGGTGTACATACCTCTGCCGAATCACATGCACCTGGAATGGACGATTCATGCCGCCCGGGCAGGCAAGCATGTGCTGGTCGAGAAGCCGATGGCGGTGTCGGCGCGAGATGCGTTACGGATGGTCGAGGCTTGCGAGCAGTTCGGCGTTCATCTTCAGGAGAACGTCATGTACCGCTATCACCCGCGCTACGACCGGGTCAAGGAAATTGTCCGTTCCGGCGAGATTGGTACGGTTAGGGCCATTCACGGTGTCTTTACGTCGGACCGATCCGCTATGGAGGGCGATATCCGATTCCGTCAGGAGATGGGTGGCGGCAGCATGTACGACATCGGCTGCTATTTGCTTAGCGCCGCCCGTTACGTGCTGGAGCAGGAACCGGCGGCTGCAACGATGCAGGCGTTATTTTCGCCGGAACATGACGGCGTTGATATGATGACCTCCGGTCTCGTCGAATTTCCTGGCGACGTGGCATTTACGTTTCAGTGCGGCTTGTGGGCGGACTTCGCCAATACGCTGGAAATCCGGGGCACGCATGGCACAATCCGGCTGCCGTCGGCATTCTCGCTTCGCGCTGATCTGAGCCCGGACATTCAGGTTGCCGTGCGCGGCGAGATGCGGATAGAACCGTTCGAGCGCAGCAACCAGCAGTTGTTACTGTTAAACAGTTTCGCGAAGGCGGTGCTGCACGGAGAGACGGAAACGGTCAGCCCTTGGGACGGCGTGCGGACGATTCAAGTCATCGAGGCATGCCTTGCTTCCGCGCGTGAAAAGAGACGGGTGGTCATCGAGCCTTTTGAAGACGGCGTCAGGGCGGATTGAACTTTCGCGGTACCGTTTGCTTTTCTTACGAATGCTCGCTTATTCGCTGGATTTCACCCCGAAACAGAATTATTCCATGAAACAAAGGCTTCCAGATCTCTGGAAGCCTTTGTTTCATTTAAATAGGTGCCTTCGGTTTTTCCGATAGCAGAACGAACCATTCCTCTAAGAGGCAAGAACAATTCGGAGCATGTCTTCAAGCATTTGGCGAAGCTCCGTCGAGTTTTTGGCGACGATTTTGAACCCGCGCGATGCGCTTGTTAAAAGATGTGCCAACTTCTCCGGAGGGAGGCTGTTCGGGTTGTCGGCGAATTGCGATCTCGTTTTTAAAATCGAGGTCAGAACGACTTCGAGTTTTTTGTAGCTTGCATCGAGTGCCTCTTGAGCAAACGATAAAGAGCTGTCGGTCATTTCTTTTACTTCCGGCGAACGCAACGATTGATCGAAATGGCGTATTGACCACACTTCGAACGCATATAAAATCTTGTCTTCAGGCGTATTTTTGGAAGAAAGTCCTTCCATTATTTCCGCGATGAGAGTGTCGCCGTGGTGAAGAATCGTTGCGTTAAAAACTTCCTCCTTGTTCTTGAAGTACAAATAGAGACCCGCGCGCGAAATACCGGCGGCTTCCGCTATTTCATTCATTGACACTCGCTTATAGCCATATTTGAAGTACACGTTCAACGCAACGGATAGAATATGAAGCTTTTTTTTGTCGTCCATGGATACATTATTATACACTTTACAAACTTTGTCCAGTCGTATAGTATACACACATAGACAAAATACGTTTATTGTCTAAATTAACATCAAGGGAGACCTGTTATGATGACTACAATTTAAGAACGCCCAATAAAACAGGCCACGCTGCGGGAAGCAAGACGCTGCCGCATCCATTTGGCGCGTAGTGAGTCAGTCGTTAGAGGGGAAGGCGGCGTTCACTGTGAGAATACGACGTCGCAGTTATTGTTCCTGCGGATAAAAAACTTATGCATGCCTGACGTACGTGAATGGGCCATCGATCAAACAGCGGCTGGAACACTTTGCACTGTCAGCATGGAATCAATTTCGGGACGCGCTAAATAAACATTGAATCGGTTATATAAAAATTCATCTCTTTCATTCCAACATCTAAAGGAGATCTTTTTCATGACAACTAAGCAATCATCTATCGGTTCCGGCTTCGGAGCTTCCACAACAGCCGAAGACGTCATCAAGGGTATCGACCTGTCCGGCAAAATTGCCATCGTCACTGGCGGTTATTCCGGACTTGGTCTCGAGACCGTGCGCGTGCTGCGTTCTGCCGGAGCCAAAGTCATCGTTCCGACGCGTGATCTCAACAAAGCGGAGACGGCGCTTGCAGACATCGAAGGCATCGAAATCGAAGCAATGGACTTGCTGGATCCTGCCTCGATCGATGCCTTCGCAGAGAAGTTTCTTGCCTCCGGCAGACCGCTTCACATCCTGGTAAATAGCGCAGGTATAATGGCATCCCCCCTGAGACGCGATTCGCGCGGATATGAATCGCAATTCGCGACGAACCATCTGGGCCATTTCCAGCTTGCGGCGCGCCTTTGGCCCGCGCTGCGCATGGCAAACGGCGCACGGGTCGTCTCCGTTTCGTCCTGGGGGCATCACTTTTCTCCAGTCGTGTTTGACGATCCCAATTTCGAAAAACGCGAATATGATCGTTGGGCGGCATACGGTCAGTCGAAGACGGCCAACGTTCTCTTCGCCGTCGCACTCGACAAACGCGGCCAGGCCGACGGCGTGCGTGCCTTTTCCCTTCATCCGGGCAGCATCGTAGGAACCGGTCTCGAAAAACATCTTTCGAACGAAGAGCTGCTAGCGGCGGGCGTCATCGACGAGAACGGACAGCCGGTCCTCGATCCGACGAAAAATCTCAAGACGATAGGGCAAGGGGCTGCTACAAGCGTATGGTGCGCGACGAGCACGCAGCTTGACAATATGGGCGGCGTGTACTGCGAGAACTGCGATATCGGGCCTCTAGGGCAGGACGCCGAGTCCGGATTTGAATTGGACAACAATAACACATTAACGGACTCTGGCGTCATGCCATACGCGGTCGATCCCGAAGCGGCCGATCGACTTTGGAGCCTTAGCGAACAGCTGCTAGGCTTAACGTTTGCAATCTAAAAGAACGAATGAGGCCGAAATAAAGAATTATAAATAGAATGGATAGAATAAGGAGAATGTAAAGATGGAAGAGACAAATAAATCCCTGACCAGAGCAGCCGTTACTTACGCCAAGGATCTCGAATGGTTCGACACGATGCCGGGCGAACAAATGGCCATTCGTATCCACAGCAATCAAGTCGGAGGGGCGATAACCGTCATCGAAGCGCGCGTACCGGCTTTGATCGGTCCTCCGAAGCATATTCATAAGGAACGGGAGGAGGTATTCGAGATTCTTGAAGGAACGTTCCGGTTCCAATGCGGAGAGGAAGAATTCGAAGCTGCTCCCGGAACGAGTGTCGTGGTTCCTCGCGGCGTACCTCACGCATGGGCTAACGTCGGATCCGAAACGGGACGTATCCTTTTCACTTTCGCGCCAGGCGGCATCGACGATTTCTTTCCGGAAATCGGCCGAAATTCACTCGAGGAAATCGGACGACTGGCCGAGCAGAACGACACGCTGATAATTGGGCCGCCGTTGCTTCAGCAATCCAGGTAACATTTGGAGCCAGAGAGCTTCGCTTCATTAAAACAATAAAAGAAAAACGGGACAGTGCAGCACTGAATCGATGTGCTTCCCGTACGATAGAAACGGCCCCCGTCTTGTTAACAAGACGGGGGCCGTTTGGCGTGCGACGAACCCTCGATCATTCGTTCCTATTTTACCGCAACGTTCAAGACTTGGCTAAAGGCCCTTAGCGGGGCTCTTGGCGCCCGTCGAAGTACGCGCCCGACTCCAGGTCGTTCACGAATTGCTGGAGCCACTCGTAGTAGCTGAGCGCATGCTTCAGCTTGTGCAGATCCTCCAGGCACAGCTTGCGTTCTTCCTCCGACGTATTGAGCGCCAGAATCGTCTCCGACAGAGGGGGGATGACATCCTCGATCGCCTGCCGCATGACGTCGATCTCCCGCTGCAGTTTCGTCGTAAAGAAGGATTGGAACGCTTTGAAGAAGTTGGTCTCCGCGACGTAAAGATCTTTGCGCGCATCCTTTTCCTTCAGCTTGGCTATCATTTTCGATTCGGTCAGCGAACGGACGGCATAGCTCATGTTGCTTTTGCTCATGTTCATGTCCGTCTGCATCTCGTCCAAGGTCATGGGCCGATCCTCGAAAAACATAATGCCGTACAGCTGTCCGAAGCTGTAGTTGACCCCGTACAGGTCCATCGTCTGGGCGATCGCGTCGATTACTTTGGCTCGAAGCTGCTCGCGGTGCGAGGAAGGCTCTTTCATTCTACCGGATGTTTCTTTCTTCATCGTAACGCCTCCAGCTGTGGCTCTCTATCGACAATTTTACACAAATTACAAGTAATTTTCACGTAGACATAACCTTTCTCTCTCTTTCCTATCGTACAATAATTTTTGAATCGAGACAAATAAAGAGATTAATAACCCGTAAAACCAGTATTGTTAAAATTTTATTGAACGTTGGGAGGTTAATATGAGAAAAAATAATTTTGCCGAAGAAGGAAAGGCCCTATTGTTCACGCTGCCGGCCATGATTCCGCTCGCCTTGTTCTGGTTCTTCCCGCTCGGATACGTCATCTACTTAAGCTTTATGGAATGGGATTTCATGAGCCCGGACAAGTTGTTCGTGGGGCTGGACAACTACAGCGCATTGTTCGGAGATCCGGCTTTCTTGCAGTCGCTTCGCGTATCCGTGCTGTTCTGTCTCGGAAGCGTCCTGCCGATTATCGCGATCGGACTTGGGCTAGCCTTGCTGCTGACGAGCAAGATCAAGGGCGGTGCCGTCTATCGGACGTTGATTTTCTCGCCCTGGGTCACGCCGACGGTCGCGGTATCGATCGTATGGTCCTGGATTTACGAACCGGAGGTCGGGTTGGCCAACAGCGTCTTGAAAATGTTCGGGAGCAGCGGCATCCGGTGGCTGGAGGATCCGAATTGGGCGCTCGTCGGCATCCTGCTCGTGACGATCTGGAAATCGGCCGGCTGGGCGATGATCTTCTACCTGGTCGCGATCCGCAACGTGCCGAACGATCTGAAGGAAGCCGCGGAGTTGGACGGCGCGGGCGCCTGGCGCAAGTTTCTGAACGTGACGCTGCCGCTCATCTCGCCCACGACGTTCTTCCTGATCATCGTGCAGATGGTGCAGGCGCTGCAAGCCTACGATCAGATCAACGTCTTGACGCAAGGCGGGCCGGCAGGCTCCACGCGCACGCTGCTTTATCTCTATTATCAGTCGGCGTTCACGTCCTTTCAGATCGGACAAGCTTCTGCCGTCGCGATCACGCTGGTCGTCGGCTGCGTGCTGCTCTCGCTCGCTTCCGGCCTTGTCGGAAGAAGAGCCGTTCACTATTAATAATCCGCGTCTCGCAGGAAAGGAGATACTCGTATGACGGCTTGGAGAAAACTAGGCGGGTCCGCGCATTACGCGATTGTCGTCGCGCTGGCCGTGCTCATGGCGTTTCCGTTCTATTGGATGGTCACGAGCGCATTGAAAACGAACGACGAAATTTGGCAATTTCCGCCGACGTTATGGCCGCATGATCCACTGTGGCATAACTTCGCGGATGCATGGGTCGCCGCGCCGTTCGCGCGTTATATGCTGAACAGCATCTTCGTCGCCGCCGCGATCGTCGTGGTTCAGGTGATCAATTCCGGGATGATGGCCTACGCGCTCACGCATATGAAATTCCGCTTGAAGGGCGTATTCACCTCTTTGATTCTGATCGGGTACATGATTCCGGCGACCGCGGTGTATTTGCCAGGTTACATCATCTTGGGAAAGCTGCATTTGCTCGATACGTACGGCGGTTTGATTCTCTCGAACTGCGTCAGCATCTTCTCGATCTTCCTGATCAGGCAGGCGTTCTTGCAGGTGTCCCACGAGATGATCGAGGCCGGCCAGATCGACGGGGCTTCGCATTTTCGGATTCTGTGGACGATCTTGATTCCGCTGACCCGCGCTTCCTTCGCCGTATTGGCGTTGATCACCTTTATCGAGCAGTACAACAACTACTTCTGGCCGATGCTCATCACCAAGGATCCGAACCTTCAGCTCGTCTCGGCCGGGCTCCGCAGCTTCTTCGTGGAAGGAGGTGCATACGGATTGAAATGGCCGCTGATCATGGCCGCCAGCGCGTTCACGATTGCGCCATTGCTCGTGATCTTCGTCTTGACGCAGAAAACGATCATTCAAAGCGTCAATCTATCTGCAGGAGCCAGCAAAGGGTAAGGGTAGTACAACAGACAAAATAGTGGAGGGAACTAATCATGTCTACGATGAAAATGACTACGGCAGGTCTTTTATTAACGTCTTTCCTGGTATTGACGGCTTGCGGCACGACCAGCAATAACAACTCCGGCGCTTCCGGATCCGATTCCAACGCGCCGGCGAATACGGCTAACGCCAATGCCAACACCAATGCCAATGCCGACGCAGCACCTGCCGAGAGCGAGCCGGAGACGCCGAAGGAGCCCGTGACGATCGAGTTCTGGTACGGACTCGGCGGCAAGCTGGGCGAGAACATGCAGACGTTGATCGATAAATTCAATGCCTCCCAATCGGACGTCGTCGTGAAGCCGGTCGTGCAGGCCGACTACAGCGAGACCGAGAAGAAGCTGCAAGCCGCGATCGCGACGGGCCAGGTGCCGGCCGCCGTATTGTCCTCGAACGTCGACTGGGCGAGAAAAGGCTATTACGCGCCGATGGACGATCTGATCGCCGCGCAGCCGGATTTCAATAAAGACGATGTCGTCCCGACCTTCCTGGAGCAGGGCCAAGTCGACGGCAAGCAGTTCTTCCTGCCGATGTACGGCACGACGCAAGTGATGTACTATAGCAAGGAAGCGTTCGAGAAGAGCGGCATCAAACCCGAAGATATGACCACGTGGGAAGCGCTGGCGGCGGCGGCCGAGAAGATGACGGTCAAGAGCGGCGGCAAAACGACGTTCTACGGCTGGGAGCCGATGTGGAACCAAGATAATCTGATTGACGCCGCATACAGCAAGGGCGGCAAGATCATCAGCGACGACGGCAAAACGGTCATGATCGATTCGCCGGAATGGATCTCCACGTGGGAATTTTTCCGCAAAGCGATCTTTGACGACCAAACGATGCGCATTCACTCCGGCGGCCAAGGCTGGGAGTACTGGTACAAGACGATCGACGATGTGATGAAAGGCATGGCCGCAGGCTACACCGGTTCGAGCGGCGACCAAGGCGATCTGGATTTCACGAAGCTGGCCGCGATGGAACAACCGGGCTGGGAAGGCGCAGGCGCCGGCAAACCGGTCGCGCAAGCGATTCTCGCCGGTATCCCGGCAAAAGCAAGCCCGGAACAGCAGCAAGCGGCGCTGCAATGGTTCGAGTTCTTCATGAAAGCCGAGAACACGGCCTTCTGGTCGATGAACACGGGCTATATCGCGGTTCGCCAATCGGCGCTGGAAGATCCGGCTTTCGTCGAGTACAGCAAAGCGAATCCGCAAAGCACGATTCCGCTCAAACAAGCGGCGCATGCATCCAAGCCGTTCCAGGATCCGACCGGCGGCAAAATTACCGATGCGCTCAAGATCGCCGCGGACAAGCTGGAGATCAGCAACGAACCGGCCGAGAAAGTGTTGAAGGAAGCGAAAGAAGCCGCGCAGCGCGAACTGGATAAATTGAACAAATAAAAGGAGGACGCGCGCATGCCGCAATTACGTGCAGCGGGCGCAGACGTTCCGATTCAAGCGATCTTGTTCGATAAAGACGGCACCTTGCTCGACTTTATCCACACGTGGGGGAACTGGAGCGAGCAGCTGCTCGCCCGGTTCTCCCGTCAGCTTGAGGCGAGGAAGCTGCCGCCGGTAACGGTCGATTTGCAAGCGCTGTGGGGAACCCGCCACGCGGACGACGGCGAGATCGTCGGCTATGACCGCAACGGTCCGCTCGCGATGGGGACGATCGAGGATTTGCTGACGGTGCTGGCTTGGCAGGGCTACCGGTCGGGCTTGTCTTGGGCCGATGCGAAAGTGCTTGCCGGTGAGTGCAGGGCTTATGCGGACGAACAACTGGCCATCTCCCGAACGGTCAAGCCGATCGCCGGGGTCGTATCGTTCTTGGAGCGCTGCCAGGCGAGCGGACTGACGCTGGGCGTCGTCACGGCGGACGAGACGGAGACGGCGCTTCGCCATTTGCATTGGCTTGGCATCGGGCACTATTTTGCCGTGTGCGTCGGAGCCGATCAAGTGGAGCGCAGCAAGCCGTACCCGGATCTGGTCGAGCTGGCCTGCCGGAGGCTGTCGCTGCCGAGCGCGCAAGTCGCGGTCATCGGGGATACGAACGGAGACATGGTCATGGCAAGGTCGGCGGGAACGGCGCTGGCCGTGGGAATCGCGGATCCGGAGCATTCCGGCACGTCTATGCTGCCGGACGCGGACGCGATCATCTCGAACTACTGCGAGCTTGAACTTAGGGAAGGCGAGATATGAAAGGTGAGAACAGCATGGGTTGGCTATTGCTGAGCTGCGCGATCGTGCTGGAGCTGTCCGGCACCGTATCCATGAAGCTCTCGGAAAGCTTTACCCGCGGCGTGCCTTCCGTCCTGATGTTCCTTTTCTACGGAGCCAGCTTCACCTTGCTGAATTACGCGCTCGGGTACTTGGGCGTCAGCACGGTGTATGCGGTATGGTCGGGCGTGGGGATCGTCTTGATTACGATCGCCGGTTATTTCTTTTTCGGAGAAAAGCTGTCGATGTCCTCCTTGCTATGGATCGGCGTCATCATTGTCGGGGTCATCGGCTTGAATATAAGCAATGAAGGACATTAGCGGGGAGGCGAATGCAGAGATGGGCAATTCAGGCAGCGCGGAGCAAGCGGAAGCCGCGTCCATGGCGCTTCCGTTATTGCGGTTTCAGGTCATCGCGGACACGCATGTCAGATCGGAAGCGGAGCATCCCTACAACCGCCGCTTGGCGCGCGCGCTTCAGGATATCGCCGAGACGGCGCCGGACAGCAGCGGCATCATGCATGCCGGGGATATGACCGATCACGGATTCCCGGACGAATACGCCCGGTTCCGGAGCATCTGGGAAGCGCATCGGGATCGTCTCCCGGCGCTGCTGCTGACGATGGGCAACCATGACGTCGGCCTGGGCGAGCGGGAGTCCCGAATCGCGAACTTCTTGGCGGCTTCGGGAATGTCCGCGCCGTATCACGATCATTGGATCGGCGGGGTCCATTTTATCTTCCTCGGCACCGAGGAGAATCTGGAGCTCTATTGCTCGCTGTCCCCCGAGCAGCTGGCTTGGCTGGACGCGAAACTGGAAGAAGGCCGCGATTCCGCGGTTCCCGCGTTCGTGTTTCTGCATCAACCGCTGCTGGATACGGTAGCCGGCTCCTACGCCGAGCAGCGATGGCACGGCGTCGTTCAGGACGAAGAGCTGAAGGCGATACTTGCCAAGCATCGGAACGGCGCGATCTTATTCACCGGGCACACGCATTGGGAGATGGAAGCCGCGCATAACCGTTTCGATGGCGGCCCTGCATGGCCTCCGATGTTCAATGCGGCTTCGGTCGCGTATTTATGGACGGACGAGAACGAGCGCAGAGAAGGGAGCCAGGGCTATTACGTCGAGGTGTATCGGGATCGCGTCGTCGTAAGAGGCAGGGATTTCGAGCGAAACGCTTGGATCGAGGCGGCCCGCTATGAATTGAAGTACCCGTTGGAGTTTCCAATGGCATAAGCGATATATTCAGGGCTCCCGCATGCGGGAGCCTTTTTTATTTCCAGCGGGCGGATCAGCGATGCCGTCTCGGCCGGCAAAGCGGGGCAAAACCCAACCCCGTTGCGTGTTTCCAGCCTATTGTGGATGGAGTTATCACTTTTCACGAGCTTCTAAATAGCATATAATTATTAGAGATTAGTAAATCTTTTCGAGGAACTTTTGTCTTTCATCGCGACGATCGGGTTAGGGTTGAACCAGAAAAGATGCGGCCGGGCCATTGTTCGGCCGGGCAGGGTGCTTTAGCAGGGCGCCGGCATCCTTTCTGCAAATTTCAAGGTATAAGGACGGTAAACATGAGCAACATACATTCTAAAACTGACGTGATCTTAATCGGTGCCGGCATCATGAGCGCGACGCTCGGAACGCTGTTGAAGGAATTGGTGCCGGAATGGAAAATCTCCGTGTTCGAGAAGCTTGAAAATGCCGGGGAAGAAAGCTCCAACGAATGGAACAACGCGGGTACGGGGCATGCGGCATTGTGCGAGCTCAATTACACGACCGAGAAATCGGACGGATCCATAGATATCAGCAAAGCGATCAAAATCAACGAACAGTTCCAGCTGTCCATGCAGTTCTGGTCCTATCTCGTGAACGGCAAGCTGATTCGCGACCCGCAGGATTTCATCATGCCGCTGCCGCATATGAGCATGGTGCTCGGGGACAAGAACGTGGCGTTTCTGAAGAAGCGGTTTGAAGCGATGACGGCGAATCCGTTGTTTCAAGGCATGGAATTTTCCGATGATCCCAAGAAACTGATGGAGTGGATCCCGCTGATTCTCCAGGATCGTCCGGCGAACGAACCGATTGCGGCCACGAAGATCGACACCGGAACGGATGTCAACTTCGGGGCTTTGACGCGCATACTATTCGACCACTTGAAGCGCAAAGGGGTCGAAATCAACTATAAGCACAGCGTCGACAACATGAAACGCGCCGCCGACGGCTCGTGGGAATTGAAGATCCGTAACGACAAGGGCATCGTCGAGCGCCATGCGGCCAAGTTCGTGTTCATCGGCGGCGGGGGCGGCAGCCTGCATTTATTGCAAAAATCCGGCATTCCCGAAGGCAGGCATATCGGCGGATTCCCGGTCAGCGGCATCTTCATGGTGTGCAACAATCCGGAGGTCGTCGCGCAGCATCACGCGAAGGTGTACGGCAAAGCCAAGGTCGGCGCGCCGCCGATGTCCGTGCCGCATCTGGACACGCGCTTCATCGACAATAAAAAATCGCTGCTCTTCGGACCGTTTGCCGGCTTCTCGCCGAAATTTTTGAAAACCGGCTCCGTGTTCGACCTGGTTACCTCCGTCAAACCGAACAACCTCGTCACGATGCTGTCGGCAGGGGCGAAGAACATGGCCTTGACCAAATACCTGATCGAGCAAGTGATGCTGTCGAAAGAAAAACGGATGGAAGAGCTGCGGGAGTTCATCCCGAACGCCAAGACCGCGGATTGGGATCTGGTCGTAGCCGGCCAGCGCGTGCAGGTAATCAAGGATACCGCGGACGGCAAAGGCACGCTTCAATTCGGCACGGAAGTCATCACCGCTGCGGACGGTTCCATCGCGGCGCTGCTGGGCGCTTCGCCGGGCGCATCCACCGCCGTTCACGTCATGCTGGAAGTCATTCAGAAATGCTTCCCGCAGCAGATGAAGGCGTGGGAACCGAAAATCAAAGAAATGATTCCGTCGTACGGCGTCTCCCTGAAGGACAACGAAGCGCTGCTGCATGAAATTCATGCCTCGACGGCAAGCGCGCTCGGCCTGAGCGACAACGAGCCGCAGTCGGCATCGCGCCGATCCGTATCGGTGTAAAGCAACGTCAGCCTTCCTAATCAACATTCGAAAGTTACAGCCATCATGCAAGCAAGGATTCGCAATCGCGAATCCTTTTTTTTATTTCGCGATGCCGGCGCGGACATCCCGCAGCGGCGATAGCCCGAAGAGGCGCTTGTACTCCCGGATGAACTGCGTCGCGCTTTCGTAGCCGACTTGCGAGGCCGTTCGGGTTACATCGGAATTGCCGCCCATGAGCAGCCGTTTCGCCTCTTGGAGCCGGATCCGTTTCTGGTATTGAAGCGGCGTCATCGCCGTGACGGCTTTGAACTTGCGATGCAGGTTGGATACGCTCATGTTGCCCAAGTCGGCTAACTGACGGATCGTAAACGCGCTGTCGTAATGGGCGGTGATCCACTGAATCACGTGCTGGATCCCGGCCGCTTCCTGATGAAGCAGCATCCTACTGTAGAAAACGTCGCCGCCCGCGCCGGTCAATAAACGAAAAAGCAGCTCGCGCTTCAAAGAGGGAGCAAGGAAAGCGATCGCGCGGGAATCGGCCGAGATCCGCAGCAGCCGTTCGATCGCCTCGAGCGCTTCGACGTTCATCTCGCCGACGAATGCGCCCGCGCCCAAGGATTTGCCCGCATGGACGCCGACCTTCGCCTCCAAGGCGACCGACGTGACTTCTTCGGCGGTCAGGCTGATCTGCAGGGCCACGTACGGATGTTCCGCCGACGCCTGCAGCACCGTGCCTTTGAGCGGCATGTGAATGCTCGAGGCCAGGTAGTTCCCCGCGCCGTACTCGATGCTATCCTGCCCAACCTGCAGCAATTTCTTCCCTTGAATGACCGCGCAGAACGAAGGGCCGAGCACGCCTTGCGCGACGGGGATCGGTTTGATTTCCTTCAGCACCGTCAAAAACGGAATTTCCGTCCGGCAGGTACCTTCGATGAACGAATAACGAGTCGCAAGCTCCAACAAGCGGCTCAAATAATACGGCGCATCCGTGGCGCGGTTCCCCACCCTGACACTTCCTTTCGGTTCGGCAAGTCCCACATTCGTAGTCTTAGGCTATATTTAAGCACAATCGGACTATTTTTGCATCCGCGCATCAGCGAAAATAAAGAAGTAAGCAAGACGATAAACGCCAAGCAAGCCAATGAACGAGACTCGTTCCCAGTCTTAACCCCAGACCCGCCACAAGGAGGCAACAACATGAAAGCCATGGTTGTGACACAATACGGAAGCCCTGACGTCTTCGCCGAAACCGAACTGCCGGATCCGCATCCGGGCCCGGGGCAGGTCAGCATCGACGTGACCCATTCCGCCGTCGGATTGATCGACGTCTTCGTGCGCCGCGGCACGATTCCCGTCTTCGCGCCGCCGTTCGTTCCGGGCTTGGAGGTGGCCGGCACGATTCGCGAGATCGGCGAAGGGGTGACCGGCTTTCGGGTCGGCGAGCCCGTCGTGACGTTGTCCTTGATGAGCGTGGGCGGATACGCGTCCATAACGGTTGCCGATGCGGCGCTGACGATCTCGCTGGACGGTTTCGACATCGACCCCGCGCTTGCCGTATCGGCGCTTCCGAATGCCGTGACCGCGTATTTGTCGCTCACCCGGGTAGCGCGCATGCAGCACGGCGAGCGCGTGTTGATCCATGGCGCGATCGGAGGGCTGGCCGCCGCTTATCCGGCCGTCGCGCGCTCGCTCGGCGCGTCCCGCATCGTCGGAACCGTCAGAACGGTTTCCAAGTTGGAGGCGGCACGCCGGTTGGACTATGACGAGGTCGTGCTGGCCGAGGAGCTCGCCGCCTCGATCGGCGACGAACGTTTCTCGCTCGTCGTCGATCCGGTCGGCGGGGACATGTTGGCCGCGAGCTTGGAGCTGATGGAGCCGCTCGGCCGCGCGCTGCTCGTCGGCAACGCAAGCGAGCAAGCCGTGAACATCGCGAGCACTACGCTGTGGTTGAACAATATCGGGGTTCAGGGCTTCAATGTGGGCGGATACCTGAGCGCCAATCCGGCCGCCGGCCGCCCGGCTGCGGAAGCCGTGCTGCGGTTGGTGGAGGCAGGCATGATCGACGTTCCTTTGACCCGGCTTCCGCTGGGGCAAGCAACCGAGGCGCATCGCCTTCTTGAAGCCAAAGACATCGTCGGCCGGATCGTCCTTCAGCAAGCATAAGCCAGCTCCGGCTGCAGCTTCGCATGTTCCGCAAAACGGCGTTAGCTGCAGCGCAGGCCGCTGACCCTACGCCAACGGGCTGTCGTGATCGGCAGCCTGGGAAGCGGGAGGGCGGAGCACAGAAAATCGATTCGTGACAAGAACATACGTATAAAGTCGTCCAATCGCATCTGCCAATAAAGCAGAAGACCGGACCTAGGAACCGAAACAGCGACAGCCAAGGACGCGAAAATTAAGTCCTAGACTATCGCTGTTGCTTTTGTTAATACTGATCCATCCTCGCCGGAGGCTGCGTTCTATTAGAGCTTCCCATTCCAATAGGTCACTTCGTCTACTTCTAACCTCACCGAGGCGTATCCCGGTTTCTTTGCTTTGCCGATCGCAATCATCAGCACGTTCACGAGATTTTCCGGAATATCGAATTCTTTGCGAAACGCTTCGACATCATATCCGATCATAGGTACGGTATCGTAACCTCTTGCTTTTGCGGCCAGCATAAACTGCATGGCTGCCAGACCGCTGTCGATCATGAGCCATTCCCGTTTTGCTTGTTCATTGGCATGTCCCGAAAAATCGTCCATGCTGTCATTGATTTTTTCCTTGGCTTCTTCTGTCATATAACCTGCGTCGACGGCTTTTTGATTGATGCGATCCGAATTTTCCACGGAGTAAGCATTCAGATCGCCTAACAAAGCAACGACGGCAGGTGCCTCAAGTACTTGTCGTTGTCCTGAAGCGATTTTGTGCAGCCTTTCTTTAAGGACGGGATCCGTGAATACCATAAATCGCCAGGTATTTAGATTGTGCGCGTTCGGAGCAAGGATAGCTTCGCCGATAAGTTCTTTGATTTCCTCATCCGGAACCTGAACCGAAGTGTCGTAATTCCGAACGGATCGACGATCATGAATGACATCATAAAAATTAGCGTTTCGATTATTCTTCTTTTCCATTGGTTTCCCCTGCCTCCGTCTTCGTGTTGTTATTAGGCTCCTATAGTTCACTGCCGCTTGGCTAAACTAAATGGCTAACAGGGTTTAGTATGGTATAGTACAACTACATTGAAAAGTACCCACTTTTTCGTGAGATACGCACGAAAAAGTAACATTTGCATGGCAAGGAGATCAAAGTGAAAAAAATATATAACAATCAAGTTGAAGTCGTGTTGGATCTGATCGGGGGGAAGTGGAAGTCGCATATTATTTTTCATCTGGGAAGCGGTCCCGCAAGAACGGGCGAATTAATACGTTTGGTTACGGGAGTAACGCAGAAGATGCTGATCGAGCAATTAAAAGAGCTTGAACAAGATGGTCTAATTTCCAGAAAATCGTACAATCAAGTACCGCCGAAGGTTGAATATTCCCTTACGAATTACGGTTCTTCATTGAAAGATATTTTAAAGGTCGTTTGCGATTGGGGAGATGACTACGTGAAGGACAGATACCCCGACGGCGAAGTGACAATTAGGGCCAAAGAGCAGGAAACTCGCCATTAAAAAAACGGCACCGGTTCTTGATGTGGTTAACGTCCTTCTATACAACGATAAAGCGGCGGCCGATCCTCTGATCGGCTGCCGCTATGCGTATTCAGCCGCATCCGTATAAAGGGAGTAAGCCTTGCATAAGGATTAGGCCGATTTTTCTTCGCGACATGCAGCGGACCGCGCGCGAAGGGCGTCTAATAGGGTGGAGGTGGTGATCCTGTGAAGCCGGCCGGCTCGAAAACAAAAGCGCATTTCCCGCAAGACCCCGCGCAAGCGCTCGAACAGCTGATGGACAGCTTCGGCGCGATCGTCATGCGCACCGCTTATTTCTATACCGGCGATCGGCATCTTGCCGAGGATATCAGCCAGGACGTATTTCTGCGCGTATTTCGAAAATGGACCTCGTTCCGGGGGGAAAGCTCCGTGAAGACCTGGCTGACGACGATCACGGTCAACGTCTGCCGGGATAAGATGGGCGTTCGGATGTTCGCCGAACAGCCGACCGACCCTGGCCGAATGGAGCAGGGCCGAACGATCGGCGTCGAGGAGGAGGCGCTTCGGCGGCTGGAGAAGAGCGAACTGCTGCAGCATGTGCTGCGCCTGCCCTTGCCGTACCAAGAAGCATTGTATCTGTATTATTATCTGGACCTGAGCACGCGGGAGATCGCGGAGGCGGTATCGTCGCCCGAAGGAACCGTGCGCAACAGACTGCACCGGGCGCGCGAAGCGCTGGCCCGGGAGATGAAGAAGGAGGAATAGACGGATGTCGGACATGGATGCCATCTTGCGTCAACAGCTTCGGGAAGAGGCGGATGAGCTGCTGTTCTCCGAAATGGAATTAAGCGATCGGGTCAAGCGGAATATTCGGCTGCAAGCGGCCGCGGAGAAGGCGGGCCGCCGGTTCGCCGTCCCGAGAATGCGGGTCCTGGGAACGGCGGCGCTGGCTGTCGCGGTCATGATCGTCGCCGGATTTTTGCTGCTTCAGCGGCCGGCCGGCCCGGGCTCCGTGAACGGAGGCTTGCCGCCGGCAAACGGAGGCGCCGCCGGTTCGGAGCTGTCGCAGTTGATCTCGACCACGCTGAGCTCCGTGGAGGAAGCGAAAGCAGCCTTCGGAGCGGGCTTGAACGTGCCGACCGTGCTGCCGGAAGGCTACGCGCTGTCGGAGATCGTATCAGCGGGGATGAAAAGCGAACCGGTAAGGGACGTGGTCTTCACGTACGTCTCGGGCGAGCAGACGATGACGTTCCTGGTCAGCCGCATGCCCGCCGCATTCCCGATGGAGATGTTCACGCCGACGAAAGTAGGCGGCGAAGACGGCTATGTATTCGCGCAGCCTACGCTAACGGAGTTATATTGGACGGCGGGCGGCGTCCAATACGGCATCACGGGTCCGATCTCGGCCGACGAAGCGATGAAGGTCGCCGAATCGGTGAAACCGTAGGCACGCTTGCATATACTGTCAAGGACCGATACAGGCAGCCGACGCGATTCGGCTGCCTGTTCCGCGTTACGGGCCGCTGCATCCGGCAGGAGAACCCGCGTATTCGAACGCGCTCCGCGCCGGTTCGCCAACCGGCAAGAATACCGCGACTCTGGGGTACATGCCGCTGCCGGCGGAGAGGAAGATTTGCTTGGTGCGGATCGGTACGAATTCGCCGGCGCTTGCCGTGCGGGCCAATAAGATTTTGGCGGGAGGATCGCCCGTTTCCGGATGCTTCGGCTCCATATTCCAATACTTGGCAGCGTCGACGTAACCGTGGAATTTCCGAACCAGCTCCTGGTACCAGGCGTCATGCCGGGATAGCAGGTGGTTTCGCTTGAACGCCCGTATACCGGCTATGGCATGCGATTCCCATTGCGCGAAGGATGCCGCGTCGAAGGTGGAGCGCGAGCGGACGGGCAGTTCGGCATCGAAGTGAAAGTCGAAGAGAGTAAAGCGGCTGTCTTGAACGTAATCGCGGGAGATACCGAACAATCGGCGGAAAGGCGCATTAACCGCCTGGATATCCAGGGTTTGGGTTATTAGCATGGCCGGATGGGTTACGTTTTCCATCAGCCGATGCGCCTGCTCCAGCGCAAGTTCGAGGCTGCGCCCGGTCGTCAAGGAAAGAATCGGGAGGTATCCGGCGGCGGCGAGCAGATCGTTTCGCTCATCGGAGTTGCATTCGAGGTAGTCGGCGATCCGAAGCATCGTATGGCGGTCCGGCAGTCTTAGCGAACGTCCGACAAGCAAATTTTTATACGTCGGGCAGGCCTCGTCGTTCAATTCCTGCTGCGTGAACCGTTTTAGCGACGGATGGGAGCGGTCGGCATATCGGCGTTGACGTTTCATGCGGAGCGCCTCGATTTCTCCCAATGCGCTTCTCAGCGATTGCACTTTATGCACGGCATTCTCCTCCTCTTGTTGGATTAGGTGTAGTTTTACGCTTGGGCCAAATGTTTTGTTCGAGTATACTCCTCTAGAAAACCGCGGTCAATTTAGATTCGCTTGAAGCCGCGGACAATCAGGCAGGAGGAAGCAACATGAGAGCAGTTGTAATGGACGAGTACGGGATGCCCGAGGTGCTGCGGGAACGGGAGCTGGCCGTACCGGCGTTGAGGGAAACCGAAGCGCTTGTGGAAATTCACGTCGCCTCGGTCAATTCGGGAGACCGCCTTATCCTCTCGGGAGCGTTCCGGGACGTATTGCCCCTGCGGCTTCCGCATGTGCTCGGCATCGAGATCGCGGGCGTCGTGAGCGAGGTAGGAGAGAACGTCACGCGCGTGAAGCGAGGCGACCGCGTCATCGGGCTGGCAGCAGCGGGCGGAGGCTATGCGGATTATGCGGCTTTGGACGAGAATTGTCTTGCCGTCATTCCGCCTGCGCTTTCTTTCCGGGAAACCGCCGCGTTGCCGGCAGTCGGATTGACCGCATGGCAGTCGTTGTTGCGGTATGGCAGGCTAAAGCCCGGCCAGCGCGTGCTCATTCACGCGGGAGCGGGAGCCGTAGGTCATATCGCCGTTCAGCTGGCCAAACTGCACGGCGCATACGTGATTGCCACGGCACGTGCCCGTAATCATGCATTCGTCCGGCAGCTAGGGGCGGATGAGGTGATCGATTATGCCGCAACCGAATTTTGGGATGCGATTCAGCCGGTAGATCTCGTGCTCGATATGGTGAGAGACGGCGGCGCGACGGAAAGGAACAGTTACGCGGCATTGAAGGACGAAGGCAAGCTGCTGTCCCTCGTCTCCCCGGCGATCGCGCGTAATCCGGCGATTCGCGGCATCGAGGCGCGATTTGTCCGCCCGGAGCCGAATGGAAGCGATTGGTCGGCGTTGGTCCGCCTTGTCCAGGAACGCAGATTGAAAATTCATATTGACGGCATCTTTCCGTTCGGCGCCAAGGGCATCGCGGAAGCGTACCGCGCGCATGACGCCGGCGGCAAGAAAGGACAGCTGCTCATTTCTTGGGCGCGTTAGCCCAGGGCGCGGTGCCGCGGTGCGGTGGCGCGTTCGAGCAGGTAAGGCAGAGGAAGGGAGACTTGGCAAACGCCCGACCGTATGCGATCATGAGAGCATATTCGGTCATGGGAGGGCTTTAGGTTATGAAATGCGCCGTATTGGACGATTACCAGCAGGTTGCTTTGTCGATGGCGGATTGGTCGGCCGTCAGGGATCGCGTCGAGGTGAAGGTGTTTCATGATCATTTCGGGGACGAGGACGAGTTGGCCGCCGCGATCGAGGATTGCGAGATCGTCGTCATCATGCGGGAACGGACGCCGTTCCGCGTCACGCTCTTCGAGCGGCTTCCCCGCTTGAAGCTGCTGGTCACGACGGGCATGCGCAACGCTTCCGTCGATCTGGCCGCCGCGGCGGAACGCGGCGTCGTCGTATGCGGAACGCGCGGTGGCGGAGAAGGCACGACCGAGCTGACGTGGACGCTGATCTTGGGCTTGGCGAGAAGGCTCGTGCAGGAGAACGAGGCGCTGCGCGGCGGCGGACGGTGGCAGAGCACGATCGGCGTCGATCTGATCGGCAAGCGGCTCGGCCTGCTCGGACTTGGCCATATCGGAAGCAACGTCGCGCGGATCGGCCAGGCATTCGGCATGGAGGTTGCCGCGTGGAGTCCGAATCTGACCGCGGACAAAGCCGACGCCGCCGGCGTGCGGCTGGCCGAATCGAAGGAGGAACTGCTGGAGAGCAGCGATTTCGTCTCGATTCATCTCGTGCTCGGGGATCGCTCGAGAGGCTTGATCGGCGCCCGCGAGCTCGGGCTTATGAAGCCGACCGCCTACCTGATCAACACCTCGCGCGCGCCGATCGTCGACAGGGATGCGCTCGTCGCGGCGCTGCGCGGCGGCACGATCGCCGGGGCCGGACTGGACGTGTTCGAGACGGAGCCGCTGCCGGCGGACGATCCGCTGCGCTCGCTGCCGAGCGTGCTGGCGACGCCCCACATCGGTTACGTTACCGAAGCGGCGTACCGCGGTTTCTTCCGCGGCGTCGTCGCGGATATCGAGGCGTTCCTGAACGGATCGCCCGTGAACGTACTGGGCTGATCGGTCCGATGCCGCGGCGCCGGATTGACGAAGGCAGGCAAGACAGGAAAGGAGTCGACCGAGCGTCGGCTCTCTTTTTTATCGTTTAAAGAACGGCTTCTCTTCGTAAAGGAAAAGCGCCCGATTGCAGGGAATACTAAAGGGCAAGGAAATGCGGCCTTGCATTTGACATGCATGCCGTATCGGATTGGGACCGCGACGCCATACGACGAAAGGACGGGAAGATCGCCGGATGACCGACAACGCGAGAGAACGCGCCGCACAGGATATCGCCGCCCAGCTCGAGAGCCGTTTCGGGTTGTCCGTGACGGGCGCGATGCCGATCGAGAAGGGCTGGCTCAACGTCAAATGGAAGCTGGAGACGGAACGAGGGCCGTTATTCGTCAAGCACTATCACCCGGACCGTTACAAGCTGCATGCCAGCGCGGACAGACGGAGCGAGTTGGAGCGGAATCTCGGGCTGCAGCACCGGATGAGCGAAGCCGGCATACCTTGTCCGGGCGTCTACGGCTACGCGGGAAAATACATACAGGAAACGCCGTCGGGCCTGTACTATACGGTGCTCGATTGGGTGGAAGGACAAACGGCCGAAGCCGGACACCTGAATCCCGCTCAGATGTTCGCGTTAGGCGAAGCGACGGGGCGGATGCACGAATGGCTGCGGACCAACGCGCCGCCGGGCCAGCTTGCCTGGAAACCGGACAAGGACGCCTATTGGCGCGAATGGGAACGAAATCGGAAGAATGCCGAAGACGCGGATGACCGGACGGTAATGGCGTGGCTGGAACGTTCGAAGGCCGTCGTGGCAACCTTGGATTTCGGCATCTTCGATTCATGCAAGGCCGGCTGGCTGCACTGGGACCTGTGGGTCGATAACCTGGTGCTGTGCGAGCATGGCGTGGCCGGGATCGTGGATTTCGACCGGATGGCCGTGGCCTATCCCGAGATCGACATCGCCCGCGTCGTGCTGTCGGGGACATTGCGCGACGGGCAGATCCGATCGAACGAGGCGCTGGCTTATTTCGAAGGGCTTCGCGGGCGGACGGAAGCGCCGAAGGGCATCCTCGGCAGATCGCTTCGTTTGCTGTATCTGTTCGAATCCCTCTGGTGGCTCCGCACGGAGGTGCGGCGCGATAGCGAGCTGCGGGGGATGCTTGCCCGATTCGTCGAAGAAATGCATTGGATCGAAGCGCATTGGGACACGCTCTCCGAACAAATGGACGGCTATTAAGCGATGCGCGTCACGTAAGGCTAAAACGATGGAATGGGAAGGGTGATACGCGTGGCATTCGAAATCGAAGAAACGACGATCGCGGACATTCAGGCGGCATTCGCTTCCGGCGAGCTGACGTCCAAGCAATTGGTGCTCCAATACATGAAGCGAATCGCGGATCACGACAAAAGCGGCCTGCTGCTCAATTCCGTGCTCGCCGTCAATCCCGATGCGCTGTTCATCGCGGAGGCGATGGACCGGGAACGGGAAACGACGGGCGCGCGGGGTCCGCTGCACGGCATCCCCGTCCTGTTGAAGGACAACGTCGACACCGGCGACAAAATGCCGACGAGCGCCGGCTCCCTCGCGCTGGCTGACAGCTACGCGCCGGAGGATGCGTTCATCGCGAAGAAGCTGCGGGAAGCCGGCGCCGTCATCCTCGGCAAAGCGAACATGACCGAGTTCGCCAACATGATGACGGAAGGCATGCCGAGCGGCTACAGTTCCCGCGGCGGGCAAGTGATGAACCCGTACAACATCTCGACGCCGACCGGCGGATCGAGCGCGGGGTCGGGCGTCGCGGTCGCGGCCAACTTTTGCGCTGCGGCGGTCGGCACGGAGACGTCGGGGTCGATTCTGAACCCGAGCAACCTCTGCTCGGTCGTCGGCATCAAGCCGACGGTCGGCCTCCTGAGCCGCACGGGCATTCTCCCCTTGTCCAACTCGCAGGATACCGCCGGGCCGATGGCGAGAACGGTCACGGACGCGGTGCTGCTGCTGCAAGCGATGACGGGTTACGACGAGCGAGACGCGGCGATGGGCGGCGGCATCGGCAAAGTACCGGAGGATTACGGCTCGTTCCTCGATCCGGCGGGGCTGCAGGGCGCGAGAATCGGCATTCCGCGGGATTATTATTTCGAAGAACTGACCGAGGAGCAGCTGGCGATATTCGATCGCGCGGTCGGGATCATGCGTGAAATGGGCGCGACCATCATTGAGTCCGCGAACATCGCCACGGCCCGCAGCATCGTCTACTCCACCGTCCTGTTGAACGAGTTCAAGGCTTCCCTGAATGCCTATCTCTCGCAGCTCGGTCCCCGCGCCCCGATGCGCACGCTGAAGGAAATCATCGCCTTCAACCACGAGCACCCCGTCGAAACGTTGAAATACGGGCAAAAAACGCTGATCAACGCGGAATTTCATTCATCGGGCACGTTGACCGACGTGCGTTACTTGAACGACCGCGCGACGGATATCCGCCTGTGCAAGGAAGAAGGCATCGACGCGACGATGAAGGAGCACCGGCTGGACGCGCTGTTGTTCCCCGCGGATTTCGGCTCGCGGCTCGCGGCGCGGGCGGGTTACCCTTCGATCGCCGTGCCGGCGGGTTACACGGAAGCCGGACCTCCGTTCGGCGTCGCGTTCACGGCGAGAGCCTACGAGGAGCCGACCCTGATCCGTCTCGCCTATGCGTTCGAGCAGGGCACGAAATTCCGGCGTCCGCCGTCCTTGAAGAGCTTCATCGATTAACGCGAATAACGCGAATCCCCGCCTGCGGCGCCGTGCCGCAAGCGGGGATTTTTTCGGCGAAAAGGCATAATAAGCAAGCAGGGCGATACGGCAGCCGATTCGGCTAGGACTGTCACATCCCGTTCAGCGGAGTAGTTACATCCCTCTCTGCAAGGACAGTCACATCTCGCTCCGAGAGTACGCCGCAGGTACTGTTACAACCCGCTCCGCTCGTACTGTCACATCCCGCTCCGCTGTCTCGTTTTATAGATGCGGACATCGTTATGTCGGTTCCGCCAAACTCGATGTGCATAAAGGAGCTCTTCAGCATGAATGGAAACTCATACTACTGGCGCAAGCTGCACTCCCTGCTCGGGGTAATCCCCCTCGGGGGCTTCATTGTCGTTCACGCGTTGGCCAACTATCAGGCGTTCGAGCGCGGACCGGAGGGGTTCACGGGGGCCGTGCATTTCATCAACGGCCTGCCGCTCGTGCCCGTGCTCGAAATTTTCGGCATTTATCTTCCGATTTTGTTCCACGGCGTTTATGGGTTGTACATGGCCTACCAGTCGAATGCGAACCCGAAGCAGTACTCGTACGGCCGCAATTGGGCTTTCATGCTGCAGCGTCTAACCGGGGTGCTGACGTTCATCTTCGTATTCTGGCATGTCTACAATACCCGCGTTCAGGTTTATCTCGGCAACGTCACGCATGAGGAGCTTGGCGCCACGATGCATGGCATCGCCACGCATCCCGCGTACTTCGTGCTCTACGTCATCGGGGTCTTGTCGGCGGTCTTTCATTTCAGCAACGGCCTGTGGGCGTTCATGATCAGTTGGGGCATCACGGTCTCCCCGCGCGCGCAAAGAATATCTTCCTACTTCTGCATGATCCTCTTCGCGGCGATCTCCGCGCTGTTGATTCTGTCCCTGGCCGCGTTCACCGGCGAGGAATTCACGGCTTCGACCGGTGCCGCGACGACGCAATTGCAGCTCCTGCAATAAAAACGCGAATCCCCGTTTACGGCACTGCGCCGCGGACGGGGATTTTTTTGCCGTTTGTCGGATTTTCTCGCAAAGATCGCGTTTTCCAATGCCGGAACCTTGCTCCCCGGAGAGGCGATTTCCGCGACGGTTGTCGACGCGGCGACCGGCCACGGAACGGACTTCGTACGTTTACCATAGAAATTGGATTATTACCTTATGTAAGTGTTTTCATCATTTCTTTATAATGATGATGGACAAAGCATGGCTGTCATTTCCAGTCGCGAAAGAGGGGGGTAACCGGTTCGAAGGCAGTAAGTTCAAGGACGGGCAAATGGGCGATCGCTGCAGAAAAGGAATGAAAAGTGTCTGTCGCAAGTCAAGACTACGATTTATTCAAGGAGGTAGCCAAATGGGAATCAAGCGCGAATGGGGACGGCTTCATCGTTCCATGGCGTTATTGCTGACGTTTTCCATGCTTATTTCGACCTTTATCGGCTTCGGCTTTCCAAGAACGGTCCAGGCTGCGGGCGATGACGACCGGTTTACTACGGTCACGTCTCCGGCCTATCGCTCGGATATCACGAGCAACGCCGTTACGATTACGTTCCATAACGCGCTCGGCACGACCGCGAAGGTGTATTCGCAGAAGCAGCCGGGCGATTTGAACAATACCACCAACGGCACGAAGGATCTCGTCGGCGAAGTTACGCTGTCGAACGGGGACGGAAGCGTGCAATTCCCGGCTTCCGAATATCCGAAAGGCCCGATCTCCGTGCGCATCCAGGTGTTCCAGGGCAGCGCCGAAATCGATAATGCCTACCTGCAGCTGAACAACAAGGTCGGCGTGGAGTGGCGGGCAGGGCTCGATAACGCTCCGGTCAATCCGGTCACGGCCGGCATGCCTACCGTGTTCTCGGACGATTTCAACACGATGCCGACGATCAACAAGACCGGCATCGGCGCGACGTACGCGTCGGCCAAGGTCGACGAGGCGCGCGGCGGCATGTTCGGCTGGGCGGCGTTCGAGGATGCCGACGGTCCGAACAATCCGTTCTCGATTAGCGACAATGAATACATGAAGCTGTCGACGATTTATCATCCGACAGGCTATGTCCGCAACGATTATTGGAAGCAGAAGGTCAGCACCGGCTACCTGTCCTCCATGGACCAGGCGGGCGGCGGCTTCCATACGGAGGGCGGACGCAATCAATACTTCGAAGCGCGGATGTTCTTCGGACCGAATCCGGGCATGTGGCCGGCGTTCTGGACGTTGACGGCGAACGGTTACGTTCAGAATCCGAATCTCGCGAATCAGCCGAGCGACGAGCTGGATATTATCGAAGGTTACTTGGGCACGCCTTCCGGCTATCAGATCGCCTGGCATCCGTGGGGGTACGACAAGCCGGCGGCCGCGGGCTACGATGCCGGCAAGCTGGGCGGCGGCTACAGCGCCAACCTCGACACGGCCGCGTTCAACAATATCAATCTGGCGATGGGCTTCCATACGCTGGCGGTCTACATCACGAAGGACTGGACGTACTACTACTGCGACAACGTGGAAGTGACGCGTCACAAAACATTGCCTTTCAGCTGGCAATACGGCAATTATTTCATTATTAACGCTGCCGTGTCCGATCATTACGGCATTAACGGCAACGCCGCGGATCCGTTCGAGAACTTCGACGTGCCGGGCGGATTCACGCGTTACGGCAACGAGGCCGACACGTACGTCGACTGGGTACGCGTCTATCAAGACGCGCCGGGCACGGTTCGCTTCGAAAGCGATTCTTCCGTCAAGGCGCTCTCCGGCGACGTCGTACGCGTCAACGTAAGCCGCAACGATGCAGCGAAGGCGCTGTCGGGCAATTACCATGTCGATGCGCCTGCAGGCTGGAAGATCATGAGCGGCGAGCAGTTCGTCGACATGAGCGGAACGTATAATGCACCGTTCGCGGCAGGCGCGGGCAGCGACACGCTGACGTTCCTTGTCCCGAACGACTATGATGAGACGGCGGATATCACCATTACGCCGGAATCGAGCGGCGGTACGTCTTACGAGCCGATCGTGATCGCCGCGACGGCAACCGGTGCGACGGGCGAACTGATTCGCATCGACTCCACCACCTATCCATATCGCAATACGGGCGGGGGAGATCAAGGATCGTGGGCAACGTACGACCCGAGCACGAACCTCGGCACGTATTTCAATTTTATCAACGGCGGCTGGTGGCGCGACGGCTGGAGCTGGATGTACGTGCGCGAAGACGCTTCGACCGCGATGGAGTTCAAGTTCAACGGGACATCCATTGCGCTCGATATGACGAAGTGCACCGAGTGCGGCGAGGCCGATATTTATTTGGACGGCGAGCTTCAGCAGCATATCGATACGAACGCTACCCAGGATCAGCCATTCCGGGCATTCGAGAAGAGCGGACTCGCCGATGGCGACCATACGCTCAAGATTATGGGCGCGAATAACGCAGCTGCGCGTTATCTGCGTATCACAGGCTTCGAGTTCCGTCATTTCGAAGATCCGAACCTGCCGAAATTCTGGACGGAAAATACGTTCTTCAAGGCAGCTCCGGGGGACGAAATCTCGGTAAACATTAACCGCAACGGCGCGGCAGGGACTCGCTTCGGCACGTACAACCTGACGTTCCCGACGAGCGGATGGCAAGTGAAGGTAGGCGATAATTGGCAGGCGGCGACGAGCCAGTCGTTCTCGACCAACCATTACGAGGATACGATTCAATTGAAGGTTCCTTCGAACTACACGAGCAAGAACGGTCAGGTCGTCATCGCGCCGACGAGCAGCGACGGTACCTATGATCCGATGAAGGTAACCGTGCAGGCACCGGACGCACCGGAAGCCCCGGCGATCACGGGAACCGGCGAGAAGCGCATGGTCGACTCGACTACCTATCCGTACGTGAACGCGACCGGAGGGACGGACGGCGCATGGACCGCTTTCAACCATAGCTCGCAGCCGAACGATTACTTCGCGTTCCACGGCAACTGGTGGAAAGACAGCTATGCATGGATGTATATCACGGCGGGCGCGGATCAAGATTTGACGTTTAACTTCGAAGGCGACGCCGTAGCGCTGTATGCCCGCTATATCGATGGCGGCAGCGCATTCGACGTTTACATCGACGGCGTCAAGCAAGGATCGGTCGACACGAACGGCACCAGCGGCAAGAAGCGCGTATTCAGCAAGAGCGGACTGCCTGTCGCGAACCACGAGCTCAAGCTGGTCGTAACGAGACCTAGCGGTTCGATCGTGCTGGAAGGCTTCGAGTACGATTACGTGAAGTCGAACGAGATTCAAACGATCCGCGTCGATTCCACGACGTATCCGTACAAGAGCACTTCGGGCGGAGACGGCGGCAACTGGGCGCAGTTCGACCAATCTACCCAGGGCAAAACTTACTTCAACACAACCGGCGGCTGGTGGCATGACAGCTATGGATACATGTACGACAAAGCCAACAACAACGGCGACGTGAACGCCTTCACGTTCGACGGCACGGCGGTATCCGTGTTCATGCGTACTTTCAATGCCGGCGGATTGCTGGACGTTTATTTGGACGGCGTGTTCCAGACGACGATCGATTCCAAAACGACCGATACCGTATCGAACGCCAAAGTATTCGAGAAGACCGGCTTGCGCGGCGGCCAGCATAAGCTGGAGCTGAAGGTCAAGACCGAGGCGAACAGCGGCCGTGAAGACGTGATCGTCGACGGCTTCGAGTACGTGTACGACCCGAACGCGGTCGTTCCGGGCTTCGCGGCACCTGCGTCATTGAATGTCGTGCAGGGCGAGAACGCCAGCATCACGATCGCGCGCGACGAGAACGCGCAGGAGATGGCGGGCACGTACGAGGTGACGTTCCCGGACACGAACTGGTCCGTCGTATCGGGCGGCAGCTTCGCGGCAGGAAGCGCGAGCGACACGATCGTCGTCAGCGTTCCGGCGGCTTATGCGCTTCCGAACGGCACGATCAAGATCGCGCCGATCGTAAATGGCGTGAAATACGCGGCGCAGACGGTATCCATCGTGGCGCCGAAGATTCCGCTGCCGGATTTGGTCACGCTGCAATCGCCGGCCTACCGGGCCGAGCTTGACGGCGAGACGACGCTGAATTTCACGGCGAAGGGCGGCTATACCGCTGCAGCAGGCTATATGCTGCATCAGCCGGACGCCGGGCATTCGGATCCGTCCGGTTACATCGTCAAGCTGGCCGACGTCACGCTGGACAGCGACGGCAAAGGCTCGATCACGTTCGACGCCGATCAATACCAGCACGGTCCTGTTGCCGTGAAGGTGACGGCGACGAAAACGGACGGCTCGAAGACGATCGAGGATTACTTCCAGTTCTACAATACGGGCGGCGCGGATTGGAACATGGGCTTGGAGAACGCGCCGATGCCGTCGCAATTGGACGGTCTCGACATGCAGGTGACCTTCGAGGACGACTACAAGACGATGCCGACGATCTCGAAGACGGGCATCGACGGCCAAGGCCAACGTACGACGTACGCGTCGCACAAGCCGGATTACAAGGATTACGGCAACGCCTTGTTCGCCGACCGCGGCAGCGCGTACGATCCGTTCGAGCAAGTCGAGGATTATTTGAAGATCAAGACGAAGTACTACGAAGAGAAGCTGCCGGCCAACGTCGACGGCTACCAGCGCAATTATACGACGGGCTTCCTCAGCTCCGTCGGGGATGACGGCGCGGGCTTCCGCACGAAAGGCTATACGGAACAATATCTGGAAGCCCGCTTCTTCGTCGGCGCCAACCCGGGCCAATGGCCGGCGTTCTGGACGCTGACCGGCGTGAACGACGAGGCGACCGACGAGCTCGATATTATCGAGGCGTACCCGCCGAACGTGTCCGGTTACTCCATCGCCACCCATCCATGGGGCTACGATAATCTGGACGGCGGCGGCAAGGCCGTCAACACGGTCGACCTGATCGGCAGCGACGCCGGCAACATCTCGATGGGCTTCCACACGTACGGCGTGCTGGTCGCGGAAGATTTCACGACGTACTACTTCGACAACAAGGAAGTCTACAAGCAGAAGACGCTGCCGTTGTCGTGGCGCAAGGGAAGCTACTTCCTGATCAACAACGCCATGACGCAAAGCGACGCGTTCCCGCCGGGCTACGGATTCGACCGTTACGGCGATCAATCCGATATGTATATCGACTGGGTGCGCGTATACGAACAGCCGGTGAATCCGGATGACGTTATTTTCGACACGGCCGTATTCAGTCCGGTCAACGTTACGCCTGGACAGGACATCAGCCTGGAAATCAACCGCGTGAACGACGGCGCGAAAGCGCTGAGCGGCACGTACCAGGTCGAGATGCCGCAAGGCTGGTCGATCGTCTCCGGCGCGGCGTTCGGCGCGGGCGCATCGAAGGATACGCTGGTGCTGCACGTACCGGATAATTACGCCAAGTACACGTACGAGCTGAAGATTACGCCCGTAACGAACGGCAAGAATTACAAGACGCTGACCGTGCAGACGAAGAACACGGACGATTCGATCGGCGTCGAGATTTATCCGGTTCAGAACGCGGCGAAGGACGGCTATGACGTCAAAGTCGCGCTGACGAACAAGCACGACTCGGGCAGCGTTGCCGGCGGCACCGTGCAAGTCGCGGCGCCGACAGCGGCTGCAGGCAGCTACAGCTTCGGCGACATCGCAGGCGGCACGACGCAGCACGTCACGATTCCGGCCGCGATGCTGTCCGCGGACAGCCGCACGCATTTCACGTTCCATATTACGAACGCGGACGGTTACGACCGTACCTTCGAGAAGGACATCAGCGATTTGACGGCAACGCGCGTCAATCCGGAACATCCGATTCTCGTTGGCGGCAACCTTGACGGAACGGTCGACGCGGATGCGTGGACCGGCTCGCAAGTCATCCACTTGGACGGAGCCCAGTCGGGCGATCGCTCCGGCGATCAATACGTCAAGTGGGACGACGACTACCTTTACCTGGCCGTGCAAGTGACGGACGACGTGCACAGCATGTCCGCGGCCAACGTATACGATTCATGGGGCGCCGACAGCCTGCAGGTGTCGTTCGACCCTGAACGTCCGGGCAGAACGGCAACGACCGACAACCATCCGCGATTCATCGCGTCGCTGAACGCGACGACGGGCGAATCCGCGCTCGGCAACGAAACGTGGGGACCGGTCACGACCGGCAACCTCAACGACATCAAGTACAAGTTCACCCGTGACGAAGCAAACCATTTGACGAACTACGTGGTCGCCTTCCCATGGAACAGCATCCTGACGGACGCGCGCAAGCCGGCGAAGGCGGATCTGACCGATCTCGGCATCTCCGTCATCGTCAACGACAACGACGGCGGAGGCCGCGAAGGCTGGATTTCCTATATGGACGGCATCTCGACCGGCAAGGATCCGCTGAAGTTCGGCGATTTGATTCTGTCTTCGAGCTCTTCGCTGCAGCCGGAGGAACCCGCGGATTCGCTGCACGCGACGATTGCCGCCCCGGCATCGGCGCATGTCGGCCAGCCGGTCGATCTGAACGTCGGCGTGGCAGGCGTGACGGATCGCTTCTCGATTGCCGATCTGACCGTGCATTACGATCCGAACAAGCTTGAATTCGCAACGGAGACGGATGAGAACGGCAGACTTAGCTTGGCCGAAAGCGCCATCGCTTCGCTGAAAGAACATTTCGCGGTGCTTGGTACGGCAGTTAAACCAACGCTTGGTCAGATCCGTATTTTACTCGCCAGCGAAGGCGCAAGCAACGGCGTATCCGCCGACGGTGACCTGTTGGTGCTGCATGGCAATGTCAAGGCGAACTCGGCGGTAGGAACGACTTCGCTTTCGCTGTCGGACTTTACGATCGGCGACGACGGCGTTACCGCGGCGGTCGATACCGCGGCAGCTTCCGCCGACATTGCAATCAGCAATATCGACAAGGCAGCCCTGAGCTCGGCGATTACCAGCGCGCAAACCAAGCATGATGCGGCAGTCGAAGGCACGCAGGCAGGCCAGTATCAAGCAGGCGCCAAAGCTGCGCTGCAATCGGCAATCAACGCTGCTGCAGCCGTCAGAGACGATGCTTCGGCCACGCAACAGCAAGTTAACGATGCTGCAATAGCTCTTGCTGACGCAGTGACTGCATTCGAAGGCAAAGTAGTTGTCGTGAACGCGGATAAGGCTGCATTGACTGCGGCAATTACGAGCGCGCAAAGCAAGTACAATGTCGCCGCGGAAGGCACGAAGCTCGGCAATTATGCAGCCGGCTCCAAGGCTGCGCTGCAAACGGCAATCGACAGCGCGACGTCAGTGAAGAACAACTCTGCAGCGACGCAAGGTCAAGTCGACCAAGCAGTAACCGATTTGAACGCTGCGGTTCACACCTTCATGACCAAGCTGATTACGCTCGTACCCGGACAAACAAGCATTACGATCAAGGATCTGTCGCTCATCGTGAAATACTTCGGCAAGAAATCGACGGACGAGGGCTGGGATGCCATCGCCGCGGCCGACATCTTCGACAGCGGCGAAATTACGATTCAATCGCTTGCAGCCGTTGCCCGTATGATTCTCGATGACTGGCTTGCGGAATAAGGGGTTTTCAATCTAGCGGAGGAGGGCTTCCGAGCCTTCCTCTACTTCGATAACTCTACATGCTCAAGGTTCACTAGTCGTTTCATGCATGACTTCGCTTCATTGCCAAGCTTAGCGTTTTCCGCAATGAAACGAGCAATGCCGTTTATTCCTGACGGCGAGAGCCGTTTCATTTTGGGTTAACGGATACGGAAAGGAAGTGCCGCCGCATATGCCGCGCAAACTATTTTTCGGTTTTCTCATCTGCCTGCTGCTCTGTGCCCAGAGCCTTGTGCCTGCTCGGGCAGCGACCGTTCCCGTCTTCGCGCTGACCACGGCTCCGGCTGCGCCGGCAGTCGGCCAGGAAGTGAAGCTCACGCTGCAAGGGAAGCAGCTCGCCGACGTCTATGCCTTTGACGTTACGCTCGGCTACGATGCCGGCAAGCTTCGTTTTAAAGAGGCTTCAAGCGCGATCGCGGGGATGTCGACCGACCCGATTCCGACCGATGGCCAGATTCGTTTCGCGCATACGAAGATCGGCAAGACGGCAGGCGTCAGCGGAAGCGTAACCTTGGCTACGCTCACGTTCGTAGCGATTGGGAAAGGCGAGGCCCAAGCCTCCGTCAAGGAGCTGAAGACCGTCGATTCGGAGTTGAAGATGACAACCTTGCATCCGGTTGCGAAGACGACAGTTCGTATCGGCGCGGCGGGCGCGTTCAGCGATCTCGGAGCCAAGTGGTCTTGGGCTGCGGAAGCCATCGGTTATTTGTCTTCGAAGGGTATCGTAGGCGGTACGGGCAACGGCAAATACGAACCCGCGCTGCCGGTGAAGCGCGGCGATCTGATGCTGATGCTCGTACGGGCATTCGGCCTGAAGGCGGAATCTGACAAGGGCGGCTTTGCCGATGTCCCGCAGGGCAAATACTACGCGGAAGCGATTGCCACGGCCAAAGCGCTCGGCATCGCCACGGGAGACGGCACGGGCTTCAAGCCCGAAGCGGCGGTGTCGCGGCAGGATCTGATGGTGCTGATCGATCGCGCGCTGCAAGCGATCGGCCAAGCGCTGCCGAAGCCCGCGGGGACGGAGCTGGACGGATTCGCCGATAAAGCCAAAGTCGCGGATTATGCCAAGCTGTCCGTGGCCGCGCTGGTGAAGGCGGGTATCGTGAAGGGCGGCACCGGCGGCATCGAGCCGTCCAAAAGCACGAATCGCGCGGAAACGGCGGTTATCCTGTACCGGATCCTGATGCAGCAGCAAGCTTAGCTTCGCCCTTCGACAAGGCCGCTTCTGTCCAACCGGGACAGGGGCGGCCTTGTTCGCGCTGCGTCGGAGCTCCGACTCGTTGCCGGATGCGGACCGACGGAGCACCGGCTCGCATCCGGTTGCCGTTCTCCTGATCCGGGCGCATGCACCGTTCAGGATATGGGTACGTTCACGGAGTCCGTTATGAGCCGGGCTGCGGTCGCACCGTCTTGTAATCGAGACCGGATGACAAGTACAATCGGGGGGAGGATATGCGGTTGCCCGGTCATGCGGCAATCGGACAAAGGAGAGGGCGGAGTTTTGATACAGCTTGCCAGCGTCATCAGCGGCCATCAGGCGATCACGGTGTACGAGGCCAACCAGCTTTACGGGGAGACCGGAAGGTTCCGGTTCCTGCAGTTCGCGGACGATGCGGTCCAAGGAGCCCTCGATCTGAAGAATCCGCGGCGGATCGTGCTCGAGTACCCGCGGGCGCTTATTCATCTGATGGAGCATAACGAGCCGTTCTTCCGGCGGCTCTTCATGATCGGCCACGGCATCGGCACGATCGCGGCGCATTATCCGGACAGGCAGGTCACCGTCGCGGAGATCGACGAGCAGGTCGTGTCGTTATCCCGGACCTACTTTGATTACGGGCTGGATAATGTCTTGATCGGCGACGGCCGGCAGCTGCTCGCGGAACAAGCGGACGGACGGCTCGATTATATCCTCCTGGATGCCTTTACGAGGGAGGGCACGCCGCGGCACCTGAGCACCCTGGAGTTTTTCCGGCTGGCCAAGGAGAAGCTGAGCGATCGGGGCATGATGCTGCTGAACGTGACGGGGAAGGAAAACGGCGACAAGGGCGTGGCATCGGTCTTTGCGACGCTGCAGCGGGTTTTCGCCCATGCGAAGGCATTCGTGTTGCCGGGCGAGGGGCAGTCGGGGCAGCGGAATATGGTTCTGGCCGCATGCGGCCGGCCGATCCGGTACGAACGGCAGGCGATGGCCGGGTTTGCGGCGTTCGTGCCGGAGAACGGCTATGTCATCACGGACCGACGCCGGTGAGAGGTACGCGGAGCGCAAGATGCTGACCGGATAATCGAGCAGGCGACAGGGGAGGGACCAATCGGTCTCTCCTTTTTTTGTGGCGGATTCGCGTTTCGTCGATCGGTTTGGCGATATGGTCAATGCCTGGCGAAGAATTCGGCACGCGATTGGCGATTTTGCGCATATCGGCCTTGGGACGCCGTCCGGTAGTCTGTGAGAGAGAGGCATGCCTCTCGGCACACATTCGATCATCGGAGGTTGAAGAAATGAGAAGAGGGTTGACTTCCGGCCTAATCGTCGTACTGTTAGGCACGCTGCTGGCCGCTTGCACGTCCGGAGAGGATAAAGCGGGCACGGGAAACGGGAACGCGAACGAAAATGGGAATGGAGCGGCGGCGGAACCCGCGAACGCGGCGGAAGGGACGGCCGATACGGGAGCCTATCCGATCAAGACCGACAAGACGCTGTCGTATTGGGGCGAGCTCACCGGCAATCTGGTCGGCGTCAAACCGTCGCATAACGAGATTCCGTTCTTCCAGGATTGGCAGAAGAAGACCGGGGTGAAGCTGGAGTTCACGGCGCCGCCGTCCGGACAGACGAAGGAAGCGCTCAACGTGATGCTCGCTTCCGGCGACCTGCCCGACATGCTGGAATACAACTTCCTGGCGTTCCCGGGCGGGCCGGAGAAGGCGATCGGCGACGGCTACATCTTGAAGCTCAACGACCTGATCGACAAGTACGCGCCGAATCTGAAGAAATTTCTGCAGGACAATCCCGACATCGACAAAATGGTCAAGACCGACAGCGGCAGCTATTACGCGTTCCCGTTCATCCGCGGAGACGAGTATCTGCGCGTCTTCCAAGGACCGATCATCCGAAAGGACTGGCTGGACGAGCTGGGCCTGCCGATGCCCGAAACGATCGACGACTGGACGACGACGCTGCGCGCGTTCAAGGAGAAGAAGGGCGCGGCCGCACCGCTGTCGTTCGTCAGCAAACCGAGGTTCTTCAACGAATCCGGCAACGGCGCGTTCATCGGCGCGTTCGGCGCGAGCCGCGGCTTCTACCAGGAGGACGGCACGATCAAGTTCGGTCCGGCCGAGCCGGGCTTCAAGGATTATCTCCGTCAGTTCCACGACTGGTACGCGGAGGGCCTGATCGACAAGAACGCCGCGACGGCGGATTCGAAGGCGCTCGACGGGAACATCGCGTCGGACGCGACCGGCGCCACGGTCGCCAACGCGGGCGGCGGCATCGGCAAATGGCAGCCGCTCGTCGAAGCGAAGGACCCGAAGGCCGTTCTGGCGGCCGCGCCGTATCCGGTGCTGAAGAAGGGCGACACGCCGAAGTTCGGCCAACGCCAGCAGGCGTATTCGTCCGAGGGCACGGTGGCGGTCACGACGTCGGCGAAGGATCCGGAGCTGGCGGTCCGCATGCTGGACTACGGCTACAGCGACGAAGGACGGCTGTTCTTTAACTTCGGGACGGAGGGCGTCAGCTATACCATGGTGAACGGGTATCCGACGTATACCGACCTGCTGATGAAGAATCCGGATAAGCTCGCGCCGGCTCAGGCGATCTCGATGTACGCCCGCGGCAGCTACAACGGCCCGTTCATCCAGGACAAACGCTACGCGGAACAGTTCTTCGCGCTCCAGACCCAGCGCGACGCGATCGGCACCTGGGCGAAGACCGACGCGGCCAAGTACAGCCTGCCGCCGCTTACGCCGACGCCGGAGGAAAGCTCGGAATACGCCGCGATCATGACCGATATCGACACGCTCGTGGACGAGATGACGCTCAAGATCATTCTCGGCACCGAGCCGGTCGATCAGTACGACAAGTACCTGGAGAAAATGAAGTCGCTGAATTTGGACCGCGCGATCGAGATTCAGACCGCCGCCTTGGAGCGGTATAACAGCCGCTGACGATATAGGGGAGAGGGCGTTGCCGCCCTCTCCGAACGAAACGAGGTGAACGCTTCCTAGCCATGGCCAATCCGCAGACGCGCAAGAACCGCTTCGCCCGGGATTTCATGCTGAACAAATACTTGTATCTGATGATGCTGCCGGTTATCGCGTATTACGCCGTGTTTCACTACGCTCCCATGTACGGGGCGCTGATCGCCTTCAAGGACTATTCTCCGATGAAAGGCATATTGGGCAGCGACTGGGTCGGCCTGAAGCATTTCGAGGATTTCTTCCGCAGCTATTATTTCCTGCGCATCCTGAAGAACACGCTGCTGATCAGCCTGTACTCGCTGCTCTTCGAGTTCCCGGCGCCCATCGTCCTGGCGCTGCTCATCAACGAAGTGCGGCACCGCGCGTTCAAGCGCACCGTGCAGACGATTACGTACATGCCGTATTTCATCTCGCTGGTCGTCATCTGCGGCATCATCACGGACTTTACCAATGCCGACGGCTTGATCAACCGCGTCTTCACCTGGCTCGGCTACGACGGCCAGGCGATGCTGCAGAAGCCCGACCTGTTCCGGCCGATCTATATCCTGTCGGAAATCTGGCAGCGAATCGGCTGGGAGTCGATCATCTATATCGCGGCCCTGATGAGCATCGACCAGGAGCAGTACGAGGCGGCGCGGATGGACGGCGCCAGCCGGTTCAAGCAGATCTTCTACATTACGCTGCCGGGCATCATGCCTACCATCGCGATCATGCTCATCCTGCGGATGGGCAACCTGCTCAACGTCGGCTTCGAGAAGATCATTCTGCTTTACAATCCGGTCACGTACGAGAAGGCCGACGTCATCTCGTCCTTCGTGTACCGCAAAGGCCTGCTCGAGTTCGGATGGAGCTACAGCTCCGCCGTCGGCCTGTTCAACTCGGCGATCAATCTTGTCCTGCTCGTGCTCGCGAATTACATTAGCCGCAGAGTGAGCAAGAACAGCTTATGGTGAGGTGAGATAGGATGAAAACGCAAGCGGGCGTGCTTGACAGGACCTTCGATATCGCGGTCTACGCCGTCCTGATTCTGCTCGTCGTCGTCACGCTGTACCCGCTGCTCTACGTGCTGTTCGCCTCGCTCAGCGACGCCGGACAGCTTATCGCCTACAAGGGCATCCTCTGGAAACCGCTCGGTTTCAGCCTGGAGGCGTACAAGAGCGTCATGGCGAACCCGGGCATCGCGATCGGCTACCGCAACACGCTCTTCATCGTCGTGGCCGGCGTCATCGTCAACCTGTTCGTGACGGCGCTGGGCGCCTACGTGCTGTCCCGGAAGAACGTCCTGTGGAACAACGCGTTCATGTTCATCATCGTGTTCACGATGTTTTTCGGCGGCGGCCTGATCCCGCTCTATCTGGTCGTGAAGGGCGTCGGCCTGCTTGACTCGCTCTGGTCGACGATCATTCCGTTCTCGGTCAGCACCTTCAACCTGATCATCATGCGGACGGCGTTCATGGGCATCCCCGACAGCCTCGAGGAGTCGGCCAAGATCGACGGCGCGAACCATTTCACGATCCTGTTCCGCATCATTATCCCGCTGTCGATGCCGGTCATCGCCGTCATGATCCTGTATTACGCGGTCGACAAATGGAACGGATGGTTCTACGCCTCGGTGTTCATCAAGAGCAGGGAGCTCTTCCCGCTGCAGCTCGTGCTCCGGGAGATCCTGATCGCCAATTCCACCGACAGCATGTCGGCCGGCGCTTCGGCCGGCGACCGGTTCCAGCTCGGCGAGACGATCAAATACGCGACGATCATGGTCGCGACCGTTCCGATTTTATGCGTTTATCCGTTCGTGCAGCGGTTTTTCGTGAAGGGGGTCATGGTCGGTTCGTTGAAAGGATAACATAGCCGCGCGGGACGAACGGCGCGGAGGCATACGAAGGGAGAAGCGCGCATGAACGCGAATTGGAACGATGCCGGGGCTCGGGCCGCATGGGAGCGGATCCGCGGCAAGGCCGACATGATGCTGGCGGCCATGGGAGACCGGTCGCCGCATGTCGCCGGGGAAGACGGGAAATACGACGATACGAGGATCGATTGGTGGACGTCCGGCTTCTGGCCGGGCATGCTGTGGCTCGTCTACGACATGACCGGCGACGCGCAGTACAAGGATGCCGCATGGAGCTGGGACGAGCGGCTCGAGCGGCTGTTCCTGCAGCCGAACCGGTTCTCCCACGACGTGGGCTTTCAGTTCCTGCCGACGGCGGTGTTCAAGCATCTGCTGACGGGCGACGAGGACGCGAGGCGAAGAGGGCTGTTCGCGGCGAACTTCCTGGCGGGCCGCTACAATCCGAAAGGCCGCTTCATTCGCGCCTGGAACGGGAACAGGATCGGCTGGGCGATCGCGGATACGGCGATGAACCTGTCGCTGCTGTACTGGGCGGCGAAGGAAAGCGGCGATCCCCGCTTCGCGCATATCGCGACGGCGCATGCCGACACGGTCGTCAGGGAATTTATCCGCGCGGACGGATCGGTGCATCATATCGTCCGCTTCGATCCGGACACCGGCGCGCGCGCGGAGGCGATCGGCGGTCAAGGCGCGGCGCCGGAATCCGCCTGGAGCCGAGGCGCAGCGTGGGTGATCTACGGCATGGCGAACGCGTTCCGGCATACGGGCGATGCGGCGTATCTCCGCGCGTCGCGGCGGGCGGCGAATTTCTTCCTCGCGCATCTGCCGGACGACGGCGTCCCGCATTGGGACTTCCGCTCGGGCGAGGACCCGGACGGCGAGCCGCGCGACAGCTCGGCGGGCGCGATCGCGGCGTCGGGCCTGCTCGAGCTCGCGGACTTGCTTCCGGCCAAGGAAGGAACGGGCTGCCGCGCGGCGGCGGAGCGGATGCTGTCTTCGCTGTGCGAACGATACGCGACGTGGCATCTCGCGGATCATGAAGCGATTTTGCTGCACGGTACCGGTCACAAGCCGGCCGGGCAGAACGTGAACGTCTCGCTCATCTACGGCGATTATTTCTTCGTCGAGGCAGTCGCGAAGCTAAACGGCTGGAACCGCCGCATCTTCTGACCGGTTGGCGGGTCCCGGCGGCCGGGACGGCTAGAGCGACATGCCGGTCAGGTGCTCGGCGAACCGTCGGCGCCAGGCATCCGTAGACGGTCGGACGAACAACATCACGAACCTGCGCTCGGGAGAACCGTCGACGCCAGGCGGCCGGAGAAGCCCGGAGCGACATGCCGGCCCGGTGCTCGGCAGAACCGTCGGAGCCCGGCGCACGCATTTTGCTGTACGCTAAACGCACCCGAAAGGACGCCGGTCGTCCCTTCGGGCCGTTTGCGTGTCCCGATATTCGCGTGCCGAGCGGCGCTCTTGAAGCTTTTGTAAATCGCTTTGTCATTTTTACCCATTCCGGAAAGCCGGATCGAATCGTTATAATAGAGCTCTGAACATGCCCGGTTAGTTCGAACTGACGGTGAAGGGAGCTTGTCGATGATTCGTGGCATCTGGCAGAAACGGAAAAGCATCGTCTTCGCGTGGTTGTTGTCCTACAGCGCGGTCCTCTTCGTCCCGATCGTGATCAGCCTGGTCATCTATTCGCAGGCCAGCCATGCGCTGAAGAGCGAGATCCACCGCGCCAACGATTCCCTGCTCAAGCAGATGCGCTATACGATCGACAACCAGGTCGACCTGATGAAACGGCTCGACACGGAGATCACCTGGAACGACAAGCTGCAAAATCTCATGTATTCCAATAAACCGGCCAAAGAGGCGCCGTTTACCGCGTACCAGCTGGTGAAGGAATTCCGGCTGTATAAAACGTCCTATGCCTCGATCGACGAATTTTACGTCGTATGGGATCAAGGCGGGTCCGTCCTGCGGCCGGGCAACATCCGGGACATGCGCACGGCGTTCCGCACGCTGCACGATACCGGGACCATGACCTACGACGCGTGGACGGAGACGATTCGTGCGGCGGGGGCGAACCGCTTCGCGGTGCTCCCGCATCTGGACGCGGCGCCTTCGAAGTCGTCCATCGCCTACATTACTCAGCTGCCGAACGATCTGAACGGGAGGAAGACGGGGACGGTCGTCGTGATGGCGGACGCGGCCAGGTTCCAGCAGGCAATCGAAAGCGTGTCGGGCTTCAGCGGGGGGCTGCTGCTCATCCTGAACAAGGACAACGAGATCCTGCTGTCGAACCGCCAGGACGCGCCCGAGCTGCAGCCCTTCATGGACGGAGGGCATGTCCGCCTCTCCTCTTCGCGGATCGGCGATTCGGAGCTGTTCTACATTCCGTCCGCCGTCTCGGATCTGAAATACGCGCTGATCTTCCCGAGCGCCCTCTATTGGGAGAAGGCCGAATACGTCCGCAGCTTCACGTTCGTCAGCATCCTGATCAGCTTGATCGGCGCGGGCATCCTGACCTGGTTCTTCACGCGGCGCAATTACACACCGATTCAAGCACTTGTGCAATCGCTTACAGACCGGAACGAGCCGGCTCAGCGGGAGGATGCCAACGAGCTGCGCTTCATCCAGCGCGCGATCCTGAACGCGCGAAGCGAGAAGGACAAGATCGCGCTGCAGCTGCAGAAGCACCAGCAGACGCTTCGCTCCAACATGATCCACCGGCTGCTGAAAGGCAAGCTCGATGCGCCCGTCCCATACGAGGAAGCGTTCCGCTCGTTCCATATGCCGCTGCCGTCGCATGAGTTCGCGGTCATCCTGTTCGTGGTGGAGAACGAAGAGAGCCTGTACGCGAAGCTGCCGGGCATCGACCTGAACGAAAGAAGCCGGCTCATTCCGTTCATCATCGGCAACGTCGTCGAGGAGCTGGCCATGCAGCGGCAGCATGCGGGGTACGTGGCCGAGGCGGACGACATGATGGTCTGCCTCGTCAACTTGGCGCCGGACGTGCCGCATGTCCGGGAGGAACTGCAGGCGATCGCCTCGGAGGCGCAGCAATTCCTGCGGCGGTACGAGATGGAGCTGACGATCGCCATCAGCGGCAGCCATTCCTCGTGGGCGGGCATCGCGGTAGCCTACCAGGAGGCGGTCGACGCGATGGAATACAAGATGGTGCTCGGGAAGAAGGGGATCATCGCCTACGAGGATATTCGCCGCGACCCCGCGGAGTCGGTCAGCTCCGGCTATTACTACCCGCTTCAGGTCGAGCAGCAGCTGATCAATTTCATCAAGGCCGGCGATCTGGAGCAGGCTTCCGCGTACATGAACGAGATCACGGAGCGCAATTTCGGCAAGCCGGTCATGCCGCTCACTCTGGCGCGCTGCCTGATCTTCAACATGGTCGGCACGATGGTCAAGGCGATCAACGAGCTGGGCGACGGGGACGGCAGCGGCATCTGGGAGGACAATCCGCTCTGGATGGACAAGATCATCGCCTGCGACACGATCCACGAGATGCGGGAGGAGCTGCGGTCGCTGCTCGCGGACGTGTGCGCCTTCGCCGCCGCGAAGCGCGCGAGCGGCGTGTCGATGGAGCGGGAGGGCTCGCTTCGCGAGTTGATCGCCGGGGTGATGCGGTTCATCGAGGACCAATACACGGACGCGAACCTGAACGTAAACGCCATCGGCGAACGGTTCGACCTGAAGGGAAGCTACCTGTCGCGGCTGTTCAAAAATCAGACGGGCGAGGGGCTGCTCGACTGCATTCATAAAACGCGCATCCGGCAGGCAAAGGAAATGATCCGGTCGAAACAAGAATCCATCAACGAAATATCGAAGCTCGTCGGTTACAACGACGCGGCGACGTTCATCCGGGTGTTCAAGAAATACGAGGGCATCACGCCGGGCAAGTATAAGGAAGTCTGTTAGAGGGGGCGATCGGCATGAAGAGGACATTCGCTTGGCTTGCGGCTGCCGCGGCGGTAACCGCGGCGCTGCTGCCGCTTGCCGGCTGCATGAACGCAGCGGCCGTACCGCCGGCAGCGAAGAACGATGTGGCTGACAGCGAGACGGTCGCCGGCGGGGACGGGACGGCGCTGACTTACTGGGCCGAGCTGAACGGCAACGCGGCCAGCGCCAGGCCGAGCTTCCGGGACGTGCCCTTCTTCCAGGAATGGCAGCGCAAGACGGGCGTGAAATTAGACTTCATCCAGCCCCCGGCGAATCAGTCGAAGGAGGCGATCAACGTGCTTCTCGCGTCGGGCGAGCTGCCGGACATGATCGAGTACGATTGGATCAACTTTCCCGGCGGTCCGGAGAAAGCGATCAAGGACGGCTATATCCTGCGGCTGAACGACGCGATCGACCGCTACGCGCCGAATTTGAAAGCCTTCTTAAGCGCGCATCCCGACATCGACAAGCAGATCCGGACGGCGGACGGCAGCTATTACGCGTTCCCGTTCGTGCAGGACGACGACCGTCTGCGAACCTATCAGGGCCTGATCCTGCGAAAGGATTGGCTGGACGAGCTCGGGCTGGGCGTGCCGGAGACCATCGATGACTGGCATGCCGTGCTGCGGGCATTCAAGGAGCGCAAAGGCATCGAAGCGCCGCTTACTTTCCTCGGCGTGCCGAACCCGCTGTTCGGCATCGAGGGAGGCGCCTTCATCGGCGCTTACGGCATCAAGAAAGGCTTCTACCTGGAGAACGGCCAGGTGAAGTTCGGTCCGCAGGAGCCCGGGTACAAAGCGTTTCTGGCCTTGTTCCGCGATTGGTACGCCGAAGGCCTCATCGATCCGAATTTCGCCGCGGTCGATTCGGAGACGCAGGACGTCAGCATGCTGACGGGACGAAGCGGCGCTAGCATCTGGAACGCCGGCGCGGGAATCGGCACCTGGCTGCCGGTGCTGCGGCAGCGCGATCCGGCGGCAGAGCTGACCGCCGCGCCGTATCCCGTGCTGCATCAGGGAGAACGGCCGAAGTTCGGGCAGAAAGCTCCGTCCATCGGCTCGAGCGGCGGGGTGGCGATTGCCAAGACGAGCGCGAACGTCGAGGAAGCGGTCCGGCTGCTCGATTACGGCTACGGTCCCGAGGGCCACATGCTGTTCAATTTCGGCATCGAAGGGCTCAGCTACGAGATGAAGGACGGTTATCCGAAGTATACGGATCTCATATTGAACAATCCGGACAAGCTGGCGCCTTCGCAGGCGTTGGCGATGTATACCCGGGCCAGCTACAACGGGCCGTTCGTTCAGGATGTCCGCTACATGGAGCAGTATTACGCGATGCCCGAGCAGAAGGAGGCGATTCGCCTCTGGAGCAATACGGACACGGACGCCCATATGCTGCCCGCTACGCCGAAGACCGAGAAAGAGAGCGCGGAGCTGTCCGTCATCATGCAGGACGCGTCGGCGCTGGTGGACGAAATGTCGCTGAAATTCATTCTCGGCATCGAGCCGCTGGAGGACTTCGACGCCTATGCGGGCGCGCTGAAGTCGCTCGGCATCGACCGGGCGGTCGCGATTCAGCAGACGGCGCTCGACCGGTTCAAGCGACCGATCCCGGATGAATAGCGGGCGGGACGCCGGTCCGCGGAACGGCTCTTCTCCTGGGACGGTCGATCCCGGCGGAAAGGTTCTCGTTCCTCGGGTCGATTGGCCGATCTCGGAATAACGGTTGGTCATTTCTCCATAAATGGAAGTTTTTATTGACGCAGGCTGCCGTTGTAACTATACTGGTTATATCGGTGGTGACAATCATGAAGCAAATAAGCACCCGCTTTTCCATGGCCGTCCATATCCTATCCCTGATCGCGGTGAACGCGAACGAGATTACAGGGGATTACATCGCGGGCAGCGTAAATACCAATCCGGTGGTCATCCGGCGAATCATGGGCCTATTGAAAAAGGCGGGGCTGGTGGACGTGCGTCCGGGGGTAGGCGGCGCTTTCTTGCTCCGTACGCCCGACCAAATCACGCTGCTCGATATTTATCGCGCGGTGAACCTGCTCGACGATAACCGGCTGTTCGGCATTCACGAGGATTCGAATATTTTATGCCAGGTCGGACGCGGCATCGAGTCCGTGCTTCAGTCCGAATTGAGCGAAGCTCAGACCGCCATGGAACGGCGGCTCGCGCAGACGACGTTGAGCCAGCTGACCGCAAAGTTCAGCTAAATGAGAGCTCGTAAAGAGCTTTTATTTATACAATCGTTGTAACCATAATGGTTATGTCGAAAAAACACGACGAGTTCGGGAGGGAATAATCATGAAGATGTTAGTTACGGGCGCGACGGGCAATTTGGGGACGTTGGTCGTCGAAGCGTTGTTGAAAACCGTGCCGGCGGATCAAGTGGCCGTGAGCGTACGCAATCCGGAAAAGGCGGAAGCATGGAAGGTTCGGGGCGTGGAGGTCCGTCACGGCGATTTCGAGAACCCGGAAACTTTGGATGCCGCATTCGAGGGCATCGACCGGCTGCTGATCATCTCGACGGTCGGGGACAACGAGACCAGAATGCGCCAGCATATCCGAGCGGTCGAAGCGGCCGAGCGAAACAACGTCGGGTTTATCGCCTACACCAGCGCTCCGAATGCCGGCAACAGCTCGTTATTCCTTGCCGTCGTTCACCGTGCCACGGAAGAAGCCATTATCAAAACCGGCATACCGTATTCGTTCCTGCGCAACAATTGGTACTTGGAGAATGAAACCGATACTATTCAAGGCGCGCTTGCGGGACATCCGTGGGTAACCTCCGCCGGATCCGGCAAAACCGGCTGGGCGCTGCGGCAGGAATACGCGGAAGCGGCCGCGGCGGTACTGTCGGGAACGGGTCACGAGAATACGGTCTACGAGCTCTCGGGCGAGCTTCTGACCCAAGACGAGCTCGCCGCGGCCGTCGGCGCGGCGATCGGCAAGGAAGTGCCCGTCCTGCGGGTCGACGATGCCCAATACGCCGAGATCATGACGAACGCAGGCGTCCCGGACTTCGTCGTTCCGATTCTGGTCGGAATCCAGCAGGGCATTCGGGAAGGCACGCTGGAGATCGAAAGCAATGATCTGGAGAAGCTGCTGGGCCGTCCGGCGACGCCGGTCGGCGAGGCCCTGGCTCGTCTTATAAACGCTTGACCACGTCGTAACAGAAGCCGGATGAGTCGCGGAAGTAACGCCGAGTCCTCGGATTCTGCTGAGCGCGCGGCAGACCGGCTATCGGGACCGTGGTAAGTCGATAACGAACGACAGGCAGCCGAGCGGACTCGGCTGCCTGTTGGGCGATTTGAACGGAAAACGATAGCTTAGCTTAATCGAATCGGATTGCCTGCCGATCGATATGCTCCTCGAACCAACGGACGATGTGATGCAGGCGCCTCGTCCGCAGATGCGGATGGCCGCTTCTCGACAGATTATGGTCCGCGCCGGGGAAACGGATCAGCTGCGTTTTTTTGCCGAGCCGCTTCAGGGCGGCGAACAGCTGCTCGCCCTGCTCGATCGGGCAGCGGAGATCCTGCTCGCCATGCAGGATGAGCAGCGGCGTGTCGATATGCTTGACATAGGCGAGCGGCGAATGGCGCCAGAGCTTTTCCGGATCGTCCCACGGATTGCCCCAGATTTGATCCTCGGTGAACATATGGCCGATATCGCTGACGCCGTAGAAGGAAATCCAATTCGATATGGAGCGCTGGGTGACCGCCGCCCGGAACCGGTTGGAGTGGCCGACGATCCAGTTGGTCATGAAGCCGCCGTAGCTGCCGCCGGTGACCCCGAGCCGGGAAGCGTCGATGAACGGGTAAGCATCGAGCACGTAATCCGTGGCTTCCATCAGATCCTGGTAATCGCGTCCGCCGTAATCGCCTCGGACCGTATTGACGTGAGCCTGGCCGTAGCCGTGGCCTCCGCGGGGATTCGTATAGAATACCGCAAAGCCGGCCGCCGTCAGCAGCTGGAATTCCAGCATGAAGGTATGCGCGTACATCGCTTGCGGACCGCCGTGAATCTCGAGCACGGCCGGAACCTTGGCGCCTTCCTTGAAATCGTTCGGCTTCATGAGCCAGCCTTGGATCGGCCAGCCGTCCGAGGCTTGGAAGGCGAAGCTTTCGGGCGTACTGAGCGCAAGCTCCGACCACAGCTCCCCGTTGCAGCGGGTAAGGCGACGTTCCTCCGAAACAGACGGATCGAAGCGGAATAGGTCTCCGGGCTGCAGCGGATCGGCGGCGGCGAAGATGATATTTTCCTCCGCGGTCAGGTCGAATTGATAGATCTCGCGTTCGCCGGTGACGACGAACTCGCAGGAAGAGCCGTCAAGCGCGAAGCGGCCGATATGGACGCTGCCGTCGCGGCTCAATTGGAGATAAACCGATTGCCCGTTCTTGCTGAACAGGGGCGGGGATCCGGCGCCGGCTCTCATATCGCTGATCGCGACATGGCCGAGCTGGACGTCCAGGTCCTTGAACAAGACGACGGCTTCTCCGCCGGAGACCGGCACTAGGCGGATTCTGTCCAGCGTGGCGAAGCCGAATCCCAGGTCGCCGGCGATCAAGAGAATCCGCTCGCCGTCCGGCGTGAAGGCGATCGAGTGGATGTCCAGCGTCCCGTCGGTGATCGCGGCGGCGGATCCGCCCGAACGGTCCATGACGAATACCTCGCTCGTGAGCCTGAGATCAGGATCGGGATACCGCTCGGAGGCAACGCCGGCGCTGTAGGCGATCCGCTCGCCGTCCGGCGACCAAGCGAAGGCGCTCACGTCGAAATTCCCTTCCGTCAGTTGCGTGCAGGCTTCCGTTGCCCGATCGACGAGATGCAGATGGGTACGGCGTCCGTTCCAGAGCCCTCGTCCGTCGGCCTTGAAGTTCAACCGGTCGAAGATCTGCTCTTCGGGGGGCTTGGCAGTTCCTTCGCCTGCACTTTCCCGGTCATCGGCGGCGCCGGAAGCGGCGGCTTCGCTCTTGATGAGCAGGAACTTGCCGTCGGGCGACCACTTGAAGGCGCCGACGCCGTGCTTCAACGCGGTGACGGGGCGCGCTTCCCCGCCGCGGGCAGGCATGGCCCACACCTGCGGCTTATCGTCCTTCTTGCGCAGGAACGCAAGCTCCGAGCCGTCCGGCGACCAAGCCGGCGCGGCGTCCGCCTCGCCGGACGTGAACGGGACCGACTCGCGGCCTTCGGCATCGAGCAAGCGGATATGAGAGCGGTAACCGTCATGCTTCTCGTTGACGGATCTCAGCACGTAAGCAATCGCGCCGCTTGCGGGAGATACCGCCGGATCGTTGATCCAGTTGATCTTGTATAAATCCTCTGCAGTCAAGTAACGTTCGTTGCCCATGAATCTTCCTCCTCGTCGTCAGATCCTCCCCATTATCCCAAATTCGCATGAAAAAGGCACTAGTTTATCCCAATTCATCCCAGATTATATGTTATTTTATCTGACATCGCTATCGACGTCGCTAACATTACGCTTATCCATTATGCCGCGAGCCGGATAGGGCAGCGGATGGCTTGCACCGTCGCGAGCCGGAATAAACGGGTCGGGCCCGAATATACATGAGGTGCGGAGATCGCGGCGAGCTCCTGCGCGCCAGGCTGGGCATGCCGGAATCGGTAAGCGCTTGCGCGCCTTGCCGGGAGCCGGCAATCGAATACGCGATCGGTATCCATACGCCCATACGAACCGTGCGGCAGTTCATGCCGCACGGTTTTTGAATCGTGAAGGCCAACCCATAAAGCGAGGCGGTGCGTCGCGATGCACAAACCATGGAAAAACAGCTTTAAAGTCAAGCTGCTGCTCGGCATATCGGCGATTATCCTGTGCACGTTCACGATGGCCGGCGTCGTCTCGTACCGGACGCATCTGCGCCTGTTCGAGGACGAAGTAAGCGGCCGGTACGTGAAAGCGAGCGAACAGGCCATGGCCCAGCTCGACTTGCGCATCCGGGAGCTGACGCGCATCTCCAGCTACGTCGTCTTCAACCCGACGATCGAGCGGAACGTGACGAAGCTGTCGCGGGACCGGAACGTCGCACCCGCGGACCGCTACGCGATGCAGAGCCAGATCAGCACGGAGCTCGGCCAAGTGAAGTTCGACGCGCCGCAGGTGCTGTCGCTGTATTTGTTCGACTTGTCCGGCCGCAATTATTATTACGGCTTGATGCGCGAGTCCGTCGAGACGATCGAAGGCGACGCGTTCCGGGACATCCTCGGCAAGGTGCAGGCGTCCGGCGGCGAGATGGTGTGGATGAACAAGCGGCTGCCGAGCCATATCGAGAAGAGCGGGTATCGCGACGTGATTATCGCCGCGCAGTGGATGCGCAGCAAGTTCATCATCGAGAGCGATTCGGAGCAGCTGGACGCCGGCTACGCCGAGGACGGCGACGGGGGCATGTACGGCATGATGGTGATGGTGATCGATCAATACTTTCTCGCGCGCTCGTTCCGCGAGATCATCGGCACCGACGGCTCGGGCAGCGTGTATTTGTTCGACCGTCACGACGGCCTGCTGTATGCGAACGACGAGCGGACGGCAGCGGCCGCAGCGGCGGAGTTAAAGGAGAGCCATGCCGACGGCATCGAGAAAGCGGACGGATCCTCCTATTACGTGACGACGCATGAATCGCCGGATTCGGGATTCACGCTCGTCAGCCGCATCTCGATGGCCGATTTTCTCAAGAAAAGCCAGCTGATCCTGAAAATCAGCCTGCTGTCCGGCGGCATCAGCGTCCTGCTCAGCGCCATGCTGATCTTCCTGCTCAGCCACCGGCTGCTGCGGCCGCTCCGGGAGCTGGTGCCCGCGATGAAGACGATGCGGGAGGGCAAGTTCGACATTCGCGTCGAGCCGCGTTCGAACGACGAGCTCGGGCTGATCGCCGACAGCTTCAACGCGATGGCGGCGAACGTCAGCTCGCTCATCAAGGAGGTCTACCTGCGCCAGATCGGCGAACGGGAAGCGGAGCTGAAAGCGCTGCAGGCGCAGCTGAATCCCCATTTTCTGTACAATACGCTGAACGGCCTTTACTGGAAGCTGTACCTGCAGGACGACCGCGACACCGCGGGGCTCGTGTCCTCGCTGTCCGGCCTTCTGAAATATTCGCTGGAGCGGGTGCGGAAGCGGACGACGCTCCGGCAGGAGATGGAGCAGATCCGCCACTACATTCACATTCAGGAGGCGTTCGTGAGCAGCGGATTCATCGCCCGCATCGAGATGGACGAGGACGTCGCGGATTGCTTGACGCTGCGGCTCTTCCTGCAGCCGATCGTCGAGAACGTGTTCGTGCACGCGTTCCGCGATTCCCGCAACGAGCCGAAGACGCTGCACATACGGGCTTACCGGCTCGATGCGCGGTTGAAATTGGAAATCGCCGACAACGGCTGCGGCATGAGCGCGGACGAGATCGGCCGCATCCTGTCGGACGAGCCGGCGGATGGGCGGGTGCCGCTTGGCGTGCGCAGCGTCATGCGCCGCATCGATCTGACGTACGGCCCTCCTTGCCGGCTGGACATCGCCAGCGTGCCCGGAGAAGGCACGACCGTGCATCTGCTGCTGCCTTTCGAGACGGCGCGAGCGGACGAAGAAGGGGAGGCGGAGGCATGAACGGGACGCTGCTGATCGTCGAGGACCAGGCGTTTTTTCGCAAAGGCCTGCGCAAGCTGATCGAGGAGCATGCCATCGGCTGGACCGTGATCGGCGAGGCGGAGAACGGGCGGGAGGCGCTCACGCTGATCGCGCGTACGCCGCCCGACTTGATCCTGACCGATATCCGGATGCCCGGCATGGACGGGATCGCGTTGGCCGAGCATGTGCACCGGAACCGGCTCGACATCGCCCTGATCATGCTGACCGGGCATGAGGATTTCAAATACGCCCAGGCGGCGCTGCGGTACGGGGCGATCGATTTCCTGCTGAAGCCGTGCAACGAGGAGATGCTGATCGGCGTGCTTCGCAAAGCCTACGAGCATGTCCAAGGAAAACGGCAGCAGCAGCTGCGCCTGCTGGCGGGCGAGCGCTCCAATCAGGAGAGCCTGCTGCGCGCGCATCTGCTGCGGCTCCCGCACGATAAGGCCGCGGCCGCCCAAGCGGTGGAGCGCTGCCTGAGCAGGGAGCTGCTGTTCGTTCGCGTGGCGAGCTACCGTCCGGCGGATAAGCAATACCGGCAGCAGGATATGGAGCTGCTTCAATTCGCGCTGTTCAACATTATCGCGGAGCTGCTCGAAGCCGGCGGTTCGCGGTGGTCGTCGATTCCGCTCGCGTTCGACCGCTTCGCGTTGTTCGTGGACGGTCCGTACCCGGCGGGATTCGAATCGTCCGCCGAGCGCAGCGTGAGCCGGTTCCTGGGTCTTCGCTTGGAAGTGATTCCGGCCGGCCGGCTGGAGAAGCCCGGGGATCTGCTCGCGGCGTACGAACGGTTCCTGCCTGGTCCGGAGCCGCATGGCAGAGCGGCGGAACAGCCCGCGGGCCCAGCGCTGGAAGCGCCGGACCGCCAATCCAAGGCGAAGGAGCTGCAGGTGCAGCTTTCCTCGGAGATCGCGCTCGGCCGGGCGGACCGGTTGAAGCGCATGCTCGAGCTTGCGATTCGCCGACTGGCTTCGCTTGCCCCCGAGGATGCCAAGCTGGAGGCGCTGACGCTTGCGCTCGCCATGAAGGCGGCGGCCCGGCAATCGTTCGACGCCGGCGCGGAGGACCCCGCGTTCGGCGGCAGGCTGGAGGCGCTGCGCCAGACTTCCGGGACGGCCCAAACCGCGGCGTGGGCGGAACGGGAGGCCGAAGCCTTTCTCGCGGCGTACGGGGATTGGAGATCGGGCAAGAACCGGAACGCCGTGACGCGGGCGCTCGATTACCTGGAAGGGCATTATATGGAATCCTGCACGCTGAACGAGATGGCCGAACGGTTCTACATCAGCTCCGCGTACTTCAGCAAGCTCTTCAAGAAAGAGACGGGCGACAATTTCAGCACCTATTTGACACGGCTCCGCATGCGCAAGGCCGCAATGCTGCTGCTGAATACCGACATGAAGGTGTTCGAGATCGCTTCCGCCGTCGGCTATGACGATCCGAACTATTTCACGAACGTGTTTCGCATGCTTTACCGTCTCTCGCCCAGCGATTACCGCAAGCGGAAGCCGTGATTCGATCCTGCGCGGCCGCGTCGTTCCCGCCTGCGCCGATGCGCAAAAATTTATAGATTTTCGGCAATTATTTCAAGGCTGCCCCGCCTGCGCTCCCTTAGAATGAAGCCATGCACGAAAAGGTGCATCCATGCTCCGAGGGGGTGAGTGCCAACCATGGGCGTACACGCGACCGGAACGGAACCGGCTGCGCCGAAGGCGCGGCGGCGCGGCGGCGGGATCGGCGCGATCAGGCGCAGCGTGCCGCTGTATATCATGTTCGTCCCGGGGGTCGTTTTCTATCTGTTGTTCAAGTATTATCCGCTCGGGGGCCTCGTGATCGCCTTCAAAGACTACAACATGTACGACGGCATCCTGAAGAGTCCGTGGGTCGGGCTCGATAATTTCCGGATGCTGTTCAACCAGGCGCAGACCGTGCAGATCATCGGCAATACGCTCCTCCTCAGCGTGCTCGGCATCGCGATCGGGTTCCCGGTGCCGATCCTGCTGGCCGTCATGCTGAACGAGGTCCGGCGGATGTGGTTCAAGCGATTCGTTCAGACGCTCGTCTATCTGCCGCATTTCTTCTCTTGGGTGATCGTCTCCGGCATCGTGCTCGAGATGTTCTCGCAGGAGTCGGGGATCATCAACCACTGGGTCGCGGGCGTCTTCGGAGAACCGTATCCGTTCCTCTACAAGCCGTTTTCCTGGCTGGCGGTCTTCATCGGCTCGGGCGTATGGAAGGAAATGGGGTTCTCCGCGATCATCTATCTCGCGGCGCTGACCGCGATCGATCCTCATCTGTACGAATCGGCAAGCATCGACGGCGCGAGCAAATGGCAGCAAATTCGCCACGTATCCATCCCGGGCATCATGCCGACGATCGCGCTGCTGCTTATCCTGCAGGTCGGCAAGGTGATGGACGTCGGCTTCGATCCGGTCTATATGCTGTCGAACGAGAGCGTATCGAGCGTCGCGAACGTCATCAGCACCTACAACTACAGTGTCGGGATTCAACGCGCGCAGTTCAGCCTGACGACCGCGATGGGCCTGTTCGAGAACGCGGTCGGGTTCATCCTCGTCACCTTCGCGAACCGGATCGGGCGCCGGTTCAATCAACAATTATGGTAGGAGGCGAGGCCCGTGAAAAGCACATTCGGCGATAAGCTGTTTTACGCGTTCAATTATGCCGTGCTGACGCTGATCGGCCTCAGCTGCTTGTTCCCGCTGCTCCACATCATCGCCTTGTCGCTGAGCGAAGCCCATGCGGTCGAGTCGGGGCGCGTATCCGTCGCGCCGGTAGGCTGGGCGATATCGTCGTACAAGGCGCTGTTCGACAACACGCGGATCCTGCCCGCTTTCTGGAACAGCTTGGAGATTACGGTAGTCGGCACGGCGCTGTCGATGGCGGCGACGGTCTTGACCGCGTACCCGCTGTCGCGCGCGTTCTTCTACGGGAGGCGGCCGCTGACGCTCGCCATGGTGTTCACGATGCTGTTCGGCAGCGGACTCATACCGAACTACCTGGTCATGAGTCAATACGGGCTGATTAATTCGTACTGGGTACTCTGGCTGCCGGCGCTCATCAACACGTTCAACGTGCTCGTCATGCGCACCTTTTTCGAGGGCATTCCGGGGGAGATCGAAGAGGCGGCGAGGATCGACGGCTGCGGCGAATGGACGCATCTGCTGCGGGTCGTGCTCCCGCTGTCGCTGCCGGTGCTCGCGACGATCACGCTGTTCAACGCCGTGGGCTTCTGGAACGCGTTCATGAACGTGTTGATCTACATCAACGAGACGCGGAAATACAACCTGACGGTGCTCGTGCAGCAGATGATCCGGCGGGATTCCATCCTGGCCGGGGTAATGTCGGCCGATCCGGGCGATATCGCGAACGTGACGAACGAAGGCATCAAGGCGGCGGGCATCATGGTCATGATCGTGCCGATGCTGCTCATCTATCCGTTTCTGCAAAAATATTTCGTCAAAGGCGTCATGCTCGGCGCGGTCAAAGGCTGACGCTCAGCGCGGACCGGCTGTCCGGACGTCCCGAAAGGAGTACCCGATGATAAGGAAGCGTAGAAAATGGCTGTACGCCGCCACGGTTCTGGTGCTGGCGATCGCCGCAGGATGCTCGAACAACGAGCCTGCCCCGCAGCAGCCGCAGAATCAGCAGCAAAATCAACCGGACGACGGTCCGGACGCGCCGACGGCCGAGCGCAAGACGATTTCCTCCACGATCTACGACCGTTCCAACGTGCCGTCCACCGAAGGAACGACCGAAGAGAACCGCTGGACGAAATGGGTCAACGCGAACGGGCCGGTGGACGTCAAGTACGTCGCCGTTCCCCGCTACGAGTCGCGCCAGAAGCTGAACGTGCTGTTCGCGTCGGCAAGCGCGCCGGACCTGATCTTCGAATACGATCAATATATCAAAAATCCGCTGTACGACCAGAAGCAGCTGATGCCGATCGACGACATGATCGACAAGTACAGCACGGAATACAAGGCAATGCTGGCGGAGTACCCGATCCTGAAGAAGGTCGGCATGAAATCCGACGGCAAGCTGTACGAATTCGCGCGCTTGAACGAGGTCGTCCCGATACACGCCATCCTGATTCGCGAGGACTGGCTGAAGAAGCTGAATCTGGAGGTGCCGACGACGACCGAGGAGATGTACCGGGTCGCGAAGGCGTTCACGGAACAGGATCCGGACGGCAACGGGAAGAAGGACACCTACGGCATGGCGCTCAGCCTCCAGTCGGGCATCGTCATCGATCAGGTGTTCCAAGCGACGAACTGGATCGTCAAGGACGGCGGCGTGACGCGGAACTGGGATCATTTCAAGGCGGTCGCCGAGTTCAAGAAACGGCTGTTCGACGAAGGCATCGTCGACAAGGATTACTTGAACGACAAGAACGGCGTGAAAGCGAAGCAGGACTTCATCAACGGCAAGATCGGGATCTATCCGATCCAGCTGGATTGGTACAGCTTCACGATCAACGAGCTGGCCTCGCTCAAGAAGAACGTGCCGGACGCGGTCGTGACGCCGATCCCTTATCCGGCAAGCCCGGCGGGGCAGTTCAATCCGGCGTATACCAATCCCGTGCAAGCGACGGCGGTCGTCAACGCGCATGCGAAGGACCCGGAAGCCGTCATGCATTACGTCGATTTCCTCGTCAAGCCGGATACGGTCAAAATGCTGAAGTACGGCGTCGAGAACGAGCACTGGAAGCTGGGACCGAACGGATGCCCGCAGGTGATCGACACGGACAAAACCAAAACGGAGGTCAGCTACGACGTCGACCTGCAGATGCTGAGCTCCAGCATCCTGGACGCCAAATGCGGCAAGATCGGGAATAAGTTCAATCCGGACAATCCGATCGAGAAGGAAGGCCTCGCCATGTTCACGAAGGCGATGGACATCTACATGGATCCGAATAAGCCGTACGTCGAGATTACCCATCCGGAGCATATGCCGCAGATTCCGAAGGACATCGACGCCATCTCGGCCAACCTGACGAAGCCGATCGCCGACATTTGGGTCAAGGCGATTCTGAGCGGCAAGGACTATACGCCGGAGCAAGCGATGGCGGATGCCAAGGCGACATGGGAGAAAGGCGATGGCAAGAAGGTCGAAGCCTGGTTCGCGAATTGGTGGACCAACGACAGCCAGAACGCGTTCTTGGCTAAAGATATCATCGATATGATGAAGCAGCAAACCGGCAAATAGCGCCGGCAACGCGAGGATCGGTATGCGGGAAGCCTGCGGGAGGCAGCGACTTGTCTCCCGCTCGTTTCCGGCTATTATGCAAACGCTTACAAACAAGCTGTTCGACATCTGAGAGACTGATAATGGGGGAGTTCGACATGATTCGAAAATTAGGATGGATGATTACGTCTGCCGTCATGGCAGCGATGCTGCTGCTGCCTTCGGCGGCGTATCTCGCGGATGAACCGGCAGCGGATGAGCCGACCGCCGAGAGTGCGGCCGCGCCAGGCGCCGCCGAGGCGCCGAATGGTTTCGTCGACGAATTAAACGGCTTCGGCATGGCATACCAGCGCGGTAACCTGTACACGGAAAGCGGGACTCCCGCTTACTACGGCAACGACGCGACCCGCGCGGTCCGCAGCACGACGAGTACCGGTTACGTCGTCTATAAGACGGATTACGATATAACCTCGTTTGCGGTATACAGTTATTTTTTCACCGGCGTTACGGTCGCGCCGCACCGCATCTACGCCTCCGCCGACGGAACGACGTTCGCGGAAGCGGCGGCGAACGTCTATACGTCGGGGGAACCCGTCAGCAATTGGCAGCTTTACGCGTACGAGGGGCAGTCGCTGCCGGCCGGGACGCGGTACTTGAAGATCGAATTCGCCGGCGACGAGAAGTCGTGGACGCCGCAGCTGGCCAAGGTCGTGATCAACCGCAACACGGCGTCGGTCACGGCAAGCCCCGAAACGGGCGTTATCGGCTCCGAGCCGGTCTCGGTAGCGTTGTCAACGCCTTCGGCCGGCGCCGCCGTGTATTATCGAACGAACGCCGACCCCGTTTTCAAGCCGTACGCCGAGCCGCTCTCGCTGACGGCCTTCACGAAGCTCGACGCGTATGCCCAGCTGGACGGCATGGAGCCGAGTCCGATACGCGGCTATACGTTTTTCTCGCAAGCCGATATGCAGATCGACCGGTACGGTCAAGTCATCGGCGCGAGTTTCGCGGCGAAGGTGACGAGCGACGAGCAGCTTCGGAACGACGTCGCGGGCGACAGGGCGTATTACGGCAATCTGCGGAAGCCGGGCGATTTCGACGGTTTGGGCGGACTCGCCGGAAGCCGGAAGCCGCTCAAGCTGAAGGCCACCGGGTTTTTCAGCGTTCAGCAGGTCAAGGGCAAGCCGCAGCTGGTGACGCCGCAGGGGAACGTCTATTTCAGCATGGGCGTGAACGGCATCACGAACAACGAAACGTATACCAAAGTGACCGGCACGACCGACCGTCAAAAAATCTTCGAGTGGGTGCCGGACTTCAACGGCCCGTTCAACGGCGCTTTCATCGGCTCGAAAGACAATTTCTCGTACTTCATGGCCAATAAATACCGCAAGGCAGGCGCGATGCCGACGTTCAACCAGTTCTTCGCGGAGGCGACGGACCGGATCAAGAAATGGGGCTTCAACGGCATCGGCGCCTGGACGCCGTCTCCGCAGGCGCAGGCGAGCGGCATGCCCTACACGCTCGTGCTGCCCTTGAACGGAATGGCCAAACCGGCGGAGCTTAAAGTGTTCGATATCTTCGCGGACGGCGCGGTGCAGGCGATCGACGATGCATTCGCGAATTCGCTGCCGGCGCTGAAGGACGATCCGAACTTGATCGGGTACTTCGTCGACAATGAATACGCCTACGAGAAATTCATCAGTACCGTGCCGCGGCTGAAGGCCAGCACGACGGGGCTGAAGAAGCGCCTCGTGCAAATGCTGCAGGAGAAGTACGGCAATATCGCCGCGTTTAACACCAGCTGGAATACGACGTTCGCCGGCTTTACCGACCTGAACGAAACGCCGCTGTACATCGATACGCAGCAGGCGTCCGACGACGTCGATCAATTCTTCCGGCTTTATCTCGATACGTACTACGGCACGGTGAAGCAGCTGTTCGAGAAATACGATCCGAACCATCTGCTGCTCGGCGACCGATGGCTGACACTGCCGATGCAAAGCACGAAAATTCGCGGTATCCTTGCCGAAGAGGCCGGCAAGCACATGGACGTCATCAGCATCAACCATTATTCGCCGAACCTCGATAAGGCCATGCTGAAGGACGTGTACGAGAAATCCGGACACCGGCCGATCCTGCTGTCCGAGTGGAGCTACGGCACGGCCGAGCAGGGCCTTGCTCCGATCGTGCCGGGGTCGGCCGCTACCGAGCAGGACCGCGGCTGGCGGTACCGCAACTACGTGGAGGGCGCGGCGGCGCTCGGCTTCATCGTCGGCACGCACTGGTTCGATTATGTCGATCAGGCGGCGGGGGGACGCTACTTTCAGGGCATCGGCGGCGAGCATTACAACACGGGGCTCGTCAACGTGGCCGACCGGCCGTACAAGACGTTTCTCGACGCCGTGATGAAGACGAATAAAGGCGTCTACGACGTGCTGCTCGGCAAGAAGAAGCCGTTCTACCACGATTTCGGCGACAGCCCGGCAGGCGGCGAAGGGCGGAACCTGCAGATCGTGATTCCGTACACCTCCGCGCCGATTCCGATCGACGGCGTCCTGAACGGCTATGCCGGCGACGCGGGCGCGATGACGCTGACGGCGGAGAATCTCGCTTCGGGTACCGGCGGCGACGGCATCACCGGCGACTATCATTTGGCTTGGGACGAGAACAACCTTTACCTGACGGTGCTCGTGAAGGAACCGACGCCGATGATGAACAGTTATCAGAACAGCAATCTGTGGAAAGGCGACGGCATCGAGCTGTTCACGGGCCCGAGCGACTTGGCGCTCGGCGGCAGCCTGCAGTTCAGCGATCGGCAGCTGATCATCAGCGCAGGCGTCCTGAATAGCGCGAATTATTGGCTGTGGTTCAATACGGGCCACCAGCCGGCGATCGCGACGAACGTCCAGCCGACCGCCGACGGCCAAGGCTACGTGCTCGATGCGGCCATTCCGTGGACTTCGTTGAACATCGATCCGGCGAGCGGCCGGGAGTTTCTGTTCGACGCGGGATTCGACGACAGCGAGGACGGCATCAATCGGGCGCGCCAATGGGTCTGGAACGGCACGAGCAAAGACAATCTCGATCGCGGCTTGTGGGGGCTGGCGAAGCTTGCCGGCCCGCCGGCGCCGTAACCGGAAGCGGGCAATCGCTGCGACGGACCGCCGGTGCAGCAGGCTGTTTCTTGTAATGGATAGGCCGAGTAGAGTCCGCGCGAATAACGCGGGCTCTATTTGTTTTCGGCGATGCTGGGCCGGATCGTCATTCCTTACTTGGCAGAATGAGGGAAATGAATTAAAGTTAAAACTATATCTAATTAGATAAGTATTAAATTACTTTCCGGTCAGAACGATAAACGAAGGAGTTGAACCAATGAACGCGGATTTCTATCTCGTTAGGCATGGCAAAAAGGAACAGGGAACGGGCGATGTCCCGATATCGTCCGAAGGTATCTCGCAGGCCGAGGCGACCGCACGCCATTTTCGTGCCATGCGGATCAATCGAATCGCATACAGTCCATTAAAAAGGTCTGCGCAAACCGCCATACTCATCGCCAACGAAACCGCGGTGCCGGTTTCCGAGGATATTCGCCTGCGGGAGCGTGCCAATTGGGGAGACGTGCCCGGACAATCATTCGAAGCATTCGTCGAGTCGTGGGATCGCTGCACGCGTGAACGCGATTTTTTCCCGCCGGCAGGCGATTCGTCGAGGAAGGCAGGCGAACGCTTAGCTTCGTGCTTGTCGGACTTGGCCGTAGAACATCCAGGGGAAAAGATCCTGATCGTGACGCACGGCGGGCTGATTACCGATTTCTTGGTAAATGTCGTTCCCGAGGACGCGTTGCGAGCGATACATCCGAATTTTATCGCGGAACAAAGCAAATTGGTGGCCGAATGCTCGATTACGATCGTAAGCTGCCGTAATGGGATGTATACGCTGCGCGACTTCGCTTCCGTCGTTCATTTGCCGTAAGTGCGATCTGCCCAGGACACTCCCCGCGAGTGTCCTTTTTCGTGTTTGCGTGCACCGCGGACGTGCGCCTCGCGGCAGTTTAGAATTTTTTAAGAATTTGATTAGCTCGCCTTAATCCCGCTTTCTCGGCAGTTTAGAATCGGCGGCTATCATAAGTCGTGGGGAGCAAAGAGCGCTCCATAAAAACTTGGGAGGTAATACGATATGAGGAAGAAAGTCATGTTCATCGGAGCCGGCCTGACGATCGGCAGCGCGCTTCTGGTCACGTCCGCGTTCGCGAATATGGGAGGGGCGGACGGCTACGAAGCTTACAAATCCGCCATTAAACAGACGGCCGCGATCACGAGCGCAACCCATGGGATCACGGTGTCCGTTCAGGATAACGGGAACGAGCTGATCTCCGCGACGACGACGGTCAAGGAAAGCGAAACGGAGGGCGCCGTCAGCGGCCAAGCGGTCATTCGGGCCGGCGCGGCTCCGCAAACCTTCGACTTCTACAACCAAGCGGGCGAGCAAGTGTTCAAGGCCGGCGACAGCGACACGTACTACGTCGGTTCGAACGCCGACTGGTCGGCTCGCGGGGACCATGCGCCCAAGGATGCCGCGTTCGGCAAGGAGATGGAAAACGTCGTCGACGCCCTCGTCGGGAATTTGAAAAACCAAGTCGGCCTGAGCCGGTCCTCGGACGGCGGGCAAACGGTCGATCTGAAGCTGACCGGCTCGCAAATTCCGGCGGCCGCCAATATCATCGGCTCCATCCTCGTGAAGCAAGCGCTGAACGCGCATCCGGAGCAGGCCGAGTCAGGGACGCCGGGGTCCAATCCGTTCGGACTGGACATCGCGCAGATCGCAGCGGCATTGCCGAAGCTGACGGACGACATCAAGATCGCCGAGGTTGCGCTGCATGCCGCCATCGACGGAAGCAACTATCTCAGCAGCCAGAAAGTCGACTTCACGATTACCGGCAAGGACGCATCCGGCTTGGCGCATAAAGTCGTCATCGGCACGGACATGGCGCTGTCGAACATCGACGCGACGACGCCGGATCGCATCGACCTGACGGGAAAGAAAACGGAAGCCATGGAAGCAGGGCACCGCGGCCGTTGATCGCGAGACGGGAGAGCGGCCTCAAGGCCGTTCTCCCTATATAAGGAGGGAACACGATGAACGCAGAGATCGCGTTGGACATTCAAGGGCTTTCCAAGACCTACCGCAACAAGCGCGGCATCGACGATATTACGCTGCAGGTCGCTCGAGGCGACGTGTACGGCTTCTTCGGGCCGAACGGCGCCGGCAAGTCCACGGTCATGAAAATCATCGCCGGCCTGATCAAACCGGACCGCGGGCATGTCCGCCTGTTCGGGCACGACGTGCGCGAGCAATACGAGCTCGCCATGAGCGAGGCGGGCGTGCTGATCGAGAAGGCCGAAGCGTTCGAATATATGAGCGGCCGCCGCAATCTGGAGCTCGCGGCAAGGCTGTACCCGGGGCTGCCCAAGACGAGGATCGACGAGGTGCTCGATCTGGTCGGCCTCTCGGCAAGCGGCAGGGAGAAGGTCGGCCATTATTCGCTCGGGATGAAGCAGCGGCTCGGCATCGCCTGCGCGCTCGTGTCCAAGCCGAAGCTGCTTATCCTGGATGAGCCGACGAACGGCCTCGACATCGAGAGCATGGTCGAAGTCCGGGAGCTGATCAAGCGGCTGGCGGCGCAGGAGCGGACGACGTTCTTCGTCTCGAGCCATCTGATCTCGGAGATGGAGATGATCTGCAACCGGATCGGCATCCTGCACGAAGGCAAATTGATCCGCGAAGGCGGCATGGCGGAGCTGCTGCGGGAATCGGGACAGTCGCTCGAGACGTACTTCGTCGCGCAGCTTCGCATCGAAAGGGAGGAGGCGCGCCATGAATCTGCTGCTGGCCAGTACCATTAACGAATGGACGAAGCTGCGGTCGCGGAAGAAAACGATCTTCTTCCTGGCGTTGATCGCGCTGCTGCCGTTCCTCGGCCTGCCCGCCGTCATGAAGCTGCAGGGCGGCTTCGGCATCGCGGCCATCGCCGGATCGGATTATCCGATCACCGTCTTGAACCTGCTCGACTTGTTCGTGCTCCCGCTGCTGATCTTCATGTCGGCCGCGGACATGTTCTCTGGCGAGTTCGGCGACAAGACGATCCGGTCCGTGCTCGCCCGGCCCGTGAGCCGGTTCAAGATCTTCTTCGCCAAGCTGCTCGCCGCGTTCTCGCTCGTCGGCGCCGGGCTGGTGCTCGGCTGGTTATCCTCGGCGATCGCGTCATTCTTCCTGCCGCATGCGGACGGCCTGCCGCGCGCGCTCGCCGAATCGGCGCTGGCGTATGCGGTCACCGCCTTGCCCCTGTTCGCGATCTGCGCGGCCGCCGTCGTCGTCGCGCTGTTCTTCAAGCACGCAAGCGGCGCGCTGGCGATCTGCATCCTGGTCTACATGGCCGCCAAGCTGCTCGCCTTCGTGTTTCCGCAATATGCAGTTTGGCTCCCGACTGCTTACATGGATTGGCACGAGCTTTGGACCGGCAGCGCGGCGTCCGCCGGGAGGATCGCGACCGTCTTCAGCTATTTGCTGGGCTGTGGTATAGTTTTGAGTACATCGGGCTATTACGCGTTCGATAAAAAAGAAGTGTAGGGGACTCGTCTATGTCGATCCGGATTCGGCTGTTGTTATCTTATCTGGCTATGCTGATCGTGCCGTTGGCGCTGCTCGGCATATCCGTCGTCATCATCGGCTTCGCCGTGTTCGGCGACCTGCGCTCCGTCTTCCCCTTGGATACCAATAACAAGAACATCGTCGCGGCGATTCTGACCGAAGAGGCGGATATCGCCGCCGACATCCGTTTGCGGATTAGCGGGAATCCGGATTCCCTGCGGGACGAGACACTGATGCAAGCCTATAGCGACAGGCTGGGCAAGCTCAATATGGGACTGGTCGCCCGGATCGGCGATCGGGAGGTTTTCGCGTCTCCCAAATTTCAGGGAACGGACATCGCGGCGGAGCTGCCTGCTTACGGCACCGCGCAAGAACACGGGAGAGACATGGCGGCCGGACACAAACGGGACTGGATCCTGACCCGGCAATACGACATTGCCTTCGCGGACGGCTCCAAAGGGACCTACTACGTTCTGATGAACCTCGATTTCGTGGGCTTCCTCTTCGCCAAGTTTTTCAAGCTGTTCTTTATCGTGCTGCTCGCCGTGCTGGTCGTGATCAACGGCATTCTGACGTATTTCGTTTCCCGCAGCATCATTCGGCCGCTCCGGGCGCTCAAACGCGCCGCCGGCGAGATCAAGGAGGGCAACCTGAGCCATCCGGTGACGCCGGAATCCCGGGACGAGATCGGACAACTGGCCGCTGCGTTCGAAGAGATGCGCCTTCGGCTGCAGGATTCGGTCGGCGTGCAGCTGCAGTACGAGGATAACCGGAAGAACCTGATCTCGAATATCTCGCATGATTTGAAGACGCCCGTGACCGCCATCAAGGGCTACGTGGAAGGCATCATGGACGGGGTGACGGACACGCCGGAGAAGCTGGACCGCTATCTGCAAACCATTCATGCCAAGACTGTCCAGCTGGACCGGATGATCGACGAGCTGTTCATGTTCTCGAAGCTGGATCTGAAGCGGCTTCCGTTTCATTTCGAAGCGGTGGAGCTTCGTTCGTTCCTCCAGGATTGCACCGACGAGCTGCAGATGGACGTCGAGAAGCGCGGCATGAAGCTGATCTACGAAGCCTCCGGACTGCTGGAGCGAGCGCCGGTCACGGCGGACCGCGACAAGCTGAAGCGGGTGCTCGTGAACGTCATCGAGAACGCGGTCAAGTACATGGACAAGGAAGACGGCCGGATCTGGCTTGCGCTGAACGACGAAGACGACGTGTACCGGATCGTGATCAAGGATAACGGACCCGGCATTCCGGCGGACGCGTTGCCGCATATCTTCGATCGGTTCTACCGGGCGGACCCGGCGCGGAACGCCAATACCGGCGGCAGCGGACTGGGGCTTGCGATCGCGGCGCATATCGTGGAAGAGCACGGCGGCACGATCAAGGCGGCCAGCGAGCCCGGCATCGGCACGGTCATCATGATTTCCATGAAGAAACTCGAAGGAGGCGACGGGCGTGAAGCGCATCTTGATCATTGAAGACGATACCAGCATCGCGGAGCTGGAACGGGATTACCTCACGATCCATCAGTACGAGGTGCATATCGAATCGAGCGGGGACAAAGGGCTGCGGCAGGCGCTCGAAGGCCGGTACGATCTGATCATCCTCGATCTGATGCTGCCGATGGTCGACGGGTTCGAGATCTGCCGCACGCTGCGCGGCACGCTGGATATCCCGATCCTGATGGTATCCGCGAAGAAGGAAGACATCGATAAGATCCGCGGGCTGGGTCTCGGCGCGGACGATTATATCATCAAGCCGTTCAGTCCGAGCGAGCTGGTCGCCCGCGTGAAAGCCCATCTGGCGCGCTTCGAGCGGCTGTCGGGCGGCGGCCAGAAGCGCGAGGAGATCCGCATCCGCGGTCTGCTGATCGACAAGGCGGCCCGACGGGTATTCGTCAACGACAAGGAAGTCGCCTTCACGACGAAGGAATTCGATCTCCTCGCCCACCTCGCCGCGAATCCGAACCGGGTGTTCAGCAAGGAGCAATTGTTCGAGCAGCTGTGGGGCATGGATTCGATGGGCGACATCGCCACCGTCACGGTCCATATCCGCAAGATCCGGGAGAAAATCGAGGTCGATCCTTCGAATTCCCAATATATCGATACGATCTGGGGCGCCGGCTATCGATTCAAAGTGTAGGCGCAAGCAAAATTAAATAGGGATCGCGAAGGACGTAACCCGGGCTTAGGCGCGGGAATGTCCTTTTTTTGTTGGACAGAATGAAGCCTATCTGCAAAGGATGACAGATTACGGATCGAAATAAAGATTTACGGCCTGTTTATGCCTATTTACAGCCTATAGAAATAAAGGAATCTTTTAGGCGGCAATCTCGTATTACTAGAGACTCTGTCCAAGCGAATGCTTTCAAAGGAGGATGGTAGATTCGGGGAGCATCGCAAAACTATTCTAGGAGGTTCGCATGCGAAAAAGAAGATTCTGGATGCCCATGGCCGCGCTTGCGGTAACGATGCTTGTTCCGACGGGAGCGATGGCCGCCGGCCAAACCGATACGGCGACGGCCTACGAGGCCACGCGGAAAGCCGCGACGGAGAAAGCCGCGCTGCTCACGGGAACCTACAATACGACCAGCGTTCAGTATGCGCTGATCGATCAAGGACGCATCGTCGTCTCCGGCGAATCCGGCCGCAACGACGAACAGGGGCTCAAGCCGCTTACGGAGAAGACGATGTACGGCATCGGGTCGACGAGCAAGATGTTCATCGCGGCAGCCGTGATGAAGCTGGCGGACGAAGGCAAGATCGACCTGGACACGCCGGTCGTCCAGTACATGCCGAATTTCACGATGAAGGACGAGCGGTATAAGCTGATCACGCCGCGCATGCTGCTGAATCATTCTTCGGGATTGTACGGGTCGACGTTCGTCAACGCTTTTCTATTCGAAGACAACGATACGTACGCCCACGATACGCTGCTGACGCAGCTGGCGAATCAGAAGCTGAAGGCAGATCCGGGCGCCTACTCGGTATACAGCAACGACGGGTTCACGTTAGCCGAGCTGTTGGTGGAGAAGGTCAGCGGCTTGGACTTCACGACCTATATGCACCGCAATTTTACGGAGCCGCTCGGCATGGACGATACGATGACGCCGCTGGATCCGATCGATACCTCGCGGATGGCGGGACTTTATTATCCTGCTTATAAGGGGCAATTGCCGAACGAGTCGGTCAATGTCATCGGAACCGGCGGCATCTATTCGACGGCGGAGGACTTGGCCCGCTTCTCGCAAATCTTCACCGGTCAAGCCGAAGGCATCCTCTCCGACAACGCGCTGACCGCCATGGAGCAAGAAGAATACAAGCGCGGGATGTGGCCCGACGAAGCGGATACGTCCGTCAATTACGGGCTGGGTTGGGACAGCGTCAACCTGTTCCCGTTCGGCGATTACGGCACGCAAGCGTTGACGAAGGGCGGAGACACGATTCTCTACCACGCCTCGCTCGTCGTGCTTCGCGAGTATAACATGGCGGCTGCCGTGCTCTCTTCGGGCGGCTCCAGCACGACGGACCAACTGCTGGCCAACGAGATCCTGCTGAGCGCGCTCAAGGAGAAGGGCGCCATTGCCGAGATCAAGCCCGAGAAATCGTTCGGCGCGCCGGTCAAAGCGGGGATGCCCGCGGAATTGATGAACGCATCGGGCATCTACGGCGCAACGAACCAATTGATCAAGGTAGACATCGGCAGCGAAGGCGGCTTGACGCTTTCCTCGGTGCAAGCGCCCGAAGCTCCGCCCGAGACATACGCATACACGGCGGACGGTTCGTTCATGAGCGCGGACGGGAACGCCAAGCTGGACTTCGTGAAAGAAGATAACGGCCGTACTTACTTGCGGCTCCGGGCTTACGCCTCGCTGCCGGGACTTGGCCAAACGGCCTTGTCGCAATACTCGGCGGAGAAACTGGAGGCGAACGATCTGCCGGCCGAGACGGCTGCAGCCTGGAAGGAACGAGACGGCAAGAAGTACTTCTTGGTCAACGAGAAGTACTCGTCGCTCGCGTACTTGCTGCTGCCGACGCTCAAGATCAACTTGTTCGCGGATGCGCCCGGCTATGTGCTGGATCAGAAAATAACCGGTCCGGACGCCTCGGCCGGCGATCTGCAAATTCCGACGATGGCGGGCCGGGATACGCAGGCGTATAGCTTCTTTAAGGAAGACGGCATCGAGTACCTGACCTCTTCCGGCAGCATTTACGAAAGCGAAGAGGCCGTGAAGCCGATCTACCCGGGCAAAAAATCGACGGCGACGATCCCGGCGAGCGGTCTGGCCAAATGGTACACGGTATCCGAGAAATCCGTAGGCAAGACCATGCAGGTGAAGCTGCCGGCCAACAGCTCGTTCGCGGTGTACGACGCACAGGGGAACTGCGTGAATTTCAGCATCATCAGCGGCAATCATACATTCGTACTGCCCGAGAACGGCGCTGTCGCGTTCGCCGGCGACGCCGGATCGAAGATGGCGATCGCCATTCAATAGGCAGGAAATAACGGAAGGGAGATCGTCTCGCACAGACGATCTCCCTTTTTTGCGCGTTGACCAGCTGTACGTACCGCTTGATCCGTTCGTCCGCTCATGGCGTTCGCTCGACAGCAGGCGGGGAATATTGACCAAACATGATGACATAGGATGGAAGGAGAGCGATACGAGGGAGGCTTGCGGCCTAATGTCGAACGAGTTCGTCGCGCGTTCTTTGGAAGAGGTGCGATTTTGGTCACGCATCATGAAAGAGCATTCGTTGTTCCTGCGCTTAGGGTTTCGCTGCGAAGATACGCAGCTGATTAACGAGGCCAACGGCTTTTATGCGGTTTTCGAAAAGATCGAAAACCAAGCAAACGCCTACACGATGGACGCGGATCCCGGCGCGATCAGACGATTCAATGAAGAAGTGCACAATGCCGTTTCGCATATTTGGGTGTTCAAACGAAAAGTGCTCGGCTTAATCCTGACATGCCAGCTTCCAGGGGCCAATAACTTTCCCTTATTGGTCGATCACGTCAGCAGGGAAGCCAATTATTTCCGAAACCGGTTGGCCGAGTTGAATGCGGGGAGGCTGGAGCCGCTGCCCGACGCCATCATCGACGAGAACGTGTTTTTCTTGCGGATCATGGCCGATCACGCCAAATTCATCAGCCATCTGCTCGATCCGTCCGAGCGCAAGCTGGTCGAACAAGCCAATAACTTCGGTCAGGAATTCGATCAGCTGTTATTCCAGGCGAAGGATCTGGAGTCCATGCGCCCGCAATCGCAGACCCGGCCCTTGCTTGGCCAGTTTCTCGATCAGAACCGCGTATCGGTGAAGTCGCTCCGCGATTTCAAGAAAACGGCGCGCGACCTGATCGAAGCCTGCCGCATCAAGAGCATCATACATCCGTTGTTGGCGGATCACGTCTTCCGCGAAGCCGAGCATTTCTTGTTCATTATCGATATGTTCGAACAGAGCCTGACAGGGAAATCCAAGCCGCACGGCCAACATGCTTGAGCAACGAGGCGAGCGGGGAGCAGCCGTTCCGACGCGTGCCTGAATTGTTCCGATGGGCTGCCGGCAATCAAAGGAATCATTTCTTGCGAATAGACGCGAAAGCAAGCCAAACGGTACCAAGCTAGCGGTCGGCGGTGAACGAGGAGCGGTTGCCCGGTGCAACGGTTCCTTTTTGCGTTTTCCAGTCGAATGACGATAGAACCTGAATCAAGCGCGAAGGTCAGGGCGGTGAGGCGGTAAGGGCGGTGAAAGCGGCCCTGCTGCTCGTAATCCGTGACGCATTCCGCATCGCCTACATTAGAATCGGCATGTTGGGCATGATAAGCGTAAAGTTTGCCAATGCGCGAAAAAAGCGGAAACGGAGGTGTCTGCCTTGATACAGTTCAACGATGTCGTGAAAAAATACAAGGATGGCCCGGCGGCGCTGAAAGGCATCAATCTGGAAATCAAAAACGGCGAGCTGGTCACGCTGATCGGCCCGAGCGGCTGCGGCAAGACGACGACCATGAAGATGATCAACCGGCTCGTCGAGCCCTCCTCCGGCACGATTTTGGTCGACGGGCAGGACATTTCGAAGATCAATCCGATCGAGCTCCGGCGAAATATCGGCTACGTGATCCAGCATATCGGCCTCTTCCCGCATATGAAGATCAAGGATAACGTGGAGATCGTGCCGAAGCTGAAGAAAATGGACAAGCGCGCCTATGAACGTCGAACCGACGAGTTGATGGATATGGTCGGACTCGATCCGAGCAGCTACAAGAACCGTTATCCGGCGGAGCTCAGCGGCGGCCAGCAGCAGCGCATCGGCGTCATCCGCGCGATGGCGGCGGAGCCGTCCATCATCCTGATGGACGAGCCGTTCAGCGCGCTTGATCCGATCAGCCGGGAGCAGCTGCAGGACGAGCTGATCCGCCTGCAGGAGGAAGTGCGGAAGACGATCGTGTTCGTCTCCCACGACATGGACGAGGCGTTGAAGATCGCCGACCGGATCGTCCTCATGCAGAACGGGGAGATCGTCCAGGCGGATACGCCCGAGCGCATCATTCGGCGCCCGCGGAACGATTTCGTCCGTACCTTTATCGGCGAAGAACGCTTGAACCAGTCGGAGAAGCTGGCGGTCGAAGACGTGATGCTGCCTAATCCGGTGACCGTTCATCTGGGGAGAGGCATGGCTTACGGCGCGAAGCTGATGCGCAAGCACCGCGTCAACGGGCTGCTGGTCATCGATAAGAACCGGGTGCTGAAGGGCATCGTCACGAAGGAGATACTGGAAGAGCAGTTCAGGCAGGAGGATCTGATCCTGCAGGATATCATGATCGCCGATGTTCACGCCGTTCCCGTCGGGACCGGCGTCGCCGAAGCCGTGGACATCATGAAGCAGCACGGCATAAACAACCTGCCGGTCGTGACCCGCGAGGGACAAGTGGCGGGGTTGGTCACGAATTCAAGCTTGATCGATGCTTTGTTGAAACAGCTCTGATGCGGAGGCAGCCATGAATCTTTGGGACGTATTGATCAATCGGAAGGACGATATCCTTCGCGCAACGTTGGAACATATCCAGATCTCGCTCATCGCGCTCATCATCGCGATCGTCATCTCGATCCCCGTCGGCCTGCTGCTGACTCGGATGCCGAGACTGGCTGCGCCGGTCATCGGCATCGCCTCTTTATTCCAGACGATCCCGAGCCTGGCCTTGCTCGGTTTCATGATTCCGTTGCTCGGGATCGGCTTCACCCCGGCCATCGTGGCCTTGACGGTGTACGCCCTGCTCCCGATTCTCCGCAACACGTATACGGGGATCATGAACGTCGAGAAGCCGATCAAGGAAGCCGGCATCGGCATGGGCATGACGAGCTTCCAGGTGATGTGGAAGGTGGAGCTGCCGCTGGCGCTGAACGTCATCATGGCCGGCATCCGCACGGCGACGGTCATGATCATCGGCGTCGCCACGCTCGCTTCGCTGATCGGCGCGGGCGGACTCGGCGACCTGATTTTTCGCGGCATTTCCACCGTCAACACGGAGCTGATCCTGGCCGGCACGATTCCGGCCGCGCTCATGGCGCTGCTGTTCGATTACTTGCTTGGGCGGATGGAGAAGGCGCTGACGCCCCGCGGAGTCCGGCCGAGATCGCGGAAGCCGAAGTTCGTCAGAGGCCTGGAAATCGGACTTGGCGCGCTGCTGGTCTTGGCGGTGGCAGCCGGCTTGGTGTCCCGGCTCGGGCAGGGCGGCGGCGCCGACTCCGTCGTCGTGGGCGGCAAAAACTTCACGGAGCAGGATATTCTGGTCCATATCATGTCGTCCCTGATCGAGGCGAAGACCGACTTGAAGGTCGTTCGCAAAACGTATCTGGGCGGCTCGGAGGTTACCCACAGCGCGCTCCTCGGCGGGGATATCGACCTGTATCCGGAATACACGGGCACCGGTTGGACGGCGGTGCTGAAGGAAAAGCCGGTCGGCGGGGATCCGCAGCTAACGTATGACAAGGTGAAAAAGGCCTATGAGCAGCAATTCAACGTGACGTGGCTGAAGCCGCTCGGTTTCAATAATACCTACACGCTGGCGATGCGGAGCGACCAGGCGCAGAAGCTCGGCGTCTCGACCTTCTCCGAGCTGGCGGGACGGGCGTCAGGGCTGGTGCTTGGCGCGACGCATGAATTTCTCGAGCGGCCCGACGGGTATCAAGGGCTGCAAGCCGCGTACGGCATCAGGTTCAAGGAGACGAAGGGACTTGACCCGGGGATCACGTATGCCGCCGTAAGAGACGGCAAAGTCGACGTCAACGACGCCTTCTCGACGGACGGCCGCATCCCGGCCTTTCATCTGAAGGTGCTGGCGGACGACAAGCGGTATTTTCCTCCCTACTACGCCGCGCCGATCATCCGCATGGATACCTTGCAGGCGCATCCGGAGCTGGAGCAGACGCTCGATCTGCTCGCGGGCAAGCTGGACGAGAAGGCGATGTCCGAACTCAATGCCAAGGTGGACCTGGAAGGACAACAGGCGCGCGACGTGGCGGAGAAGTGGCTGAAAGCGGAAGGACTGCTGCCATGAAGCCCTGCGGCGGACGGGAAGGAAGCGACGGGCGTGCAGGAGCCGCGTAGGCGGACGGGCTATGATCGGAATAACATAAAGCATCGGATTTTATCGGTCTCGCGATAAAAATCCGATGCTTTTTTCGTTATCGACGAAGTTCGTCCCGGCACGATCGGCCGCAGCCGAATTTGTCGAATTCGTGTTCAAATCGTTGCGAATTCTTGAACATGGTCCGTAGATTTGGACGGCAATTGGCTGGTGACACCCTGGCGTCGCTGATTTAGAGTGGGACCTGGGGATAAGCAGACCGCGATATAGCGGCGGATAAAGGCAAGCAGGATGAAACAAGGAGTTGAAAAAAATGAAAGTCGTATTCAAATCGCTGCGATGGTTGTCGTCGCTGTCCATGCTGGCGGCACTGCTGCTCGTCTCCACCGCATGCTCCAACATCGACGTCCTCGATCCGAAAGGGCCGATCGCGGAACGGCAGCGGGATCTCATGGTCCTCTCGACCGTGCTTTGCGCCGTTGTCATTGTCCCGGTCCTCGTTCTGACGGCCGTTATTATTTGGCGTTATCGGGACAAAGCCGGCAGAAAAGCTTCCTATGCGCCGAATTGGGCGCACAGCGCCAAGCTGGAAGCCATCTGGTGGGGCGTTCCGATTCTCGTTATTCTGGCGATTGCGGTCATTACCGTCCGGGCCACCTACGCGCTCGAGCCGTCCAAGCCGCTCGAATCCGGGGTCAAACCGCTGACCGTCCAGGTGACCTCGCTAAACTGGAAATGGCTGTTCCAATACCCGGAGCAGGGAATCGCCGCCGTGAACGAATTGAAGATTCCGCGTGGCGTTCCGGTCCGCTTCGAGATCACGGCCGACTCTCCGATGAACTCTTTCTGGATACCCCAGCTTGGCGGTCAAATCTACGCCATGTCCGGGATGGCCATGACGCTTTATTTGCAAGCGGACGAACTGGGGAACTTTTCGGGCTCGGGCGCCAATTATACCGGCACCGACTTCGCGAAAATGGATTTCGACGTGGAGGCCGTGACGCGGACGCAATTCGATCGCTGGGTGGATGAAGTCAAGACGGATTCGGCGCCGCTTACGATGGCGGGCTACGAGCAGCTCGCCAAACCCGCCGCGTCGCGGGCGATGACGTTCTCCTCCTTTCCCGAAGGGCTGTTCGAAATGACCGTGAACAAGTACGGAACATCCCACTCGCATGCCGACAACATGGGCAACCAGGATGGCATGGACATGCAGGACGGCAAAGGCGAGCATGACATGCAGGGCATGCACATGGGCAACTAGAAATTGAGGCAAGGAGAAATGCAATTATGATGGAGTCTGTCAAAAGCTTCGCTTCCGGTTTTTTCGTAACGGGAGACCCTATGATCTACGGCGCGGACGTTTCCATCGGAGCGACGCTGCTGGCCGTGGTATTCGTCCTGACTTATTATAAACGATGGCGCTGGCTATGGCGGGAATGGCTGACGACGGTCGATCATAAAAAGGTCGGCATCCTGTACATCATTTCGGCCTTTCTGATGCTGTTCCGGGGCGGGGTGGACGCCATCCTGATGCGGGCGCAGCTGGCGGTGCCGGAGCTCCAATTCTTGCAGCCCGATCATTACAACGAGATATTCACCACGCATGGCGTCATCATGATTCTGTTCATGGCCATGCCGTTCATGTTCGGGCTGTTTAACGTGGCGGTTCCGCTTCAGCTCGGGGCGCGGGACGTCGCGTACCCGTTCTTGAACGCGCTAAGCTTCTGGCTGTTCTTCGCCGGCGCCATGCTGTTCAACCTGAGTTTTGTAATCGGCGGTTCGCCTGACGCGGGATGGCTCGCCTATCCGCCCTACTCGGAGACGATGTACACTCCGGGCGTCGGACAGGATTTCTATATCTGGGGGATCCAGATTTCCGGGATCGGCAGCCTGATGACCGGCATCAACTTTATCGTCACCATTCTGAAAATGCGCGCGCCCGGCATGAAGCTGATGAAGATGCCGATGTTCTCGTGGTCGGTGCTCTCCAGCTGCATCGCGATTATTTTCTCGTTCCCGATATTGACGGCGACGCTGGCGCTGCTCTTCCTGGACCGGTACGCCGGCGCGCATTTCTTCACGCTGGACGGCGGGGGCAATCCGATGATGTACATCAACTTGATCTGGATGTGGGGGCACCCCGAGGTGTATATTATCGTGCTGCCGGCCTTCGGGATCTTCTCCGAAGTGGTGGCGACCTTCTCCCGCAAGAAGCTGTTCGGGTATAAATCGATGGTGTACGCCATGATGATCATCAGTCTCTTATCGTTTCTGGTGTGGGCGCATCATTTCTTTACGATGGGTTCCGGCGCGGACGTGAACGCCTTCTTCGCATTAACCACCATGGTGATCGCCATTCCGACCGGGGTCAAGATATTCAATTGGCTGTTCACCATGTTCCGGGGCAAGATCACGTTCGAAACGCCGATGCTGTGGACCGTCGGGTTTATTCCCTGCTTCGTGGTCGGCGGCATGACCGGGGTGCTGCTGTCGGTGGCTCCCGCGGACTTTCAGTACCATAACAGCTACTTCCTGATCGCGCATTTCCATCAGGTGATCATCGGCGGCGTCGTGTTCGGCTACTTTGCCGGCTTGTACTATTGGTGGCCGAAGCTGTTCGGCTTCAAGCTGAACGAACGCATCGGCAAATGGGCTTTCTGGTTTTGGAACATCGGTTTCTACGTCTGCTTCATGCCGCAATACGTGCTCGGGCTGATGGGCATGACGCGGCGGCTCGCCACGTACGGGTGGGACAAAGGCTGGTGGGAGCTGAATCTGGTCTCGACGATCGGCGCCGGACTCATGGGCATCGCGTTCTTGTTCCAGGTGTGGCAGATCGTCCATGGCGTCAAACATCACAGGCGCAACCTCGACACGACGGGAGACCCGTGGAACGGACGCACGCTGGAGTGGTCGATTCCGTCGCCGGCGCCGCTTTACAACTTTGCCGTGCTTCCGCAAGTATCGGAACAGGACGAATGGTGGGAGGAGAAGCAGCGCAGGGAGCAAGGCCGTTCCGACGCTGCCGCCGCCCCGAAGCTGGCGCCGATTCATATGCCGAGAAATTCCGGCATTCCGATCTTGATCGCGGGCTTCTGGTTTCTGGCCGGATTCGGTTTCGTGTTTCATTGGTTATGGCTCATCATACCGGGGTTAGCGGGCGTTGCCGCGTGCATGCTCGTCCATTCGTTTAACTACGATACCGACTACGACATCCCTGTCGAAGAAATCATGCAGACCGAAGCGTCCATAAAGGAGGTGACCGGCCCATGAATGCGACCAACCTGACGGAATCCCACGATCACCCGGATACGGAAGAGATGCGCGTGTTCGGCTTTTGGATTTACCTCATGACGGATATTATGATTTTCGGCACGTTTTTCGCCGCGTATCTCGTGCTGAGAAACAGCACCGGCAACGGTCCGGGTCCAGCCGATTTATTCGAATTGGGCGGCGTGATCGCCAGTACGTTTATTTTGCTCGTCAGCAGCTATACGTGCGGATTGGCGGTGCTGGCGATGCAGCAAGGAAAGCGGCGGGCGCTGATCGGATGGCTCGGCATCACGGCTTTGCTGGGAGCCGCGTTCATCGGCTTGGAAATCAAGGAGTTTGCCCAATTTGCGAGCGAAGGCGCAACGATCGGCACCAGCGCGTTTCTATCCGCCTTCTATACCTTGGTAGGAACGCACGGCATCCACGTGACGATCGGATTGGTCTGGATGGTCGCCTTGATGATGCAGCTGGCGAAGAAGGGGATTACCCCCGTCACGAAGCGAAAAGTCCAGATCGTCAGCCTGTTCTGGCACTTTCTGGACGTCGTTTGGATTTTCGTATTTACCGTTGTCTATTTAATGGGGGTGAACTAGGATGGCGCATCGGGAAGCGGCGCATCTCCAGGAAGAAGCGCATGGATCCTTTCGTTCGTATACGCTCGGCTTCCTGTGTTCCATCGTCCTGACCGTCATCCCGGCGGCCATCGTCATGGGAGGCTGGCTGGAAGGGAATGCGAAAATCGCGGCGTTGATGGCGGCCGGCGTCTTGCAACTGCTCGTGCAGCTCTTGTTCTTCATGCATCTGCGGGAAGAGAAGAAGCCGCGCTATAAATTGCTTGCCCTGCTGCTCGGGCTGGTGATCCTGATCGTGATCGTGGCCGGATCGATGTGGATCATGATGTACAACAAGGTGGCAATGTGAGCAAGAAGAGCCAAGGTCCCCCGGCGGGGAATCTTGGCTCTTCTTGGCATGCGGCCGTTTATTTCGCTTCCAGCAGCGTCTGGGTCAGGGTATCGATCTGGCCGAGAACGGAGACCGGATCGAAGTAGAAATACGTTTTGTAATCGAGCGGAATCAGATGGCCCTGCTTGACGGCGGGCAGGCTTTTCCATACGCTGCTTTCGGTCAGCGCTTTCAGCTGCGCTTCCGTCGTCTCGGTGTACGTGGAGAGGAAGATATAGTCCGCATTCGCGATCTCGCCAAGTTTCTCCATGGAAATCTCCTGATATTGCACGCCGTTGTCGATGACGTTCTTCTGCACCCAATCCGGCGCTTTGAATCGAAGAGCGTTGTAGATGACTTCGCCGCCGCGCCCGTAGTTGTCGCCCATGACCGCGAGCGTCTTGCCGTCGGCTTCGAGCAGCACGGCCGTCATGCCCGGCTTCACCTTGTCCTTCAGCCTTTCACGGGCCTGCTCGGCCTTGCTGCCGTACTCCGCTTCCCAGGCTTCCGCCTCCTTGGTGCGGTTCATCAGCGTCCCGAATTGCTTGACTTCGTCATGGATGTTCTTGATGGAGTCGTACGCGATGAACATCGTCGGCGCGATCTTGGCGAGATTGTCGTATTCTTCGGAGAGCGTATCGTTGATGAGGATGAGATCGGGCTTTAGCGCCAATACCTTCTCGGCGGAGGCCGGCGAGCCGATGTCGGCGATCGAAGCTTCCTGCTTCGTCAGGAAAGGGCTGCCCATCCACCATTCCTTGCTGCCGCCGACCGGCTGAATGCCGAGCGCCAGCAGCGTGCCGGAGTAGTAACCGGCGACGATCCGCTGCGGGTTGGCCGGAATCTCGATCTCGCCTTTGGCGGTCTTGACGGTGCGGGTGGCGGCAGCGTCCGCTTGGCCGGCATCGGCGCCGTCGGAACCGTTCGAAGCTTCGTTTGCCGATTTATCGGCGTCATTCGCGGGTTGCGGCGTATTGGCCGCATTCGCCGCGGAGGACGTCGGAGCATCGGTGTTCGCATTGCCGGCGCAGGCGCTGACGACGGTCATGACGGAGAGCAGCGAGACGGCAAGGATGGTGCAGCGGGCGGTGCGGTCGAATAAACGCATGAGTCAAATCCCCTTTGATATTGAGAATCATTATTGATTGAATGATAACAATTATCATTGCGGAAGTCCAGAATATCATGGTAAAGCAAAATCGCGGCATGCATCGTCTCCATGTCGTGCGGCGGGGCTGTACGTGGGCGCGAAGTCGCGATGCCGATAGACCCGAACAGGGAGGATAGTTCGATCGTGTCGCGAATATACCAAAGTAGCCGCGGCACGAAGCACGCAGCCCGGACGGCAGCGGGGAAGCTAACGGAATCGATGGAGGTATCCGAGATGGACAACATGCCGCGTTGGAAGGATTATCTGCTGAAAACGAAGATGTTCCTCGCGTTCTCCGCGGCGTCCCTGTTTATCGTCGCGCTGACATGCCTGATTTTTTACCATCGAAATGTAAGCGATTTCAGAACACAAACGGTCGCGCTGTCGGACACGATCACCCGTCAGTTCAGCCGCACCTTCGAGCTGTACGTCCAGGACATCGAGAAGCTGTCCGTCTCCATTATCGGCGATCCCGTCATCCAGCAAAGCCTCATCGACCATTACAAGTCCACCGACGACGTGGAACAAAACCGGATCGAGCTCCAGGTCAACAACCGCTTGTTCACGCATCTTCAGCCGCGTCCGCAGCTTCAGAGCATCTATATCTTCTCGCTGGACGATTTCGCGTATTACGTCTCCAAGGCGAACGGACCCAAAACGAGCTTCAACCTGCAGAACGAATCGTGGTACGCGGACCGGGACGCCGTCGTGCGGAACAAATTCCTGCTCCTGCCCGTTGCCGAGGAAGAGACGGGCGGCGGCCGCAAAGCCCAGGTGATCTCTTTCGTCCGCAATATCAACCGGATCCCTTTCCGCGAAGTATCCGCTTATATGAAGATCAACATCAACGTCAACATCCTCAAGAACATGCTCGTCAATTCCGACTCCAACGAAGTGGAGCGGAACATGCGGGTGTTCATCGCGACGGACGACGGCAGTATCGTCTACGACGGCCGAAGCGAGCTGACGGGGCGCATGGACGCGGGTCTGGCGCTGTCCGCGTTCGGTCAGCCGGGACGTTCCGGCGACCTGGTCTGGCTGGGCCGTCACTATCTGTACACGCTGGAGAAATCGGCGTACACGAAGTGGAATACGGTCATCCTCATCCCGAACGAATTCCTGCTCTCGAAGCAAAAGAAGGCGCAGTACATCCTGCTGCTCGTCGGCATGCTTGCCATGCTGCTCATCGCCGCCGTCTCGTATCTGCTGTCGCATCAGATCACGCTGCCGCTACGTTCCATGATGACGAAGATGTCGCGCGTCGAGCTCGGCGACCTGAGCCAGCGCATGACCGTCGAGGGACGGGATGAAATCGGCCGCCTGAGCCGAATCTACAACAGCATGCTGGACAGCATTACCCGGCTCATCTCCGAGGTGTACGAGTCGAAGCTGGCGGAGAAGAACGCGCAATTGTCGGCGCTGCAGGCGCAGATCAATCCGCATTTCCTCTATAATACGCTGAACATCATGAAGTCCATCAGCCGCATCCGTGGCATCGAGGAGGTCGCGGAGATGTCGGAGTCGCTGGCCGAGTTGTTCCAGTACAGCATGAAGAACCTGCAGCATCCCGTGCCGCTGCGGGACGAGCTGGACCATATCCGGAATTACATGAACATTCAACAGCATCGGTTCAGCAATCGGTTCGAGCTGTTCATCGACGTCCCGGACGAGCTGCTGGACGCGTCCGTGCTGAAGCTGACGATCCAGCCGCTCGTCGAGAATGCCGTCATCCACGGGCTCGGCAAAGTAAAGGCGGGCGGATGCATCGGGATTCGCGCGAGTCGGCGGGGGCCGGCGCTGATCGTGGAGGTATCCGACAACGGAGCCGGCATGGACGGAAACCGGCTGCACGAGCTGCGGTACGCGCTTCGGCATTCCGGCCGGCCGGGCGAACGCCGGGAGGAGACGCACGGCATCGGACTCCGGAACATCGGGCAGCGGATTCAACTGCTGTACGGAGAAGATTGCGGCATCGAGCTCGCCGGCAATCCGGGAGGGGGCTTGACGGTGCGGCTGGCCTTCCCGTACCGGCGGCATGATCATGAGGAAGGAGGGACGGACGATGAATATCTACCTCGTCGAGGATGAGCGGTGGGCGCTCGCGGAGCTGGTCGAATTGTTCAAGCGTTATCAGCCCGCGCATCGCGTGCATGCGTTCGACAACGGGGAGGACGCGCTGCATGCCGCGGCGACGGATCCTCCGCAGCTGGTGCTGACCGATATCAACATGCCGGGCATGGACGGACTGGAGCTGATCGAGGAGCTGATCGCCCGGTATTCCGACGTGAAAGGCATCGTGCTGAGCGTGCACGATCAGTTCGCGTACGCCCAGCGCGGCATGAAGCTCGGCGTGATCGACTATTTGCTGAAGCCGGTCAAGAAAGACGTGCTTTACAAGGCGATCGACAAAGCGATTCAAGGCATCGCGGACGACGGCAGGAGCAAGGACGACCGCGCCAATTGGTCGCTCATGCAGCAGCTGATCGCCGCCGAAGCGCCGGATGCAGGGGCGGCCGCGCCGCTGGCGTATCGGCGCTGCGGGCTGGCGCTGCTTCAGATCGACAACAAGCCCTGCCCGGCCGGCCCCGGCGACGACGCATGCGCGGGTAGCCGCGCAGCCGCGCTGAAGTCGCATTTCCGTCATCCCCGCCTGCGGGGACAAGAGCTTCGCTGCCTCACGATCGACGCGAAACGCAAGGTATTCCTGGCGCCCGTACCGGACGACTGTCTGGCGGAGGCTTTCCGATCCGGCCTGTCGGCGATGCACGGGAGCTTACTGCGCGAAGGGATGCAGGCGCATATCGCTTACGTCTTCAAGGAGGAACAGGAGCGTCTGAATCATAGCTACGAAGGGCTGCTTAGACGCTTCGAGGCTCAGGTGTTGTTCGGACAATCCACATGGATCGAGCCGCCGGTCCGGAACGAGAAGATCCGGCAGCCCGACCTCGCCTCCGTGTGGGAGAAGGTCCGCGTCCTGCAGACGCATCTCAAGCAGGGGGACGTGCGGAAGGGTAGGGAGACGATCCGGAAGATCGGCGACGAGCTCCGCATGAAAGCCGTGACCATGAAGCAGCTGACGCTGTTCGTGAACGATCTCTTCTACTCGCTGAAATACAACCTCGAGGCCTCGGCGCGCAGCGAGATCAACATGAGCAAGCTGCAGGAAGACATCGGCATCGTGAACGAGTTCGCGACCTACGAGCAGTTGACCGGCTGGTTGGCCGATCGGGCGTTCTCCCTCGTCGGCGAGCGCGAGCCGAACGACCAGAATCCGAAGGGTCTCGTCCCCGTGCTGATGAGTTGGATTCATGCGAATTATTCGCATGCCCTGTCGCTGCAGCAGTTCGCGTCCGACAATCACGTCAGCTTGGGCTATCTGTCGCGATTGTTCAAGTCCCAGACCGGACTCACGTTCTCCGAGTATGTAATCCGCTACCGCATCGCCAAGGCGAAGGAGCTGCTCGACGAAGGCGACGCGCGGTTGTCCGACGTATGCAGCCTGGTCGGGTACGAGGACGCGAAGCATTTCAGCGAACTGTTCAAAAAATTCGTCGGCGAGCGGCCCCATGCGTACGCGAAGCGAAAAAAGGAAAATTCACCCCCTCCTTTCTGACAAATGCGCAGGTGTTCGGTCAAGAAGGTTCCTTCTACAATGATGGTATAGGGAACCCGGGCCCTTGGCGGTAAACTCGACATGCAAGCGCATACATCCATTCGATCGCGAAGTCGTGGGGTCAAAGCGAAGCGGTTGTAGCCGTTCTTCGGCGGCACGGCGCGCTTCATTCCGGCGGGATCCAAGCCGGCGACCGCGGCGCAACGCGCGCTTGCCGGGATTTCGGGGAACGGACCGACTAAGGAGGGTGTTCAGGAATGAGAAGAACAAAACGCCATACGCTTGCCGCGGTCACGAGCATACTGCTGGTCATCGCCCTGCTTTCGGGCTGCGGCGGGAGCGGCGGCAATAACGCCGGCGCGAACGAGCCGGCAACGACGGACAACGCGGGTTCGGGCGGCACGAACGACCGGGCGGGCGCGGACGACGCGAACAAGCCTGCCGAGAAGCAGACGCTGACGCTGATGGTCGGCAATACGGGCACGACGCTGGAAGCGCTCAAGAACGTCGCCGCCGAGGCCGAGAAGAAACTGAACATCGCCATCGAATTCGATATCAAGCCGGACGGCACGGAAGGCGACAACCTCGTCAAGACGCGCCTCGCGACCGGCGACATGGACGACCTGCTCGTATACAACACGGGTTCCCTGCTGCAGGCGCTCAATCCGGCCGACAATTTCCTCGACCTGGCGAACGAACCGTTCATGACGGACGTGATGGACGCATTTAAGACCGTCGTGACCATCGACGGCAAGGTGTTCGGCGCGCCGGTCGGTTCTTCCTCGGCCGGGGCGATCCTGTACAACAAGAAGGTCTACGCGGAGCTCGGCCTGAAGGTGCCGACGACGTGGACCGAATTCATGGACAACAACGCGAAGATCAAAGCGGCGGGCAAGACCGCGGTCATCGCGTCCTACAAGGAAACGTGGACCTCGCAGCTGTTCGTGCTCGGCGACTACTACAACGTCGCGACGCAGGTGCCGAGCTTCGCGGCGGACTATACGGCGAACAAGGCGAAGTATGCGACGACGCCGGAGGCGCTGCGCGGCTTCGAGAAGACGGCCGAGGTATTCAAAGCGGGCTACATGAACAAGGATTTCCTCGCGACGACCTACGACGTGGCGCTCAAGATGCTCGCCGACGGAACCGGCGTCCATTATCCGATGCTGACGGGCGGCCTCGATACGATCATGCAGAACAGCCCGGACAAGATCGGCGACATCGGGGTGTTCCCGATACCGAGCGACAAGGCGGAGGTCAACGGCCTGACGGTCTGGATGCCGAGCGGCATGTATATCAACAAGAACAGCAAGAAGATCGAGGCTGCCAAGCAATGGGTCGCCTACTTCGTCTCCAAGGAAGGGCAGACGGCGTTCTCGTCCAAGGTGAAGGCGGCGGGTCCTTACGTCATCAAGGGCATCGATCTGCCCGCGGATTCGTACGAAGGCGTTAAGGAAATGCAGCCGTACTTCGACGCGGGCAAGACGGCGCCGGCGCTCGAATTCGTCTCGCCCGTCAAGGGGCCGAACCTGGAGAATATCACGGTCGCGGTCGGCAGCGGGATCAGCGACGCCTTGAAGGGCGCGAAGGATTACGACAAGGACATCGAGAAGCAAGCGCAGCAGCTGGATCTCCCGGGCTGGTAAACGTTCGAAGCCGCACGGGCGACGGCTTGATTCCGGGATCGGGCCCTGCGGCGTTCATGCAGGGCCTCTTTCCCTACGAAAGAGGAGAGGACCTATGACCAAAGCGTCCATGCGGACGTATTCCTATCTGTTCCTTCTGCCGGCGGGCATTATCTATTTCGTCTTCTACCTGCTGCCGACCGTCTTGTCTTTCTTCTTCAGCATGACGAGATGGACGTTGACCAAATGGGATTTTATCGGCTTCCAGAACTACGCGACCTTCTTCTCGGAGACGTCGCTCAGCATCGGCTTCAAGAACACGGTGATCTACGCCGTCGTGACCTGCGGCCTGAAGGTCGTCTTCGGTCTCCTGCTCGGCGCGTTCCTGACCTCGCGCGTCATGTTCAGGAATTATTTGCGGTCGGTCGTCTTCTTTCCGACGCTTCTCAGCACGATCGCGGTCGGCATCGCCTTCTCCACCATGATGCATCCCTCGCACGGCGTATTCAACGCGGCGCTTTCTTTCATCGGCGTGAGCGGGCCGGACTGGCTCGGCAATACGAAGCTTGCCTTGTTGTCCGTCGCGTTCGTCGACGTCTGGAAGGGCGTGGGCATCGCCACGGTTATCTTCATCGCCGGCATCACGGCCATTCCGCAGGAATATTACGAAGCGCTCAAGATTGACGGCGGCAGCAACTGGTCCGCCTTTCGCCACATCACGGTGCCGCTCAGCCGGCCGGCCATGAATTCGGTCATCATATTGGCGTTCATCGGCGGTCTCCGTTCGTTCGACCTGATATGGGCCATGACCAAGGGGGGACCGGGCTTTACCACCGACCTGATCGCCTCGATCATATACAAGCAGTACCAGGCCGGTTTCTACGGTCTTGCGACCGCCGGCAACGTGATCCTCTTCGTCTGCGTGTCGGTGCTGGCGTTCCCGCTGTATAAGTTTCTGACGAAAAGCGAGGTGGACCTATGAGCAAGGGGATAAGCAGTCCGATAAGCGGGCGTTTGGGCCGCGGCGCGGACGCCGCGGGGAGCCGGTCGACGGGCAAGGGCGGCCGGCGCCTCGCGCTGGGCGTGGTCGCGCTTTTCTTCAGCACCCTGATCTTCTGGGTCCCGTTCTACTTCGTCATCATCAATTCGCTCAAGAGCCAGACGCAGTCGGCGGATCTGTCCATGGCGTGGCCGACGAGCTTTCATCTCGTCGCGAATTACAAAGCGGTGCTGACCGCATCCGAGCATATGCTCGTGCGCGCTTTCCTGAACAGCGCTTTGCTGACGGTACTCTCGATCGGCATCCTCGTCCTCGTCGCCGCGATGGCGGGCTTCGTCCTGCAGCGCAGGGAAGGAGGGCGGGCCTCGTCCTTCATCAATTTCCTGGTGCTGGCCGGACTGATGATTCCGCCGGCGATCGTGCCGACGATCTGGGTGCTGGACGGCATCCATCTGTTCAAGACGCTCGCCGGCATCACCCTTGTCGAGGTGTCGCTGCATTTCCCGTTCGCCGCGATCCTGTACAAAGCGTTCGTTGCTTCGCTCCCGAGGGAAATCGACGAGAGCGCGATGATCGACGGCTGCGGCGGCGGTCGCTTGTTTTTCGGCATTATCTTTCCGCTGCTCAAGCCGGTGACGTCGACGATCATCGTCCTTACCTCCATTAACGTGTTCAACGACTTCGTCAATCCGCTCTACTTCTTCCCCGGCGCGGCCAACGCGACCGTGCAGCTCACGCTGTACAACTTCATGAGCCGGTTCACGACCTCTTGGAACCTGCTGTTCGCCGACATCGTCCTCATCTCGATTCCGATGCTGATCCTGTTCATCTTCTTCAACAAGAAGATCGTGGCGGGCATGACGGCAGGCGCGGTGAAGGGCTGAGCGAATCCGATGCCTGCCGGGACGGATTACTATTTTCCCATCGTAAACGGATGATCCGCATGCTATTATGGAAGCGTTAAGCATAGGATGGCCAAATCGAGAGGGACAGCTGTGGACCCGTATAGGAGTGAAGTTCATGAGGATGGGCGTTTACGAGGCACCGGGCGGTGTCGGACGATGATGACAGGCGGTAGAAAGCCATTTTCCGCCGAGGTTGAGCTGATTTTGAAAGCGGTTGCGGACCGCATGGTGCCGGGGGACGCGTGGCCGTCGGCGACCGATGCAGGCGCATTGACCTACATGGAGCGACGCGCCGGCGAGGATCCCGCGCATTGGACGACCGTCATCGAGCCTGGGCTGCTCGCGTTGAATGCGGAGGCAGCGGCCCGCCATGGCCGGTCATTCGCCGAATTGCCGGCCGGCGAGCAGGACGTTCTGCTGGACGACGTCCAGCACGAGCGCGTCCGCGACTGGCCGGTTCCGCAGAGGCCGTTTTTTGACGCGTTATTGAGCCTCGTCGTCGATGGTTATTACGGAACTCCCGAAGCAGGCGGAAATATCGGCGGCCGATCATGGGACATGATCGGTTTCCGTCCGGGACCGCTGCCCGGAATCCCGTATCCGGCCCCGGAAACCGATCTGCCGCAGCGGTCGTTCGACGAGCTGCGGGACCGGTACGACGCCGTCGTGATCGGAGCGGGGGCGGGTGGTTCGACCGCCGCGGCCGTGCTCGCCGAATCGGGCCTGCAGGTGCTGGTCGTCGAGCGCGGAAGTTGGCTGCGCTACGGCGAGGTCGGCAGCGATCACCTGCGGAACCATCGTTTGAGCAAATACGGGCACAACACCGGCCCTTCCCTGGAAGGCAATCCGCGGACGATGCTCATGCCGGACGGGGAAGAGCGGATTACGGCACCGCACGAAGGCGACTATCATAATAACGCGATGACGGCGGGCGGCGGAACGAGGGTGTACGGCGCGCAGGCATGGCGGTTTCATCCGGAGGACTTTCGCATGGCGACGCGCTACGGCATTCCGGACGGCAGCTCCTTAAGCGACTGGCCGATCGGTTATACGGATCTCGCGCCTTATTACGAGCGCGCCGAGTGGGAAGTCGGCGTCTCGGGCGACGGGGATGCGCATCCCGGACGCGGCCGGCGGGAGCGGCCTTACCCGATGCCGGCGTTGTCGGGAACGAGGGAAACGGAGGTACTCGGCAAGGCGGCGGCGAAGCTGGGCTGGACGGCCGGACCGGTGCCGCTGCTCATCAATTCCGTCGAACGCGACGGAAGGCCGGCCTGCGGGCGATGCGGCCAGTGCGTCGGGTTCGCCTGTCCGACCAACAGCAAGAACGGCGGCCATAACACGATGCTGGCGAGAGCGCTCGCCACCGGCAATTGCGACTTGATCTGCGATACCATCGTGGAACGCATCGATACGGAAGGGGGCACGCATGCCGCCGGCGTTCGCCTCGCGCGGGAAACCGAAGGCGCGATCCTTCGCCGGCAGGTCCGGGCGGGACAGGTGGTCGTCGCGGCCGGCGCCATCGAAAGCGCGCGCCTGCTGCTCAACTCGGCCAGCGACGCGGAACCGGACGGGATCGGCAACCGGTTCGGTCAAGTCGGCAGGAATCTGCAAGGCCATCTCTATGCCGGCGCCTACGGCGTGTTCGACGAACCGGTTCAGGACGGACTCGGGCCGGGCGTGAGCATCGCCACTTTCCGCTTCGACCACAGCGGCGAAGCCGGCGTGATCGGGGGCGGCTTGCTGGCGAACGATTTCACCCGGCTGCCGCTCGTTCATTGGTACCGCGCGCTTGCGCCGGATGCGGCCCGCTGGGGAAGCGCGGGCAAGGAAACGATGCGCGACAGCTTCTTGCGGACGAGCCAGATTCAAGGCCCGATTCAGGAAATCCCGACTGCCGGGTCGAGAGTTCGGCTCTCGGCCGTGAAGGACCGCTTCGGTCTTCCCGTCGTTCAGCTCTCCGGGAGCGTCCATCCGGAGTCGCTCCGGGCTTCGGCGATGCTCGCGGAGCAAGCGGAGAAGTGGCTGTGGACCGCCGGCGCGCGACAGGTATGGCGCACGCGAGCAGGCACGGGGCTAAGCGGCGGCCAGCATCAGGCGGGAACGCTGCGCATGGGCAACGACCCGGCGACGTCCGTCACCGATCCCATGGGCCGCGTGCACGGATACGACAATCTCTGGGTGAGCGACGGCTCCGTGCACGTGACCAACGGCGGCGTGAATCCGGTGCTGACCATTCTCGCCCTCGCATTCCGTACAGCGGATAACATCGTGAAAACAGGGGTGATCGCATGATCTACGTCGAGACGGCGAGATTGCGCTTGCGCGATTGGCAAGATTCCGACTTGGAGCCGTTCAGCCGACTGAATGCGGACGAAGACGTGATGGCGTATTTTCCCAAGACGCTGTCGGCCGAAGAAACGGCGGCGTTCCATCGCGCGATTCAAGCTGAGTTCGATGCGTGCGGTTACGGGTTATACGCCGTGGAAACGAAGGAAAACAATGCCTTTATCGGTTTTATAGGGTTCCATCGGGCGACGTTCGAGGCTGATTTTACGCCGTGCGTGGAGATCGGATGGCGGTTGTCCAAGAGCGCGTGGGGAAAAGGCTATGCCACCGAAGGCGCGGAAGCTTGTTTGCGTTACGGATTTAACGAATTGGGTTTCGCCGACGTATATAGCTTTACGGCCGAGGCGAATGCTCCTTCCAAGAATGTCATGCGCAAAATCGGCATGCGCTTCGTCAAGCGCTTCAATCACCCGAAAGTCGAGGCGGAGAGTCCGTTAAGCGAACACGTCTTATATCATGCCCGGCAAGTTGACGCGAACGATAGACGTTAAACAAAGAAAACCGCCCTTTTAACGGGCGGTTTTCTTTTTGCCATTCGCGCTTATTGGCTCGTCCGCCCCAGTCCGGGTCAGCTTCGTCCCATCCCGGTCGGGCGTTCATCGCGTCTGCAAGGCGATGTCCTGCAATAAACTTGCGCTGCTCATCTCCAGCTTCATGGGGAACAGCTCCGTTTTGTCGGGGAGCATTTTCTTCAGTTCCGGGAATACGGCGGCCGAGGCATATATTTTGTCGAAGGTATCGACCGCGCCGCTCAGATAGTCGCGTTCGTCCATTCCCAACGTTTCCACCCGGAGGGCGGTGATCCCCGCTTCGCGAATGCGGTTCGCCATCCATTCGCCGCCGGTTTTCCCCAGGCACACGAAAGCAACATGGCTGCCCTGCTTCAGCGATGCAATCTCAAGCAACAGCGACGCGTCGACGGTCGCCCCGATCACGACGACCTTCTTGTCGAAGCGGGAACAGAGCGCCTTGGCCTCGTCGGCATGATTCAAAGTCGTGACGATGATATCGGAACGCAGGATCGCCTCTCTCGCGGCATCCTCGTTGCCGGCAGCGTCATCGAGAAAGAACGTTTCAATCCCGCCGTGGGTGGCTTGTTCGATCTGCTGGCGATAGAAAGGATGATCATGGCCGTTGCATTCCATCAACAAAATGCGCGGCTTGCCGGCAGGGTGGGGCGGCTGAAGCAGCGTATAGGCAAGCCCCGCCAGGAAAAAGGATTTCAAATCGAATCCCGCGGCCTCGGCTTCGCGCACGGTGCTGTCGATCAGCTGCTGCATCGGTTTCCGTTCTTCCGCGAGCAGCTTGGTCTGGTTCCCGCCGGTAATCTGCGTGCCGCGGCCCTTCTGCATGATCACGAGCCCTTCGTCGCGCAATTGGCTGTATACCCAGTTGATCGTGTTGCGATTGAGCTCGAGCTCGTCAGCCAATTGACTGGTGGAAGGGAGCAGGTCGCCGGCTTCCATCTGACCGATGCCGATGAGCCATTTCAATTGTTCTTTTATCTGCGTATTCACGTTGAACGTCAAATGGGGATCGACTTGCAGGAGAAATTTTTTCTCTTCGATCATAGACACCTCATTTCATGGTTGACTAGTTCTATTATAACGCTGTTTGCCGCATATTCCAACTTGGCGAACAAATAATAAGAAAATAAAAGTTGACATTCTGAACAATAAATTATATAACTAGGTAACTAGTTCATTAATTTTATGGTGGTGGATGCGTGGATAACAAGGACGATACGCAAACGAAGTACTGGCTGAAGATGAGCGGGCGAGGAAGGAGTCCTTTGAAGGTCGTCCCAAGGAATGCGCTGATCGGCGCGATCGGCGGATTTACCGTTATCGGTCTGTTGGCACTGCTTTGCGACCTGACGCCGTGCATCTGGATGATGGCTCCGTTCGGCGCGACATGCGTGCTCGCATTCGGCGTGTGGGACGCGCCGTTGTCCCAGCCGCGCAATATCGTCGGCGGTCATCTCATCTCGACGCTCGTGGGGTTGACCTGTTGCCATCTGTTCGGTCAAAGCAATTGGGTATTGGCGGTAGCCGTCGGTCTGGCAATCGGTCTCATGATGCTGACCAAGACCACGCATCCGCCTGCCGGGGCCGATCCGTTGGTCGTGATTCTAAGCGGCAGCGGCTGGAGCTTCCTGGTCGCGCCGGTATTGATCGGGTCCGTGCTGATCGTCTTGGTTGCCGTGATTCTTAACAATCTGGACAAGAACCGCAGGTATCCGACATTCTGGTTCTGATGGGGAGGAAAACAAGATGCAGGATGTCTATCATGAAGGCGAATTGATGGTTCAGAACCGTTCCGGGGAAGGCGCGATCGCCGCTCAGCACGCGAAGATGATCAGCAGCCGCTTCTCGAACGGAATCATGAATTTTCTCAAAACGCAGCAGTTCGCGGTACTATCGTCCACGGACGGCAAAGGGAACGTATGGACGACGTTTCTGACCGGGGAGCCGGGTTTCGTCGAGGTGCTCGATGAACAACGGGCATTGATCCGGGCGGAATTGATCGCGGGTGACCCGCTTGCTTCCATGTCGAGCGAACGGAAGCAAATCGGGCTGCTCATCATCGATACGAAGCGGCGGATCAGACTGCGAATCAACGGAACGGCCGCGATGGAACAGGAAGAATTCATCGTGACCGCGCATCAGATTTACGGCAACTGTCCCAAATATATTCAGAAGCGAACGCTTCGTCCGGAGCAGGACGTCCGCAGGCTGCTGAAGTCCGAACGGCGCGGCAAGGAATTGAATCCGCTGCAGACGGAATGGGTCGCGCAGGCAGACACTTTCTATATCGGCAGCGTGAATGAGCGGGGAGAAATGGATGCCTCGCACCGGGGAGGAAATCCGGGGTTTGTTCGGGTCGAGGATGCGCATACGCTGCTGTTTCCCGATTATTTCGGCAATTCGATGTTCAACACCTTGGGAAACATTCAATCGAATCCTTTGTCGGGCCTGTTATTCATCGACTATGATCATGGACATTCGCTTCATCTGACCGGCACGGCCGAAATCATCTGGGACGAGGCGGCGATCGCGGCTTTTCCCGGCGCGGGCCGGGTCGTGCGATTCGAGATCAAGGGCGTTGTCCAGTTGGACAATGCGACTGAAATGCGGTGGGAGGATACGGAGATGTCGCCATTTAATCCGCAGGGTTGAAGGGGACGCTTTAAGGGAGGTGATGCTTACGGCCGATAGCGCGGGTTGGCGGCAAGGGTTAGGTTCAAAAGCTCGATCATCATGAAATTATTCAATGGGAGGAAATACGCATGAGCACGAATAAATATTTGATCATCATTCAAGCGAATCAGCAGGATATGGGGAAAGCCATGCACGGATTGCTTTACGGCCAAGAGCTGCACGAAGCGGGCATGGAAGTGGAAATCTATTTCGACGGCGAAGGCACGAAGTGGCCGAACGAATTCGTGAAAGCAGACCACATACTTAATCCGTTGTACAAACAAGTCATGAAGACCGGCATCTTGAAAGGCGGCTGTTCGGCATGCGCCCAAGCCTTCGACGTCGTCGAAGACGTGCAGGAAGCGGGAGTCGCGCTGGTCGGGAACGAGGCGGGCAGCGGGCATCTGGCGTTTGCGCAATTCATCAAGGACGGATTCACGCCGATCATTCTGTAAAACGGTCGCAAGCCGAGCCGCTCCTTTGGAGGTTGGCGCCATTCATCCGGGAGAGCGGCGCTTATCGCGGCAGTTGGCTTGGACCGCATCGGACGATCGCTAAGAAGGAGCTTTTATATGAATATGGCTGGTTCGAATAGGGGCAAGCTAATCTCGTATCTTGCCGCCTTTGCATTGATAATCGCGATGATCGCCACTTCGGCGTTACTATATAACTACGAAATTATTTTGCCGGAAATCGCGGCGATGGCCGTCGCCATGTGGGTGTATAAAGAGGCGGGATGGATCAGGCAACCCTCGAAGATTTTCCTTCTCCCGTCCGCCACGGCCGTGATCGGCTTCATGGTCAATCAATCAAGCGCGGCCTACTTAGAAAAAATAATGCTCGCCTTGGTGCTGGTCATGATCTTCCTGCGAATCACGCAATCGAATTTCGCGCCTGCCATCGCTACCGGGCTGCTGCCGGTGGTGGTGAACGCGGACGAATGGTCGTTTATTCTTGCGGTGGCGATCTTGACCTTCTTGTTGATGCTCGGGGTGCTCTTGCTGGAGTTGAATCAAGGACTCGCGAAAAAAACGAACATAAAGTACACCTACATGCTCGTGTTCTTAGTGCTCGTATTCGCGTGGATCGGCGTATGCCGGATCGCCGGCTACCCGCATATGGCCGTTATTCCGCCCATACTCGTCGTCGTGTACGAGTCGCTGCAGAAGCCGATGTATAACGGAAAAATGGCCGTCAAGCAGGGACTGCTGTTAACCATGTCCGCGACGGTCGGAACGATGCTATACTTTGCTATCGATTCGATGGTAGCGGCAGCGCTGCTGGATCTGGTCGCGATGTTTCTGCTGCTGAGCGCCGCGGGCATGCGGCTTCCGGCCGCGTATGCGTTCCCGCTGCTTCCGTTCGTCTTTCCTCCGGATAGCGTGGCTATGCTGCCGTTCAGTTCGCTTATCGCCTCCGTATTCCTGTTCGGATCGGTATGGGTGTATAAGAAGCTTGAGATGAAGCCGAGAGGACGCCGAACAGAGGCGCGATTGGAGTAAATCATCATCAGGTATCAGGTACAAGGAGACAACCTCGAATTCATCCATTGAATTCGAGGTTGTCTTTATTAGCGTTGGCGCCCAGTTCCTCGGAAACGTCGTGGCGGCGACGCGAAAAAGGAGAGGACGATTGTCGTCCTCTCCCGGCATGCGTTATAGGGATACGAATTCGATTATGCTTTTACGAGCTCGTGAACGCGGTTGACCATGGCCTTCGCATCCTCGCGGGTCAGTCCGTTCTTGGGATTGAAGTTGCCGTTCGCGTCCAACGCGACGATCTTCAAGGCGATCGCCGTCTGAATGGCGCCTTGGTGCACGGCATCGATCTTGTCGCCGTCCTTGATATCCGCCGGAACGAGGTTCAGCATCGGCAGTTGGCCGCTCGTTTGAAGCGTATGGATCAGCAGGTACGTGAACGATTCGCGGGTCACGCTGGCGTTCGGATCGATCTTGATTTGCAGGTTCGCTTTCGGGCCGGCGGCATCCTTGATCAACTGCACGGCTTCTACCGCCGTGATCGTCTCGTTATGCGGCGCGGACGGCGCTTGGTGAGCCTTCAGGTATTGCGTGGCTTGGTTCGCGATCGCGGTCGCATCGGCAAGGGTGATGCCGGATTTCGGATTGAAGTTGCCGGCTTGATCCAATTTCACGAAGCCGAGGGCAATCGCCGTTTGGATCGCGCCTTGGTGGTCGACAGCGATGTTATTGCCGTCTTTGATATCCGCCGGAACCAAGTTCAGCCGCGGCAGTTGGCCGCTCGTTTGAAGCGTATTGACGAGCAGGTACGTGAACGACTCGCGGGTCACGACGGCGTTCGGATCGATCTTGATTTGCAGGTTCGCTTTCGGACCGACGACTTGCTTGATCAGCTGCACGGCTTGTTCGCCCGTGATCGTCTCGTTATGCGGCGCGGACGGCGCTTGGTGAGCCTTCAGGTATTGCGTGGCTTGGTTCGCGATCGCGGTCGCATCGGCAAGCGAGATGCCGGATTTCGGATTGAAGTTGCCGGCTTGATCCAATTTCACGAAGCCGAGGGCAATCGCCGTTTGGATCGCGCCTTGGTGGTCGACGGCGATGTTATTGCCGTCTTTGATATCCGCCGGAACCAAGTTCAGCCGCGGCAGTTGGCCGCTCGTTTGAAGCGTATTGACGAGCAGGTACGTGAACGACTCGCGGGTCACGCTGGCGTTCGGATCGATCTTGATTTGCAGGTTCGCTTTCGGGCCGACGACTTGCTTGATCAGCTGCACGGCTTGTTCGCCCGTGATCGTCTCGTTATGCGGCGCGGACGGCGCTTGGTGAGCCTTCAGGTATTGCATGGCTTGGTTCGCGATCGCGGTCGCATCGGCAACGGTGAGACCGGCTTTCGGATTGAAGTTGCCGGATTGATCCAATTTCACGAAGCCGAGGGCAAGCGCCGTTTGGATCGCGCCTTGGTGGTCGACGGCGATGTTATTGCCGTCTTTGATATCCGCCGGAACCAGGTTCAGCCTTGGCAGCTGGCCGCTTGTCTGAAGCGTATTGACGAGCAGGTACGTGAACGACTCGCGGGTCACGACGGCGTTCGGATCGATCTTGATTTGCAGGTTCGCTTTCGGACCGACGACCTGCTTGATCAGCTTCACGGCTTGTTCGCCCGTGATCGTCTCGTTATGCGGCGCGGACGGGGCTGTCGGCGCATGGTGAGCCTTCAAGTAGGCCAGCGCGTTGCTGATCTCGACGGCCGCTTCGGCCCGGGAAACTTCGCGCTTGGGATTGAACTTCCCGTGGTTGTCCAGGTGCACGACGCCGTAGCTCAAAGCGCGCTGGATCGTACCGGAGTAGCTGGAGGCAATGCGGTCCTGGTCTTTGATCTTCACGACGACCGGCTTCACCGCAGGCAGTTGGCCATTGGCTTCGATTGCATGAATGAGTTGGTACGTGAATGCTTCGCGAGTCAGCTTCTTGCCTGGCAGCAGATTCTTGGGCAGGTCCATGCCGTTGACTTGCGCCACGATGAATGCGTTCGAGTACCATGCGTTATTGCTGACGTTCGTAAAGTAGTCGGAAGCTTTCGGCGGATGTGCGAAGCGCACCAGATCCAGATTCAGTCCCAGCGCATTGATGATCAGCGTAACGCCTTCGGCTTGCGTGATCGTTCTATACGGTGCAAACAGGTAAGGGCTGATGCCGTTGATCAGGCCGCTATGCTGCAGGGCAATGATTTTGTCTTTGCCCGGAACGTTGGCGATATCTTTGAACGATGCTGCGGAAGCCATCGATTGGCCTGCGAAGCTGAGCGCGATTACGGCGGCGGCGGAGAGTGCAATCATTTTGAACGGTTTCTTCATTTTCTGTCACCTCGTGGAGTAGTGTGTTTGTTCATTTCGACATCATTGACGGGTCGTCCGCGAAAAAGGTTCCACTATTTAACGAGATGTCATGAATTGGCAGAAACGAAAGGCGGTCGGCTTCCATTCGCATAAGCGGAAAATCGTGCAAATCAAGCTTCGCGCCCGAAAAATAATTTTCCAATATTTCGCAACTATTACAAGGAGTGTATCGTCTTACTTACCATTGTAGCCAGTGAAGTGCTGCCGACAGACGCGTTCCCCGCGTTGGGGGCAAATAGAGAGAGCAGAGGAGACGTAGCATGAAATTGTCAAAATGGTTGTTGGTCGTATCGTTGTTATTGATGTCTATCGGGTCCGTCGCAGCTGATCCAGCTTCGACTTCGGCCGAAGGCCTTGCGCCGCTCGAGCCGGCGGCGGCCACGGATAGGCTCGACTTGACCATGGGGAGCGCCAAGATGATCCATAACGGCGTAACTTATCAATCCGCGCAGCCCGTCGCCGCCAAAGAGGGCAGAACTTATATTCCATTCAGCTCCATCGCGGCCCGATACGGCTACAAGATCTCGTACGACGCCGTGAAGAAAGAATCCATCGCGGCAAACGACAAGCATCGGCTCGTCTTCAAGATCGGCAGCGGTTTCGCTACCCGCGACGGCGTCCAGACCAAGCTTGCGGGCGCGGCGTATATCTCGAACGGCTACCTCATGGTACCGCTTCGTTCCTGGGGGGAGATGGCGGACAGCACGATCGCGGTCGTGGGCAAACAGATCACGCTGAAATGGTCGACGGCGGTCATCCCGCCGAAGCCGACGGCGGATTTCGAAGTGCAGCCTGCCGAGATCTATGCGGGGCAAACGATGGTCACCTACGTGGACCATGCGACTAACGCGACGGGCTTGCCGTTCATGGACGAACGCTGGACCGGCCGGATGGACGTGTTTCCCGATGCCGGCATCTATATCGTCACGAGAGAAGTGGAAGACAGCAACGGCGTCTGGAGCGATCCGTACTCCGTCACCGTAACGGTCAAACCGCCAAACCTGCCGCCGGTCGCGGATTTCGCCACGGATAAGCCGCAGTACCGGATCGGCGAGACCGTGACGTACACGGATCTGAGCACCGACGACGAGAACGCCATCGTCCGCAGCGCGTTCGCGGGCAACGACAAGGCGTTCTTCGAGCCAGGGGACAAAGCCGTCACGCTGACCGTCGAAGACAAAAACGGCCTGATATCCACGGTGACGAAGACGGTCACGGTCACGAGCGAAGTGCTGTACACGAAGGACGAATACGACCGGCTGTTCACGGCGACGGGGGATATCTACGCGGTCGACGGTCAAGCGGTGCTGAACTTCCCTTCGTACAAATATACGATCGTGTCGGAACCGTCCCAAATGATTCGCAGCAACAGCCCGGAGACGCTCGTTCAAGAAGGCATCGAGTACCACGCCCAGATGACCGGGAAAGTCAGGTTCATGTTCCACAACGTCAATAAGATCGGGTACCCCGTCACGATTCATCTGCTGGCGACCAACATGGGGAATTCCTCGGTCAACTACAACAAGAGCGCCGCGGGCATGGGCGGTCCGACGGCATCGCCCGAGCTGGCAGGCAAGCTGTCCACGTCTCGCTATCTGACCTCGCTGGCCAGCAATCCCGCGCCGCAATGGTCGACGATCCGTCCCGGCGAGACGATCGAAATTCTGCCCGAGATCGCCAAGACGCCGATCAAGCCGGGCGAATCGCTCAGCTCCTACGTGGATGCGTATTCCGATAAAGAGCTGCTGTACAACATCGTCGTCACCGCCGCGGGCAAGGATCCGAAGGCAGAGCTTCTGAACCTGCCGGTGATGCCGCGGGACGGCGTCCATGTCAGAGGCACGTTCTACAACGCCGACCGCTCCATCGCTATCGAAGACGAGCTCGGCGCAACCCCGCAGCGCGTCATGTTCGGCGAAAAAGGGGGAATCGATACGATCCTGGACGGCATCGACGAGACGACGGGGCAGCTGGAGTACAATCGCGGCAATTACGGGGTGCTCTACCGCCTGCACCTGGCGCATGTCGCGCCGCGCACCATGATCTCGCTGAATGCGCGAGGCGGGTTGTACACGGGCGCGTTCCTCGTCAATAATCAGCTCGTGACGGTCGCGAACAACCAGGCGCTGCGAAGCAGCGACCAGGCGGCCGTCATGTACCGCACCGGCCTGCTCGAGGAGGACGTCGACATCGTGTTCACCATCGCATCGGGCAGCAACCTGCCGATCGCGATGACTTTCACGCCGCTGCCGCCGCTTCGCCAATAACCGAATCGCCGCGGGATACTTTCCCGGCGCAGCCTTGTCCCGCTCCTGAAGCGGGCCAAGGCTGTTTCGTTTATTGGCCAGCTTTCGGGTTAGGTTACCTGGAAGTAAGTAACTGAATTCCATTTCAGTTCTTATTGTTAGGCGCGATTTCTTTTATAATGGATATCATATCCGCCGGGAAAGCCGCGACATCCATGAGGCGCTTGATCGCAATCGCCTAGCGGCGCGCAATCGCTAAAGCGCTTTCTCGGAGTAGACAAGCACGCCGCGCATGGAAATCGATCGCCAGGGAGCTGAAGCAATGGACCCGACAGACGGAAAGGGCAACGCCGGAACGATCCGATGGGACGTATTGACGATCGGGCACCTTAGCCGCAACAAGTTTTGGGGCGAATCGTCCGATACGGCATACCGGTCGCCCCGCTGCACCTGCACCTTGATCAGACTGAACGAAAGAACGATCATCGTCGACCCGAGCTGTCCGCCCGAAGAAATGGTCCGCGTCTTGGACCAGCGGACAGGCTTGAAGCCGGAGCGCATCACCGACGTGTTCCTCACGCATTTTCACGGCGATCACCGGTACGGCATCGAAGCGTTTCCGGAAGCAAGGCGGTTCATGCCCCGTCGCGAGATCGAACACTGCCGCGGGCAGCTGCCGCCGGACAGCCCCGAAAGCCTGCTGTTGGATCAATTGATTCCGGCGGATCAAAGCTTGACGCCCGAAATTCAAATCGTGCATACGCCCGGACATTCGGAGGGACACAGCTCGCTTGTGTTCGCGAGCGAGGGCCAGACCGTGGTCGTGGCCGGCGATGCGGCGATGACCCGGGATTTCTTCCGCGCGCGCGACTATTATTTCAATACGACCGATCCGGAAGCGGCCGTACGATCCATCGACCGCATCGCGGCAATCGCGGATATCGTGATTCCCGGGCACGACAATTATTTCATGAATCAGCGCTCATAAACGAATCGGAGGCGAACTGACGGATGGAACAGCAGACGGAAACGAAAGCCGAACAAAAGTCGACGCGAACGGGAATCATCGATTGCGACGTGCATCCTTACCCTCGCAACACGGAGGAGATCCGCTCGTACATGAAGCAGCCTTGGCGCGACCGTTATAACGGAGGCGGACGCGGCTTTTTCGGGAATCCCGTGCAAGGCGACCGGGTGGACGCCAGACCGCCGCAGGGAGGGCCGTCCGGCTCCGATCCGGACCTCCTGCGCAAGCAGCTCATCGACGAGTACGGCCATGCTTACGCGATCCTGATGCCGCGCGCTTTCTGCAACCTGCATCCCGATCCCGATTTCGGGACCGCCATCGCGGCCGCCTTTAACGACTGGCTCGCGGACACGTGGCTCAGCAAATACAACGCCGACGGCGTATTCAAAGGATCCATCACGGTGAACACGCAGGATCCGCAAGCCGCCGCGCGCGAGATCGAGCGGTGGGCGGGACATCCGCACTTCGTGCAGGTCATGACCGATTCCGGCGCCCGCGCCCCGTTCGGACAGCGGCAATACTATCCCATCTACGAGGCTTGCGAGAAATTCGGACTGCCCTTCGCCATTCACCCCGGTACCGACGGGATGGGTATCAACGTGCAGCCGTCGCCGGGATTTCCGACCCATTACATCGAATGGCATACCTGCCTGTCCCTCGGCTTCCAATCTCATCTGGTAAGCTTTATCACGGAGGGCGTCTTCGAGCGCTTTCCGGGCTTCAAGATCGCCTTGGTCGAGGGCGGCGTCTCTTGGCTGGCGCCGCTGATGTGGCGGCTCGACGCGGAGTATAAAGCGCTCCGGTCCGAGGTCCCCTGGTTGAAGCGCAAACCGAGCGAATATTTGCGCGATCACGTGCGGATCACTTCGCAACCGTTGGAGAGACCGGATAACGACAACCATCTGCTGCAAATCTTCGACATGATGGACGCCGAGCATATCCTGATGTTTTCCAGCGACTATCCGCATTGGGATTTCGATTCGCCGACCCGCGCTTTCCCCAAGCTGCCGGACTCGCTGCGCCGTCGGATCTTTTACGAGAACGCGCTCGAATTTTACAAGCTATAGCTCAAGGAGGCGCTTGGCATGGGAAAGCACGTGATTGGAGCAGTCGCCGATTTTCCGGCGGGAACGAGAAAAACGCTGGTCCTGGAAGGACGGCCGATCGGCGTATTCAACGTGAACGATACGTATTACGCGCTCAAGAACAGCTGCCCGCATCAAGGCGCGCCGCTGTGCGTCGGCACCGTAACCGGCATGACCTTGCCCTCGGCGCCGGGAGAATACGCCTACGGCCGGCAAGGCGAGATCCTGATCTGCCCGTGGCATGGCTGGGAGTTCGACCTTACCACCGGCAAGTCCATCTTCGACCCGCATAAATGCTTGGTCAAGACCTACGACGTGACGGTCGAAGCCCTGGAATCCCCGGGCGTGGACACGTATCCCGTCACGGTGGAAGCCGGTTCCATCGTCGTGCACGTATAGAGGGGGACTGGAGAATGAAATACGCGGTACTGGGGAAAACAGGACTGAACGCAAGCCGTCTCGCGGTCGGCGGGTACGTGTTCGCGGGGGTCAACAAAGCGAGGGGCTGGGACCCCTACAGCGCGGAGGGCAGGCAGACGGCGATCGGCACGATCCATGCCGCGCTCGATGCGGGCATCAATTACATCGACACGGCCCCGAGCTACGGAAACGGCCATAGCGAATCGATTATCGGCGACGTCATGCGCACCCGGCGGGACGAATGCTTTTTGGCCACGAAGGTGGCCGGGCACGGTCAAGACAAGGCTGCCGTCATCCGGAGCGTCGAAGAGAGTCTGAAGCGGCTGCGGAGCGATTATGTCGACGTCATTCAGTTTCATGGCGGCACCTATTCCGGCGCGGATACGCATCATATCCTGAACGAGGGACCCCTTGAGGCGCTGTTGAGCCTTCGGGAACAAGGAAAGGTGCGCTGGCTCGGTTTGACGACGGAGGATGCTTATTCGGCGCTGGATTTGGTGGATTCGGGTCAGTTCGGTCTCGTACAGGTCAACTACAGCCTGATTCATCAGTCCGCTTCGCTGCATTTGTTGGACCGCGCCGTCCGAAAGAACGTCGGGGTCGCCGTGATGCGGCCCATGACGTCCGGAATCTTGCAGCGGCTGCTCGAACGGCTGGAGCCGAGCTGGCTCGAAGCGGCGGATCCGTATGAAGTGTGCTTGAAATTCCTATTGTCCGATTCGAGAGTGGGCGTCATCAACGTCGGCATGCGCTGGCCGAGCGAAGTGCAGCGCAACGTCGCGCTGGTCGACCGGTACGAGCCGTCCTTCGACATCGCGGAGCTCCCGCGCTTGACCGCGAAGATCTATGAAACGGACGATGCGTCGAACGGGTTCTGAACCGGATCTCCTCAGAGCCCTGGCCGGCGGATTGCGATGATGCCGGAAGCCGAGTTGCTATAGGTTCGACTGAAGAGGTACTACTTCGCGTAGTACCTCCGTTCGGCATGCGGCTATAAAAGTTGGCACTGCGCAGCGGCGGCCGCCGGGACTACAATGACGGTAGAAGAAGGAGGGATGCCGTCATGAAACGAACGAAATCCGGCACGAAAGAACGCATCGTCATCCTGATCGACGGAGATTGCCCGCTGTGTCATCGTATAGCCCGGTTCGTCTGCAAGCGCGACGCGGCGGGGAGGTTCCGGTTTGCCGCTCTTCGCTCGGCGGCCGGGAAACGGCTGCTGGCGGAAGGAAGGCGCGACGAAGGAATTGGGACCGCAGCCGGACAAGCCGGGAGCGTCCCGATAGCCGGCCGCGCGGGGATTTCCGAGCCGGAGCGGGGAGGGACGAACGGGGAGTATGCCGACAGCTTCGTCATGATCGAGGAGGGGAAGCATTACGTCAAATCCATGGCCGCGCTTCGCGTGCTGCGAAAGCTCGACGGACCATGGCCGTTGATGTATGGGGCCGTCGTACTGCCTGCCGTCCTCCGGGACGGCGTCTACGATCTGATCGCGCGCTGGCGCTACCGGCTCGCCGGCCGCGGACCAAGCTTATGCACGCTGCATGCCGACGGGGAGATGCGCGGCAGGCTGATCGAAGACGGGGAGGGTGACGGACCATGACGGCATCGGCGCTCGGGGTAGAGGGATGGATCAAGATCGCCGGCGTGCTGCAGCTCGGCGTGGCCGTCGGCAGTCTCGCGGTTCCGCGGCTGCTGCGGTGGAAGGAGCAGCTAACTTGCCTTCGTCCGCTGCTCGGGCAGATCTTCTGGACGTATGCGGCGTACATATTCGGCACCAACCTGTTCTTTGCGGGACTGTCCCTCGCGCTGGCTTCAAGCTTGGCGGACGGTTCGCGGTTGTCGACGGCGATCTGCGGCTTCATCGCGTGCTACTGGGCCGGTCGGCTGGGCATCCAGTTTTTATATTTCGACAAGCAGGGCCTGCCGACCGGCGGGATCTATCGGTACGGGGAATGGCTGCTGGTTGCGAGCTTCGCTTTAATCGCCGTCGTATACGGCGGGGTCGCGTTTGCCGGCTTCGCGGGGCTGCTGCGATGATCGCCGTTATCTTATTGCTGCTGGCGTTGTTGCCCTTGGCGGGCTTTCTGGTTGCCGGGCTGCGCTCCCTCGGGCTCAAGCGCCTGCTGGCTTGGACGGCCGCGATACTCGCCGTAGCGTTCGCGGACATGGCCGCGGCCGGTTATCCCGCAGCCGTCCGCATGCTGGCTATCATCGGCGTGCTGCTGTATGGCATGAAATCGATCGTCTACGTCGAGTGGACGAGCCGCGGCGGCCGATATTTGTCTTCGCGGCGATGGATCGCCTTTCATCTCTGGTTCGGCATGAGACCGGAGTCGTTCGCCCGCAGGGCGGCAGCGCCTTACGGCGACTCGGTCAGCTATATCGGGAGCGGAGCCAGGCGGTTTGCCGCCGGACTCGTTCTGACCGTGCTGGCCGCGCAGCCGTGGATCCCGTTGGCGGGGGGACACGGAGCCGCGTGGAACCTTGGCCTGACGGGGGCGGTGCTGCCGCTGCTTGCGGGACTAAGCCTCATGCTGCACTTCGGCCTCTTTACGATCGTGGCGGGATTATGGCGCCTGGCCGGCTTCGACTGCCGGCGGCAGTTCCGCAATCCATTCTTATCCGGCAGCCTGGGCGAGTTTTGGAGCCGCCGGTGGAACCTGGCCTTCTCGGACATGACGGCGATCGGCGCGTACCGTCCGCTATCGCTGGTATGGGGCCGAACCGCCGCCCGCATAGCGGCCTTCGTTTTCTCGGGCATCCTGCACGAGCTGGCGATCAGCCTGCCCGTTCGGCAGGGCTTCGGCGGGCCGACGGCGTATTTCCTGCTGCATGGCGCGGCCGTCTCGTTCGAAGGCCTGCTGGAACGGAGCGGGAAGCCGCTGTCGGCCGTACCGGGATTGGGCCAGGCGTGGACGCTGATATGGCTGATCCTGCCGCTGCCGCTGCTGTTCCACCCCGCCTTCCTGCAGGAAATCATCCTGCCGCTGGTTGAACGGTTCAGATAACGGGGGGAGATTCGCTTGCGCCGGAGGTTGTGCTGCCGGATTGCAGCCTTGATCTGCCGAACACCGCGGCGGTCGTCACGGCGGCTGCGGCAATGGAGGCAGCGGCTATCCAGGTGACGGCATGCAGCGAGCTATGGTCGATGACGATGCCTCCGATTCCGGCACCCGCCGCCATCGCCAACTGCAGGACGGAGGTGTTAAGGCCGAGCATGGTGCCGGACGCTTCCGGAGCCAGCGTCATGAGGTAATACTGCTGGGTCGGGGCGGACGACCAAGAGAAGAACGACCAGAGCATCAGCAGCGGAAAGACGAGGAAGAAGGCCGTGCCCGCCGCTGCCGACAACAGGATCAGCATGGCCATGTTCAGCAGCATGCCTCCGGTTAGCGTGCGTGCGACGCCCCACCGATCGGTGGCGTAACCGCCTGCCTTGGAACCGATGAGACTGGCGATGCCGTAGGCGAAGAGAGCCGAGCTTACCCACCGCTCGCTCATCCCGGCGACTTCAAGCAGATAAGGAGACAAATAAGTGAAGGCGATGGCATAGCCCAATATCCAAAAAAAAGTGATGCCCAGGGCGATCGCGATGCGAGGGCGTCTAATCATCGTCAGCTGCCGGGCCAAGGAGACCGGCGCGTCGCCGTTCATCCGCGGAATCGACCGCGCCACGGCGGGCATCGCAAGTACGGCGAGCAGCCCGATTCCGCCGAAGATCAGCTTCCAGTCGTAGGAAGCGGCGATGATCCGGCCGAGGGGCACGCCTAGGATGAGCGAAGCGCTGATTCCCATGAGGACGGCCGCGATTGCGCTGCCCTGCTTGTTCGAAGGGGCCAATCTGGCGGCTACGGTAAGCGAAGTCACGACGAAAACGCCGGTGCCGAGCGCCATGATAACCCTGGCCAGCAGCAGAAAGCCATAGCCCGGCAGCAGGACAACAAGCGCATTGCCGACTACGATCAGACCCAGCGCGTACAGCAGCAGGTCCCGGCGATTGAGCCGTGACGTGACCGCCATCAGTATTGGGGTGCCGACGGCGTAGGCAAGCGAGAAGGCCGTTATGAGCTGGCCGGCTGCGGCGAGCGTTACGCCGATATCGGCGGCGACTTTATCTAAAATGCCCGCGATCATGTATTCGGATGTCCCGACCAGAAAGCTGACCGCGGCAAGCATGTATATTTTCCAGGTTGTTCCCATGGTTGATCTCCCTCGGTTCGTAGTAGGATTGCGCAATATGCGGAAAGAGAAGGCGACGGCTATCCGGCACGCGGCATTCGTGCGCGATCCCGACGACCGTCGCCTTCGATGATGGAGTTGCGTTAGCGGACTAACATGAGGTCAGCGGTTTACCAAGGCAATTCTTCGCCCAAATGAATGAACTTTCCCGTCGGTCCGTCCGCGGGCAAAGTGGCCAATCGGACGCTTGTCCGGCCGCCTTCGCGCACGTCCGTGTCGGCGTATTTGCCGCCAAGCTCCGTTTTCACCCAACCCGGGTGCGCGGAATTGACTTTGATCGGCGTCTCCCGGAGTTCATGGGCGAGGTGAATCGTAAAGGCGTTCATGGCCGCTTTCGAAGCGTCGTAGGCCAGCAGCTTCAGACCGTAGATCGGAGAAGCGGGATCCGCTTGGAGCGTAAGCGAACCGAGTATGCTGGATAGATTGACGATCCTGGCCGCCGGCGCATTGCGCAGCAGCGGGAGCAGGAGCTGCGTCAGCTCGACCTGGCTGAAGAAGTTGGCGTCGAACGATCGGCGCAGCACTTCCGGCGACACGCTCGTCGCATTATTCATCGGCGCCAGATGCTCGACCTCGAGTTGGACGCCGGCGTTATTGACGAGCATGTCGAGTTTTCCGTAACGTTGGTCAAAATAAGCATAGGCGTCAAGGCGGTCCTCCGAGCGCGTGATATCGAGCGCAAGCACGTCCGCTTGAATGCCTTCGGAACGAAGCGCGACGGCGGCAGCTTCCCCTTTTGCTCGATCTCGCGCGCCGATGACCACCGCAGCGCCAAGCTTGCCCAATTCGCGCGCCGTCTCCAGCCCGATGCCCCGGTTGCCTCCCGTAATGAAAGCTACCTTGCCTTCCAGTTTCGTTTCGTTTTGATTCATGTCGATCTCTCCTCTCGTCTTAGGTGCATGAACATCATACGGCGCGCATTCGGATGGCGGCAGTACCGCGTTTATGGTGCAATTGCCGATGCTGCAAGTGCTGAGCCTAGTACTGGGACTACCACCTTAACCGATCCGGATGATCGCGTCGCTCGCCGGCCGACTTGCTTTTTGCCGGGAAATAAGGAGAATAGGAAGACGACGATAAATGGACATCACGCAAGAGAAGGATACTAACCAGAGCATGACGCAAGGGGGAAGCGCGATGAGCGAAGATATTCGGCGCAGGGAATTAGCGGATTTTCTGAAAAACCGCCGTCAACGATTGACGCCGGAGGAAGTTGGACTGACCGCCATGGCCGGCGTCCGCCGCCGCGCCGCGGGGCTTCGCCGCGAGGAAGTGGCGGCACTGGCCGGGATCTCGCTGCATTGGTACACGGCGATGGAGCAGGGCAGGGATATCCGCGTGTCGGACAGCGTTCTTGAAAGCTTGGCCCGAACGCTTCGGCTTCAGCCGGACGAACGGGTCCATTTGTACTGGCTGGCGAATCGCAACGTACCGCTCGAGACGGGGAGCGAAGCGCACCGACCGATGACATCCGATCCGGAGCTGGAGCTCATCGTCAACCAATTCGGCCAGATGCCCGTATACGCGATCGACGGCAATTGGAACCTGCTTTCGTGGAATCGCGCCGCTGACGAGATGTTCGGCGGATTCAAGCTATCCTGCAAGGAAGACGGCACCAAGAACCTGATGTGGCTGTTGTTTACCGATATTGCGTTCAGGTCCAGGTTCGCGGATTGGGAGACGTCGGCCGCCAAGCTGGTCGCGGCGTTTCGCACGGCCTATGCCCGCCGCATGGAAGATCCCTGCGTGAGCGAGATCGTCGAGGAGCTGGGAAAGGCAAGCGCCGAATTCGTGGCGATGTGGGAGCGCCACGATGTGCGTTGCCTGCACGAGAATCAATTTCGGATGATTCATCCGGCATCCGGCGAGATCGATCTGCGATCCAATGCCTTCTATGCCGCCGAGCGGGAGGCGATCACGCTGGTCGTGTACGCGCCGGGCAGCGCTGCCGATAGCGAGAGACTGTCTTCCATGCTGAAGGCAAGCGGCCAAGAATCGCAGACGGCGCGCGGATGAGCAGCATAACGGCGATATCCGGCATGATCGCCATGTATACGGGAGCGGCATGAATCCAAAGATAAGCAGAGCAAATGACGCCTCTGCCTGCGTTTGCGAAACTACGAACAAGGAGTTCACGCTATGACCCTTATCGCAATGGACGCGCGCGTCCTGACGTTCATCAATGTCTTCACGGTCGATCCCGCGAATCAGGATCGTCTCGTCGGGCTGCTGACGAGCGCGACGGAAGTCTCCGTCCGTCATGCGCCGGGCTTTGTGTCCTGCAGTCTTCATCGAAGCTTGGACGGAACGAAAGTAACGATGTACGCGCAGTGGAGAAGCGAGGAAGATTACCAAGCGATGAGAAGCGACCCGAAGCCGCTGCCGTACCTGCAGGAGGCCCTGACGATCGCGACGTTCGAACCGGGCATGTACGAAGTCGTCCGTACCTTCGAACCGTCGCAAGCATAGCTGGACATGGAAGAAAAGTCCGCTGCGCATCGCCTGGAAAGGCGAACGCAGCGGACTTTTCTTCAAGCCCGGAATGGACTTGCGAATGCGAAATTGACTTCGGGTTTATTTTGAGTATCCCGCAATCGATACCTGCGTCATGCCCAGAAGGTCTTCGCTGAGGTTCCAAAGCGATTCGGCCGCCGCCGGATCGATGGCCCATGAACGTACGCCCGTGAGGAGCTTGCTGTCCGCGGGAACGATCGCGGCGATGTCGCAGTTCTCGCAGTACACGCCGCCTTTGCCCTCCAGCAGCGGGCTGACCGCGCACCATACGGACGTGGCCGCGCCTTGCTCGGGGGTTTTGAAGCCCGCAGGAGCGATGAATGCGCCGTTCTCGTCGCGGCGAACGCCCCAGGCGGCCAATTCCTCGTCGCTCAGGTGGCGCGTCAAGCCGGTGAGAATCGCGCCGGGGTTGACGGCGAACGCGCGAATGCCGTGTGCTTGGCCCCGTTTATCAAGCGCGACCGCGAAGAGCGAGCAGGCGGTCTTCGATGCGCCGTAGGAAAGGTCCTTGTCGTACGGTCTCCGGGAATAATTCACGTCGTCCATGTCGATCGGCCCCAGCATGTGGCCGATGGAAGAAAGCGTGATGACGCGGGCATGGCCGGACCGGATCAAGGCTTCCCACAGCCTTGCCGTCAGTTGAAAATGACCTAAATGATTCGTCGCGAACTGGGTATCGAAGCCGCGGGCGTCCCGGATCTCCGGCGGATTCGCGACCCCGGCGTTATTGATCAACAGATCCAGCGCCCGGTGGGACGCCAGGACTTCGACGGCGAACTGGTCAATGGACCGGGGATCGGCAAGGTCGAGTCGCAGAACTTCGACGCCGTTCAAGGCCGAGAGCGCGTCCTGCGCCTTCTTGACGTCGCGCGCGCCGACGATGACGGTGGCGCCCGCGTTGGCAAGAACGCGCGTCGTTTCCAATCCGATGCCGCCGTGACCGCCTGTCACGATCGCGATCTTTCCTTGAAGGTCGCGTCCCGCAAGCGCTTCTTGCGCCGTCGTTTGCGCGCCGAACCCCGAATGTAAAGGTTGTTGTGCCGTAGTCATGGATAAGTCTCCTTTATTTCATTTAGACGCAGCGCATTTTGTTTGCCCGCAAGAATAGGATGCCACCCGTTACAACCATTTACGCAGCGGGAAGAGTTCCCGAGGCAGATGCATGCGATTAATCAGACCGACGTTGCATATAGAACGAGCGCGCAGATCCGCTGCGCCTCTACGTTGCTGCAGACGAAAAAGCCGCGTGAGGATCACGCGGCTTTTCGGCGTAGCGGAAATCGGCGGCAGGCGCTATTTCTCGGCTTTTTCTTTCGTCGTATCGTCTTGCTCGACCAGTTCCTTGGTGCCGGTGCGAAATTCCCGAATGGTGGTTCCGATCGCTTTGCCGAGCTGCGGCAGCTTGGAAGGGCCGAATAACAGCAGCGCAAGCAGGGCAATCAATACAAATCCGGTAATACCGATATTCATAGGCATTAACATGACCTCCTCGTTAGTTCACTAAGATCGCCGTCGCGTACATGATCGCCACGCCGAGCGTAAGACCCATAAAATTCGACCAGGAGACGGCGGGGGAGCCCGATTTGCCTGCTTCCCTCAGCATCATCTTGCTTATGACGTACACGACCTGCAGGATCGCGCCGGCGCCGATGCCGAAGAACAAAGCCGAAAGCGTCGGGTTAAACAGGAAGCCTCCCGTCCAAGTGCCCAGGATGGCGGGGCCGCCGGCAAGCACGGCCAAGGCGAGAAAGGTCTTCCAGCCGGGGCGGTCCTTCAGCATCGGAGCGGCGATGCCGACGCCTTCCGTGATATTGTGCAGGGTGAAGCCGATGATCAGGAAGGTGCCGAGCGCGGCATTGCCGGCCGCGAACGCGGCTCCGATCGCCAAGCCTTCTCCCAGGTTATGAAGACCGATCCCTCCCGCGATTTTGTAAGCCGCGGTCCTGCCCGATACCATGCCCTTCTTGTTGTTCGACTGATCCACGGCAAGCAGGAACAGGAAGCTCAGCAGCGCCGCGAGCCACACCAGACTCGTGCCCTGGAAGATCCCCGGAGACGCCGCCCCGAGCTCGAAGCCTTCCTGGAAGGTGTCGATCGCGAGGAAGAGCAGCAGCCCGACCGTCAGCGCCAGCACGGCTTGAATCCCACGATCGGAGAACCGCCGCATGAACGGAAACCACAGCAAACCCAGTCCGATCGGCACGACGCCGACATAGATGCCGATCAGCCCGTATTGCAGGAACCGGTTCGGGTCAAGCTCGGGCGTCATGACCGCGAGCGGGACTTCGCCCGTGAACAGCAACCCGTTGGTCGTGATCAGCGCGATGGTATAGGGATCCGCTTCCACCCAGCCGTAAGGAATCCGGATCTCGGTCTCGCCGAACCTGCCGACGGTCGGGCCCGGATGGAAATCGGCGTTCCAAAACGCATCGTTCACCACCACCTGCGCGATCGTCACGGCTTCCGGCCCCGTGTTCAGCACCTTCAACGTAAATCCTTCTTCGGTCAAGATAATGCGCTGAATGTCCAGCGCTTCGATCGGCGCCACGGCTTTATCCTTGATGCCGGTGCCCAGGTTCGAGAGAAGAGCGATGATGCCGACGAGCAGAACGAAGGGGACGATGCCCCATAACCAGACGACGGTCTTTGATTTCTTCGGCTTTGCTTGCACGGGTTCGACTTCCGCGTTCACTGTTGCCTCGCCTCCATTCCTTAAACTTTCGCCTCGAAGAATCCCATCCATCCCAGCTCGGCGAACTCGCTTTGGTGCGCGTGGAACATGTATTTGCCCGGCTCCGGGAAGACGATCTCGAGAATGCCGCGCTGTCCCTGGCACTGCATGATCGTATCCGTGATGACGGGCCGCGCGTCCGGGTCCGCGCCGACTTCGTAATACTTGAAAATATTGGCGTGCAGATGGAAGGAATTGATAAGATCGAACTCCGTCAGATTGCTTAAGTAAACCCGGACCAGCTCCCCGACTTTAACCGCGATGGGATGCGCTTGAAAGGCGAACGCGTAGCCGTTCACCGTATAGACCTCGTTCGCGCCGTCCAAGTCCAGGTCGTAGCCGTTCATCACCATGTTCAACTCCCTGGCCGGCTTCCGGGGCGTCTTCGGGTCGATGATCAGATTGCCGTAAAGCCCTTTGTGGATATGCTTCGCGAGCGGAGGGATGTGACAGTGGTATACGTGCATGCCGGCCGGCTTGGCTTCGAACTCGTAGATGAATTCCGTGCCGGATTGGACGGGCTCCAGACCGTCCATCTTCGGGGAATGGATGCCGTGGAAATGAATGGAGTGCGGATGCGTCGAACCGTTCCAGAACTTGACCCGGACGATATCGCCTTCCGTGCACCGGATCGTCGGACCGGGGATGATGCCGTTGTAAGCCCAGCCCGGGAATTTGATGCCCTTGGCGATCTCGACTTCGGTATCCATCGCGACAAGCTGATAGTCCCGCACCGTTTTTCCGTCCGCCCGCGTACTCGTCTTGCCGTAATCGAATGCCGTGAGCGCCTTGATCGCTTGCTTCAATCCGTCCGTCAGCTCGGTCCCCGGATCGTATCCGTGCGCCATCCGTTCATGTTCTTTCCCCTGTTTGCCCGAATGCGCAGCATGATCCTGCGCGGCGCTGGCGAACTTCGAAAACAACGATGCGGGGTTAAGCATGGAACTGCCGATAACGCCAAGGGCGCTGGCAGCCCCCCATTTCAAAACTTGCCGTCTGGAAACCGGACGCTTTGGATCGAACGCCATTAGTAGCACACCGCCTTCTTGTATGAGGGAAATTTAGTTGACCAAGCGCAACATTATTGACAAAAAAAAGCATGTTTGTACACGGGACAAAATGTTGCGTTCGAGCAAAACTTTTTTCAAGTTAACTATATGCTACCGACCCTTCGTTGTAAACCTAATTTTTCAATTTTCGTTTCGCGGAACCTCTAGTACCCGCAGGTCAAGCGTAATTAAATTATGGAATTTTATGGAATAACCAAACGAATGGAAAACGTTACTGCCCGCATTTGGCGAAAAGGATCTTGCCGGATCAACAAGCTTGCGCCTCCATAGGAGTCGACTCACCGATGAGAATGCGAATTAACCGCGTAATGAGTACGTTATAGGTAGACTTAGGAGTTATAGATTGGAAAAGTATGTATATGGTAAAATTTAGCTGTTTCTTCTACTTTAAGTGCGATTCATGGCGTTCTTGTCGCGCGAGAGGGCAGGGGACGTGCACGGAAAGGAGGATGATCGCGGCCGCAGGCCTTTCCCGAAGCGGATGATATGGAGCATTAAGTTCTGTAAAGATGGAAGCCGTAAGCCCGCATGCCGGAATCATGATCTCTTCACAGGGTGACGGTTAACGTTATAAGGAGGGAACAAGGGATGAAATTACGCATTGGAATGCTAACGGGCATCTTGTGTTTTCTAATCGCTTTCATCGTCGTATCGACGACGGCGTACGCCGCGGAGAGCGGGCCCGCTACAGGGGAGCAGGGGGAGAACGGCAGCCGGCAGGGCGCCGATAATCCGGCAAATCAAACGGCTTCGGCCGTCGATGAGGCTGTCGAACTGACCGGAGGGTGCATGCATAGTTTGGCGCTCAAGGGCGACGGGACCGTCTGGGCGTGGGGAGACAATTATTGGGGCGAGCTCGGCGACGGAACGACGACAAGCCATGCCGCTCCCGTTCCGGTCAAGAGCCTGAAAGGGGTCGACGGCATCGCAGCCCGTAACTGCAACAGCTTGGCGTTGTTACGCGACGGGACCGTCTGGACATGGGGAATCGTCCCGCCATTCGCAAGCGACGCGGAATCTGCTTCCGGCCCGACGCCCTACCCGATTACCGGCAGATTCGGCAATGCTTTCGACTCGGTCGAGGCCGTCTCCGCAGGGGCAAGGCATTATTTGGCGGTTAAGGGCGACGGCACCGTCTGGGCGTGGGGCGGGAATAATTCCGGGCAGCTGGGCGACGGAAGCAGCCGGGACCAATACTACTACAAGTATAATCCGGAGCAAGTGCAAATGCTCGATTCGACAGCCGCCGTCGCTGCCGGCGGAAATCACAGCTTGGCGCTGAAGCGCGACGGCACCGTCTGGGCGTGGGGGAATAATTACGAAGGCCAACTTGGCGACGGAACGACTTCGAAGCGCTTGACGCCCGTTCAAGTGCAGGGTCTCGAATCGGTGACCGCCATAGCAGCCGGCAATGACCATAACTTGGCTCTGAAGAGCGACGGGACCGTCTGGGCATGGGGAAGCAATGACGATGGTCAACTCGGCGACGGCACGACGACCGCGTGCGCCGTTCCCGTTCGGCTGAGCGGTCTGGAGAACGTGGTCGGCGTCGCTGCGGGCAACGGTCATAGCTTGGCGGTCACGAGCGACGGTACGGTCTGGGCGTGGGGCAATAACAGCCAGGGACAGCTCGGCGACGGGAGTACGTCGGATCGCCTCGCTCCCGTTCAAGTACAAGGACTCGGCGCGGTAACTCGCGTATCTGCCGGCGACTACCATAGCTTGGCCGTCACTAGCGACGGAGCCGCTTGGGGATGGGGGAGTAACGGAGGCGGACAACTCGGCGACGGGAGCATGACCGACCGGCTTGCTCCCGTACGGGTGCAAGGCCTTGACGGCCGTGCTCCCGAAACGCTCCTCGAGCGATTCAAAGGAACGATTCTCGACTTCGACGCGAGCCGCGTTTTGTGGAAGCAGCTGGAGGATTATCGGGACCCGATCACGAATTTGCCCAAACAACGCCATGTGCTCTGGCTGTACGGCCGTGCGGATCACAGCCAAACAAAAGTCGCCGAGTTCAACGGCATCTACCAGCTGCTAAGAGCCGAGTTGTCCGCCGAAGGCACGGTATATACCGCCGTAAGCAAGACGTATTATTGGCAGGACGGAGCCGTTCGGAACAGCTGGAACGGACAGCAGCTCTACGAGGCCAACGGAAATTTCGCGTTATTGAACGACAGCGTCGTGGATTTGACCACGGGCGAGTCGCGTTCGCTGCCGAATGCGCATTTTAACGAAGACTCGGTTCGCCGCTACGATCTGAGTGCGGACGGTACGGTCGTGTACACCTCCCGCTATCATCCGTCGAACCTGTACAAGTCGCTTCCCGGAAGGGCGGTGGAGACATATGAGCCGTCAGCGCCCGACTATACGTCCTTCGGGGCGTTGACGGACGGCACGAACGTTCTCTACGCCGCGCTCGTGCAGAAGGACGGGACGGCCCCCGAATGGTCGCTGCGCTTGCGCGGCGCCGACGACCGGCTGAGCGAGATTGCGAGAAACCCGTACGGTCCGTCCGATTATGCGGCTGATCCGAGAGCTTCGTACCGAATCAACAACGGATGGATCGCCTATAAGAAGTACGACGAGGAAACGAAGCGTTGGAGCGTGTACGTCCGTTCGCCGGAAGGCGCGGTCAAACAAGCTTATACGGCTCCGCAAGGGTCGTCGTGGAAAGACGTGCCTCTCTCCCTCAAGGACTTGGCGCCGGACGGCACGGCGGTCTACGCGTATAGCGGCACGACTTATCTGTATTCCGCCCGGGAAGGCCAAGTCTTGTATTCGTTCAGCGATCCGGGAGAGCCGGCGTACCGGGAGCATGTCGTGAACGGTCCGGGAGGCGCGGTATTCCGGTTGTTGGCGTGGTACCGGCTCGACGGGGGATTGCTGTACGGCGTTCGAATTTGAAGCAAGCAAAAAAACGTCCATGCTAGGACGTTTTTTTGCTTTGCGGGTCATTATCGCGCAATGACGGCAACGATTTTGCGAATCGGCACGAATATTCGAGTCCCCAGCAATGTTCGAAGAACGACGATTCTGCCGGTCACTCTGACGATCCGGCCTCCGAGCTCTTCCGAGGAAGACGTTTTAAGCACGACGAGCTTACCGCGCAAACGGTTCAGTAACGCAGTCATCCTGCTATCCCCTTTCTATCAGGTCTATCATTATTACTATGCGGCGGCAACGAGATGGTTTGGGCTTGTATGCCTTCGCGAAAGGAAGTTGCCGAGCAGCCTAATATCCGGTGTCGTCCACGGCTTGCTTCGAGGGGAGAAGCGGACGAAGAAAAGCGATATTTCCCGCGCATAGACCATGACCCATCCGGATTGGCGTTCGCCTACGTATACTGGGATTGACCGGCCATCGAGGCCCCAACGTGCCGAAAAGAGGGTATTCAAGTGACGAAAAAATTAACGACCAAGCAGGTTTTCCGCCGCATCAAGCGTGCCATGAAGCGCAAGCGGCCGCTGTCGCTGGTCAGAGTCGGAGACGGCGAAAATATCGTATTGGCGCAAAAATCCGTTTGGCCTCTCTGCACCGTCATGCGCCAAGCGTGGGCTAAAGACGCCAAAAGAGGCAAGAAGGGGATCCCATTCCCGAATACGAAGTTCCGCAACCAGGTGGCACGTTCCATCCGCCGGGCGACCATCGTCGGGATTCTGCCGCTGAACGACCGAATGATCAATGCGCCCGCGTATTTGAAAAGAGGCCTGACCAATCTCGTCTTCCCTTATTTCCGCCTGCGGCCGAAGCTGACCTGCCATGCCTGCATCAACCGGATCGCGGTGCGGAAGGCAGTCTTCAAGAAGACGTTGAAAGGAAAGCGGATCCTCGTCATCAACCGCAAGCCGTCGGCGATCAAGAAGCAGCTGGAACGCAAGCCATATCGGCTGCGGGTAACCGCGACCATCAAATTCTCGCATTACAAGCAGATCAAGCGGACCGTAAGGCGGGCCAAGAAGCTGCGGAAACGATTCGACGTCGCGCTGATCTCCTGCGGCGTGAACGCGGTCATCCTGGCGCCGAAAATCGCCGCGGCAACCGGCAGGGTAGCCATCGATTTCGGCAAAGCCCCCATGAAGATGAAGAAGTAGGTTGACATATCGAGAAACGTCGATATAATGTCGATATGAGACCAATCAATCCCATTGAAGTATTCAAGGCGTTGTCCAACGAAGCCCGTCTTCAAATCTTGGCGTGGTTGAAGGATCCCCAGGCGCATTTCGTACCCCAGGAAGGGGCTGATCTGTCCGAAGTCGGGGTATGCGTCACCCAGATTACCGCCAAATTGAACATGACCCAATCGACGGCATCGCAGTATTTGTCCGTCCTGCAGCGAGCAGGTCTCGTACATGCGACCCGATTGGGAAAATGGACCTTCTACAGACGGGACGAAGAGGCGATCAAACAAGTCGCAGCCTATCTTCAGCTCGAGCTCTAAGTCGTAAAGACTGGATTCAATCCGTTTGAATTCAGTTTTTATATCATTTCACGCATCGACAATTCGGGATTTGTATTTGAATCCTTTTTATTTTGAATTATTATATCGACATATCTCGAATTGTAATATTAAAGGTGGTGGTTGATTCACGAATAAACGATAAAGCAGGCCGCGAGCATTAGAGAGGGGAAGAGGCGGTTTTTTTTTAAGCTAAGTAGAATGATTGTTCTAGAATTTTTCGATCGACTATCATTGGTTTCCATTTTCATTCAACCCTAAGGAGATGTTCAAATGTCCGCGAATAAACAAGTGTTAACGCCATATGTACTGAACCAGTTACCCGTCAAAAATCGTCTGGTGCTGTCCCCGATGACGCGCAAATCGGCCGAGCGAGACGGAAGAGCGACCGAGCGAATGGCGCGCTATTATTCAAGCTTCGCGGAAGGCTGCTACGGGCTGCTCATTACCGAAGGCGTGTATACGGACGAAGCTTATAGTCAAGGCTATTCGAATCAGCCCGGTTTGGTTACCGACTCGCATGTGGAAGCATGGAAATCGGTTACGGCTGCCGTTCATGCGAAAGGCGGCAAAATCGTGGCTCAGTTAATGCATGCTGGCGCCCTTTCGCAAGGGAACGATTATTCGGAGGAGACGGCAGCTCCTTCCGCCGTGAAGCCCGTAGGCGAGAAGCTGGCGCTGTTCGGCAGCACCGGGGAATTCAAGATGCCGCTCGCCTTAACGACGGCAGAAATCCGGCTGATCGTCGAAGGCTTCGCCAATGCCGCTTCGAACGCCAAGCGGGCAGGATTCGACGGCGTTGAATTGCATGCGGCGAACGGGTACCTCTTGGATCAATTTTTGACCGGGCACACGAACCTTCGCGAGGATGAGTACGGAGGAACGATCGAGAACCGCATCCGCATCATCGCGGAGACGATCCGCGCCGCCCGCGAGCAGGTTGGTCCGGATTTCGTGCTCGGCATCCGGATATCGCTCTCTAAGATCAATGATTTCACGCATAAATGGCCCAACGGGGAAGAAGACGCCAAAGTCGTCTTCGGGCAACTCGGGGCGGAGCAGCTCGACTATATCCATACGACGGACTATCGGGCGCTTCAACCGGCCTTCGGCGACGGCGGCTTGTCGCTGGCCCAGCTTGCGGGCAAATACGGGCAGACGACCGTCATCGCCAATGGCGGACTTGATCAGCCCGAGGATGCCGAACAAGCGCTATCCGCGGGCGCAGATTTAATCTCGCTCGGCAAAGCCGCGCTGGCGAACCATGATTGGATCGCGAAAGCCGAATCCGGAGCGCCGATCGACAGCTTCACGGGCGACATTTTCGCGCCCGACGTCACCATCAAAGAGCAGGAACTCTAAGCCCGCAAAACGCGATCCCGGGAGCTGCCGACGAGCGGATGCTCGGAATCGAACCCGATAACGCGCATATGAAAAGCATAACCAAGGCTGCCGCGCGTCATGTTGTGGCAGCCTTTTGCATGCGGAGCAATCGGCTTACCCGTCCTCTAGCGCTGACTGAACGAGGGCGGCGAACCGCCAATCGCCCGGATGCAGCCGTCAGGATCGGCTTCGGCCAGTCCGGCAATATCGCCCGGAACCCGGCATATAGCTAGAGGATAGGGCCGATTCGGACGCGAATTAGCAAGGACTGGGGGAGGGTTCAGGATGCGTTATCAACTGATCTTTCATTGGAGCCGGCTGGAATGGTTATTTCCCGATCCGCGTAGCAAGGAAAAGTTCGAAGCGCTCGGGTATTGGCGAAGGGCCGTCCCCGCCGGCGTCAAGGTCGACCTGCAGGGACGGTATTACGTCTCGGTGCCGAGACTTGCCCCCGGCATCCCGGCAACGATGAACCGCTTGGCTATGCATGAAGGCCGACCGGTGCTCGAGGCGTTTCCCGGCTGGGGCTGGAACGAGGCCGGGAATGTCAACGCGCTGCAATCGGTGCTCGGATTCGAGATCGACGAGTTGGACCGGCTGTGGCTGCTCGACCAGGGGAAGATCAATTACGAGCCGCAGCCCGAAGGGGCGCAAAAGCTGATCGTATGGGATCTGAAGACGAACCGGATGATCGATGCGATCCCGATTCCCGAGGAGGTCGCGCCGTCAAGGACGTCCTTCCTGGATGACCTGGCGATCGACAACCGCAGCGGGTTCGTCTATATCAGCGATGCCGGCAGCGGCTGGCCCGACCATCCGGTCAAGGCCGGCATCATCGTCTACGATATGAGGCGGCGCACGTTCAGGCGCGTGCTGGATTGCCATTACAGCACGCAGGATCTGCCCGGCTTCCGATTCGAGATCGATACCAAGCCGGTGCTGAAGAACGCTCCATTGCGGATCGGGGTCGACGGCATTACGTTGTCCGCGGACCGCGCGACGCTGTATTATTGCCCGCTCACGGGGCGTAATTTGTATGCCGTCGAGACGGCGCTGCTCCGGGATTTTCAGGCGCCGGACGAACGGCTCGCCCGAGCCGTGCGGACGATCGGCAGCAAACGCACGACGTCGGGCGGCATCCATGCCGACAACATGGGGAACGTCGTGTATTCGATGTTGGAAGGCAAGGGGGTGGGCCTCTATTCTCCGTACGGCGATTCGTTCCGCGAGCTCTTATCGGACGACCGGATGCTGTGGGTGGACGGGGTCGCTTTCGATCAGCGAGGCTCCATTCTATTCAACAGTAACCGTCTCCACGACATCCTGAGCGGGGAGGACATCGACTGGACGTATCCCTTTAATTTCGTGATCTGGAAGGCGTACGCGGGGCGGGACGTGAAGTCGTATCTATACGCGAATCCACCGAAAGGCTGAAGGAAGCAGCTGAACGGACCGATTCGAAAGGGCAATGCCGGCACCTGACGGAGCCGGTTTTTTGCCGTGCGCAATGCCGTGGCGAGAACGGAAGATACGGGCGGACCGAGCGCCCCGAACCCGGTTTGGATACGATCAGAATTGATCCTATCGCACAAAACGTATCCGATGACACAAAATAGTGCGTACTGTTCAGATTCATCGGGACGCGCTACGCTAGAGACCGGAAAGCGAGGTGCAAAACAATGTCGGAATATAAGTTGACGCTGGACGATCACCGGATCTTATGGGGAGATTATCTCGATATTGAACCTTTCTTGTGCAAGAGATCCGCGGTCGATACCGTAAGGCGGCTTGAAAGCGGAAGGTTTGACTGGAATCTCCCAAGCGGCGTTTATCGGGCTAAACATATCGTGGCGGAATTGGACAAGCTGCTGGAAGCGATCCTCGTTCAACTCGGCGAAGCGGCGGATCCGGCCATATTGCTGGACAATCTGCAAGCCAATTTGGCGATCTCCGGAAGAGAGTCCGTATTGCCGCTGGGCCCGTTGGACTTCGAGGATAAGGCCGGCGCCGAGCTTACGCGGCAGGCCGAGCGCATAGGCGAACAATTAACGCGCTGGGCCAGAGAGATCAATGCGCAGAAGCGGTCGTACGGCCAATACGGGGCATCGATCTTAAGCGAATTGAAATTCAGAAGCTATTGCGAACACCATCTGGTGACGCCGCAGACGGTGGGCATGCTCTTCGGACCTGCGGGCAATCCGGAGGTGATGCTGCTGTTCAACGAATATTTGCATCAGTTCGTGCTGTTGAGAGACGCTCTTCTTCCGTTTCTTAATTGGGAGGAAGTCCCGTTCGAGATCGAGGAAATCCGGAACGCCAAGGGGCTGCGATTCCTGGAGAGGGCCCGCACGGAGTTCCTTACGGAGCTGTTCGCAAGAAGAATGTCGCATAAGGCGATCGTCAAGTACGCGCAAAGCGCGTTAAGTCCCGGGTTGACCGCAACGGGTTACGGGTTCCAATACCGCTTCGGCACGATACTGCCGGCAAGCTTGGCGCATGACATCGCGAAGGCGCCGAGATATCTGCTGCAGTGGTATCCGGTACGGACAGCGGGATCGGAGGCATCCGGCGAATGCATGCCGGTCGTATTCGATTATCAATATCACGATTATTACGCCGCGCCCCGTACGCAAATCGGCTCGCCGCTTACGGAATCTCGGCTTGAAGATTCCGGCAAGATGCAAGCGGACGTTCGCGAAGCGAGGATCGGCGTCGCGCGGAGCGATTCGGACCGGGTTCTGCTGCAATTTGCCGTGCATATGGACGATACCGAGCTTGTCGTCGATCTTGGTCAGGTCTTTAGAGGCCACAGATATATGTATCGCCCCGAGGAAAACGCCGCGGTCGATGCCGAGCCGGCGCGGGCGAACCCGTCCGGCGCTCGATTGCATGACGCCCGGCAAATCTTGCGACTGTCGGGACTCGTTATCGCGGATTCGGGCATGCAATTCATCGACACCGATGGCCATTCCTTGGTTATGCGGGCGCTCTTGGGCAAACTGTATCCTGAAAACGTCGTCGTTCTCGATCGTGCCGAACGGAAGAACTTGGACATCGCCGCCAACTCGGGCGTGGGATTCGGCGCGAAATTCGTCATCGGTTGAATACGGCTCATGCCATACCGGAACGATGCAGGACGTTAGCTTAGGTCGGCGGATCTTGTTCCGCGGGCTTGAAGTTCTTCATATAAACCTCTCCGAAATCGTAGAGCATTTGCAACACGGGAATCGATTCCTTTCCCAGCTCGGACAGGAAGTATTCGACCTTCGGCGGCGCGACCGGGTACACTTTGCGAATGATCAGCCCGTCGCGCTCGAGATCCCTTAATTGCATCGTGAGCATCCGTTGGGTGGCTTCGGGCAGCTGCCGCTGGAGTTCGTTGAATCGTAAAGTGCCGTGGGACAATAGATTCAGGATCGGCACCTTCCATTTGCCGCTGATCAAATGCAGGAATATTTCGGAGGTGCAGCGGTAATTCGTATTGTTGAAATGGATCATGTCCATGCCTCGCTTTTCTTTTAAAGCCTTATATAAGAATTGCCTGCTCTAATGAAGTATAGCAATTGACGGGAAGCAACTCAATTCGGCTTGCTGGCGTCGTTCGCGGACTGACGCGTTAACGTGTGCATCGCCAAACGATTATAGACATGGAAAGAAGGGCCAACATTGAGCGAACGATCATCCAAGAATACAAGCTCTTCCGATATGGACGCGCTCGCAATCGGCGCGCACGAACTGACGATTGAAGGCATTCGACAGACGTATCACGTTGCCGGCAGCGGACCGGTGTGCATCGTCCATCCCGGAGGTCCCGGTTTTCACTGGGAATATCTGCGCATGCCGCTCGTGGAAACGTTCATGACCGTTGTCTATCTCGAGCCCGTGGGCACGGGCCGTTCGGGGCTTTTGCCGGACGGAGATTACAGCGCATCGCGCTACGCGCGCTTTGCCAGGGAAGTGATCCGGCATATCGGGGCCAAGCGTCCATACTTCATGGGACATTCCCACGGCGCCTTCGTCGGCTTGCAGTTTGCCTTGGATTATCCCGATGAACTCGGAGGGCTGATCGTCTACGACGGCGCGCCGGTCACGGGACCCGAGCACGGCATGGAGGCTGCCCGCGGCATGGAGCAATTCGCTTGGCGCTGGCCGGATCGGCCGGAAGCCCAGGAAGCCAGGCAGGCTTGGCTGGACGTGGCGACGGGAGCCGCTTCGCTCGGGGACAAAGCTTCGTTCCTGGACGTCATGCGGCGGCTAATGCCTGCGTACTTCGGCGATTACCGGAATCTTCCCGAGGGATTCGCGGAGTGGCAAGCCGGCTTGGACGCGACCATCGATCCGAACCGGCGACCGGAGGCGTGGGATATTCGGCCCGTCATGCACGGGATCCGCGTACGGACGCTCATTCTCGTCGGCGAGTACGATTTCATCTGCGGTCCGAGATGGGCGGAGGCCATGCGGGCGGGGATTCCGGGGTCATGGCTCGTAACGTTCGAGAAGAGCGGACATATGTCGCATATCGAGAAACCGCGCGAATTTGCCGGATCGATCAGGGACTATATCGCCAGACGGTAATCATGCAAAGCTGCAAGACGAGGCTTTTAAAACTGCTCATGAAGCCGAAGGCACGTGCATGGATGCTTCATAGGGCAACGAAAGGGAGGTTCAGGCGGCCATGAAAAAAATGATCGACCACGTAGGCGTCATGGTAAACGACATGGAAAGGTCCGTCCGGTTCTATACGGAGGTTGCCGGACTCGTAGTGAAGGCGCGCACCAAGCACGACAACGGACTCGAAGTGGCTTTTCTGGGCTACGGAATCGAAGGCGAGACGGAGATCGAATTGATCCAAGGGTTTAAGGATCGCTTGCCGTCCGAAGGAAAAGTACATCATATCGCGCTGGCGGTGACCGATATTCAAGCGGAATGGGACCGGCTGGAACGGCTCGGAGACGTCGCGTTCATCGACAAGGAGATCGCGAGCATGCCGAACGGGGTACGTTACTTCTTTTTCTACGGACCGGAGAACGAATGGGTCGAATTCTTCCAGCGCGCATGATGCGGCTGGTCGACTACAAGCAAGTTGAAGAAGGCGAAGCGGATCATTCCGCCGATCGCGTAAAAAATACGGAAATCATCGGAGGAACGTTATTATGTCATCAACTCAGAATCAACCCACGCCGCAAATTCCGCTCGCAACCGGCTTCGGACCTCGGACGACCGCGCAGGAAGCGCTGGGGAACCAGGATTTGACCGGGAAAACCGCCCTCGTGACGGGCGGTTACTCCGGACTTGGCCTCGAAACGGTCAAAGTCCTCGCCGCAGCCGGCGCGACGGTTATCGTCATCGGCCGGTCGCCGGAGAAAGCGCAGGCCGCATTGAGCGCGATTCCCGGCGTGGAATTTCAGCGCGTGGATCTCATGGAACCGGAATCGATCGACGCCTTTGCCGCATGGTTCCTTGCAACGGACCGACCGCTTCACATCCTGATCAATGCTGCCGCCATCATGGCGAACCCGCTCGAGCGCGATGCCCGAGGCTACGAATCCCAGCTGTCCACGAACCACTTGGGACATTTTCAATTGACCGCGCGATTGTGGCCGGCGCTCAAGAAGGCGCGCGGGGCACGGGTTGTTGCCATCTCTTCTCGCGCGCATCAGATGAGCGACATGGAGTTCGAGGATCTTCATTATGATACTCGCCCGTATGACCGGTTTACCGCCTATGGCCAATCGAAGACGGCGAACGCCTTGTTCGCCGCCGAACTGGACAAGCGCGGACAGGCGTATGGCGTTCGGGCGTATTCCCTTCATCCGGGGACGAGCATAACCGGATTGAACCGGTATTTGTCGGATGAGGAGATGCGCTCCGTAGGCGCGCTCAACGAGAAGGGCGAGCGCGTGCTCGCCGAATACAACGACGAGAACAAGACGGTCCCGGAAGCGGCGGCCACGATCGTGTGGTGCGCGACCAGCCCGCTGTTGAACCAATTGGGCGGCGTCTATTGCGAGCGGATGGATATCGCGCCTTTGACGGATATCCGCTTTGCGCCGGGCGTGTTTGCTTTCGCAATCGACCCCGGGACAGCCGATCGCCTATGGCGGGTCAGCGAACAATTAACGAAGGTGGCGTTCGAGATCTAAACGCGCGCCGACCGAGCATGAAGCAACGCATCTCGCCAAGCAAAAAAACGCAAGAAAAGCATCAGCCGCCTGGATCGGTTTACCGATCCAGGCGGCTGATCGTTTTCTTGCGATTTATCCGTTCGCAATCTTCAAGCTCTTCAGCATCCCGATGAAATTCGCCGCGTATTTCTCGCAGGAGAAATGCGTCTTGATATGCTTCTCCGCATGCGCGATGATGCCATTGCGCAGCGGCAGGTTGGAGACGAGCGAGTGCGCTTCGGTGACCGCTTTGCCGATATCGGTACGAGGGTATAGCTTCCCGGTATGGTCATGCACGAGAAATCTTCGAATCCCGTCCGAGTCCGTCGTCAGCACGGGGCAGCGGCAGAGCATCGCTTCCGCGACCGCGTAACCGAAGCCTTCCAAAATCGAGGTCGACAAGAGAAGGCCCCCCGAATCCCCGATGATCGATAAATAATCCGCCATCTGCTCGTGCGGAATGTTCGCATGCATGACAAGCTTAGGACGAATCCGCAGCGCGTCCACCAATTGGTTGAACCGCTCGTTCTCCTTCGGTTCGCTCAAGCTCGGATCTCCGAATATCCACAGGTAACCGGCCGGATGCAGGCTGAGCAGGTTGGCGCCGATCAGCAGGTAATCGCGCCAATTTTTATTTTCCTCGATTCGCCCGATCCAACCGAAGATGGGATACGGTTTGGGCGGATAATAGGCGTAACCGAAATCCTTCGTATCGAGCGGGTCGTCGAAGCTGTAGTGGGGGATACCCGGCAGGTGCTCGACCATCAACCGCTCGAGATGACTCGTCAGCGGATACAACACGGCATCGGCCGCCTCCAGCACCCGGGCGGATATGTCCTTCAGGACGGCGCTCGCCGTACTCATCGTGCCAAGACCCTGTATTTCGAATATGAGCTGGCCCTTGTAGCCCAGTTTGCGCATCAGCATCAGCAGCTTCACGTCGGTGCACACGACGATCGCATCGTACCGTTCGCGATCGAGCAGACGCTTGATCGCCGCCTCGTCGCTCGTGACGACGGTGGGAATGTCTTTGATATTACGGCGTCCCTCGCCATCGACCGTATAGAGCAGGTGGCATTCGACCTTCGTCTGATTCAGTGCTTTGCAGCGAATCCGGTTCAGGGTTTCCATGCCGCCGCTTGGATTGAAAAACGTGAAGAGTACTTTCATCCCGGATCACTCATCGACATGAAGTTCGCTTTCATGTAGTCGGCGAGCGATTGCCTGCGGAATAGCTCGTCTTGGATGCTCGGCTTATGGCTTGGCTCGCTGGAATATCTGTAGTTGATCTGCTTATGGTCGTCCGTATAATAGTCCGACAGCACGCTGGCCGGCGCCTTTTCCATTTGATTGAACATGACGGTCAAGTCCATCGTGTCCTTGAAGGATTGCTGCCCGAGAATGTAGCTGTACGGCGATTGGACCATTTGAGCCGCATGCAGCAGAGCGGTCGTTCCGCCCGTATTCGGAAACCATTTGAAATCCGTCACCGGATGGGAGATGCGCGATAAATCCGCCGTAACCCGCATATCCGCCGAAAGATCCAGGACGTAGCATAAGTAATTGCTGAACGTTTGCTCGTATAAATTTTCGATTCGCCGTACGGCTTCTTCGCCCGACTCCTTGAGCGGGAACAGAATCGTGATCAGCGGCGCCATTCCTCTGCGCATTCTGGCATTGTGTCTGGCCAAATGGTAGGCGTACCGCCACTCCCGATGCTTCTCGTTCGAACGCAGCGTCGCCGATACGCTGAAGGCGGAGTCAACGCGGTAATCCATCAGCTCCACGGGGAGGTATTTGATCTCGCAATGCTCCGTGAGACGAAGCCAATAATCGTAATCTTCCACCGGCGCAAGACCGTACCCGTCGATCAAGCAGGCATACTTGGCTTTATACATGAACGAGACGCCGATGATGGAGGAATCCAGCAAGAGTTCTTTGGACTGCGATTGATATTGTCTCTGCGCGGCCAGCTTTTGCTCGGAGTTGATCGGGTGCCCGTCGTCGTCGATGCATTGGAACGAGCTGTACACGAGGCCAAGCTCCTGCGGTCCCTTGCTGAGCTTGCTGCGCAGCGTCTCGAGATAACTCGGATAGTAGATATTATCGCTGGACACCCAAGTCCAATATTTAATGTCGGAGAAGCGCTGCAAATGCTTGAATCCCGTATTCAACGCTCCGGCGACGCCTTGATTGAAAGCAAGGGAGACCACTTCCGCCCGGCAGTCGCCGCCAAGGAATTGTCGGACGAGCGGCTCCATCTCGGGGGCGCCGTCAATGACGATCACCAGTTTAAAGTTCCGGTATGATTGCCTCCGCACAGAATTCAGCGCTGCCTCGAGGAAGGCCGGCTTTTGCTTATAAACAGGCATGACTACCCCTACGTCGATCATTACTCTCGCTCCTTCCGCTGCAACCATCTCGTACTAGTTTATTACTGCCGATTCGGATTGCTTGTGCGGGTAACCATGGAGAAGCAGACGAAAGGAAGGGAGCCTGCGATGAAGCTCCCCGCATGTCCGTGCGCGCTGTTCCCTACGGCTCGGGCGAAGTGGACAGCGTCGAAATGACGGTCATTTCCTCTTGAAGCACGCGTTGTCCATGGACAAGGTTGCCGAACTCGTCCAATCCGAACGTGGACAGGACGACTTCCGTCAGCGGGCCGATGACGCTGAGCTGCACCTCGTACGCGATATCGCCGCCAACGAAAAACGTGCGCGTATCGCTGGATTGGCCCGGCAGAAAGTAACCGGTCAAATAGGCAAGCTGCAGCGCCTGCGTCGTTGCCGGCACGACATAAACCTCCACGAGCACCAGCGCTTGCACGTTGGTAATATTGCGGGCGTTCACGACCACGTTCGATGCGGCGTTGCCGAATGCCCGCGTATTCGTAATTAAACTCGTCGTATAAGGCATGTCCTCACTCCTTTTCTATCAGGGATAGATCATACTATTCTCGGCCGCCTGAAAGTTTCGAGACGATTCTCCTTTCACAACGCCCCTTTTTCTTTGCACTTGTCAAAAATATAGACCGTTCGGAGGCGAGTTTCATAGACTGATAGGAAGAAAAAGACTGGAGGGACATCATGACCAATTTCAACTTCCAAGTCACGCCGAGCGGCAATCCGAAGTTTGAACCGAGCGTCGCGGTCAATCTGCTCATACCGGGCATCATGGTCGCCGTAGCGGTCGATAACACGACCGGTGCGCCGCTGATCGGTCTGTACCGTTCGCTGGACGGCGGCTTCAGCTGGGCGAACAGCCTGCTGCCGCTGCCCGCGGGCTTTACGGGCGCGGAGGCGCCCGTCGTCTCTTACGGATTTCCCACTATCTTCGTCGTGACCGCGCACGTGTTCCCGGGAGCGGATTCCGGCACGACCGTCGCTTACACGTCGACGGACAACGGGGCGACGTTCGCCGCGCCCGTCATCGTCGCGCCGGGCTTCGGCTTGTATATCAACAATGACGAGACGAATGTATACGTCGACACCTCGCAATCGAGTCCCTACCTCGGCAATACGTACGCCAGCTACAACCATCAGTTCAATGTTGCCAATGGAGGGAACTCTACGGCCTTCTTCCAGCGCTTGCGAAACGGTTCCACGACTTGGGATCAGCCGATTCTGCTGTCGAGCGAGTCCGATCAGGTCGAGCGACCGGACGTCACGGTGAATTTGGTCGGCACGATCTTCGCCGCCTGGGTCACCGTCAATCCGAATTTCCGGTTCGTCGTACGGACATCGCTCGACGGCGGCACGACGTTCGAGCAGGCGACCGTCGTCTCGAACGTCGTGCCCGTGCCTTCGCCGCTGCCCGTAGTCGGTTATAACTTCCGCGTGCTCACGTTCGCCGCGATCTCGGTGGACCGGTCCGTCGGTCCCTTTACCGATACGGTATACGCGATCTGGCAGGACAATCGGCAGGGCTATGCCGATATTTTCATGTCGAAACGTTCGCCGAGCACGAACATCTGGTCGAGTCCGGTCAGCATTACGGGCGCGCCGGCGGGCACGCAGAACTTCTTCCCGGATGTCGACGTCGATCCGCTCACGGGCGTCGTGAACGTCATCTATTACAGCAACCAGATCAACGGCTTCGATCTGGACGTGTATGTCGCCCGGTCCATCAACGGCGGGGCGACCTTTACGAATACGCGAATTACGAACCAATCGTTCAACCCGAACGGCAATTCCCCGGTTCCCGTTTCGTTGATCGGCGATTATATCTCGATCGCGAGCGTGCCGCCAGGCGGGTATATCGGCGTTTGGATGTCTACGCAGCCGGTCGGTACGCAGAATATCTTCGCGGGCTATTCGGACATCGTCATTCCGTGATGCCAGGTGTCCCGGCAAGTGATCGTCTGCCGTCGGCAGCCTATCGCGCGGACACGCGAAAACGGCTCATTCGCTTTGGAATGAGCCGTTTTTCTCATGCGGTTCGAGGGGTTACTTAACCGGACTGAACGCGACGATAAAATTCAATTCTTCTTGCGCATACCGCTGACCGGCTACGAGATTTCCGAATTCGTCGATTCCGGCGATCGACATCAACGTGCTCGGCGGATCGGAGGACAAGTTGAGCTGAACTTCGTAAGCGACGTTGCCCGCAATGAAAAATTCCCTGACGTCGTAGGAATCCGCAGGCACAACGTAGGAAGTCAGGTAGGCCGTGTAAAACGTGCTGGAATCCACCGAAGCAAAGAGGTGGATCGTGATCGTCACTGAATTGGCAAGGTCTAGATTTCTCGTGCTCACGACGATATTGGAAGCTGCCGTGCCGATAGCCCGCGTATTGGTAACGGTCCCCGTTGAGAATGGCATGTCGTAACACCTCCTTCGTGCAAGACATGCTCCATTCTATGAAAGAAAAAGCGAAATGATAGAATTTCCTTGAAAATGTGCGCGCTGCGGCGCCAAAGCCGCATTCGGCAGGATAGCGGTCCAAGCTCTTTTCTATGAATCCACATATCATGGGTATTAGAAAGGAGTGTGATGATCAATATGACAACGTTTTTGGATTACAAAACAACGCAAAACGCCAGCTATGCCAACTCGATCGCGATACCGATTACGGTCATTAATACGCCGCAATTGGTCGCGCAGCAAACCTTGAATTTAACCGCGGGGGCACCCGGTTTAACCCGCGTAGGCTTCTCGGGCGTAATCGCCATCCAGTTGCCGCTGCTGCCGATTGCGACGAATGTCCTGGTCACCGTCGTGAGAGGAGCGACTCCAGCGGGCGTAATCGTTTTTTCCGCCTCGGAAAATCTTAACTTGGCCCTGCTTGGCGCGCAGCTGATCGCATTCACCGGTTCTGATTTCAACGCGCCGAATATCACCCAAACGTACTCCGTATTCGTTCAAACCTCGGCGCTCGGCACGGTCCGGGTAGGTCCGGAAAGCTACAACTTTATCGGCACGTCGGATTCCTAGCGTTAACTGCCGTACTTTCATAAACGAGCGAAACATAAAGCTGCCGGGAATCATGCCGGCGGCTTTTTCGCGCGTCCGATCGCAAACGGCCAATCTACACCCGGTGCGTTTTTCGATAGAAGGAAGGAGTCATGCCGCGCTTATGCCGAAATACGCGGCTTAAGTAAAAGCCGTTCTCGTAGCCGCAGCGGGAAGCGATCTTGTCGATGCTGAGGGTCGTCTCCTCGAGCAGCCGGCATGCCCGGGTGAGCCGCAGATCCGTCACGAATTCGGACGGCGTCACGCCGTACGCCGCGCGGAAACGCCGGGTCAGCTGAACCGGCGACAGCGCCAGCGAGTCCGCCAGATTTCGCATGCTCAGCGGAGCGTAGGCATGGGCCGTCATGAACTGATGCGCCTGCTGCAGCTCCGGCGGGATGCCGGCCGGCATAGGATCCCTGAGATAGGCTTGCTCCAGGCTCGCCAGCCGCAGCAGGTCGTTCAGCAAATGCTGCTTATGCGCCTGCGCGGCCCGGTCCCGTTCGGACGCCAGCAGCTTTAGATAGCGAAGATCGGAGGACAAGCGTTCCGTATCCGCAAGGCTGATTTTCCCCGTTAACCGCAGCTCCTCGCCGGGCCGGGGCGCTGCAGGGGATTCCGCGTCCAGACCGAAATGCAGGAAGTGGAAGCTGAGCGGACTGACCGTTCTTCGATGGAACGCGGTATGCGGCGGGCAGATCACCAAGTCGCCGAAGCCTGCTTCGCCTTCGTCGTCCGCGATGGCATAGGCGAACCTGCCGTCTTGAACGGCGAACATCGTCCAATGCGGATACAGGTCGCGTTCGAGCGAGAATTGTTCTTTGCGGTCCCAGTAGATATGCGATACGAACCTGGCGTAATCTTCGGCATTCATCCGTCTGTCCACCTTTGCAGCGATTATGAAATAAAGTATATCCGATATCGTAATTCAATGCATGTTAATCGAAAAGGGGATCTTATACTATGAAACCATAGATATTCATTCATGATCTTCGAAGGAGTGCATGGCATATGAAGCAAGAGATCGTGACCTCGGATATTACGGTCGTGGGCGGCGGACTGGCGGGGGTATGCGCGTCGATCGCCGCGGCTCGGCTGGGCAGGACGGTATCGCTCGTTCAGAACCGGCCCGTGCTCGGCGGAAACTCCAGCAGCGAGGTCAGAGTGTGGGTGTGCGGCGCGACGGCGCACGGAACGCACCGTTACGCAAGGGAAACCGGCATCATGGGCGAGCTGTTCGTCGAGAACCAATTCCGCAATCCGGACGGCAACCCTTATTTCTGGGATTTGGTCGTGATGGAGGCGGTGCGGGCGGAACCGAATATCCGCTTGTTCCTCAATACGGACGTGCATGAAGTCGACGCCGACGGCGGAGAGAACGACCGGACGATCCGTTCCGTGACCGGCTGGATGATGGGCTCCGAGCGCAAGATCAGATTTGAAAGCGCCGTCTTTCTCGACTGCTCGGGCGACGGGCTGGTCGGGTTTCTCGCCGGCGCCAAGCACCGGGTCGGCCGCGAGTCGAAGGACGAATACAACGAAGAGTGGGCGCCGGTCGTGGCCGACGATATCACGCTCGGCAGCACGCTGCTGTTCTATACGAAGGATGCGGGCCACCCGGTGCAGTTCATCCCGCCTTCCTTCGCCAAAGACATCGCGCAGACGACGATTCCGTTGAAGCGGGTCATCCGCAGCGGCGATAACGGCTGTTCCTATTGGTGGATCGAATGGGGCGGCGAGCTGGATACCGTTCACGACAACGAGCGAATTCGCGACGAGCTGTGGGCCGCCATCTACGGCATCTGGGACTACATCAAGAATTCGGGCAAATTCGATGCCGACCATATGACGCTGGAATGGGTCGGCTCGATACCCGGAAAGCGGGAGTACCGTCGGTTCGTCGGCGATTACGTGCTCAACCAGAACGACATCGTGGCGCAGCGCGAATTCGAAGACCGCGTCGCGTTCGGAGGCTGGTCCATCGACCTGCACCCGCCGCAAGGCATGTATTCTACGGAGAGCGGATCCAAGCACATGCATATGGACGGCATCTACCATATCCCTTTCCGATCGCTGTATTCCGTGAACGTCCATAATTTATTGATGGCCGGCCGCGATATCAGCGCCTCGCATGTCGCGTTCGGCACGACGCGGGTCATGGCGACCTGCGCGGTCATCGGGGAGGCTGCCGGCACCGGCGCCGCGTTAAGCGTGGAGAAAGGCATTACGCCGCGCGAGCTGCATCGCGGCCATCTGCGCGAGCTGCAGCAAACGATGCTGAAGCAGGACGCTTCGATCATCGGCCTGCGCAACGAGGATGCGGCCGACCTGGCGCTGCAGGCGACCGTCAAGGCATCCAGCGCGCTCGCGCGGCTCGCGGCGGAGACGCCGGCGGAAGTCTGGCCGCTCAAGTCCGATATGGGCCTGCTGCTGCCGGCGGACCCGGACATCGACGGCATCGAGCTGCTGCTGGACTCCGAAGACGCCGCGACGCTGACGGTCGAGCTGTGGAATACGGGACGCGGCGAGAATTACGTGCCGCATACGCTGCAGGCGACCGCGTCGGCGCAGGTCGGCAAAGGGATCAAGCAATGGGTGAAGCTGGACCTGAATTGGAAACCGGATGCGCCGCAGAACGCCTTTCTCGTGATCAAAGCCGACGCGCGGCTGTCGCTGCATCTGTCCGACCGGCCGCAAACGGGCGTCCTCGCATTCGTCAAGGGACCGGCGCCGTCCGTATCCGCGGACCTCGAAGACCATCAGCCGTCGCAGCCCGTCATGCAATGGAGCATGCGGCCGCTCGTGCGCAAGCCGTTCTGCTTCCGACTGCTCTCGCCGACGCGCGCGTTCTCTCCGGAGAAAGCCGTCGACGGCTACCAACGTCCGTTCGCGGGACCGCGCATGTGGTCATCCGCCGCGCTGCGGGAAGACGAGCCGGAGTGGCTGGAGCTGAGCTGGGCGAAGCAGGTGAAGGTCCGGTCGATTCACGTCACGTTCAATGACGACGTAAACGAGGACCTGATCAACCTTCATCACCACCGCACGCCGTTCGCCATCCTGCCGGAACTGGTTCGCAATTATGCCGTCGAGGTATACGCGAACGGAGAATGGACCGCCGTGGCGGAGGGACAAAACAATCACAAGCGCAAACTTGTCCATACGCTGGGCACGGCGGTGTCCGCCGACAAGCTCCGAATCGCGGCCTACTCGACCAACGGCAGCCCGTGCGCGGAGATCGTCGAGGTCCGGGTGTACGAATAGTCTACGAGCGCGAACAATAAGATGGTCTTGCAGCAGATCTGCAGGCCATCTTTCTTGTTGTTTTCATTTAAAAGATTGCTATAAAGTATAGTTGCTTCTACATATATTCGTTTTAAGTAGATTGCTTTCGGGAGGGGTGCCGCATGAACGACGATCGTCCGACCGTATTGGTAGTCGATGACGAACTGCCGATCCGTCAAGAGCTTCGGCTGTTTGCCTGGGAGCAGCATGGGACCGAATGGATCGGAGAGGCGGAGAACGGCGAGGAGGCGCTGCGGTTATGCCGCTGCCTGGCGCCGGATATCGTGATCACGGACATCACGATGCCGGTTATGAACGGGCTCGAACTATTCCGAAGCCTGAAGGCGGAGCTTCCGCATGTGCAGGTGATCCTGCTCACCTGCCATTCGGACTTCGCCTACGCGAAAGAAGCGGTCAAGCTCGGCGCGGTGGAGTACCTCGTGAAGGTCGCGATGGACGACCGCGATCTCGAGGCGGCGCTGCGCCTGGCGAAAGCGGCCGTGCACCGCGAGAAATCGTTGCAGCTCGGCGCGGCGGAGCGCGGGCGGCGGCTCGCTTCCGAGCGGCTGCTGGCCTTGTCCCGGCAGCCGCATGACGACGGCGAGCTGACCGCTTGGCTGCAAGCCGCCTTCCGGACCTCGCTTCCGCTGCGGCTTGCCGCGCTGCATGCGGAGACGAGAAAGGAAGGACGGCTGATCGTTCATCATGCGCTCGAAGACGAGCTGAGCTCGCTGGAGCGCATGAAGCCGTTCTCCTGGGTGCCGGCGGATAACGGGGTCTATGTGCTGGCATTCCGCGCCGAGATCGGCGATCCGCCGGCATTGCGTCGCGAGCTGGAAACGTTGATCGAAGCGTTGTACCGATCGCTCGACCGCAAGCTCTCCTTTCTCAGCGGCGCCACCAGGTTGTACGGCGTCATCGGCGAGCCGATCGGGCGATGCGAGGAGTTTGCCGATCGATACCGCGGGGCTTGCGAGAAACCGGATGCGGCGTTTTATGAAAGCGCTTGCCGATTGTTCGAGGCGCCTTTGGCCGGATCGGCACCGCTTGACGAGCCGGACGCGCATGAAATGTCGGTCAAGCTGCATAAAGCGAAGTGGAACCGGGATCAACTGGCGGAGGCGATCCGCGGAGAATTCGTCCCATGGGCGGCAGGCAGGCGCTGCGCGCCGGAAGAGCTGCGGCTGTTCGTCGCCGATTGGCTGCGGGACTGGCGCCGGGAACAAGCGGTCCAAGGCATGAAGGGGCGCAAAGCGTCGAGCAGGGTCGCGGAAGCCCTGACGCTCGATGAATTGGCGGAAGCGTTCGCGCATGCCATCGAATCGCCGGATCGGGTCCGGAAGTGCCGCAGGGAAATTACCGACGCGAAGGCGTATATCGAAGCGAACCTGGAGAAGCCGATCACGCTGAACGCCGTGTCCCGGGAGGTGGGACTGAGCCCGCATTATTTGAGCCGGCTGTTCCGGGAAGAGACGGGCGTGCCATTTAACGATTTCGTGACCGGGAAACGAATCGAGAAGGCGACCGCGCTGCTGCTGCAGACGTCGCTCAAGGTCTACGAGGTCGCGCAGCAGGTCGGCATTCCGAGCTATCGCTATTTCGCCGCCATCTTCCGCGAATGGACGGGCGCCGCGCCGACCGAGCTGAGGATGGCGGATCAACACGGCAAAGGGGGATGACCGATGAGACCTCTGTACCGTTGGTACCGGAGATGGAGCCTTGCGACCAGGCAGTTTCTGTTTTTATTCATCGTCACGTTCGCATTCTTCATCTTCCTCGCTTGGAACAACTATTACAAGGCCGCCGACCTGTTCAAGAACCAGATGGTATCGGACTCCGAAATCCTGATCGCGCGCACGAACCAGTTCCTGGATACGTATCTGGACAACGGCCGGAACGTGCTGCTGCTGCTGGCCACGGACGCCAAGACGCTGCTGGACAAGGACGGCGGCGAGCTGTCCGAATCGCTGCGGTTCATTGCCGAAAACAACAGCGCGTTCGCCAAAACGCTGTACTTCATCCGCAACGACGGCAGCGTATACGCAAGCGCCCAAGTCAATTACGACATCATGGGCAACCCCAATCTGAGCGCGATCTACGACAAATCGCAGCAGACTTACGGGGCGGCCGTCGTGAGTCAGCCCTACGTATCGCCGCTCTCCGGCGCGACGGTCGCCATCTCGCTTCCCGTCAGCGACAACGGCACCATGATCGGGGTGGCGGTCATCGAGCTCGATCTGGAAAAGCTGAACCGGAAAATCATCGAATTGACCTCCGGCACCTATCAGACGTTCGTGATCATGTCCGACAAGGACAAGGTGGTCACGTTCGACCGCGACAACGGCATGCTGCCGCAAAAGCCGGGCACGTATCACGAAGACCTGCCGGAGCCCTTCGTCAGCCGGTTGGCCGGTCTTCCGGTGACGGCAAGCGAGATGAGCGGTGCGGCGGGCAAGCTCGTAGTCGTCAAATCCGGACAAAACCGGCTCGGCTGGACGCTGTTCGTGCTGATCAAGGACCGTTATTTCTATCAGAACGTCACCCGCCTGCTCGATACGTACAAGACGGCCGCGGCCATCTGGCTCGTGATCCTCTTGTTCATGGCGTTTGTCATGTCCCGCTACTTGACCAAATCGATCCGGATGCTCGCGGCCAAGATGGACAGGGTCCATGACATGGGCGTGATCCCGAGCCTCGTCGTGAAGCGGGAGGACGAGATCGGGCGGCTCGCGCAAAGCTTCAACGCGATGATGGAGCGGATCCGCAATCTATTGAAGGAAACGAAGCAGATGGAAGAGCGGAAAAAGCAGCTCGAGCTGAAGGTGCTGCAGAGTCAGATCGCGCCGCATTTTCTGTACAATACGCTCGCCTGCATCGGAAGCTTGGCCAAGCAGCACCGGACGGAAGAGGTCAAGGAAACGATCAGGGCGCTGGTCGGCGTGCTCTCGCTCAGCTTCGACAAAACGTCGGAATTCATCGCGGTGAAGGAAGAGCTGGAAGGGCTGGACATGTACATGCAGATTCAGAAGATCCGGTACGGCGACAAATTCGCGTACGTCCGGGACATCGATCCCGAAGCGTTGTCCTGCCGCATCCTGAAGCTGACGCTGCAGCCGATCCTGGAGAACGCCGTCTTCCACGGAATCGTGCCGAGCCGCCGCGAGGACGGACTCGTCCGCGTTCGGGGCGCCGTCCGCAATGGGAAGCTGCGGTTCTATATCCGCGACAACGGGGCGGGGATGGAGCGCTCGAAGCTCCGCGGCGCACTGGAAGAGCCGCCGGCGGAACGCGCCGGAGAGCCGCCCTCCGGCATCGGAATGGCAAACGTCCACCATCGCCTGCGCCTGCGCTACGGGGATGCGTACGGACTGCGGATAAGGAGTTTTCCCCAGATTGGAACGGTCGTCCAAATCACGATCCCGGTGGAATACAGCTGATTGGTTTGAGCCGACCCCCGGTCGGCTCAGCATTCAGCTACAGCTGATTGGTTTGAGCCGACCCCCGGTCGGCTCGGCATTCAGCTACAGCTGATTGGTTTGAGCCGACCCCCGGTCGGCTCGGCATTCAGCTACAGCTGATTGGTTTGAGCCGACCCCCGGTCGGCTCAGCATTCAGCTACAGCTGATTGGTTTGAGGCGACCTCACGAAAAATTGTCGGTTTTGTACGTCATTTCGCAACATCACTGCATAGTTGAAGCCTGGCCGCCCTTGCTATACTTGGTTTACGCCATCCGATTGAATGCGTTTACACGAAAAGCGAGGTGATTCCGATGAACCGGCGGACTTCAGTCCATTCCGCGCAAGACCCCGCGGCGCAACCGGGCGTCCTGTCCGCATTCGGCAGAAACATATGGCGGTACAAGGCTTTCTACGTGATGCTGCTTCCGGGACTCCTGTATTACATCGTCTTCAAATACATCCCGATGTACGGCGTCATCATCGCGTTCAAGGATTACAACTTGATGGAAGGGATCTGGTCCAGCCCGTGGGCCAGCCCGTGGAACAAGCATTTCCTCGCATTCTTCGAATCGCCCTATTTCTCGCAGCTGCTGACCAACACGTTTCTGATCAGCGTCTACAAGCTGATCTTCGGCATGGTTCCGCCGATCGCCATGGCGCTGCTGCTGAACGAATGCCGGATCAAGTGGTTCCGGTCGTTGATTCAAACGCTGACGTACATGCCGCATTTCCTGTCGTGGGTCATCATCTACGGCATCCTGCTCGCGCTGCTGTCCCAGAGCTCCGGCTTGTTGAACCAATGGCTGGAGGACGCGGGCGGAACGGCGATTCCCTTCCTGACCTCGACGTCGTATTTCCGGTCGATCTTGGTCGGTTCGGAGATTTGGCAAAATCTCGGCTGGGGCGCGATCATTTATTTGGCGGCCATTGCCAGCATCGACCCGACGCTGTACGAGGCGGCGCGGGTGGACGGCGCCGGCAGAATGCGCATGATCTGGCATGTGACGCTGCCCGGCATCCGGACCGTCATCATCATGCTGCTGATCTTGAACCTGGGCCATATCCTGGACGCGGGCTTCGAGCAGATCTATATCATGTACAACGTGCAGGTCTATGCCGTCGCCGACATTCTCGATACGTGGGTATTCCGCACCGGCCTGCAGCAGCTGAACTTCAGCCTGGCCTCGGCGGTCGGATTATTCAAGGCCGCGATCGGACTGGTCCTGGTGCTGGGATCGAACAAACTGGCGAAGCGCTGGGGGGAAGGCATATGGTAAACGGCACGAACGACCGCGTCGTCAATATCGTCGTGTTCGTCATCCTGTTCGGATGCGGACTTGCCGCGGTGTTTCCGCTGCTGTATGTCCTGTCCGTCTCGCTGACGCCGTTCAGCGAAGTGCTGAAGAACGGCGGCTTCATTCTTATCCCGAAATCGATCACCTTCGACGCTTACCATAAGCTGCTCACGGAATCGAATATTCCGAGCGCCTTCAAGGTGACCGTGCTGGTAACCGTGATCGGCACGATTCTTAATCTGGTCGTAACCGCCTTAATGGCGTATCCCTTAAGCCGCAAGCAGCTCCCGGGCCGTAACTTTTTCCTGATGATGGTGGTGTTCACGCTGCTGTTCAGCGGCGGCATCATTCCGACGTATCTGGTCGTCAAGGCGCTCGGGCTGCTGGATTCGATCTGGGCGATGATCCTGCCCAATCTCGTATGGAGCTTCAACGTGCTGATCATGAAGAGCTTCTACGAGTCGCTCCCGGAGGAGCTGTTCGAATCCGCGAGAATCGACGGGGCCAAGGAGTTCCGGATCTTGCTGCAAATCGTCGCTCCGCTCTCCATACCGGTCACGATGACCATCGGACTGTTCTACACGGTGGGGCACTGGAACGAATTTTTTCAAGCGATCATGTACGTGACCGATCGGACGCTGTTCCCGCTTCAGGTAGTCGTCCGCGAAATATTGATTCAAACCCAGCAGCCGCTCGAAAACGTCGACAACATGACGCCGGGCGAAACGCTGCAAATGGCTTCGGTCATCATGGCCAGCCTGCCGATTATCGTCGTCTATCCATTCTTGCAAAAGCACTTCACGAAAGGCATGCTGCTCGGCTCCGTCAAAGGTTGAAGCTCGGCACGTCCGTTTACTGCAGGAACGGGCGCGGCCGGTTGAAACAATACCATGTGCATGGAAGGCCTCGCGAAGCTTGCAGCGCGGTTGCGGATAATGGATCCCGATCGCCGTCCACCTCTGAATGGACCGCACCGCCGCTTCGTCGCTTCGCCGCCTGGCCTTACAAGGGAAGGGGTTCATACAATGAGACGAATGAAAGTCGTATCCGTCATGCTCGCCGTCTTCATGCTTTCGTGCAGCGTGCTTGCGGGCTGTTCATCCGGCAATTCCTCGAACGGGGAAGCTTCGGATGCCGACAAGCCGGCCAATGCCGCAACGAACAATACCGACAAACCGGCCAACGCCGCGGATAATGCCGCACCGGCGAAGGATGCCGAAAGCTCCGGCGCTTCGGCCGGCACGGTCAAACTCGATATCATCGAGACGGGCAACAATTTGCCGACGCCGGACAAGGACTTTATCAAACAGGCGATCGACAAAGCGATTCAGACGGACTTGAATCTTACCGTCTACGCCTCGGGGGACGATTACAAGAACCAGTTGAACGTACGGATGGCATCCGGCAATTTTCCGGATTTGTTCCAAGTGCCGGACCGTGCCGCGCTGAAGCAATTCGTGGATCAAGGGCTGCTGCTCGACCTGACGCCCTACATGGATAAGCTGCAGGACGTCAAAGGATTCATCGGCGACGAGAGCTTGAAGAAGACGACGATGGACGGCGACGTCTACGCGATTCCGAAAGCGCCGAATATCCCGTACAATACGTATTGGATCCGCAAAGACTGGCTCGACAAGCTCGGCCTTCAGCCGCCTTCCACGATCGACGAGTTCCTGAACGTGACGAAGGCGTTCGCCGAGCAGGATCCGGACGGTAACGGCAAGAAGGATACGATCGGGCTGACCGGCAGCAAATTTTCCACGTTCGCTCCGATCTTCGGCGCATTCGGCGTAGGGGACCCGAACACGTTTTACGTCAAGGACGGGAAGCTGGTCAATTCCCTGTACGATCCGGCGATGAAGGACGCGCTCGCATTCATCAAGAAACTGAACGACACCGGCGCGGTCGACCCGGAGATCATGGCCAACACCGGCCTGCAGCATCAGGAGAAGGCGATCAAGGGGCAGGCGGGCATCGTCTGGATCGACTGGCCGAACCTGAGCAAGGATCAATTCACCGAGCAGATCAAGAAAGTGAACCCGAACGCCGATTGGATTCAGCTCGCGCCTCCGAAGGGACCGGGCGGCCAATACGACGGTCCGTTCGACGCGGGCGGTTCCTCCGGCATGTACGCGATCCCGAAGGCGCTGGAGAACGACAAGGAAAAGCTGCAAAAGGTATTCGATCTGCTGAACTACGTATCCGGCAAGGACGGCTCGCTGCTCGTGCAGTTCGGCATTCCGGGCATGCACTACAACCTGGAAGGCGATAAAGTCGTGCCGACGGAGCTGATGGGCAAGGAGGCGGGCTTTACCTGGCTGTACCAGTTTACCGGACGCCCGGAGATGACCTACCTGCAAACCAAGTTCGCGCCGCAATCCCCCTATATCGAGTTTGCCAACAGCCAGCCGAGAATCCAGATCCTGAGCGGATTCCTGTCCAATCCCGACGGCTATAATCCGGCGGACGCCACGCGGTTCATCGAAGAAGAATTCGTGAAATTCATTTACGGGAAAAACCCGATTACCGGATACGACGCCTTCCTCAAAACGCTGGAATCGAGCATGAACTTCAAAACGTACATGGATGCATCGACCAAGCAGCTGGAAGATCTCGGTTACGGCAAATAAGGAGGAGGAACGCCGCATGACGACCCCGAGACAGCCCGATATGCCGGAGCTTGTCAGGCAATTTCAGCGCGACGGCTACTTGATCCTGCGGGATGTCCTGACGGAAGAACGGGTGGCGCGGCTTAACCTGGCCGTCGACGAGCTGCTCGCCGGCGAACCCGAGGCGCTGTCCTATAACTGGTATAACAGCGTCGAACGGCATCCGGACTTTGCCGGACTGATCGACGAGCCGGCGCTGCTGCCGCTCATGGTGAACCTGCTCGGCTACAACATCCAGCTGCACATCTCCCACTTGACGGTGCGCAAGCCGAATCCGGACGATGTCCGGACGCCTTCCCAAAGCTTCATCAACTGGCATCAGGACGGACCGCATCCGCAGTTTCCGCGTATCCACGGGCTTGCTTCGACGTACTACGTGAAAGCGTGCTACATTCTGAGCGACATGTCGGAACCGGATCGCGGCAACACGAAGATCATCCCGGGGAGTCATTTGAAGGCCGATTTCACTCCGGTGCAAACGAGCGTGGACGTGCCCGTCGAAGGGGAGCTGCAGGTGTGCGGCAAACCGGGCGACGTGTTCATCTTCCCGCAAAACCTGTGGCATGCCGGCGCGCCGAACCGGTCCGGCTTCACCCGGCGGCAGCTGTTCATCGGCTACAGCCCGATCTGGATGCGGCCGATCGATTATCACCGAGCTTCGGAACGGATGCTGGAAGGCGCATCGACGATTCGCCGCCAGCTGCTCGGGGACATCAGCAGCAACTGCTTCCATTATTACGTGCCCGCGGATTCGATGGTGCCGCTCAAGTCGTTATGGCTGGGAGCCGGCCCCGGGCAAGATGCCTATACGACTTGAGCTAGCATCCATATTGGTATCGTTTAGCGCATTCCCTTGTCATGGGGGAATGCTTTTTTTGTGCATGCGAACGAATATCTTTCTAACAACAATAATATATTTACTATCGGTAATTATTTATTGTAAAACGATAAATAATGTGCTAAATTGTTCTTAAATTCAAAGATAAGCGAGGGCTTTGTCATGAAACGTGGAACGACACTCTTTTTGAAGGCGGCCGTCATACTGATCGGCATACCCATCCTTGCGCTGTGCATCTTCGTGGTGCCGGGGCTCGCGAATTTCGCGGTGGAATTATATCCGGACCTGCGCTATCTGAAAGCGCTGGTTTTCATCGATTTGTACGCGGCGGCGCTACCGTTTTACTTCGCCTTGCACCAAGCTTTTCGTCTATTAAATTATATTGACGCGAATCGCGCTTTCTCGGAATTATCCGTACGGGCTTTGAAGAACATCAAAGCCAGCGCGATCGCGATCGGCATCCTTTTGGCGGCCGGCTTGCCGCTCTTCTATCTCGTGGCGGAGAAAGACGATGCCCCGGGCATGATCGTCATCGGACTGGTGCTGATCTTCGCCTCCTTGGTGATCGCCGTCTTTGCCGCCGTACTTCAAATGCTCTTAAGAGAGGCGATCGCGATCAAATCGGAAAACGATTTGACGGTCTGAGGTGAATAACATGGCGATCATTATCAATATCGACGTGATGCTGGCAAAGCGGAAAATGAGCGTGACCGAACTTTCGGAGAAGGTCGGCATCACGATGGCCAATCTCTCGATCCTGAAGAACGGCAAGGCAAAAGCGATTCGATTGGCCACTTTGGAGGCGATCTGCAAAGCTTTGGATTGCCAGCCCGGAGATGTTTTGGAATATAAGACGGACGAAGAGGCCGAAGAATGATCGTGCGGAAAGCTTCGCCGCGCCCGGCCCGGCCTGGCCTGGCCGTCAGGATATCGCGGGGCGGCGGGAGAATATCATGAAGAGGGCGGCGTTGCAGCTCATTCGATTCGGCTGGGAGCAGGCATGGTCGTGCCTGTTTCCCGTCGTTATTTTCGCCTCGCTCGCGATCACCCGGCTTGTCCCGCTCCCTTGGCTTCCGAGGTACGACTGGCTGCTGCTCATTTGCCTCGCGATGCAAGCGTGGATGGTGCGTTCCGGTCTCGAAACGCGCGATGAACTGAAAGTGATTACGTTGTTTCACTTGATCGGCCTGGCACTCGAGATGTTCAAGGTGCATATGGGGTCGTGGTCGTACCCGGGGGAGGGGTATTCGAAGGTATTCGGCGTTCCGCTGTACAGCGGATTCATGTACGCGAGCGTGGCGAGCTATCTGTGCCAAGCATGGCGGCGGTTGAAGGTCGAGCTGGTGGGATGGCCGCCGTTCCCGGCGGTCGTGACGCTTGCCGCCCTGATCTATCTGAACTTTTTTACCCATCATTATTGGATCGATGTCCGTTGGTGGCTGTCGGCGCTCGTGCTGCTCGTATTCTGGCGGACATGGGTCGGGTTCGAGGTCGGAGGTATCCGTTACCGGATGCCGCTTGCGTCTTCGTTCGCGTTGATCGGGTTCTTCATCTGGATCGCGGAAAACATCGCGACGTTCTTCGGCGCATGGGAATATCCGGACCAGTCCGCCTCGTGGCGGCTCGTTCATCTCGGCAAAGTGAGCTCCTGGCTGCTGCTCGTCATTGTCAGTTTCTTGATCGTCGCGACGTTAAAGCGGGTGAAGGACCGCCAATCCGGTCCTTGATGCCGTTGCCTGCATCCGCCCGGTCATCGAATAGGCAGCGAGGGTCGGATAACCCCTCGATTGGCCTGATTTAGCTTGTTTTCGCCATAGACTAGTCCCGTTTTCTTCGTATTTTCATAGAATACGATAAACGAGAGCGAGGTGATTAGTATGGCGATTCAATTTCTCGACCAACGCTTGTCGATGCACAACAACGGCTTTGGCGGGGAAGAACCATTATCCGATTTGCCGTTGTTGATCGGCGATATCGGTCTTCAAGTCGTCGGCGCGATTCCGCTGAACACGTCCGATGTCCGCGTATTGCTGACCGGGACTGCGGGCATCGCTTTTTCCGGCCCGCCGCCGGAAGAAGGCCCGACCGTCGTCTCGCTCAGCGTGGAGCGCGGCGGCGACGGGACGGCAGGAACGGGCGTCACGATCTGGAACGAGCAGTTCGAGATCGAGCAGCCGGGCGTGCTGTTTCCGATCAGCGTCAGCGCAGCCGATTTCCCGCCGGCGCCGGATGTCCTGGCCGGCGAGATCCGGTACGTCCTCTTCATCGCGACGGACGGCTTCATCGATCTGATTCTGTCCGGGCCGGCGGTATTCAACGGCGTAGCCGTTGCAGGGACGACCTAATCTTCGCCGCGGCGGCCCGTGCGAGGCGTCTAACGGGCGCGTGAACGGGTGGTCGTAACCGGACGAGCCGATTATTACGAACGCGAAGAAGCCACGAATGCCGCGCCAATGCGGCAGTCGTGGCTTCTTTGTCATGTCTGAATGTCTGGATGGCATGTCCCCCGGCTGGCGGCATCGTCATGCATGCGACTGCGGCGTTAAACCTTGCCGCCGGCCGCGAAAAACTCGCGCGTCTCCTTGCGCGATTGCGGGGTCAGCACGCGCTCGAGCTCCTCGTTCAACCAGGTAAGCGATTTGTTGCGCAGCGCGTTGCGCATGCTCTCCTCGGCTTCGACCATGGCCATGTTGATCGTGCACGGAGTTGCCTTGGCGCATGCCGCGTATTCCGGGTCCTGGCAGAGGTAGCTGTTATCTTTAATGTTTTTGCATTGAAATATAGGGGTCTTGCCCTCGACGGCTTCGACGACGTCCCAGAAGGATATATCGTCCGGAGACTTGGCCAGCCGATAGCCGCCTTTGACACCGGGAACGGAACTCACGATGCCGGCTTTCGTCAGTTTGCCGAACACCTTCGAGAGGTACGTCTCCGACACGCCTTGGAAAGCGGAAAGCTCTTTTATTCCGATGGTAGCGTCGGGAGGAAGATCGATTAAATATACCAAGCAATGCAGTCCATATTCTACGCCAATACTATACTGCATGCGTACACCTGCTTTCTGACTATGCTATTAATCATCTTAGGTGGATTTAAAACCCTTGTCAAATGGGGGATTCGGGTCATTTCCGGCAAAAAGGCGCTTCATTTCCGGTTGACAGCCGCATTTGAAAAGGCTATATTGTGGATGAAGTTGATCGCCGATAAGTATTGTCGACGTTTAATTTCGATAGACAAAATAAAACTACCGGTTACGGAGGAGATTACGATGGAAGTAAGATTTAATTACATGCAAACCAATCCGGGCGCTTTTCAGACGATGTTGAAATTGGAAGGGTTCATCAAAACGAGCGGGTTGGATGCCAATCTGTACGAGCTCGTCAAGATCCGGGCATCGCAGATTAACGGATGCGCCTTTTGCATCAACATGCATACGCAAGAGGCGCGCAAGATGGGCGAGACGGAGCAGCGGATTTATCTGCTGAACGCGTGGCGCGAAGCCCCGTTCTATTCCGACAAAGAGCGAGCGGTGCTGGAGCTGACGGAAGCCGTCACCCGCATCTCCGAGCAAGGCGTGCCGCAGGACTTGTACGAACGCGTTCGGGCGCACGTGGACGAAGCGGAATACGTGACGATCATTATGGCGATCAATACGATCAATGCTTGGAATCGCATCGCGATCTCCACGGGAATGTTCCCCGAGCAGGCATAAGAAAGCGCAGGTCTGCAATTGTGGCAAACTGCTCCGGCAAAACGAACAGGCTTAAGCAGATATCGACGCCGTATGTATTTCCGGAGAAACGAACGGTCCGCTACGCGCCTGAAGGCATCACGGGCTTAGCATCCGACAAGAAGCAGCTTCGTATTCAAGCCTCCGGGAGCATGCTTAACGAAGGTCCATGGGCAAGCTTGGAATTCAGCCGTATGAACGGCAACCCGGCTGCTGGAATGAGGCAAAGTGGAGCAGGAGATACTCAGTTCGTATGGAACCGACTTGCCGATCCGAATTACCCATTATCCGAACAAATTCGAAGGAGTGCTACGACATATGGAATTGAGACTGAATTATATGAAGGTACAGCCGGAATCCCTGCAGACGCTACTGAAATTGGAAGGGTACGTGAAGAAGAGCGGCCTCGACCCTAAATTATGGGAGCTGATCAAGATCCGCGCATCGCAAATCAACGGCTGCGCCTACTGCTTGGATATGCATACGAAGGACGCGCGCGCCCTGGGCGAGACGGAGCAGCGGCTTTATTTGCTGAACGCATGGCGGGAAGCTCCGTTCTACACGGAATCCGAGCGGGCCGCGCTGGCGCTGACGGAAGCGGTGACGAAAATTTCGGTTGGCGGCGTGCCGCAGGAATTGTACATGCAGGTCCGCGAGCACTTCGACGAGGCGCAATTCGTCGATTTGATCATGGCGATCAACGCGATCAACTGCTGGAACCGCATGGCGATCTCGACGGGGATGGTTCCCGGCGAATATCAGCCGTCCGCAAGCAAATAAGACAAATCAAAATCGCAGGCGATATCCCCGTGCATTCACCGTGCGGGGATTGCTTGCATTTCAATACGGGAGGAACCATGGGCTACAAGCTGCTATTATTCGATTTGGATGACACCTTGCTCGATTTCGGCGCGAACGAGACGGAATCGTTGACCCGGTTGTTCGGGCAATACGGACATGCGGTTTCGGACGAATTGCTGCAGGCGTACCATGCCGTCAACAAGCAGCTATGGGCAGATTACGAGAACGGAACGATCGCATTGGATGCGGTCCTGAATTCCCGTTTCTCGGAAACGATGCTAAGGCTGGGAAAAGTCGTCGACGGCATCGAGTGGGAGAACCTGTACCGCGAGCTGCTGGGCAGCGGCAGCCAGCTGCTCATGGAAGGCGCGTTGGAGGTCTGTCAGCGCCTATCCAAGACGCACAGGCTGTTTATCGTCACGAACGGAATCACCCGGACGCAGATCAAGCGATTGCAACAATCGGGCCTGCATGACTATTTCGAAGCCATTTTCGATTCGCAAAGCATCGGTTATCAAAAACCGTCCCGGCCGTTTTTCGAATACGTTGCGGCGCATATCCGTGATTTCGCGATCGCGGATGCGCTCGTGATCGGGGATTCGTTAAACACCGACATTAAAGGCGGCCTTCGATTCGGACTCCATACCTGCTGGATCAACCGCAAAGGGCAAAGCAGCCCGCCGGAGATTCAGAGCACCTATACGATCGCCAGCTTGACCGAACTGTACGCGATCTGCGCACAATGACTTGCCTGCTTCTTCGCAATTATCACTAAACGGTGACTATATAACAAAATAGTGCGTACTTCTCATATGGTTACTTTTGATGCATACTTGGTGGCATAGGAAGTTCATCACGCTTTTTCGATGAAACAGGCGCTTGGATTTCTTAGGCAAAACTAAAATTCACCATGAAGGAGCGTCATCATATGGGTAAGTTCGAAGGCAAGGTAGCGGTAGTCACCGGGGGCACGAGCGGCATCGGTTTGACAACGGCACGGCAGTTCGCGGAAGAAGGCGCGCATGTGTTTATTACGGGTCGCAGACAAAGCGAGCTGGACGCGGCGGTGAAGCTGATCGGAAAGAACGTAACGGGCGTGCAAGGCGATATTTCCAAGTTGGAAGACCTGGACAAGCTGTTCGACACCGTGAAGCGGGAGAAGGGGCATTTGGATATCCTCTTTGCGAATGCCGGCCTCGGGTCCTTGCTTCCGCTGGGTCAGATCACGGAAGAGCATTATTACAAGACCTTCGACGTCAACGTCAAAGGAACAATGTTCACGGTGCAGAAGGCATTGCCGCTGTTTCCGAACAATAAAGGCTCGATCATTCTGACGGGATCCACGGCGGGCGCTGCGGGAATGCCGGCGTTCAGCGTATACGGCGCATCGAAAGCGGCAATCAGGCAATTGATTCGCAGTTGGATCCTGGATCTGAAAGGAACCGAAATCCGCGTCAACGTCCTCAGCCCGGGCACCGTCGTTACGCCGGCTTACGATGAATTGTTCGGCGCCGAATTAGAAAGCTTCTTGGAACAGGCCAGGCAAGAAATCCCGCTCGGAAGAGTCGGGCAAACCGAAGAAATCGCGAATGCGGTCCTGTTTCTTGCTTCGAATGAAAGCAGCTATATTAACGGCGTTGAATTATTCGTCGACGGCGGAGTGGCGCAGATCTAACCCGGCAACGGACCGCGTATTCCCGCTGATGTTACGGCTGCAAGTCGAGCCAACATGGCAAACGTATGAATCATGGACTCGAAAAAAGCCGCTGCATGCAGCGGCTTTTTTCGTTTTACGAAGAGCGAAATATCGGCGATAATGGACACGGGTTGCACGGATATGAGGCTGCGGATTCCTATGAAAATACGCGCCGAACGTCGGGCGGGAAAAATCCTGCTTCTTTTTATGTCCACTTCTATGGTATCCTTATACGTTATAACAGAAGGAACGGCGAGCGGCATGCCGCAGCGCTCGTTCAAGATAATGGGAATCCACTATGATGGATACAATAAGGAGACAAAATGAACTTTAAAGAATTGAATATTGCGCCCGCGATTTTGAAAGCTTTAGCGAAAGAGAACTATACGACGCCGACTCCGATCCAGGAGCAGGCGATCCCGGCCGCGTTGGCCGGCAAGGACTTGTTCGGCTGCGCCCAAACGGGAACGGGGAAGACGGCTTCGTTTGCCGTGCCGATCATCCAGCTGCTGAGCGAGCAGCCGAGCAGACCCGGCGCGCAGCGCCATATTCGCTCGCTGATATTGACCCCGACGAGGGAGCTTGCCATTCAGATTTACGATAACGTAAAAGCCTATGGCCAATTTACGTCCTTGCGCAGCACGGCGATCGTCGGCGGCGTCTCGCAAAAAGCGCAGGAGCGGACGCTGCAGCAGGGCGTGGATATTTTGATCGCGACGCCGGGCAGGCTGATCGATCTGATGAGCCAGAAGCTGATCGATCTGCAGCATGTACAGATCCTCGTGCTCGACGAGGCGGACAGCATGCTGGATATGGGCTTTATTCATGACGTGAAGCGAATCATCGCGAAGATGCCGAGCAAGAAGCAGACGCTGTTCTTCTCGGCGACGATGCCGCCGGAGATCGCCAAGCTCGTCCAAACGCTGTTGGTGAATCCGGTGAAGATCGAAATCACGCCCGTGTCCTCGACCGTGGATCGGATCGCGCAATCGCTGTACAAGGTGGATAAAGGAAACAAACAAAACCTGTTGAATCGCCTGCTCCAGGATAAATCCATCACGTCGGCGCTCGTATTCACCCGTACCAAGCACGGCGCCGACCGCGTGGTGCGCGAATTGAATAAAGCGAACATTGCCGCCCAAGCCATTCACGGCAACAAGTCGCAAAATGCCCGCGTAGCGGCATTGAGCAATTTCAAGAGCGGCGCGACGCGCGTATTGGTCGCAACCGACATCGCGGCACGGGGAATCGACATCGACGAGCTGTCGCATGTCATTAACTTCAATCTGCCCAACGTCCCGGAAACCTACGTTCACCGGATTGGCCGGACGGGTCGGGCGGGACTGAGCGGGACCGCGATCTCGTTCTGCGAGTTCGAAGAGCTTCCGTTTCTGAAGGATATTCAGAAATTGATCGGCAAAAACATTCCCGAAGTGACGGAGCATCCGTACCCGATGGTAATCATGACCGCGGCTCCGAAGGAGGAGACGACCGGTCGGCAGGCAGCGGGACGGCCGGCCCCCGCCAAGACCAACGCGAACACGGCGCCGAAGGCCAACCGCGGCCCGAACGGCAAGCCAAACTCCAATGCCAAGCCAAGCGCCAACGCAAAACCGAACTCTTCCCATCCCAATCCGAATGCCAAAGCGAAGCCGAAGCAGAAGCCTAAATGGGTAGCAAGAGGGAGTAACGCCGGCAGGTAACGGCAGATCGAGATCAATACCGCATCGCATGCAATGCCGCGTAATTCGCGGCATTTTTTGTTGGGAATTTTATGTAATCTTCATAAAAATGGAGTCAAAAGCAGCATGAAAATAGAACTATATATTCATGGCATACGACTACGTTATAATCTTGGCGTTACCAAAAGTTTCTATAAGGAAGGATGAAGAGGGAGTTTATGAAAAAGAAGTTGGTTTTTATGTTCATTGCCGCTACCCTTACCAGCTCTGTTGGATCCGCTTATGCAGCAACTAATTTGGAACCGATCAAGGCCTTTTTCAACAAGAGCGCAACGTTCGTATTGAATGGCGAGCTTTGGCAGCCTAAAGACGGCAACGGAAAAGCAATGTCGGCGATCGTGTACGACGGAGCGAACTATCTGCCGGTTCGCGCGTTGTCCGAAGCGCTGAAAATACCGATCAAATACGATGCCGCCAGCCAAAAAGTATACATCGGCGCGGTACCTGGAGAGAAGACGCCGATTTTCGCCATGCCGATGCAGATCGACAACGTCTATGCCGTGCTGACCAAAGACCCCGCGGAGACGAAAGTGAAGGATAAGCAGTTCAAGCAGGTATTGAAGATCGACCAGTACGGCGACATCGTCTTCACGATTGACCGCCAGTACAAGAAACTCGTATTGGATGCCGCCGTCATCGAGCCGGGCGAACACGACGTGGAATTCTCGCTCTATAATGCGGCGGAAGAAGCGGCCAATACGGCCACGACCGTTCTCGAGATGCAATCCGTGAGTCCGAAAGACGACGTCAAGCGGCTTACGTTCGACGTATCCGGTCTCGACAAAATCAAAATTCATGTCCAAAGCCATAATTTGAATCCTTATATATATGCGAGAATCTTAGATACGTCTTATTTCGAATAATCGGAACAGAATTTTGCCCAGAGGAGCCGCTTCATTGCGGCTTCTTTTTTGTCGGGAAGGTCAATGGGTTTCATGGGCAATCGGTCTTGACACTCCTCTTAGGGAAGACTTTAAACTACGGGAGAAAGGAGGGATGAGCGATGTTATACACCGTAAAGGAAGTATCCGAGATTTCCAACGTGACGATCAAGACGCTTCATCATTATCACAGGATCGGCCTTCTGTTGCCGGGCAAAGTAAGCGAAGCCGGATACCGGCTGTACGGAACGAAAGAGTTGGAACGGCTGCAAGAGATTCTTTTTTACAGGGAGTTGGATTTTCCTTTAGAAGAAATCAAGCGAATCATGGAAGAACATGCGGACCGGCATTCCATTCTTGCGCAGCAGGAAAAGCTGCTTCTGGCCCGTAAACGAAGGCTGGAAACGATCGTTCAAACCTTAAGCGATTCCATTGCATGTGAGAAGGAAGGGAAAACCATGGATAACACGGCTATGTTCAAGGGCTTCGAGAACGAAGAAGAGTGGAACGGAGCGCTGGCTGAGCAAAATCGGTATTTGAAGGAAACGTTCGGGGTGGAGCCCCTTGAAGTTGCCCTGGCGGATGTGCGGGAAATGAATGAACAGGCGCTTGAAGCCATGACGTTCATGAATGGGATGGCAGCTTCCTTAAGGGAAGGAACGAAGCATAGCGACGAGCAAGTTTTCAATAGGATTCGCCGCCACCTTGATTTTATGAATAAACACGGACATCAAACGTCGGCCAAGGAATTCGCGGCGCAGACCCGATTCTTCATGAGTGACGACTTTCATCTGAAGATGTTTGAAGATCAGCAAACCGGGTTGGCTTATTACCTCTCCGCAGCGGCAGAATCGTTCGCGGGCGCGAATCCATAAGGCAGCCGTGGCGCCGAACGATCCGCAACGAAAAAAAACCGAACCGCCGGCGGTTGGGGGGCCGCTGACGATTCGGGGGAGTCGTTGTTTGATGGGGTCTTGGGAACGGGCGTTTAGAAATGTTTCGCGGCTTCGCGGGCTCTCGCGATCGCATTGGCTTTGATTTCTTGCGCCTTGTCGGATTGCGCGGCCATGCCTTCGACGTATACGGCTTCGAAGCTAGGGACGCCAAGGAACTTCAAGACGGCGTCGAGGTGGCGGTGAGCCATCTCGAAGGACGCGTATCCGCCTTCGGACAGCACGCTGCCGCTGGCTTGGATATGGAATGCTTTTTTGCTGCCAAGCAGCCCGACAGGGCCGTCCGCCGTGTATTTGAAGGTTTTGCCCGCCACGAAGACGGAGTCGATGTAGGCCTTCAATACCGGCGGATAAGAGAAATTCCATACCGGGTTCACGAAAACGTATTTGTCGGCTTCCACGAACTGGTCAGCCAATTCGCCCAACCGGCCGACTTTGGCTTGCTCGGCGGCGGTCAGCCCATCGAATGCCGTACCGGACTGCAGTTTGTTCCAAGCGCCGAAGATTTCATTGTCCAGGTAAGGGATTTCGGCTTGGAACAAGTCGAGATGGAACACTTGATCGTTCGGATTGGCTTCGTTGTAAGCGGCCAAAAACTGTTCGCCGACCGCAAGGCTATAGGAGTTCTCGATCGTGCTCGGATGAGCCGTGATGTACAGGACCTTTTGTCCCGGCGTACCGGAAGAGCCTGCGAATAGCGTATTCAACTTGTTTAACATGTTTGTGCACGTCCTTTTGGATGATGGATTGCCGAATCAAAACCGAATAAATGCGCAAAGGCTATGATGTTCTTGCTTAGTCGCGGGATCAATCAACTCCTGTCGAAGCGCGCGTCAGATATAAAACGACACTATAGGACGATCTGTGACAAATGAGACGCGAGATGCGAAGCGCCGTGAAACGAAGCCGCATGCCAAATCCTGCCGGTCGACCCCATCGTAGTCGAGGTGCCGAAGGGGAGGCGCAGCGTGTGATCGGGCAATTGCCGCAAGGCCGGGCTGATATAAAATTGGCCAAAACGAAGCAAGAGCCGTTTGCGGAAGCGCAAACGGCTCTTGGTCGTGCCTCAATGACATAAACCATCATTATAAAGTTGCGCAGGCCGAGCGGCTGCAGCATTAACCGGTAGAGGCAGCGTCAGCCCGCTGCTCCGTGCGCGATGAGCAGCTTCCGAACGCTATCGCTTCCGGCCGCGCGATCGGGCACTCTCGCTCCCGCCGCGATAAGCATCGCCGCTGCCCCGGCATAATCCCCGGCAGCATCTTGGAGGTGCATCGATCCCCAGATGCAGCTGTTGAGCGGCGCGCCGCCGAATTCGTTCTCCGCATCGACGGATGCGCCGCGGGCAAGCAGGAACCGGACGATGTCGAGATCGCCTCGGCTGGCGGCCGCATGAAGGGCCGTCGACGAACGGGGACCGCGCCGCGCATCCACGCGGAATCCGGCCTCGAGCATGGTGCGGACCGCATCGAGCCGGTGATCGCCAGCCGCATCGACGAGCAGCGCTTCATCCTCGGGCGGCAAGGAGGCGACGAGATTCCCGTGCGCCGCCGTTATCGCGCGGACGGCTTCCGCATCCGCATTATAGCAAGCCAGCAAAAGCCGCTGCTCCGGCGAACTATGCGCGAGCATCGCGTCGACGAGCTCGCGGCGGTTCAAGCGTTGGGCGAGCATTAACGGGCGCGCGAACGGACCGATTTTGTAGACGTATATGTGGCCGCCGTCCGAATCTCCGGAGGTGAAGGGCCCTTTGCCGACCTGCGCACGCGCGGCATTCGGGTCCGCTTCGAGGATACGGCGCAGCATGGCGGCATCGTTCAGCATGCACGCGATAAAAACATCCGGCTCCGCGCCCCGCTCGACGAGATACCCGCATGTGTCCGGATCGTTCACGGCCCATTGCGCGGGCGTGCTGCCATGATCCAAATCCCGGATATCGATCTCCGCGCCGCGAGATAGCAGAAAATCGATGACCTGGCGATCCTTGGCAAAGTGCAGCGGGACTTGGCCGTCGGGACCGCGCCGATTCACGACGGCGGGATCTTCCTCCGCCGACCGCGCCAGCGTCCCGATCATCCCCAGCGCGGCGGCGGCATGGACGTCGACATGGGCGCCGCGTTCGATCAGGTAACGCGACAGCGCTTGATGGTCATGGTGCAGCACGCCGAAGCCGCCGGCCCACCATTGGCTTCTCGCATTGATGTCCGCCCCGTGCGCAAGCAAGACGTCGACCATCTCGCGATCGCCTCTCGACGCCGCAGCGACGATCGCCGGACTATCGAAGGCGAAGCAGGGAACGTCGATCAAGGCGCTCAGCCATGGATGCGTTCCGAACAGCCGTGCCGCCGATTCGGCATCCCCTCGGTCTATCGCCTGCATCATCTGCCTGGCGGTTTCTTTATCCGGATCGTTCAAGGAATCGAGTGCTTTCCGCTGTTCTGCGTCCATTGTCATTTCCTCCAATTGCCTCTATTAATCGCTTCGCAATCGCGATTCGAACTATTTCGTCAGCGGATTCCGAACTCCTTCATGCGACGATCTCTAGCTGCGTGCCGTCACTGCGGATAAGCGCATATGACGAAGATCACCATGAAAAAAGGAGCGCAAAGCCGTCTCCGGTTACGCTCCTTTTTCATGACCGCCGCACCTTGGTGATGGCGAACGTTTCAATCGAAATGGCTCTGCTTGCTATCCCAAGCCGCGCATCGGCTTCGATCGTTCGTCAAGCTCGATCGTCGGCCGAGGGACCGTACATGCCCGGAACCGGAATGTCGAGCAGCCGCAGATAGACGCCGAGCTGCGCCCGGTGGTGGATCATGTGGCTTATTCCGACGGTACGGAAAGCGGACGCCCGCGGCTGGCGGAGGATAATGCGGTCGCCGTGGCGCAGCGTCCATTCTTCGCCCAACGATTTCTCGTCGCATTCGGCCATCAGCTTTTCCAGTTTGCCGACGCTCGCGTCGAACTCCTCGAGAAACTCCGAGCGCTTCTGCAACGCCTCGCGCCGCTGCGGCACGGTCGAAAGATCGAATTCCGGGTACTGGAACATCGCGACTTGCCAGTTCACCAGGTTGATCAGATGCGTGGAGAGCCCCCCAAGCGTCATCGATTTCTCATGCGGTTTCCAGGCCATATGCTCCTCGGGCAAGCGTTCCAGAACGCGGCGAGTAGAGGCCAGCTCATGCGCGGCATCGCCGATAATCAGTTGTTTCGTCATCGATTCACTCCTCCCTTTCAAAGTAAGCATACTATAAGCCTGTCCGAACGCAAAGGATTTGATTGCCATTCCGATCATTCCGCATGGCTCCGGACATGCTCCCGGAGGTCTGCCCCGTTCGGAGAGGTTTATGTATCGCGAACGCCGGGCTCGAAGCGAGCAGGCGGGCCATGGTTATTCCGCCGGCGGCGGCTTTACCGAGTACGCGCGGAACAGGATGTCTTGATTGTAATTGCCGAAGCCTTTGCCGAACAGCGTCAAGCCGCCGATGTGCCGGGCCGCTTCGTCGACGGAAAGGCGCAGGCTCCACTTGGTGCGGTCGACGGGAATGTCGCCCAGCACGATATCGGACAGGCGTTGGCCGTCGATATAAGTGCCTCGATTATCGATGCGGATCACCTTCAACAAGCCGTACTGATTGATATCGTTCCGCCACCAGCCCGGCGCGTACTTGCCGCGTCCCTGCCCGAAGTCGCCGGGGCTCGTCCAGCAGCCGAGCTCGATGCCGTTCAGCAGGAACCGAATATCAGAGGGCCAATTGTCGTTATACCCCGGCGCCTCGGAAGCCAGCTCCAGCGAGATTTCGACGGCTTCGATCCGCTCCGAGGCCGGCGCGTAATTGGGAATGTCGTACTCCACGTAGCCCTGCCCGAACCAAAGGATGCCGGCCGTTACGTGCTCGGGGTCGTAGAAGTAGCGGGGATCGTCGAACTGGCCGATGATTTTCTCGGTCGAAGCCATGCCGCAGGTCGGACGGATCTCGAATCGCGCGTAATGGCCGACGGGGATGCTGATCTCGCTCGTCGATCCCGCCCTGGACTTGGGCTTGGGAAGGGCGATCTCGATCATGTCCTCCGCGAGCATGTTGATTTTGTGCGTGCCGCCGTCTTTGCGCGTCATCGCCGACCGGACAAGACCGGCTTCCTGAAGCTTGCGGACATGCATGGAGACGATGGCGGGGCTCAGGTTCAGCCGCTCCGCGATGCGCTTGTTATTGAGCGGCTCTTCGGCCAGCAGGCGAATGATCTCCAGCCGGACGGCGCTTGCGAGCGCCTCGAACAGCGGCAGATGGGCGGTCTCGGCGACAGCTCGAATGGTCATGGTCGTATCCTCTTCTCTCGTGAGATCAATCCGAATGCGAATTCAGGCAGCGCTGATTCGGCCGAAAAGAAACCGCTTGCAGCCCGAATACAATCATTCTATTATAAATTAAGCCATATGTGAATCCGACTCTTCAAACGTGAATTCAAAAAATGAAGAACCGCAGGAGGTATCCGATTCCTTGATCCGTACGCGCAATCTTCCGTTTCGCTCCATGGCGCGCAACACGATCATCCGCCAGGTACTGCTGTCCTATCTCGGCCTCAACATGCTGCTGCTGTGCCTGCTCGGTTATTTGACCGTCAGGGATTCCTCGGCCGCGATCACGCGCGAAGTGACCGCCTCCAGCTACAAGGTCATGGAGCAGGCCGCGCTCGGCTTCGGCTTTAATCTGAGCGAGGCCAAGCGGCCGCTCGTGCAGCTCGCCGGCAATTACTCCGTCATCTCCTTGATGAATCCGTCCCTCAAGCTGACGTATGCCCAGATCATCCAGCACGAGCGCAACCTGTCCGATCTCGCCTACGGCGTGGCGAACTACCAATCCCTGATCAGCGATATCCTCATTCTGGGCAAGAACGGCTACGTCAACAACCTGGACGGCCGCAAGACGCTGCAGTGGGATTACAGGTTCGACACGCAGCGCTGGTTCCGGGAGGCGGTAAGCGTGAAGCCCGAGAAAGGTTTCCTGACGCTCGGCGTCCACAAGATGGATTATTACCTGCCGGGCAATTATTCCAAATATAACCGCAACACGCTCTCCATCGCGATTCCGATCCGGGATTACTTCGGCGCGACGATCGGGACGGCCATCGCCAATCTGGATCTGGCCAAGATCAACCAGCAATTCGAGCTCAGCTCCTACCAGAGCGGCGAAACGATTTTCATGGTCGACGACAACCAGACGATCATCGTGCACAAGGATCAGGACAGCATCGGCCGCAAGCTGGCTTTCCCGGGGATCGACCGGATCTACCGCGCCGATTCGGGCAGCTTCGTCTCGCGGATCAACGGGGAGCAGCGGCTGGTCATCTTTCACGCGACGTCGGAAAGCAAGCTTCGCCTGATCTCGACGATACCGATGGCGGTGCTGAAGGCGCAATCCGATCCGCTGCGCGGCAATCTGATCGGCACGCTCTATCTGTGCCTGATGTTCAACGTGCTGATCGCGATTCTTATCGCGGTTCGCCTCTCTCGCCCGTTCACCCGGCTGCTGCAGACGATCGACCGCATGGCCGAAGATTCGCTGTTCGTCGTAGCCAAAAATTTTCGTTACCGGGAGCTGAACCTGATCGGCAACAAGTTCAAGGAGCTCGTCGCGCGGATCGAGCAGCTCGTCAAGCAGAATTACGTATCGGCGATCGCCATGAAGGAAGCGGAGCTGAAGAGCCTGCAGGCCCAGATCAATCCGCATTTCCTGTTCAACACGCTGCAGGCGCTGCAGACGGAGATCGTCTGCGGCAACACGGAGGACTCGAACCGGCTTGTACTGTCGCTCGGCGCTCTTCTTCGCTACTCGATGAAGCAAGCTGAAGAGCTGGTGGAGCTCGAGCGCGAGCTGCAGAATATCCAGGATTACCTGTACATCATGAACATCAAATACGACAACCGGATCGAAGTGGTATACCGGATTCCGGAGCCCGACGTGCTGCGGTGCCGGACGGTCAAGCTGACGCTCCAGCCGCTCGTCGAGAACGCGATCGTGCACGGCTTCGGCGAGAATCCGGACGGTGCCCGCATCACCGTAACGATCAAGCGCGCGCGGAAGGGCGTATGCGTCAGCGTCGAGGATACGGGCAAGGGCATGACGGGCGATGAACGGCGGACGCTGGTTTGCCGGCTGCGGGAAGGCGATCCGGAGGGGGGCATCGGCCTGCGCAACGTGCATGAGCGAATCAGGTTGAAATTCGGCGGGGATTACGGCGTTCGCGTGCGCTCGGCGGCAGGGGCGTACACCCGGATCATCATCGTGCTGCCCGAGACGACGGACGAGAGACGGGAGGGAGCGGCATGAAGCTGTTGATAGCGGACGATCAGCAATCGGTGCACCGGTTTCTGGAGAAAATGATCGATTGGCCGTCGCTCGGCATAACGGATATCCGGCATGCCTATAACGGAAGGGAAACGGCGGCGCATGCGGCGGACTTCGGGCCGGATCTGCTGATTCTCGACATTCAGATGCCGCTTGCCAGCGGGCTCGACGTCCTGCGGTCGATCAAGGAACTGCGGGCGAAGCCGAAAACGGTGATCCTGTCCGCATTCGATACGTTCGAGTACGCCCGGGAAGCGATCGGGCTGAACGTGTCCCATTATCTGCTGAAGCCGATCGACGCGGATCGGCTGAGGGCGATCATGGCCGAGCTCGCGAGCGACGCGAGAGAGGGATTGAAGGAACGGCTGGCCGACGCCGCGGCCGGAGCGGTGCTGGCGGTACCGGGCAAAGAGCCTGATTGGGCCGGGATCGAGGCCGCGCTCGCCGCGCTCGGCATGGAGCGGATCGCCGCAATCGCCGTGCATGGCGACGGGGCGGACGACCCGGCCGGCGGCGACGTTCGGACGGTGCCGCTGCCGCGGCTGAGCGCGGGCTCGGAACGGATCATGCTGGTAGGCACGTCCGGGGAGCGTAGCGAAGCGCGGATCGCTGAATGGGCGGAGAGACGGTTATCCATTATGCGGCAGGCTTGCGGACCGGCGGCTTCGCTCGGGCTGAGCGGGATCGGCGCGAAATGCCGGGACATTCCGAGCCTGGTCGAACAGAGCAGGGCCGCCTTGCGGCGCGGCTTCTACCTGCCGGGCGCGCTTCACGCGTACGGCAGTATCGTCCTGGAAGACGGGCCGGAGCATCGTCGCCGGCTGCTGGAGATGGAACGCTCGGCCGAGCGAAAGCTGCTGGAGGGCTATCCGCCTGCCGCGTTCCGTCAGGAGCTGGCGGCATTATTCCGTCTGCTCCGCGAGCATGAGGTCGAGCCGGCGCTTGCGTACCAGTCGACGTACCGCTTCCGGCTCCTGATCGGCCGGCTGGCGGCGCCGGCGGACGGCGACGACGAGACCTTCCCTTCCCTGACGGAATGGACGGATCGCCACGGCACGCTGGCGGAGATCGAACTGGTCCTCTCGGAGCTGCTCGAGAGGGATTGCCGCGCGAAGGGAGCGCGGTCCGCGGAGCCGCTTGCCGGCATCAAGCGATACATCGACGCGCACTGCAATCATGACCTGTCGCTGCAGGCCGTGACCGACCGCTTCGGCATCGACCGGTTCCAGATCAGCCGCCAGTTCAAGTCGGCGTTCGGCGAAAATTATTGGCATTACGTGACGCGCGTCCGCATGGAGAAGGCGGCGGCGCTGCTCAAGGAAACCGATTGGAAAAACGCGCGGATCGCGGAGCGGACCGGCTTCCTCGAAGAAAGCCATTTCAGCAAAGCCTTCAAGAAGCACTACGGCGTATCGCCGAAAGAATTCCGCCAGGCAGAGGCGAGCCCGTCTCGGACCGACGCGCAACGATTGCCATGAATGCGCGCAACGATATCAATTAACCCGCCCGCCGGCTTCGCTTACAATATCTATTGAAAGCACTTACATGACAAGGAAGGGGTCTTGAATATGAGAAGGTCGGTATGGTTCGCGCTGTCGGTGACGTTGTGCCTGTCGCTGCTGGTCTCGGCATGCGGCGGGAACGGTAACGCCGGCAACGGCAATGGCGCCGCAAACGGCAATGCGGCAAACGGAGGGAACACGGACGCCGAAGGCAACGGCGGCACGGACGCGGGGACGAGCGGGGAGAAGGTCAAGCTGAGCTTCCTCTCGTGGAACAACGAGCAGGAAATGAAGCCGCTGCTTGACGATTTCACGAAGAAGAACCCGAACATCTCGTTCGACTTTCAGAACACGCCGCCGGTCAAGGATTACATCGCCAAGCTGCAGACGATGCTGTTGTCCGATTCGGCGACCGATATCTTCGTCATCGCGGCCGAGAACCGCAACGAGATCATCGACGGCGGCTATGCGCTCGACCTGACCAACGAGCCGTTCATGACGGGCATGCTGGAGAGCAACAAGCCGATGCTCAGCAAGGACGGCAAGACTTACGCGTATACCCAGACCGGCTGGGTAGGCGGCATTTTCTACAACAAGGATCTGTTCGCCAAAGCCGGCATCGACTCGTTTCCGCAGACATGGGCCGAATTCTTGGACGCCTGCAAGAAGCTGAAGGAAGCGGGCATCATCCCGATCTACGACAACGTCGGCGATCTGCCTTCCATTCTCGGCGCGCTGTACGCCAGCATCACGTTGTCGAAGGATCCGCAGTTCGACCAGAAGATCTTCAGCGGCGAAGCGACCTTCGAGCAGGGCTGGACGGAGCCGCTCAAGCACTGGAACGAGCTGGTCACGAACAAGATCGTCACGCCGGACATGATCGGCTTGACGGCCGATCAGATCGTCAACGAATTCGCGACGGGCAACGTCGCCATGTTCCAAGGCGGCCCGTGGAATATCAACACGCTCAAGACCTCCAATCCGGACCTGAAGTTCGAGATGGCGCCCGTACCCGGCCTCAATGCCGGAGAAAGCTGGTATGCCGGCGCGCCGGGCGTCGGACTCGCGATCAACAGCAAGACCAAGCACAAGGAAGAAGCGATGCGGTTCCTGACGTACGTCGCGTCGCGGGAAGGCTTGCAGAAATTCGAGGAAGGCAGCGGCGCGATCATTACCGCGCAGGGCTACGAGAGCAAGGTGGACCCGTCCATCGAGACCGCCTACAAGGAAGGCTTGCTGAAGGGCAAAGTGTATCTGCCGATGGTCGCCTGGCCGCGTTATCAGGAGGCGCTCCGCAACCAGACGGTCGTCTCGCTGCAGGATCTCGTCGTCGGCAAGGGCACGCCGGGGGAGGTCGCGAAGACGCTCGACAAGAAGTTGAAGGAAATGGAGAACAAATAACGCGTACGGGGAGGAGGGCGACGGGGCTGCCCCGTTGCTCCCCGTGCTCTCCGTTGCTCGAGAGGAGGCATCCGCGCGGATGAAATGGATGAAGCAAGTCCAGTTCCAGTTGTTTCTAGTACCGATTCTGTTCTTCTATACGGTATTCAGCATCTACCCGCTTATCAAATCGTTCGTGCTCAGCTTCACCGATTTCAACGGCTACGCCAAAGGGTACAATTTCACCGGCTTGAAGAACTACGCGAAGATTTTCTACGACGACGCGATCGTGTCGGGGATCTCGTTTACCTTGATCTACGCTATCGCCACTTCGGTTCTGATCACGGTGCTCGCCATTCCGCTGGCGCTGATCCTGGACCGGAATTTCGCCACGCGAAACCTGCATCGGGCGATCTTCTTCTTCCCGTCGATTCCAAGCGGCCTGCTGCTTGCCTATATCTGGGGCTTCATCCTATCGCCGATCTCCTCGGGCGTGCTCAATAAGCTGCTGAAGACGCTGTTCGGCATCGGCGCCCAGCCGTGGCTCTCCGATCCGACGCTCGCGAAGCTGTCGACCATCCTGGTGACGGCATGGGCGGCAGCCGGTTGGCATGCCGTGCTCTATCTGGCGTTCCTGCAGGGCATATCCAAGGATTACTTCGAAGCCGCGGCGATCGACGGCGCGAACCGCCGGCAGATCATCCGCCATATCACGCTTCCGCTGCTCGCGCCGGCGATGACGGTCAGCGCGATGCTGCTGCTGACGGGCGGGCTCAAGGTATACGAGATTCCGTTCGCGCTCACGAAGGGCGGACCGGGCTTCGAGACGCATACGATCACGCAGGTCATCGTGCTGCGGGGCATCTCGGAGACGCAGTACGGATTGGCGTCGGCCATGGCGATCGTCTTCTTCCTGATCGTGCTCGCCATCACGTACTTTCAGGTCACCTGGATGCAGAGAAGGGAGTCGCGGATGTTATGAGCGATCGCTTGAAACGAAACTGGCTGCTGGATCTCGTCATGCTGCCGATCTCGGCCGTGATGTTCTTCCCCTTCTACCTGATCGTCATCAATACCGTGAAGAGCCAGCAGGAGACGGCGATGAACCCGCTCGCCCTGCCGAAGCACTGGGATTTCTCCAACTACGTCAACGTGTTTCAAGAAACGCCGCTCTTCCGCAGCTTCGGCAACAGCCTGTACCTGACGGTCGTCTCCGTGCTGCTGATGGTGCTGATCGGCGCGATGGCGGCATACCCGATCGTGTATAACGAGAACCGCATGAACCGGCTGATCATGGCGTATCTGCTGGCCGGCTTCCTCATTCCCTTCCAGACGACGCTGATTCCGCTGTTCGAGCTGATGACGGATTTCCATCTGATCAATAAGCTGTGGGGGCTGATCGTGCTGTACATGGGAGGGGCGGTATTCGTCTTCTTCCTGATGATGGGGTACATGCGGACGATTCCGCGGGAGCTGTCGGAGGCGGCCATCATCGACGGCTGCAGCGTGTGGGGGATCTTTTGGCGCATTATCTTCCCGCTGCTGAAGCCGATTACCGTGACGAGCATCGTCTATCAGACGATGTGGATCTGGAACGATTTTCTGGCGCCCATGCTGTTTCTCAATTCGAGCGACAAGGCGACGCTCGTCGTCCAGGTCTATAAGGCCAAGGGAGAATTCGCCGTGAACTGGCCGATGTTCATGACGCTGACGGTTATCGTGCTGATCCCGATCTTCATCTTCTTTATCGTGATGCAGAAGCAGATCGTCAAGGGGATCGTGGGCGGCGCGGTGAAGGGTTGACGGAAGAGGCGTTACCGCAGCGGCAATCAAATTGAAATCGAGGGAGAAAAATGGAGGGCGATCATGACAAAGGCACCGTTATTTCGCGATCCGATCCAAGACGGCGCGGCCGACCCGGTCCTGATCTGGAACCGGCAGGCTGCCGAATGGTGGATGATCTACACGAACCGAAGGGCGACGGCGGAAGGGCCGGGCTTTGCCTGGGTGCATGGCACGGACCTCGGCGTCGCGTCGTCCGCGGACGGGGGAGGCAGCTGGACGTACCGCGGCACGCTGCCAGGCTTGGATTTCGAGTGGGGGCGCAACACGTTCTGGGCGCCCGAGATCATCTGGCACGACGGGCGATACCATATGTATGTCAGCTATATTCAAGGCGTGCCGGACAATTGGCCGGGGCATAAGCGGGAGATTCTGCATTACACGAGCTCGGACCTGCTGGCTTGGACGAGGCACGGCGCGCTTTGCCTGGGCTCGGACAAGGTGATCGACGCCTGCGTGCATGCCCTGCCAGCGGGCGGATTCCGGATGTGGTACAAGGACGAAGCCAACGGCTCGTTCACGTATGCGGCCGACAGCGACGATCTCTACGCGTGGCGGGCGATCGGGCCGGTCATCGCGGAGCGGCCGCACGAGGGGCCGAACGTCTTCCGGTTCAAGGGCCATTACTGGATGATCGTGGACGAGTGGTGCGGCCAGGGCGTCTTCCGCTCGAACGATCTGACGGTATGGGAGCGAACCGGCATGATCCTGGACACGCCCGGCACGCGGGAGGAAGACGGCGCGATCGGGCAGCATGCCGACGTCGTCGTGCAAGGCGACGAAGCGTGGATTTTCTATTTCACGCATCCGGATCGCGGTGCGGCGCCGGCCGGTCAGGCGGAGCAGGTTTACCGGACGCGCCGCTCCTCCATACAGGCGGCGCGTCTCGACGTAGTTGACGGGTTGCTGACCTGCGACCGCGACGCGCCGTTCGAGCTGCATCTGCAGCCTGAAGCCTAAGCTTTTCCGGCCGTCGATTAACAGCATCGCCAATCGAACAGGGCACTCATTCAGCCCGCGCTGCGACAGCGCGGGTAGTGTTAGGCTGCCTGCAGTCGAACATTACGCCCTGCTAACCGATTTCATCGGCGAGGCGTACAAAGCGCGCCCGACGAACAGGCCTCCGACGGCAAACATAATCGACAGCCAGATTCCGATCTGATCCGTGGCTATATGCGACGGAAACATAATATTCAAGGTGACTTTCAGAGCGACAAACACGATAAGCGTTCCAACCACATAGAGGATCCGCTTGCCAGATCCGATTTTTCCTTGTTCTTTTTGAGCGATAGCCCACCCTTGAATTATCCCCGCCAAAATGCCGATTACGACGCCTACCGACAGCAAAATCCATTCAATCGTACCAATGCTGCTCATCGTAATCGCCCATGCGATCCCGGCAACTAGCAGCAACGCCCCGATGAAGAATGTTTTATCGCCTTTTTTCATTGCTCTCCCAACCTTTCCGTATGCATTGCTCAGAAATGAGTAACGAACCGCAGCGCCTTGTTCAAGAGGGATACACCTTCTTCAACAGCTCGAACACTTCATCCATGGTCAGGCCGAAGGATCTGTAGTAGGAGGTATCGATCGCCATTTGCTTCATGACCATTTCGTTGCGTATTCGCAGCATCTCCTCAGGCGAGAATTCGGCCACGAAACATCCTTTGCCGGTCACCGTATGGATCAAACCGCATCGTTCGAGCTCTTCCCACGCTTTTTTGATGGTGATGATGCTAATGCGAAGCTCTTGGGCCGCTTGGCGAATCGGCGGCAAACAGTAACCGCTCCCCAACTCGCCTTTCAGTATTTGGGCGCTGATCTGTTCGAACAGCTGCTGATAAATCGGTTTCTCGCTGCTGCTTGTAATCGCGATATTCATTAAATCTCCACTTTCTGAAATCGTACGACCGCGATTCGATAAGCAATCATTGTGAGAGCGAGGAAGATCAGGATTCCTCCGATCAGGATGGAAGTCTGCAGCGCCGCATTGTCTGCGCCGTCACCGTTGAAAATGTCGGCTATACGTGAACTCTGGATGCCCAGCCACTGCGCGACGCCGGCGAATACCATCGCAAAGCCGATGGATACGACCGCCGCTCCGCCGTATTTATACGCCGTCTTGTAATACATCGGAATAAAGATCAGGTTGAACAGCGCGAGCATGACGAAGCACAGTCCCCAGAAGCCCATGTGCGGCGCGAAGAAATAGTAGGTCAGATGCGGATACAAGCGAAGCGTTATCATGCCGAAGATCATGGCGATCACGATATGCAGCAATTCCAGGATGACGATGACGGATACTCTTGCGCGCACCATGTCTTTTTTGGTTACGGGCAACACGGCGGTGAACATCAAATCGTTCTGCGATCGAAAGCCGCCAAACATATTCGGTATCGTAATCCAGCAAAAATACAACAGCACGAGGAAATAAATCCAACCCGGAACGAACATCAAAGCGCCTGTCAAAAGCGGCATGATGAAGTACATCGGATTCACGCCTAATTTCAAGTCCTTCATCAACAAGTTATACATGCGCATCCTCCTTTTTCGCGTAATAGATCATGATTTCCTCGAGATTCGGCGTGGCCGATTTAATATCGGAGGAAGGGTCGAAGTCCTCGGCACGGATTAATCCGGTAAAGCCGAATGAATTGGTTTTGTACGATATCAAACGATCCTTCACCCGGCCCAGCTGGCTTTCGCTGCCGTTCAGCAAGCGGTAGGAGGTTACGAAGGCTTCCTTGTCCGCGCTTTTGATCATTTGTCCGTTATCGATAAAGGTGATGAAATCCGCGCATTTTTCCAGATCGGACGTGATGTGGGTCGAGAAAAGAATGCTGATCTCGCCGTCCGCCACCAGCGATTGAAAAACATCCAATAAATCGTCTCTTGCGACCGGATCGAGTCCGCTCGTAGGCTCGTCGAGGATGAGCAGCTTGGCGCCGCGGGACATGGCAAGCGCCAAATTGTACTTCACTTTCATGCCCGTGGACAATTCGGCAATCTTTTTCGTTTCGTCCAATTTGAATCGTTTCAGATAGCCGTAATAGAGTTCTTCATTCCAGTTCTTGTAAAACTTCTTGATGACGTCGGTCAAGGTTTTCACTTTGCTCCGCGTATAAAAGTCGATGCTTCCGAAAGCGAATCCGATTTCTTGTTTCAGCTCGATTTCGTGTTCGGCGATGTTCTTGCCCAGAATCCGGACCTCGCCTCCGTCGGTATGAATCAGGTTCAGGATCGATTTGATCGTGGTTGTTTTACCCGCCCCGTTGGCACCGATAAAGCCCATGATATAGCCTTGTTCCAGTTGGAACGATACGTTATCCAGTTGAAAACGCGGATAATGCTTCGTTAAATTTCGAACGTCCAATGCCAGCATGTCATGCCTCCTCCGAATATTGTGTATGTTGTGCATACACAATATAGCATTGAGGCGGTTTTGAAGTCAACCGCCTCTTCGCCTTTTTTTTCGGGCGAGAAAAGACCCCTATGTGGCCGCGATGCGCGACCTGATGGGACAGTCGGCTTGGCGAAATCGGCAAGCGGAGTAAAGCTTCGCGGGCGGGACCGGCGACGGATGCCGCGTCGATCCCGAGAAGCAGGCTCGCATGAAACGCGCCGGGAATGCTAATCCGGACAGAGGGGTACCTCGGACTTAAGCGTCATTGGGTCCGAGGTACCTTTTTCCTTTTTAGGCGAATTTTCGGATCGTATTCCTAAGGATATCCGGTGACGGGGACGATAAGGGAAGAAAGGAGGTTAGAACGGATGAAAATGCGGGTAAGGGTAATGGTTAGGACTTTGTTGGCGTTCATGACGGCATGGGCCGCCTTGGCGGCGTTTATTCCATTCGATCAAGTTCGAGGTGAAGGGACGATGCTCAAGACAGGCAATTACGTATACAGCGCCGCTCCGGACGGCGGCAATTCTCCGGACCTGCGGGCGACCGGCCTGATCGCTTCGGCGAACGGGGTATTGTACGACGGTACCGAGGCCTATGCGGGCTGGATGGGGAGAGCGAAGTCGCCGGCGACGGTGCACGTGGTCATCGATTTGCTCCGGGACTATCCCCTCGACCAATTGCGGCTGGTATTGAATTCCCCGAATAAATACTGGGGCTTCAAGGACTTGACCGTCAAATACCGTCCGGAGGCGGCGACGGGTTATTACATCGCGACGCGGCATATCAGGCAGGATACCGGATTGAACTACGCGGTCGTCGTGCCGATGGCCGGCAAGACGGCCAGGTTCATCGTGCTGGACATCACGCGCACCCAGGCTTTTCAGCATATTCCGCTGACGGAAGTCGAGATCACGCGCGGCACCGGCACGCCGGGGCAAAATCCGAAGCCCGCTTTCACGGCGGAGCAGCTGAAGGGCGAGCTGAACAAGGACGCCCTGTTGGCGGACCGGTTCGGCCAATGGATGAACGATGCCTGGCCGGGCAAGATCGCCTCCGACGCGCAGCTGCGGCAAAATTACGCGGACGAGGCCGCCGCCCTGGCGAGCGTCGCGCTGGACCCGGCGCTCTACGATCCCTACGGCGGCGTCAAGCGCATCGGGAAGTACGATAGTACCGGGTTCTTCAGGCTGCAGCGGATCGACGGCAAATGGTGGTTCGTCACGCCGGACGGCTATCCCTTCCTGCTAAAGGGGGTGGACGCCGCCAGCTTATGGGATGCCGGGTACAGGACGCCGACGCTTAAGGCGGACGGCACGCCGAGGCAAATCTTCGAGCAGCTGCCCGACAAGTCGCTCTACGGTCCGGCCTACACCAAGGACGAGAACGGCGAATACGTCAGCTTCATCGTCGCGAACGCCATCAAGAAATACGGCAGCGACTACGAGGCCAAATGGGAGGAGATCACGCGCAAGCGTCTGATCTCCTGGGGCTTCAACGCCTTCAGCAAGTGGACGAAGCCGAAGAACGTCGCGTTTCCTTACGTTCAGGTGCTTCAGGACCCGACGAACCTGAGAAGAATCCTATGGTCGTACGACGTATTCGATCCTCAGACCGCCCCGATCATCGAGAACGCGCTGAAGGCGCAGCTGCAAAACGCGCGCAACAGCAAATGGCTCATCGGCTATACGTACGATAACGAAGCCGGCTGGACGACCGACATCGTCAAGCAGCTGCTCGAGTACCGGGCGGACTCTCCGGCGAAGGTCGCCTTCGTGGATTATCTCGCCTCGCGGCACGGCGGCAATCTCGCGACCGTCAACCAGCTGCTCGGAACGAACGCCGCCTCGTTCGACGCGCTCAAGAACACGCCGATCGCGATCGCCAAAGTGCCCGCCGCGGACGTATCGGGCTATATCACCCTGGCCTCCGGCACGTATTACGCCATGATCCGCGACATCCTCAAGCGATACGACCCGAATCACTTGTTCCTCGGCTCCAATATCGTCCCTACCTGGCGAACGAGCCTGGATTGGGACCGGGGGGCCATGCCGTACGTCGACGCCTTCTCCGTGGACAGCTATACGCGGGACGGCAGCTGGATCGACGAATACGAATCGTTCGGGAAGCCGCTGCTGAACTTGGAGCATTCCTTCGGCATGTCCGACCGCGGACTGTCGTACATCAGCGCCCCGACGAAGACGGCCGGCATCGCGGAGCGGGGAGAAGCGTACCGGGCATTCGCGGAAAGCCAGGCGGAAAGCCCGCTGTTCGTCGGCTCTGGCTGGTACGCCTATTACGATCAGCCCGTCACCGGACGCGCGGACGCCGAAAGCTATAACGTAGGACTCGTCAATCAGCAGGATCAGCCTTATGCGGACATGGTCGCCATCATGAAGCAGGCGCACGCCGGGTTGGAGAACGTCCACCTGTACGGCAAGGATCTCGCCGTCAGCGGCCCGACCGCAGCCAGCTCGTCGATGATGACCTCGCTCGGGTCCGGGAACGCGGTCGACGGCAACGGCACGACGCGCTGGGGATCGAGGTATACCGACAACGAGTGGATCTATGTCGATCTCGGCGGGGTCAAGACGGTGAACCGCGTGTGGCTGAGCTGGGAAGCGGCCTATGCGAAGGCGTACAAGATTCAGGTATCGAGCGATGCCAAGACGTGGACGGACGTTTACGAGACCGCCGCGGGCGACGGCGGAATCGACAATATCGCGTTCGCGGCGAAGAGCGCAAGGTATGTGCGCATCCTCGGCTTGAAGCGGGGATCCGCGTACGGCTATTCGTTATGGCGTTTCGAGGTATATGGGCCGCCCTCTACTTGAGCGGACCGCCCCTTACGGGCGGGGATCGCCATGGGCGGGGTATCGCCATCGGGGCAACGCGAAGCTTTCCGCATCGCGCATTCCTGCCGCGGTTGCCGCGAATAGGGTTTGTCAGCTACGAATAGGATCGTCATTAGAAGGCCGCGAATTCGCGGCTTTTTTCTTTTTTGCCGTAGCCTCCAATTAATCGCCAAGAAGATGGTCTCGACCGGTATCGGTTTCGGCTGCGGCAGCCGGAAGCGTAAGCGGATCCCGGAGACGGCGGAACGCTCAAAGCGACACCGTCCGGAAACGTACGTTCACTTGCTTGCCGGGACTTTTTGCGATAAGACGCGTCGGGCAAGTATAATGGCACATACCTGCATCGACCGCAGCATGGGGATACTGTTAGCAATGCCGCCCCGGTTGCGGCGCGACCCATACAAGGAGGACGTCCAGATGACAACGCATGTCGCTGACCGCATCAAGATCCCGCCGGGATTCTGGGCGGGATTACGCGAATTGGGGCTGCCGGCGCATGAAGTCATTCGCCGTGCGGGCCTGCCGCTCGCCGTCGTGAACGAGCCGGCAGGCGTTTCCTCGGCGCACTATTTCGCGCTCTGGCAGGCATACGCCAATCTCTCCCCGGATGTCGCCCAGGCCATAATTCGGTTATCCACCGCATACGATACCGCGCAGTACCCGCCGTCCGTCTTGGCGACATACCATGCGCGCGATTATCGCGACGCGCTGTCCCGAATGGCTCGCTATAAACAAATGTGTCCTCCCGAGCGTCTGATGATCGCCGAGGAAGGCGAGAACTGCACGATCGATCTGAATTGGCAGTCAGGCGGGCAACCCGGTCCGCCGGTGCTGGCCGGAATCACGCTGGCGACGCTTCTGGAGCTCGGCCGCCGGGGGACCGGGCGACGCGTGACCGCGAAGCTTGTCGAGTTCTCCCAACCCATGGGAGACGTGCAGGCGCTGGAAGCATACTTCGGCGGTCGGGTTCTGACCGGCGCGAAGCGCAACCGGTTGACGCTGCATCGTAGAGATCTGGATCTCCCGTTCGTCTCGTACAACGAAGAGCTGCTGGAGATCCTGACTCCCGCGCTGGACCGGACGTTGGACGAACGGCAGCGCGGCCGCTCCGTGATCGAGACGGTCGACTGGATCGTGAAACGCGGCTTGGCGGGAGGACGCCTGGATATACAAGCTGTCGCCGGCGAGCTCGGACTGAGCGATCGTTCCTTGCAGCGCCGTCTTGCGGACGAGGGCACTAGCTTCAAGCGGCTGTTGACGGAAGCGCGGCACGAGCAGGCGTTGGCGTACCTGCAGGACCCCTCGCTCGAAATCAAGGAAGTTGCATTTCTGCTCGGTTACGAGGATCAGAACTCTTTCTACCGCGCCTTCCGAACATGGGAAGGGGATACGCCGGCCCATTGGCGTTCCGAACATTCGGCTCGCCACGAAGATGCGACGAATCGTTGATTTGGCGCGTGCGGCAAGAACGATGGCGCGGCAGGCTAGTTACCGAACGATCCGGACAAGGTACGATAATCCCTATGCAGCACGGCTGCAGCAGACACGCGAGGAGTGATCGAAGATGGAGATGGGATTAACGAACAAGCTTGCGCTCATAACCGGATCGACGAAAGGGATCGGCAAAGCCATTGCCATCGAGCTTGCCCGGGAAGGCGCGCATGTCCTGATCAACGGGCGCAACCATGAAGAGGCGGAACGCGCGGCGCATGAAATCAAACAACGATTTCCGGACACCGACCCCCGGAATGCGGCCGCCGACATCGCGGATTCGAAGCAAAGAGAAGCTTTATTCGAGAAGTTCCCCGACATCGATATTCTCGTGAACAATGCGGGCATCTACGAGATCATGGCGTACGAGAACGCCGACGACGACGTTTGGGAGCGGTACTTCCGCACGAACGTGCTGGCCGCGAACGGGTTGGCCCGTTATTATCTTCCCCGCATGTTGAAAAACGGCAGCGGCCGGATCCTCTTTATCGCCAGCGAGGAGGCGGTGATGCCTTCCGGTCAAATGCCGCAGTACAGCATGACCAAATCGATGCTGTTGTCCTTGTCCAAAAGCTTATCCAAGCTGACGGCCGGAACGGAAGTGACCGTCAACGCGATCATGCCGGGCCCGACGCTCTCCGAAAACGTGCATCGAATCATCGAGGGCCTGTTTACGAACGATATGTCCTTTGAGGAGAAAGAGCAGGCATTCATGAGGACCAATTTGCCTCAATCGGAGATCAGGCGGTTCATCCGGCCGAACGAGATCGGCAGATTGGCCGCGTTCGTATGCAGTCCTTATGCTGCCGCGTTCAAAGGCTCTCCGATCCGAATGGACGGGGGAATGGTCCCGACGATAAGCTAAAGCGGTCCGGCGCCATGAAGATGCAGTTGACACGACACCAAACGGTGACCTATAATTGAATAGACACTAAACGGTGTCCGATGATTAACGCGTCCATCGGAACGTTTGAATCGATCATGAAGAACCTGCATGCGAACGCGCAGTATATAGGAGACGGTGTTGTGAACGAAGACAACCAGTTGCGGGACGTGTTCGACGCGATTGCGGATCCGACCAGACGCCGGCTGATTCGTCTGCTGGCAGAGGCGGAGGAACTGCCGCTTCATGAATTGACGGCCCAGTTTCAAATGGGCCGCACGGCGGTATCCAAGCATTTGGCGATCCTGAAAGAGGCCGGAATGGTGCTCGACCGTAAAGTCGGCAGGGAAACGCGATTCAGGCTGAACGCCGCGCCGCTGCGGGAGATTCAGGATTGGGTAGCCTTCTACAGCAAGTTCTGGAGTACCAACATGCTGCGCTTGAAGCATTTATTCGAGGAGGAAGAAGAATGAGTTTAGCCTTGTCCATGGATTATCAGTACGCGACTTCGATCGAGAAGGCTTGGTCCGCATTGACCGATTCCAAGAAGCTTGCCAAGTGGATCATGGAAAATGATTTCGAGCCCGTCGTGGGACATCGGTTTCAGTTCCGCACGGAGCCGTCCGAATATTGGGACGGCATCATCAGCGGCGAAGTGCTTGTCGTAGACGAGCCGAAACGGTTGTCGTATACGTTTGCCAGCGGAGGGGAGACGCACACGGTCACCTGGACGCTGGAGGACAACGGGAACGGCAAGGTCAACCTTCATCTCGAACAGACGGGCTTCTCTACCGTGCAAGCACTCGAAGGCGCCCGGTACGGCTGGGGCAATTGGTTCGGCGGATTCGAACAAGCGCTGGAACTCTAATCGCATCGCCAGCGTAAATAGCTTCAGGCCGACGGAACGAGCACGATCGGGGAACCGGCTTGACCCCGAAACCCGCCTAAACCGGCTGCATGAAATCGTGCAGCCGGTTTAGGCGCGTCAAGACGCGCGGAGCGCATAGGGATCAGGCCGATATGCGACCGCCGAAAAAAACATGATCGGAAGGAAGCGAAGCATGAGCGAATCGAATCAGGAATTTATCGTTATCTCCGGCGCAAGGGAAAACAATCTCAAGAACGTGTCCCTGCGCATTCCCAAGCGGAAGATCACGATCTTCACCGGGGTATCCGGATCCGGCAAATCCTCGATCGTCTTCGATACGATCGCGGCGGAATCCACGCGATTGCTGAACGAGAATTTCAGCATATTCGTGCGAACTTTCCTGCCCCGCGTGCCGCAGCCGGACACGGACGCGATCGAGAACCTGAGCATGGCCGTGATCGTGGATCAGAAGCGGCTCGGCGGCGGTTCCCACTCCACGATGGGCACGATCACCGATATCTCGCCCATTCTCCGCCTGCTCTTCTCCCGCGCAGGCCAGCCTCATATCGGAGCGGCAAACCTGTTCTCGTTCAATGATCCGCAGGGCACGTGTCCCGAATGCAACGGAATCGGCCGCAGACTGGGCGTCGACATGGACAAGGCGCTGGATATGTCGAAGTCGTTGAATGAAGGGGCGATCCTGCTGCCGGATTATGCGGTGAACGGCTGGGAATGGAACATGACCGTGCAGGCGGGCTCCTACGACCTCGACAAGAAGCTGAGCGATTATGCGGAAGACGAGTTGGACCGGCTGCTGTTCGCCAAGGCGAGGAAAGTGGAGATGGATTTCGCCGGCAAGGCAATGAACGTGACCGTGGAAGGCATCATCGAGAAGTTCGCCAACAAGTACATCAAGCAGGACGTGAAGACGAAGTCCGAGCGCACGCAGAAAATCGTCGCGCCGTTCATCTCCGAAGGCCCTTGCTCCAGCTGCCGCGGCGCGAGGCTCAGCCAGGCCGCGCTTGGGTGCAGGATCGGCGGATTCAACATCGCGGAGCTGTCCTCCATGGAGGTCGGCCGGCTCATCCGCGTCGTCCGGGAGATCGACGATCCCGTTGCCGCGCCGGTCATCAAGTCGCTGACGGAGCGGCTGCGGCATCTGGTCGACATCGGGCTGGACTACTTGACGCTTGACCGCGAGACGGATACGCTCTCCGGCGGCGAGTCGCAGCGCGTCAAGATGGTGAAGCATCTGAGCGGAAGTCTGGTGGACGTCACGTACATTTTCGACGAGCCCAGCATCGGCCTGCATCCCCGCGACGTGCACCGGTTAGTCGCCCTGCTGCAGAAGCTGCGCGACAAAGGCAATACCGTGATCGTCGTCGAGCATGATCCCGACGTGATCAAGGCGGCGGACCATATCGTCGACGTCGGCCCGCATGCCGGCAGCCGCGGAGGCACCATCATGTATGAAGGAAGCTTCCCGGGCCTGCTGGAGTCGGGGACGCTCACGGGCAACCACATGAAGCGGCAGCTCCGCCTGAAGGAAGCGAGCAGACCGGCGTCCGGCCAGATGCAGATCAAGGATGCCGCGCTGCACAACCTGCAGAACGTAACCGTGGATATTCCGAACGGCGTATTGACAGTCGTTACGGGCGTCGCCGGCTCGGGCAAGAGCACGCTGATCAACGACGTTTTCCTCGCGCGGCATTCGGATGCGATCGTGATCGACCAATCGGCGGTAGGCGTATCCACTCGTTCGAATCCCGCAACCTACACGGGCATCATGGACGACGTGCGCAAGGCGTTCGCATCCGCGAACAAGGTCAATCAAGGCTTGTTCAGCTTCAACTCCAAAGGGGCTTGCGAGAACTGCCAAGGGCTGGGCGTCGTGTATACCGATCTTGCCTTCCTCGACAGCGTGAAGCTGCCGTGCGAGGTTTGCGGAGGCCGACGGTTCAAGGAAGAAGTGCTCGCGTACAAGTTGAACGGCAAGTCGATCGCGGACGTGCTGGAGATGACGGTGGAGCAGGCATTGGCGTTCTTCGAACTGAAAGAAATCTCGCGCAAGCTGCAAGCCATGAGCGACGTGGGGCTGAACTATATCACGCTCGGCCAGCCGCTCAGCACGCTCTCGGGCGGGGAATGCCAGCGCATCAAGCTCGCCAGCGAATTGCACAAGAAGGGCAGCATCTACGTGATGGACGAGCCGACGACAGGCCTGCATATGTCGGATATCGGCCATCTTCAGGAGATCATGAACCGACTCGTGGATGCCGGCAATACGGTGATCGTCATCGAGCACAACCTCGAAGTCATCAGCCAAGCGGATTGGATCATCGATATGGGTCCGGACGGGGGCAGCAAGGGCGGACAGGTGGTGTTCGAAGGCACGCCTTCGCAGATCGTCCATGCGGAGCGGTCGATCACGGGCAGATACTTGGCGCAATCATAATACGGACCGCAAGCTCTCCGTGCGATAAACAGGCGAAAGCATCATGCCTGCCAGCGCACGGGGAGTTTTTTTGTCGCGAATACGAAGCGCGTCGGAGAACGGGTTGACAAACCGATCGACTACATATATTTTTAATATGTATAGAATAAATAATTTTAGGATATATAATGACAGAGCAGACAGGAGCTACCCTTATGAACATTTCATTGACATAGCAATTCGGTTCGAGGCATCCGGTGCTTGGACAAGCCTCGCAAATTTCAAGGATAAAGGTGGGTGTCATATGACGGAACGCGGTGCCGAGGGCACGGAAATCGATTTGAGGCTGACGCGCGTATTGCGCAAAATGACCAGCGAGTTTTTCGGAAGCCTGGAGCGCGATATCGATAATTATGGGCTCAGCACGGAAACGTTCCAGATCCTGGAGTTTCTTTATCATAAAGGTCCGCATCCCATCCAGAAAATCAGCGATACCTTCTCGATTCCGAGCGGGAGCATCACGTACGTGATCGACAAGCTGGAGAAGAAGGGCTTCGTCGAACGGCTCCCCATTCCGGGCGATCGACGCAAAACGAACGTCGCCTTGACAGCGGAAGGCAATCGCTACTTCGGCGATATCTTTCCCAAGCATGCGCGGACGATCACCGACAATCTGTCCTTCGCGACGGACGAGGAGAAGCTCGAGCTGATTCGCGTGCTGAAGAAAATCGGATATGGCGTCAAAGATCGCGCAGGCGATGGCCATGATTCAGGGTCGGCTTCTTTCTAACAGACGGATTTTACTTACACTTCGAAGCTAAGGGGATATGAAAATGGAAATCGGCGTAGATACATTCATCGAAACGACGCCCGACGTGCATACGGGCAAAACGATCAGCCATGCGGAACGATTGCGCGAGGTCGTGGAAGAGATCGTCCTTGCGGACCAGGTCGGGCTGGACATTTACGGGATCGGCGAGCATCATCGCAAAGAATTCGCGGATTCCGCGACTGCCGTCGTGCTGGCGGCAGCGGCGTCCAAGACGCAAAAGATTCGCCTGACCAGTTCGGTTACCGTGCTCTCCGCCGCGGATCCGGTGCGCGTGTTTCAACAGTTCGCCACGCTCGACGGCATCTCGAACGGACGCGCCGAAATTATCGTGGGCCGGGGGTCGATGGTTGACGCGTTCCCGTTATTTGGATTCGATTTGGACGATTACGAGGAACTGTTCGAGGAGAAACTGGAGCTGTTTCTCAAATTAAGGGACTCGGAGAAGGTAACCTGGAAGGGCGGGCACCGGCCGGCGTTCACGAATCTCGGCGTTTATCCGCGCCCGGTTCAGAACCCGTTTCCCGTGTGGATCGGCAGCGGAGGGAATGCGGAATCGGCAGCGCGCGCAGGCGTGCTCGGCTTGCCGTTCGTATTGGCGATCATCGGAGGGAGCCCCTTGCAATTCGCCCCGGTCGTGCAGCATTACAAGAAGGCCGCCGCGCGTGCCGGACATGACGTATCGAAGCTGCGGGTAGCGACGCACTCGCTCGGGTTCGTAGCGGACAGCACGTCGCTTGCGGTCGAGAAGTATTTCGCTCCCACGCAGGCATCGTTCAATTATTTCGGCCAAGAACGCCGCTGGGGCCAATACACCCGTGCGCAATTCGATGCCTCGCGCGGCCTGGAAGGCGCGCTGTACGTAGGCGATCCCCAAACGGTTGCCGACAAAATCGTTTTCATGAGCAAGCAATTGGGCTTTTCGCGGTTTTTCCTGCATCTGCCGGTCGGCACCATGCCGCACGAGGATGTGATGCGGGCGATTTATTTAATGGGCACGGAAGTCGCGCCGCGGGTTCGGGAAGCGCTCGCGAAAGAAAATTAACGGGAAAAAAAAATTGACGGAATCGTCAGCGAGGAGCTTGCCGGGAGGCGGCTCCTTTTTTGTTCGGACGGTTTCCGGGAGTTGCTTGGCCCCTATCGGCAGCTTAGGGCGAGCGGCCGCGATCGGACTGGCCGTTTCCATGCCGGGTAGGTATCCGCGCAAACGTGAAAACCTCGGTTTTCATATAGTGGAATGATGGCCGCCGGATGACGGTTCATTCAGTTTGCAAGGAGGGGATCGTATGGTTTGCAACGCACAAGCTATAGGGACATGCTCCGAAGCCGAAGGCACCAACACGGTCGCGGGCGGAGATTCTTCGCACGCGGAAGGTTTGAATACGAGCGCGAGCGCCGTCGCGGCACATGCGGAGGGTTACTTGACGCAGAGCAACGCGCCGGCTGCCCATGCCGAAGGCGGAGGATCGATCGCTAGCGCGCTCTATGCGCATGCGGAAGGGCAGGAGACGCGGGCGCAAGGAGACAACGCCCATGCGGAAGGTTTCGCTACGCTGGCGAATATCTCCGCGCATGCCGAGGGCTATCTGGCCCAGGCTCTCGGGCCAGCATCCCACGCCGAAGGCGGGGCTTCAATCGCTGCGGGGCTCTACGCGCATGCCGAAGGCCGGGAAACGCGAGCCATCGGCGATCAATCGCACGCGGAGGGGTTGATCACCGTCGCCCAGGGCCTCAACGCCCATGCGGAGGGGGAGCTTACGCAGGCGACCGGGCTGGATTCGCATGCGGAAGGCTTGGAGACGCTCGCTTCCAACCAAGGCGCCCATGCCGAGGGCGAGTCCACGACGGCGAGCGGCCGAGCCTCGCATGCCGAAGGCAACCTGACCGTGGCCGGCGGCATATTCGCGCATGCGGAAGGGCAGCTGGCTACCGCCGGCGGCGACGTCTCGCACGCGGAGGGAAGCCAGACGACGGCGGGCGGACAGGCTTCCCACGCCGAAGGCGCGATCACGGCGGCGAGCGGCTTCGCTTCCCATGCGCAGGGCGTGAGTACGGCCGCGAACAGCTTCGTCGGCCATGCGGAAGGCTGGAACACGTCGACGAACAATCTGGATGGCGCGCATGTCATGGGTCAATTCGGGACGGCGAACGAGCTGGCCTATTCCTGGTATCTCGCGAACGGAACGAGCGTGGATGCCCCGGGCTTGGCCGCGAAAATATTAAGCAACGGCAACGTGAAAATCGACGGAACGGTCAGCAGTCCGGCGGCCGACTATGCGGAGATGTTCGAGACCGCGGACGGCAATCCGATTCCGCCGGGGTATTTCGTGACGCTCGAAGCGGACAAGGTCCGTATCGCGCGTCCCGGAGACCGGTTCATCGCCGGTATTACGAGCGGGAAGCCGGCGTTCCTGTCGGACAGCGGAGAACTGAGATGGCAGGACAAATACGCGACCGACGCGTGGGGCGCGACGTTGTACCGCGACGTGCAAATGCCGGATGTGATCGGCTTGGACGGCGCGATTCTCGTGCCCGCGCGCACGGAAAGGCAGCCGGTCTTGAATCCGGCCTGGGATCCGGCGCTCCCTTACGTGCCCCGCATGCAGCGGCCTGAATGGGTGGCGGTCGGCATGCTCGGCAAGCTGCTCGTGCGGGACGACGGCAGCTGCGCGGCCGGGGGATTGTGCCAGCCGGACGCTAACGGCGTCGCGACGGCATCCGAAGCCGGCTATTACGTGCTGAAACGGACCGGCGAGAATCAGGTGCTGCTGCTGATGGGCAAGACGTACGGCATCTGATATTTCTATGGGCAAGCAGAACGGGGATGGTCGGGCCGCTCAAGGAGCTTCCGGCAGCCGGGAGCGTTTCATCCCTTTCCGGGCGCTCCCGATCATCCACAGCAGTACCGGGATGCCGAACAGGAATATCGGATAGGCGACGTTTTTCCAGAAGGCGGGGAAGATCACTTGGGACTCGTCGACGTTCCGCGGGAACACGGCCACGGCGAAGACGAGACAGGCGACGATCGGCAGCACGCGGTTCCATGCCCGGATATGGAACAGTTGGGCCGTCCCGTAGCTCGTCATGAACAGGTAGAGGCCTAATTTGACGAAGACGGTGAAGCTCATGCCGACGACGAGAAAGATATCCAGGTTTTGCACGAATTCCATGACGGAGATGTACTGGCTGAGTGAATATACGGGATAGAGCAGCTTGGACGGAACGGTGTTGCCCAGCATCATGAGCGCATCCATGACGACGTTCAACAGCACGACCGCCGCGAGTCCCACCGCCCACAAGCCGGTGGCCACGGCCTTCCGTTTATTGCCGATGAAGGCGATCAGCATCACGACCATGGCCGACTCGCTCATGAAGGAAGCCGCGGGCGCGCTTCCCGACAGCACAGGCATCAAGCCCCCGGCCGGCATGAGCGGAAACAGGCGGTGCGCATGGAGATCTTTCAGCGAAAAGATGCGGAACAAAATGATGTTGAAGACGATGATGGGGCCGATGACCTCGCTGCAGCGCCCGACGATCTGGATGCCGCCCTGCACGCCGTAGACAATGACGAGCAGCATGAATGCGAGGATGACCCATATCGGCGTCTTGTCGAACAGGGCCAAGTGCACGAAGTCGGCATACTCGCGCAGGACGATGCCGGCCACTGCCGTCCACAGCAGCAGGTAGGCGAAGACGATCGCTTTGCCCAGCCAGTTGCCGATGATTTTCGGAACGTATTCGACGAACGTGTCGTTCGGATAGAGCAGGCTGAGCTTGATGGCGACATAGGTAACGAGCAGGGCGGCGAACCCGGCCAGGAGGGTGGCCAGCGGCGAGCCTTGATGCGCGGCCCGGAACGTCGGGGCGATCACGAGCATGATCGACATGCCGGTCTCCATGGAGAACAACAACCAAAACAATTGATAGTTCGTCAGCTTCATCTCGAGCTCCTTACCGTTTATTGGGAGGCGGTCCTTGAAGTCCGATCCGCTTGATCTTCACGTGCGAATGAACGGAAACCTTCGCGTCCGAAAAAGCTTGCGACCAATGCGGTTCCAACCGCGTCCACTCGTCGGGATGCTGTCGTTCGACGGTTTGACCGAAATGAAACACGTCGACCTTGAACTCCTTTTGCGCTTTCCGGATGACGGCGGTTTGCTCCTGCTCGACATGGCGGTTCAACTCGTCCTCGAAACCGCGCAGAACTCGGGGATCCCGAAGATCGACGGCCGGCTGGCTTTCCAGGATAACGCCGCTGCCTTTCAGGTCGACGTCGATTTCGACCCGTCCGGAGTTGACCGTCGTGCGAATCTTGGCATGCAGCCGGGTCGTCTCCGTATGGAAGATGCCCTGTCCGCGACTCGCTTTCGCCGTGAGCGGCATGCGATCCGTTTCGCCCGTAATCCATAGCCGATAGGCGGATTCCATCCGATCGTAATACCCGGCCAATCGCTGGTCGCGGTTCAATATCGCCCGACCGTAGATTTGCAGCGTTTTTTTGCGGAGCTTCTCGTCGTACACGACCTCCACGGCGGGGAGCGTAGGACCGCTTCCCGCGACGTTTTCCTCGATCAATACCTCCAGCAGCGAGTTGCCCGTCGTCTTGCCGATGATATGGCGGATTTTGGAAAGCGCGATCGCGGGCATATTCTCGAGCGGGTAGGAGACCTGCATGAAGTCGAGCGCGGTTCCGCCCTTCACGATCCAAATGTCCGATTTGAGCCGGCTGTCGGGATCCCGGGTCACCGAGTCCAGCACGTCGGCGATCCCCGTCTTGGCCATGGCTTCGCCGAAATAGATGTTGTTGCGATGGCCGCGGGTGATTCGCCGGGACAGCTTGAGCTGCATGTCCAGGAGGCAGTCGGACACCGTTTTGCCGGATCCCGTCTCGACTAAATAGGAACGTTGATCGCCGCCGCCTTCCCCGGATTTCGCCGGAATCATGAATTGCCCGACCACCTGGATGGAGCCGTCCTCGAGCCGGTCGACGCCCGAACCGAGCTCGAACAAGCGGTCGTTCAATTCGCGGCGGTCCCAGCACCCGGTCAGCGGGAGCAGGAGAAGGACGGACGTCAACAGGCCGAATCGTATGCGCCGCATATTACCTCCGTGCCGGCTTTCCGTTCAGGATAACCTTGCGCGATTCCTTGTCCCGCCTGGGGGCGCGGATGAGCACGTCCTTGATCTGGCCCGGTTGGAACGGCGCGATCGGGGATAGGAAGGGCACCCCGAACGACTCCAATCTGGCCATGTGGATCAGGATAATCAGCGTTCCCATGGCGATGCCGAACAAGCCGAGCGCCCCGGATACGATAAGCAGAGGAAACCGAAGGATGCGGAACGGAATGCTCATGTTGTACCGGGGGATGGCGAAGGACGCGATCCCGGTGATCGAGACGATGATGACCATCGGCGAGGATACGATTCCCGCCTTGACCGCGGCTTCGCCGATCACGAGGGCGCCGACGATGCTGACGGCGGATCCGACGGCTTTGGGCAGGCGCACGCCGGCTTCGCGCAAGCCTTCGAACAGGAATTCCATCAACAACGCTTCGATGACGCCCGGGAACGGAACGCCTTCGCGCGCGGAGGTGATGTTCAGCAAAAAATTCGTCGGCAGGAGCTGCGGATGAAACGTCGTGACCGCGACATAAAGCGAAGGCAGGTATAAAGAAGCGGTGAACAGAATAAACCGGGTCCACCTGATCAACGTGGCATACAGAAACCGTTCGTAGTAATCTTCGACGGCCTGGAAAGCCGACCAGAACGTGATCGGAACGACCAGGGCTTGAGGCGTGCCGTCGGTCAAGATCGCGACTCTCCCTTCCATCAGATTGGCTGCCACGATATCCGGACGCTCGGTATTCATGATTTGCGGAAACGGGCTGTATGTCTTGTCTTCGATGAACTCTTCGATATAGCCGGATTCCAGCACGAGCTCCATGCTCGCGTCGGTCACCCGCTGCTTGACAAGCTCGACCAGGTCCGCGCGCGCTTGCCCTTCGATGTAGGCAATAATGACGTTCGTCTTGGAATGCTTGCCGAGCACGACGGAATAAAACTTCAGGTGCGGCGTTTGGATTCTTCGGCGTACGAGGCTCGTGTTGGTTTGAAGCGTTTCGGTAAAGCTTTCCCGGGGTCCGCGAATCGACACTTCGCTGGCCGGTTCTTCGACGGTCCGATGCTCCCAACCGCAGGTTTCCAATAGGAGCGCTTCGGTCTCGCCTTGGACGAAGACGGCCAGATCGGCGCCAAGGACCGATTCCGTGATTTCTTGCAGGCTGTTTTCGGTCCGAATCGGACGAACGACGGCGAAATGCTCCTTCAAGAGCGGGAAGTCGACCGTTTGCCTGGCGCCGGGACTGGTTTTCTCCAAGACCCACGATTGAAAGAGCGACGATTGGAAGACGCTCTTGTCGACCAAGCCGTCGACGTAGACCATGAGGATCGCGCATGCTTCGGACAGCTCGACCCGCTGAAAAACGATATCGTAACAATCCGCGAACAGCTGCCGCAGCATCGCCTCGTTCTCGTCCAATTCGGCGCTGATCGTTTCCCGGGGATAAACGACGGGATTCCGTGAAGTGATCAAGATCGGACAGCTCCCTTTGATTTTCCTATATTATCCTTCGCGCGGCGGATTATATGCAGCGCCGGAAGCCGGCTCCCGTGGGGAGATGTATATTTCCGGCAGATTGAAGTCATCATAGTGGCTGTAGAATAGGAAGAGCTATCGTCGCCCGCGAAGGGATCGATCATGCGCAAAGGAGCGGGACAATGGGAAAACTGGATGGGAAAGTCGCGTTGATTACGGGGGGCAGCAGCGGAATCGGCTTGACGGCCGCGAGGCTGTTCGTCGCGGAAGGCGCGAAGGTCGTGATCACGGGCCGCAATCAAACGACGTTGCACGAGGCGGCAGCGGAGCTTGGCGCGAACGCGGCGGCGGTACAGGCCGACGCAGCCGATCCGGCAAGCATGGAGAAGGCGGTGTCGGAGACGGTCGCCGCCTTCGGCAGGCTGGACATCGTCTACGCTAATGCGGGCATTTCGTCGCCTACGCCGCTGGGCGGCACGGAGCTGTCGGTATTCGAGGAAGTGTTGCGGATCAACGTAACCGGGGTGTTCTTCACGGTGCAAGCCTCGCTTCCTCATCTGAAGGAAGGGGCTTCGATTATCTTGACCGGCTCCACGCGCGCGACGGACGGCGCGCCGGCTAGATCCGCGTACGCAGCGAGCAAAGGAGCCATCAGCAGCATGGCAAGGGTGCTCGTAACGGAATTATCGCCGCGGGGCATCCGCGTCAACACGGTAGTGCCGGGAGCGACCCGCACGCCGATCTGGAAGAAATCGACGCCCGAGGAATCCGCGAAGCTGGAAGCCGGGCAAGCGCGCACGATACCGCTAAACCGCATGGGGGATCCGGAGGAAGTCGCCTATGTGGCGTTGTTCCTGGCATCCGACGAGTCCTCGTTCGTGCAGGGAGCGGAGATAACCGTGGACGGCGGGGCGCGATCGGCCCCCATGGGCGCGCCCGTTTACCGGTAAGGAAGGGCCGCGCTGTCGTCAGCCCGGCCGAATAAGGCGTCCTATGTTATGTCCGCGCGCGAATTCGAATCGAAGTCCCTGGGTATCGCGTCCCAAGGGACTTTTTTTATTGCCTTTATTTAGCCGTGTTGTGCGCAGCAACGGGCAATCTGTCGAACCGCGCGGTCGTCACGAATAATTAACCTTATTCGACATTGACGGCGGTAGACATTCCGCGCTTCGTGCCAGTAGTATAAAAGCTACAGGAGGAATTCTGGAATCTCTTCCCTGGTACAAGGAGGATGTTTGTGGCAAATTCAGGAAACGATATCACGAATCCCCGCAGCGGGCAGCGCATGATCTTCCGCAAAACCGGGAAGGACACGAACGGAACGATGGCGGAGATCGAAAGCTTTAACCCGCCGTCGCAGGAAAGAGAGCCCGAGCATGTGCATCCCAAACAAAAAAGCTCCTGCGAAGTGATTTCCGGCATCATCCATTTTCATATGGATGGCAAGACCCATATTTTAAAGCCCGGCGACAGCCTGGAGGTTCCTGCCGGGGTACCGCATTATTTCTGGAATGAAAGCGCCGAGGAAGCGCACACGATTCAGCGGTTTTATCCGGCGCTCGAGATCGACGGCTTCTTCAAATGCTATTTCGCGTTCGCCAGAAACGGCATGCTCAACAAGAACGGACTGCCCAGCCTGCTTCGGATGTCGCGCCCGATGCTGAACTACCAAAACGAAATTCGCACGGTAAATCCGCCATGGGCGGTTCAAAAAGCCGTGTTCACCGCGCTCGCTCCGGTCGCCGGGATGCTGGGCTACAAGAAGACGTACGAATAGCAAGCGTAGCTTGCGTTCGTTATGCAGTGCATCCCATGTTTCTTCCGCTGGACGATCGAATAAGAGATAGGGACGGAAGCGAAAAAGAGCCGAAAGGCTCTTTTTTTTGTTTGGGTTTGCGATTAGGCTTGCGGCAAGTCATGGAGCGGCGGCGGTCCCGCGTATCCGAGCTTCAACGAGATGTCGTAAGCCGATTGCTTGACCTTGCCGATCAGGCGGGGCAGGCAATCTTCCCCGAACCTTCCTTCGGGCCCGGCAATGCTGAGTCCGGCGACCATCGTCCCGGTATGATCGAAGACGGGAGCGCTCAATTCCGCCGTGTAGTTCTCGAGCTCGGACCTGCTGAAGCTGTATCCCGATGCCCGGGATTGGGCGAGCGCTTCGCGCAGCAGCGTCTTGCTGACGATGGTCCCGATGCCGATCGGTTCCGGCTCGATCTCGTCCAGGTAGCCATCTTGTTCGTCCTTCGGCATGAAAGCGAGCAGGATCCGCGACGACGCGCCGGCATAGAGGGGCGCCCGCCGTCCGATCTTGGTGTACAGCCGGACGGGATGGTCGGTGTCGAGCTTCTCGACATACATGGAAGAGTCGCCGTCGCGCACGGCCAAGTGCACGGCCTCGCCGATGTCGTCCCGGAGCCGCTGCATGTCCGGCGCGGCGACATGCCGGATATCGAGCCGTTCGGCGACGAGATTTCCGAATTGAAGAAACAGCAGGCCGAGCGAATACAGGCCGTCCTGGTCCTTGCGCAGCAATTCCATGTCCGTAAGCGAGCCGATCATGCGGTGAACGGAGGATTTGGGAATGCCCGACAGGCGGATCATATCGTTCATGCTGAGCTTCGTATGGGCAAGGAAGAGATTCAAGAGATCCATGGATCGAATGACGGTTTTGTTTTTGTTTTGCAAGTGCGTTCCCCCGGTTTCCGCTCCCCGTATCGACGTCCGCATGATGGCCGGACGTCCTCAACCAGTATACTTCATTGTCGAGAGCGTTTGAATATGCGCAGCGCGATTTCCGAATGGCGACAATTTTTTTATTTTCTCTTGATTTTTGCGTAATCCCGACTATAATTATCGTATATATTGGGTTTGAATTTCGGGATTATTGTACCGAATTTCGGGATTAAATACAACAAGGCGCTGATAAACGTGGGCAGTTTGAATGGAAAGTATGAACAATACGGCGCCTTCGAGGCGAAGTTCTTGTCGCTCGGCGATGCGGCGATCGTCGTGCAATTCGGCGAAACGATCGGTCCGCGGACGCATGACCGGGTGAGGCAGCTCGCGGAATATCTGGAGCGGCATCCGTTCGCCGGCATGATCGAATACGTGCCGTCGTTCTTGTCGGTCGCCGTGTATTACGAGCCGTACGCGCTGCTCCTCGCGCATGCCGGGCATGAAGATCCGTCCGCGAAGAAAAGCGATCCCGGCGGCCTCGCCGTTCGCTTGCTAACGGAGATTCTCGCCAAGCTGGAGGATTCCTCGAAGACGCAGGCGAGAATCGTGGAAATTCCCGTCTGCTACGGCGGGGAACTGGGTCCCGACTTGCCGGAGGTCGCCGCGCATCACGGGCTCACCGAGCAGGAAGTCATCGAGATTCACGCCTCGGCCGATTATCTCGTCTATATGCTGGGCTTTGCGCCCGGATTCGCTTATCTAGGGGGATTGTCGGAACGCATTGCCACCCCGCGCAGGCAGACGCCGCGCTTGGCCATCCCCGCCGGCACGGTCGGCATCGCGGGCGATCAGACGGGCGTCTATCCGATCGTTACGCCCGGCGGCTGGCAGTTGATCGGGAAGTCGCCGGAGCCGTTGTTCCTGCCCTCCGCCATGCCGCCGACGCTGCTGAGAGCGGGCGATATCGTGCGGTTCCGACCCATTACCCGCGAGGAATACGACAGCCGGGGGGTGGAATCGCGATGAGCTTGGTTATTGTCAAGCCGGGACTGCTGACGACGGTTCAGGATTTGGGGAGATACGGCGTGCAGAAGTACGGCGTGATCGTCAGCGGCGCGATGGATGCATTCGCGCTGCGCGCGGCTAATCTGCTCGTCGGCAACGAGGAGCATGAGGCCGGGCTGGAGATCACGATGATCGGTCCCGAAATTTATTTCTCGGACGCGACGCTGATCTCCATATGCGGCGGCGATCTGTCCCCGACGTTGGACGGTCGGGAGGTGCCGCCGTGGCGGACCGTTTTCGCCCCGGAAGGAAGCCGGCTGCGGTTCGGACCGATCAAGTCCGGCTGCCGCGCCTACTTGGCGGTAGCCGGCGGACTGGACGTTTCCCCGCGGATGGACAGCCGCTCCACTTACTTGCGGGCGGGCATCGGCGGCCACGAAGGGCGCGCCCTGCAGGCGGGAGATCGCCTCGCGACAGGCGTTCCCTCGTCCGGCAGCCGCAGGCTTGCGGAGCTGCTCGCTCGCGGCGCGCAAGGATCGGCGGATGCCGCGGTCAGCGGCTGGTCCGTCGCGTCTGGCCTGCTGCCGGCTTACTCCGCGAGTCCGACGCTGCGGGCCGTCGCCGGACAGGAGTTGGAGCTGTTCGACGAAGACAGTCGGCTCCGGTTCTTCGGCGAAGCATTTACGGTGCGCACCGAGTCCGATCGCATGGGCTATCGTCTGGCCGGCGGCGCGCTGCGGTTGAAGGCGCGGCGGGAATTGATCTCGGCGGCGGTCACGTTCGGCACCGTTCAGGTTCCCCCCGACGGCCAGCCGATCGTGCTGATGGCGGATCGGCAGACGACCGGGGGCTATCCCAAGCTCGCGCAGGTTATCTCGGCGGATTTGCCGCTGCTCGCCCAGACCCATCTCGGCGGGCAGGTGCGATTCCGCGCCGTCTCCCTGGAAGAAGCGCAGGAGCAGTATTTGAACCGGGAGAAGGGGATCCGGGCTTTGCGCAGCGGACTGGAACAACTACAGACTAACAGGAACGGGAAGGTGATCGCGCATGGCGAATGACAAGCAGCCGAAGCTCTCCATCCAGGATTTGGCGGTGGCATATCAATCGAAGGGTCGCAGGACCGTCGCCCTCGAAGGGGTGAATTTGGACGTCAAGGACGGGGAGTTCGTATCGGTCGTCGGGCCGAGCGGATGCGGGAAGTCGACGCTGCTGAAAGTCGTGGCCGGCTTGCTGCAGCCGGCGGCAGGAGCGGCGTACATCGACGGCGAGCCGGTGAACGGCGTTCCGGATCAGGTAGGCATGGTGTTCCAGAACGACGCTTTGCTCCCTTGGAAGACGGTCGCCCAGAACGTTCGGCTGCCGCTTGCGATCAAAGGTTTGCCGGACAAGGCGCAGGAGCAGGAGGTCGACCGCCTGCTGAAGATGGTCGGTCTCGACGGTTTCGCGGGATTCTATCCCAAGCAGCTGTCCGGGGGGATGCGCAAGCGGGTCGCGCTCGCGCGGACCTTCGCCTACGACCCCGACATCTACTTGATGGACGAGCCGTTCGGCCCGCTGGATGCGCAGACGCGCGTCAAGATCGGCGAGGAGTTCCTGCAGATGTGGGATGCCGTCGGCAAAAGCGTGCTGTTCATCACGCACGATATCGAGGAGGCGATCGCGTTGTCCGACCGGGTGATCGTCATGTCGGCCCGGCCGGGCCGCATCAAGGCCGAGTTCGATGTCCGGCTGGCCCGGCCCCGACCGTTCTACGACATCCGGTTCGATCCGATGTTCAAGGAGCTGCAGAAGGAAATATGGGCGCAAATGTCGGACGAGCATGCGGGAGGGGTCAGCTGATGGCGGCAAAATCGAAAAACGGCGCGGCCCGCGCTTCGTCGTTCCGTGAACGCAGATATTCCAACAAGTCCGTCTGGACGGGGAGAATCGTCGTATTCGTCCTGCTGGTCGGTCTCTGGGAGCTTCTGTCCGGCAGAGCCTTCAATGCCTTCTGGCTCAGCAAGCCTTCGCTGATCGCCGGACGCATCGGGGAAATGCTGGGTGACGGGGATCTGTGGTTCCATATGAGCGCAACGCTCCAGGAAGCGATCGGCGGACTGGCGATCGGGATGATCGGAGGAACGCTGCTCGGCATCGCGCTCGCATTCAGCGGGATCTTCGAAAAGTGGATTTACCCGTACATGATGGCGCTTTACAGCCTGCCTCGCGTATCGCTTGCGCCGCTCTTCATCGTATGGTTCGGCATCGGTCAGTCCTCCAAAATCATGATGGTCGTGGCGATGGTCATCTTCGTCGCGTTCTACAATGCTTTCGAGGGCATCCGCAATATCGACAAAGACTTGATGGACATGATGGACACCTACAAAGCCAAGTGGACGCACAAGCTCCGCTGGGTGGTGCTGCCGTCGATCACGGTCTGGATCCTGACCAGCGTGCGGCTCAATATCGGCATGGCGCTGATCGGTTCGGTCATCGCGGAGCTCGTCGGCTCCAATCGGGGCCTCGGCTATTATATCTCGTATTCGTCCAACATGCTGGACACGACGGGGATCTTTACCGGGCTGGTGCTGATCATGGTGATCGCCGTCGCCCTGGAACAGCTCGTGCTGCTGCTTGAGCGCTGGCTGCTCCGGTACCGTTAAGACCAAGACAAGGATCTCGCTCCAACCCGACAACGGGAGCAGCCTGATATACAACGACTATTCCCAAAGGGAAGATCCTGAGGAGGACAATCCAATGAAAAAGACCAAACCAGTTGTGTACCTGCTACTCATGTTCATGTTTACCGTGCTTGCCGCCTGCGGCAATTCGTCGTCGGAGACGAGTGAAAATACCGGAACGAACGCCGCGAACGGCGAAACGAATGCCGGGAACGCGCAATCCGATCCGCAAACCCCGGCCGGCGGCTCCATTCGCCTCGGCCTGGTAGGCGGCGGCATGACGCCGATGGTCGCCCAGATCGGCATCAGCGACGGCTCTTACGAGAAAGCCGGCATCAAGATCGAAGAGAAAGACTTCACCGCCGGCGCGGATATGGTGCAAGCGCTGGTAGGCGGCAGCTTGGACGTCGTGCTCGGTTCCTACGAGCATGTGCTGAGACAGCAGCAGAACGGGCTCGGCGTCAAGGCATACGGAGAAATCTTCAACGGCGTCGGCTATGCGCTGATCGTCAAGAAAGACGCGCCGTATCAGTCGCTGAAGGATCTGAAAGGCAAGACGCTGGCGGTAACCAAGGTCGGCAGTCTCTCCGATACCGGCCTGCGCGAAGGACTGAAGGAAGAAGGACTCGATCCGGAGAAAGACGTTCGTCTCATCAACGGCGGCAGCGGCGCGACGATGCTTGCCGCGATCGAAGGCGGCCAGGCCGCGGGCGGCATGGTGTCGGAGCCGACGATTTCGCAGATGCTCGCGACCGGGGACTACCGGGTGCTGTACGATCCGCCGTTTGACTTCGCGGGCATCGTCATCATGGCCAAGACGGATTGGGTAGCGAAGAACCCGGACCTGATGAAGCTGTTCCTCAAGGTGAGCGGCGAAATCAACGGACGCGCCCAGCAGGATCCGGCAGGCGCCGTCGCGGCGATGCAGAAAATCTTCGATAAAATCCCGCCGGACGTGATGAAAACGGCCGTCGGCAATCAGCTGGTCAAGGTGCCCGAAGGGTTGAAGGTCACCGAAGACGGCGCCGCGTTCGTGCAGAAGACGCAATTGGATCAAGGCATCCTCAAGAAAGAAATTCCTTTCGCCGACGCGGTCGATTTGACTTATCTGCCCTAATGCAGACGATTTGACTTTGCTTCCATAACTGATGAACAGGAGTTGACAGCATGGCCCAGGATTTGAGAACGTATCTCCGTCAACTGACGGAGCTTAACCCGCGCAGCGTGCGGCTGGTGGACAAGGAGGTCGATCCGCGGTTCGGGATCACGGCGTATGCCGCGGCCTTGGCGGAGAAAGGGGATTATCCGGCGCTCATCTTCAATTCGGTAAAAGGTTCGGATTTTGCCTGCGTCTCCAATCTGCTGACGGAATACGAGCGCATCGCCCTCTATCTGGGCTGCGAGGTTTCGGACATCCCGCGCGTGTACGGGGAGAAGCTCAAGAAGCCGATCGCCCCGGTCGTCGTCGAACGCTCGCAGGCGAAGGTGAAGGAGAACGTCGTATCCGAGCAGGATGTCGATCTCGGCAAACTGCCGATTCCGGTTCACAACGAGATGGACGGCGGTCCGTACTTGTCCGCCGGCGTGATGATCATCCGCGATCCCGATTCCGGTCTGATCAACGCGGGCATCTACCGCCATCAGATCTTCAACGCGACCGATATGGGCGTCTGGTTTCTCGGCGCCCATCATGGCGGCCTGATCTACAAGAAGTACAAGAAGATGGGCAAGCCCGCGCCGATCGCCATCGCGCTCGGCCATCATCCCGGCTTCGTCATGGGTTCGGTATCCCGGGTTCAAGGCATAGGCGGCGAATACGAGGCTGCAGGCGCGCTGATGGGCGAGGCGCTGGAGCTGGTGCAGGCGGAAACCTCGGATCTGCTCGTCCCCGCGCATGCGGAGATGATCCTGGAAGGCGTGATTCTTCCCGACGAGGATCATGTGGAAGGGCCGTTCGGCGAATGGCCGGGCCACTATCTGGGCGGCGGCTCGGTGCCGAAGATTCGCATCACGCGCATTACCTACCGCAATCATGCGATTTTTCAGGATATCGTGGCTTCCAGCAGGGAGCATCTCGTGGTCGGCGGCGTTCCGCGCTCCGGCAGCATCTATCAGACGGTCAAAGAGGTCGTTCCGAGCTTGAAGACCGTGCACGTGCCGTTCTACGCCCGGATGCACTGCTACATCTCGCTGCATAAGGAGCGCGAAGCCGACGTGAAGAAAGCGGCGTTCGCCGCGCTTAACACCGAACAGGAGAATCTGCGGCACATCGTGATCGTCGACGACGACATCGACGTGTTCAACGGCGAAGAAGTAGCTTGGGCGATCGGGACGCGCTTCGATGCGGAACGGGACCTGCTCGTCATTCCGAAATGGAACGGCCCCGGCGGCCTGCTGCCGACGAACTGGGAGTACAACGCGGAAGGCAAAAATACGCCGCGGATGTCCAGCGCCGCGATCGTCGACGCCACCAAGCCGGCTCCGCCGGTCGTCTTCCCGAAACGCGCCGTCGTGCCGCGGGAATTCATCGAGCTGGCCGACCTGCGGGAGCTGCGCGAGCCGGGCGCGGAAGAACGCGGGAAGTGGCTGGATTCTTAAGCGTCGCATGCGGCGCAGCATCGTCTGGCGGCCTTCGGGGCCGCGAGGCGCGGCTGCGCCGCTTGGCATCGAAGCGAGGGCTGGATGGCGAATTAGACGCGCACAATACGCAACGGGAGGTAGATCAACATGAAAACGGTGGATTTGAACTGCGATTTGGGTGAAAGCTTCGGCGCGTACGCGCTGGGGCGGGACGAGGAAATTCTCAAGCATGTCACGTCGGCCAACATCGCCTGCGGTTTCCATGCCGGCGATCCCGCGACGATGCGCCGCACGGTCAAGTTGGCCTTGGACAACGGAGTCGCGATCGGCGCGCATCCGGGCCTGCAGGATCTGATCGGCTTCGGCCGCAGGGATATGGACATCAGCCCCGAAGAGGCCTACGATCTGGTCGTCTACCAGATCGGCGCGTTATGGGGCTTCGTCCGTGCCGAAGGAGGCGCGCTGCAGCACGTGAAGGCGCACGGCGCCTTGTACAACATGGCGGTGCGCAGCGAACGGCTGGCCAAGGCGATCGCCGAGGCGGTATACCGCGTCGATCCGTCGCTCGTGCTGTTCGGCCTTGCCGGCAGCGAGCTGATCACGGCAGGCAAACGGGTCGGGCTGCGTACGGCAAGCGAAGTGTTTTCCGATCGGACGTACCAAGCCGACGGTTCGCTCACGTCGAGGCGCCTGCCCGACTCCGTGATCACGGACGACGACCGGGCGCTCGCGCAAGTGATTCGCATGGTTGCCGAGGGCAAGGTGCGCACCCAGCAGCAGACGGACATCGACATCCTGGCCGACACGATCTGCGTGCATGGCGACGGCGTGCGCGCCGTCGAGTTTGCCGGGAAGATCCGAAGCTCGCTGAGCGAAGCCGGCCTTGCCGTGCAGCCGATCGGCGCGAAGCCGGCGTCGTCGAACTAAGCGGGCGGAAGGAGTGGCGATAATGACAGCGAATGCGATACAACTGCAAACCGATGTGCTGATTATCGGAGCCGGCGCGGCGGGCATGATGGCTGCAAGGGCAGCGGCGGACGAAGGGGCCGACGTCATCTTGTCGGACAAAAGCCTGATCGGCCGCGGAGGTGCGACGATTCTCGCCCAAATGACCGTTGCGGTCGCGCTGGGCGAGGCGGAGGAAGACAGCCCCGACGTTCATTTTGAGGACACCATGAAGGGCAGCCGCGGACTGGCCGATCCGCGCATCGTGCGCGCGATCGTCGATCGCGGACCCGAGGTGATCCTCGAAGCGGAGGGGTACGGGGTGAAGTGGGCCAGAACCGCGGACGGCAAACGCTCGCAAGCGTTCGCGCCGGGGCATTCCCGCGCCCGCTGCGTCTACGTGGACATATTGAACACGGGCGGCGCGACGGTCAACGGGCTAAAACGGGCCATCTGGAAGGACGAGCGCATCCGGCGGCTGAAGAATGTCATGATCACGAAGATCGTGGTCGACGACGGCCGGGCGGTCGGCGCCGTCGGCTTCGATATGGAGGAGCTTCGGCCCGTCGGCATCGCCGCGGACTCGGTCATTCTCGCGACCGGCGGATTGACGGAAGTTTACGAGCGCAACAGCGCTTCGACGAATATGACCGGTGACGGTTACGTGCTGGCGGCAGAGGCGGGCGCGGAGCTGCGGGACATGGAGATGGTGCAGTTCTTTCCGATCGCGCATCTGTATCCGCCGCTCGTCGGCATTGACCCGATCATGTGGGATCCGTTCCGCTACAAGCTCGGCGGACGGCTGCTGAACGGCGAAGAAGAGGAATTCATGCACCGGTACAACGGCGAAGTCGCGGGCAAGTATACCGCGGCGCGCGATCAGACGACGCTGGCGATCTTCCGGGAAGTCGAGGCGGGCCGCGGCACGCCGCACGGCGGAGCCTATCTGGATTTCCGCATGGTGCCGGAAGACAAGCTGAAGGAAGCATTCGGTCCGGTCATCGAGATCTTGCGCAATCAAGGGGTCGATCTGACCCGGGACATGGTGGAAGTGGCGCCGATGGCGCATTTCATGCTGGGCGGCGTGCGCGTGGACGAAGGAATGCGTTCCCGAGTTCCCGGGCTGTTGGCCGCCGGCGAGCTGATCTATGGCATGCACGGCGCCAACCGGCTCTCGGGGAATGCGATCACCGAGGCGCTCGTGACCGGCCGCATTGCCGGCGAAACGGCGGCTCGGGAGCGGAAGCATCCGGATGGCCGCGGGTCCGCGCAGGACAACGCGCCTATCGTGATGCGCTCGCTCGAAGCTGAATTGCCGCGCCTGGAAGCCTTCTGGCATCCTGCGGACGCGGACCGCGATACGGCTTCGCTGCAGGCGTTCAAGCGGAAGCTGCAAGCGGTCATGTGGAAGGGCGCGGGACCGCTGCGGACGGAGGAAAGCTTGACGGCCGCCTTGGCCGAGGTTCGGGCGCTTCGCGCGGAGCTGGATGCGATCGCGCTCGCCAAGCCGGGCAAATTCGCCTTGCCGCTGGTCGAGAAGCTGGAAGCCGCGAATATGCTCCAGGTCGGCGAAGCGATCGTGCTGGCCGCGATCGAACGGCGGGAATCGCGCGGCGCGCATGTTCGTCTCGATTACGAGGAGACGCTGCCGACGGCGGCCGGCTTCAGCCTGTCGCTCACGGAGCGCGGCGAATGGCGCTTGTCGCCCGTTGCGCCGGCAGCCGATGCCTAACATGAAGGAGGGAATCATCATGTCCACCGTTAAGCTGCAGGTCACCCGCGGCGAGCATGGCTCGGAGCCGGCCGTCGAGACGTACGAAGTGCCCTACCGGGAAGGAATGAGCCTGCTGGACGCGATCTTTTGGATCCGCGAGCATGAAGATCCTTCGCTTGCGGTGCGGTATTCGTGCCGTTCGGCCAACGCGTGCAAGGAATGCTCGGCCATCGTGGACGGCAAAGCCGGTTTCCTGTGCAGCATTCGCGCGCAGGCCGGCAGCGAAGTTCGCGTCGAGCCGCTGAGCGGACGGCCTTGGATCAAAGATCTGGCGACTGCGCTCGACTAGCGTGACGAAGCCGATCACTCGTGATACGGATCAACGAAAGGAGCCGATTGTAAATGACCGAACCGAAGTTGACGATGGCGATGTCGGAGAGCGACCGGACGCTGAAGCTGCTGTCCGGCGCGCGCCGCCTGCCCGGTTTTGAATTGGAAGCGAAGCAGGAAACGGTCGAGCAAATCTTCATCAACCAAATCTCGCGGGCGATGTACGACGTATCCGAGCTGTCGCTGGCCTCTTACCTGATCGCCAAAGGAGGCGGAGACGCCCGGCTTACGGCCATTCCCGTGTTTCTGTCCCGTTCCTTCCGGCATAACGCGATCTACGTGCGCGCGGACAGCCCGTGGCGCCATCCGTCCGAGCTGAAGGGACGGCGCTTCGGATTTCCGGAGTTTCAGATGACGGCCGCCGTCTGGGTCCGGGGCATGTTCCGGGAAGAATGGGGCATCGCCGAGGGCGAAATGCAGTGGTTTACGTTCCGTCCGGAGCGGGTGCCGGTGGAGATTCCGGCCACGCTGACGGAAGGCGATCTGTTCGAAGCGCTCGTCGACGGCCGGGTGGATGCCGTGATGTCGGCCCGCCGCCCGCCGGCTAATCTGTTCCCGGCTTCGGGCGAAGGCGGCGCCGTGCGCCGGCTGATTCCGGACGTGTGGGACGAGGAACGGGCCTATTACGACCGGACGGGCATTTTCCCGATCATGCATCTGGTGTCGCTGAAAGCGGAAACCGTGGAACGCTACCCGGACCTGCCCAAGCGGATGTACGAGCTGCTGCTCGGCATCAAGAACGAAGGCGTCGCCGGACTGTTGGAGACGATCAAGAACAATACCTCGGATCCGTGGCTCTGGGAATCGGTCGAACGCTCGTCGCGGTTGATGAACGACGATATCTGGCCGTACGGCGCCGAGGCGAACTGGGCGCAGATCGTCAAATTCATGGGCTATTTGCGCGCGGACGGCCTGCTCGGCCGCGAGCTCGCCCCGGAAGAAGTGTTCCATGCTTCCGTATGGAATGCCTGATCGAAAAAGGCGAACGAACCTGCTCCAAGCGGGGGAACGGCGCGCCGCCATTTTATATTTTCGGATAGGAGTAGGTACACGATGAGCGCACCGCAACAACCGGAAACGCTTCTTTGGACGACCGAGGAGCCGCAAAACCATCCGGACAGTCCGCTGTCCAAAGCCTTTGCCCAACCGCTGATGCTCGGTCTGTTTCTGCCGCTGCAAACGGGAGGGTGGTCGCAATCGACGCTGCCCCGGGGAACCGACTGGACGTTCGACTATAACGCCAAGCTGACGCGGCAAGCGGAGGACTTGGGCTTCGATATCGCCTTTGGCCTATCCCAGTGGCTGCCCAAGGGCGGCTTCGGCGGAGAGTCCCATTACCGGGAAAACTTCCTCGATCCGTTCGTGTCGGCGGTCGCGCTTGCTTCGGTCACGCGCCGGATCCTGCTGATGGGCACGATCCACGTCCTGTACGGCCCGTGGCATCCGATGCATCTCGCGCGTTTCTTGGCGACGGCCGATCATATCTCGCAAGGACGCTTTGGGGCGAATATCGTCACGGGCTACGCGGAGAACGAGCCGCGGATGTTCGGATTGTCCAGAGCGGATCACGATCAGCGCTACGCCAAATCGGCCGAATTCACCCGTATCTGCAACGCGCTGTGGTCGGGCGTCGATAATCTGACGTATAACGGGGAGTTCTATTCCCTGGAGGATGCCTACGTCTCGCCCCGTCCGCTGTACGGACGACCCGTGCTCGCGACGGCGTCCGGCTCGCCGGCCGGCTTCGACTACGCGTCGCGGTATTCGGATATCGTGTTCGTCTCCAGTCCGGCCGGAGAGAAGCTGGCCGACGCGCTGCCCAAGCTTCCCGCGCATGTCGCGCAGGTCAAGGACGCTGCGACCGCCCGCGGCCGCCAAGTGCGGGTGATCATTAATCCGACCATCATCGTGCGGCCGACCCGGGAAGAAGCGTTCGCCTATTACCAAGCGATCATGGACCATGCCGACCTCGGCTCGATCCGCAGCTTCTCCTCGCGGCATGCCGCGGGCGACAGCCAGTCCTGGCTGGAGCATTCGGCCAGGGGGCGGGCCGTCGGCGGACATCTGCACATCATCGGATCGCCCGAGGAAGTCGCGGAGCAACTGAAGCAGCTTCACGCGACGGGCATCGACGGCATTCAGATTACGTTCTACGATTACGAGCCGGAGCTTGCTTACTTCGGGGAGAGCGTCATCCCGCTGCTGGAGCAAGCCGGGCTTCGGTTGCCGCTCTCGCCGGACGATAAGTCGTAATTGCCATCGACGTTAGGACCCGTTAACTGTAGTTATGAAATGTTATATTGGCTGCAAATGCAGCCGAAGTGAACGGCCCCGCCATTGCTAGCTGAGACTAGCGATGGCGGGGCCGTTTTTTTGCGACCATCTGGAAGTGCGATAATCAGGCAATGCTCATGATTTATAAGTCATATCGACATAAGTGAGATACAATTAATTACAAGCGTTATTTGGCGTATAGTTTGGGGAGTATCGTGGCGCCGTTAAAACCCATAAGTATAAAATAACGTCCGATAGATCGATTCGCATGCTTAATCCTTCGAAGGCAGGTAATATCTTTAAGACCGGGAGAACATGAATGAAAATAATATTGATTATGTTCGTATTTGTATTCTCGCTGAACTTGCTTTCTTGTTCAAAACAAGAGGACGTACAACGTACATTTAAAGGCGAGGGTCAATATTGGAAGGCAACCGTGAGTCCGGAAATACAATTTAAAGCAGGGAAGAAACGGTTTAAGATTGCCTATCAATATTCAGGACCGATCAATGACCTGCATCGAATGAAAAACTTAACGTTTGCTCAAGGAACGCTCTTGGATACGCAGACCGTAAACGTTAATGAATTTCCGTCTAACGACGAGCAAACAAAGCAATCGGAGCGTGTAATAATTGAATATGAATTTAATGACAAGGATCGGAATTTTAATACGTTCGATGCAATGGAAAAGGACAGAATGAGTATTCAAATTCATTGGGAATTGGAAGATAAAGTATTCAAAGACGTTATCGAGATTCGAGGGAGACGGTGACATCGCTCGCACCATATTCAAGCATCGAGGCATCCAACAGGAGTAGGGCGGCTACTCGAATTAATGGACCCGACGCTACACTACCTATCGGGCATGGTCGATGTCGTAGTCCGCGCCGATCGTTCAATCACTCGCCGAATGGCGGCCGCAACCCGATCGGGCCGATCCTCTTGCACGTAATGCGAGGCGTCTTCGAGCGCCTCCGTTTCATGCAGCTTGAGGTATCCCTGCCATTTGTTCATCTCGGAGGCCGGAAATCCGGCGCTGTCTTTCAAGCCCCACAGGATCTGCGCGGGTAAATCATTCAGCGCGGGCAGCTTCGATTCGATCTCCGCGAGCCAAGGCCGCGCCTTCCGGATCGACCGGGGGAATATCCATGTCGGTTTTCGGGATTGCGGCGTAGGGAACGGGTCGGTGTAGGCTTTTCTTAATTGATCCGAAATGCGATCCGTATGATAGATCCCGTGGGGAACGATTTTGCTGGCGAAGAAGTTCCGCCTGGTCTGAAGCCAGTAGCCCAGCGGCCAGCCTCCCATGGCCAAGGAAAACATCTTCATCGCCGGCAGCGTCGCCGGCCACGCCCACGTATTCATCAGCACGAGGCCGCGCAGATTATCCCGGTCCTGCACCGCGTAATGCATTCCGATCGGTCCTCCCCAGTCCTGCACGACGAGCACGAAATCAGTCAGCGCCATGCGGCGGATAAAGTCCATGACGGCTTCCGCATGCTCCTTCGGCGTAAACCCGTACTCGGACGGAGCCTTGGACATCCCCATGCCGGGGTAATCCAGCGCGACAAGGCGGCATTCGCCGCGCAGTTCCCGAATGACATTGCGATAAAGGTACGACCACGTGGGGTTCCCATGCAGGAGAAGTACCGTCGGTCCTTGTCCTTCGTCGATGTAATGCAGGTATCCGTCGCCATAGGGCATCCAGCGGTCCTCGAAGGGATAATCCGCGGAATCTACTTCAAATGATCTTTTCATAGTTGTCGCCTCAACTTTCCTTAAGCTCCCATAATGTTCCTGTCTTGTTCACAATCGTACCGAATTGTGGTACATTTGAAAAGTAGTTACATTAATGTGCAATAGTTTCAAAAAATGAAGCATGGAGGGTTACCGATGATCAGTCCAACCTGTCCAGGGGCAATCGAACCGATCTTGACCATATTGGACGGCAAGTGGAGCCTGCTTCTCTTGCGCGAATTGTTCAATGGCACCAAGCGTTTCGGAGAATTGCGCCGCGCGCTGCATCCGATCAGCCCGAAGACGCTGACCGACCGGTTGCGCATGCTGGAGGAGAACGGAATCGTGACGCGCACGTTATATCCCGGCGTACCGCTGCATGTCGAATACGAGCTGACCGAACGCGGGATGCATCTGCAGCCGATTTTTGCCGCCATGTGGGATTGGGTTCAAGCCTATGGCTCATGTCCGCGACAAGAGACGGACGCCCAGGGGCAAGAAGCCGAACAAGCGATGTGATCGCGCGGGATGCGGCGGGCGAGGCAGAAGACGTAATACTGCGGCACAGCAAAAAACTCGCCAACCTGCGGCGAGTTTTTTGCGTCTTGCGTTTGTTTTTCGCTTTTCGTTTTTTGGTCTTTTCGTTTTTGCTTTTCGTCATTTGCTTTTCGTTTTTGCTTTTCGTCATTTGCTTTATTCGAACGCGTGGTTATTCGACGGCGCTTTTCGTCGCCTCGTAAATCTTTTGGGCATATTCGTCGATATCGTCTCGCGACATGCGCAAGCGATTCACGGAAGTGCCGTATCCGATCTCCGGTTTTCCCTCGGCAAGTCCTTCGAATATGCCGTCCGCGAAGGCGTCCAACGGTTCGCCGTGAATATGCAGCCCCGATCCGCCCAGATTCGTATTCACCGCCGGCGGAGCGACTTCGACGACTTCCACGGGCGTCCCGGAAAGTTGTAGCCGCAGGCTCATCGAGAAGGAATGCAGCGCCGCTTTCGTCGCCGAATAGATCGGGGCGATCGCAAACGGGGTAAACGCGAGCCCGGAGGTGACGTTAATGATCGCCGCCGTCGCTTTTGCCGCAAAATAAGGCGCGAACAGCATCGCAAGATGGATGGGGGCTTCGAGGTTCGTCGCGATTTCTTGGCTGAAATGCCGCCAGTCGTTCTTCGCATCCGCCTTCAGCACGTTAAAGCGTTGTTGGATTCCGGCGTTGTTCACGAGCATGTTCACGTCCGGATAGTTCGTCGTGACCCAATCGAACAATGCCGCGCGCTCGGATTCGATATTCAAATCGCTGACGCGCGTAATCAAGCCGGGGAGCCGTTCTTTCGCTTGCGCCAGTACTTCCTCGCGCCGTCCGGTTACGATGACCGTGCTTCCGGCTTTGATGAAGCGCTCCGCGAAAGCAAGTCCGATTCCTGCGCCGCCGCCCGTGATGAGTATCGTATTTCCCGTCAGTTTCATTCGCGTTCCTCTTTTCCGTGATTTGCTTCTCCCATGCTCTTTTCAACCTAGCATTCTTCGGTTCCCTGTTGAGCGCGATTGGTGTAACGCGCGATTTTTTTGTCGATGCCCTTCAGGGATTCCGTCATCAGCGCAATTTCGGCCAGCACGGCTTGCTTGTGCTTCTTCATCATGTCAAGCCGTTGCTCGACGGTGCGATCGCCTTCCGCGACCCAGTCAACGTACTGTTTGATCACGCTAATGGGCATATGCGTGTTTTTCAAGTAGACGATGATTCCGAGCAGCGTAAGATGATCCTCCGAAAATAGTCGCCTCCCCGCCTCGTCGCGCTCAAGGTGCGGGAGCAGTCCTTTTTTTTCATAATAACGCAGCGTGGATTCGGGAACGTTCAATTTGGCCGAAGCTTCGCCGATCGAGTAATACTTCATCCGGAGGCCTCCAAAAGTTAAGCTTGCATTGCCGACAGGACTAGCATACGACTTAAACCATGGTTTAAGTCAACAACAAATACGAATCAATCGCTTCTTCGCCTTCAGGTCACGGATCTGCATAGCCGGGCAGCCGGCTCATCCGGGCAAAGGCGAAGCAGGGTTAGCCCTGGAGGGTTCAATCGACGGGGGCGCGACGTCTCTTTTTTGGTCGTGCCTTTCTTTTTGTCGTCCTTGCTCGAATATTTCTCACGGGAGCCACGGCGACGATAGACGGATAGGGAATATCGATCGGACCGAAAGTTTTATCGTGGATCGTCAAAAAATCGTCATGCAACTGAATGATATGACCGCGCACGATTTTGCCGTTCGAGAGAAAAACGGTTATTTTGTGAAATAACGAAAAATAGTTTTCAAGCCGATCGGTCAATTTCATTGGAAACCTGCCTCCGATCTATCGGTTCCGCCGCTTTCAGAATTGTTCCGGCTTGGAATAGATAGTTTAATAGACTAGAACATGCGCGTTTCGAATGTAATATATTATCCTATTCACACGAACAGGAGGAACCAACATGGAATATATCAGAGAATTGTTAATCCTTCGCGCGGCTACGTTAGCGACTGTACAAGTCGTGCTCGACGGAGGCATGTTGCTGTTAGGAACCGTGGCATTCGTAAACGATAACGCGGTCGCGATATCAAGCGGGATCGGACTGAGAGTCATCGCGATCGATAAAATCGTCTCCGTAACTTAATGCGAAGTTAAACGAAGATTTTTGCAATACGAAGGGATTGGTTGCCGACGAATTCGGTGGTAATTATATTGGAGTATATGATGATACGCGCCATTATGAAGCGGCGATCTTCGAGTGCAAACAAAGGATAACGATCGGGTAATTACTTATTTCCGGAGCGCCATGAAGGCGCTTTTTTTCTGGGTTCAAAGGGTGAACTTGAAGTAGAAAACGATTATAGCCATTCTTTCTCTTGCCGGAGCATGGCTTCGCATGCGTTAATATAGATGTCGGGCCGACGAAATCTTGGCGAAAGGAGCTGATTCAGTTGATCAAGCATACGGAGGTGCTTTTCGCCTAAAGCGAAAAGCGCCATGCGGAGGGAGGCCTTGCGGCCTCCCTTTTTATAACATGGAACGGATGACGGAATGAACCGTTTTCACTTATACTGATCAAAGAAGCGCGATGCTGCGGCATGGACGCGCTTTTTCCAATTTGACGAGAGGGGGAAGGAAACGTGAACAAATCGATATCCGAAGGCGATGTTGGGGCCCAAACGATGAAGGAGGTTTGCGTTGAATTACAAAAACGGAAAAGATGTGCTTCCCCCTAGACTATTGGAGGAGCTTCAACGCTATATTCAAGGAGAACTGCTCTATATTCCGAAGCAGCAAAACGAGCGCGCCGCATGGGGCGAAAAAAGCGGTTCGCGCGTCATGATCGAGCGCCGCAACGAAGAGATCTACCGGCGTTACGAGGACGGAAGCACCGTACCCGACTTGGAACGGGACTATCATTTGTCCGGCGAAAGCATTCGGAAAATTATCGTCAAGCTGCGCAGCGCGGCGGCGTTCGCCATAGACGGGCCAGATACCGCCGACGAGGCGGCCGCATACGAACCGGTCCGGGCCGGCAAGCTTTGAAGCGAGCCCGATTGGGCGAGGAAAAGCCGAAACGCATGGTGCGTGTACACAGCGTGCGTTCGCCAGTCAGCTTAAGCGCTTCTTACGGAGAAGCGTATAACCGCATACATGCAGTATCGAATAGGCCGCTGAATGCTCAGCGGTCTATTTTCTGTTTGCAGGACGAGCGTCACGCAGCGCCTCGCGATTGACCGCGATGTCGCCGCTCACCTCGACGGGAATGTGTTGTGTCATGCCGGCTCCATTCCTTCCAATGCAATCCATTCGTGTAGCATTTGCGCAATCCGGCCGCGTTATGCGATAGGTAATCGAGCATATCGCGGGCAAACTAATGCCGCGAACCAATCCGAAAACAGCCGCTTGTTCCCTGGGAGAACAAGCGGCAGTCGATAATCCGTCTCAAGAACCGACGGAGCTGCGCGTTTTATAAGCCATCTTTAAGCGGACAAGTTAATGCGAGAGGCATCTTTTGTTAACGCTTATTCCGCTTGGGCGGCCGAAAGCTGCTTGATGTCCAGCTGACGATATAACTTGGAGCCGATGTCGGCCGAGCGAGCGGCAAGCACGATCGTGCGGCGCAGTTCGGGTTCCGCGATGGGCACGGCGTGCAAGCCCAGCAGCTCCGCCTCCGCGCGGAACAATTCCGGCATCACGGTGATGCCGGTGCCCACGGCAACGTTGAACAGAAATTCAACGCTCTCGTCGACTTCGAGCTTGACGTTGGGGCGGTACCCGTACTTCTCCGCGATCGCGCTGAACTGCGCGTGCGCCTCGCATTTCTGCGTCGCGAACACGAAATGCTCGTCCCTCAGATCATCCAGGCCGAGCGCTTCTCGTCGTCCGAGCCGGTGGCCTGCCGGTAGCACGGCGATATAGGATTCGCTGAACAGCTCCTTGCTCCACAGCCGGCCTCCGACGAAAGCCGCATCCATCAGGGCGGCGTCGAGATCGCCTTGTTGAAGCTCTTCCCGCAGCTCGGCCGACATTTGCCGAATCTTGACCGTAACCGGATAACCGGAGGCATGATAATCGCGGAGCCTTCCCGGGAGCACCAGCTTCATGACGCTCGGAAGACTGCCGAGCGTATAACCCGGTTCGGCCGCGTATTGGCGCATCTCCGCTTCGATCGCATCAAGCGATTGCACGACGGGCGCGATCCGCTCGCTAAAGCGTCTGCCGGCCTCCGTCAGCTCGACCCCCGCGGCGGTGCGGCGAAACAGCTCGACGTCGTAAGCAACCTCGAGCTGCCGGATATGCTTGCTGATCGCCGGCTGAGTCAAGCTGAGTTTCTCGGCCGCTTTGGATAAGCTCTTCCATCTTACGGCTTGCGTAAAGCTGCGGAACCATTCCACCTGCATCCTGCGACCCTCCTATAACGAATGGTAATACCCCTCCAACATAGCGGATGTTCCGTAACGGTACCAGTCGCGTTATTATCAAATGAATCGATCTTAACACAGCGTCAGCGGATCGAGAAGCCGCAAGGATTGACAGTACTGGAAAACGATACGTTTCAAAAAAGGAGCATGCGTAATGTCAGAAGTTTTGGATGTACTTGGACCGCGTCTACAGCATTTAACGGAATTGTCGGACGGCATGAGCTATTGCCTGATGAGAGGCGAGCTTGAACCCGGCGTATTCGTTCCTGTTCATAGCCATGAGGATCGGGAAACGTTCGTCGTTGTTTCCGGGGAGATCGAAGCCTGGAACGGCGATAAATGGTCGGTGCACCGGGTCGGCGATACGGTAGATATTCCGTCCAATCAAAAGCACGCTTGGCGGAACGCCTCGAGCGAGAAGGTAACCTTGCTGATCGCATCCACGGTCAAAATGGGTAAATTTTTCAATGAAATCGGCCGCCCCGCCGCTTCCGTGCCGCCGGGTCCGCCCGAGCCGGCTGCTTTGATGCATTTCGTGGAAGTGGCTATCGCGTACGGCTATTGGCTCGGTACGCCCGACGAGAACGCCTCGATCGGTCTGTCGATGGGTTAACATACGCAGCATTCCAAAAAAAGGCGGTGCCAGGGAAAATTGCCCTGGCGCCGCCTTGTTTGATTGGTACCGGTTTCGGCGCCTAGTCGATGATCCGCGCGCAGCCGCAAATCAGGAGACGGATCGAGGAGCAGGATGCGATTCCATTTGGAGTTCAATACGCATGTCTTCGGTACCTTAGCCATGATTCGAGCTTTCGCGCCGATCATTGAACACGGCCTGGCCGGCTCAAAAAGGTCAAGCGTTCCAAGAATCATAAAGACAATCGCAGCGACCGTTTCCCGGCACAATACCGGGGAGCGGTCGTTTGGTTATAGGGCACGTACTAGCGGGAAATCGTGTACGGAGGATAATTATTATTATTTAACATATTATGTTAAAATTCACTTATTACCGCCAAGAGATCAACCTCGATAGAAGAGAGAGGGAGAAGCGCATCGCATGATCAGATTAATCGGATTATTCGTCGTGTTCGTCGCAGGGGGATTCATGATAATGGGGAGAATGAACCCCCGGCGACGCGAGAAATGGGCTTTTATCGTCATTACATGCATCGGTCTCGCGCTATGGGCAAGCCTGCTGCTCCATCGGCCGCTGGATCTGAACAAGGCCATAGGCTGGATGATCGATTGCTTGCCGAACCTATGAAGTTCCCTCCATACCCATACTCGTCCCATGAAAAGTTCCGCAACCACAAGCTCCAGCTACTCCCGCAGCTCGAACATGTTCGTGGCCAAGAGATTGACTTTGACATGCACCTCAAGCCCCGGGATATCCTCGTTGACGGCGAGACCTTTGCGGTACCAGACTTCGTTCAAGGAGTAGAGGTCGACGGATCGTTTCTTTCCGACTTCGTAGGTTTGCATGATTTCCCCCTCGATGTTCTTCCGGATCAACTGATTCACGGCTTTCAATCCGAGCGGTCGTTTCTGTTCCCGAAGGGAGGCGTCCATGCTGATGTACAGGCGGACGATTCGGCTGCCGTCCTTATACGCGGCGGTTTTCTTGACCTTGTTGTTCTTAAGCGCGGCGGTGCCGACGAAGGCGCCCTGATCGTCCTTGAGAGGGAGAAGGCCGCGCACGGTTCTCTCCTTTAACCATTTCACCCCGCTTACTTCCTCGCGGTTGAATTTGCCCGTGCTCTTCCCGTCCTTCAAAGCGACCAGGCCGTTCACGATCGGCAGCGTAATCGGTTTGCCGTCTTTATCCCAGTTCTCGGAGAGCTTGATATGATCGATCAGCGCCGTCTCGAACGGCTCTCTCGAGGATCGGATGAAATGCTGGTAATTCACCGGCTCGAAGGAGGATTGCATCTGTTTATATAAGAGATTCGGCTGATAGTACAAGGTGTTGATCGAGGAGCTTCCGGTAATCGGCTTCGTGCCGAGGACCTTCGCGAGGTCTTCGTTCGTCGCGAACACCCAGGGCGTGTAGCGTTGATCGCGCGTTCGCATCAGCTCGTCATGGATATCGAAGACCCCCCTGGCAAGCATGCGGTCGCTGAAGATAAACGCCTTGTTCTGCGTCCAATCGGTTCGGATCTGGCTTTCCTTCTGCAGATCGTACATCGCCATCCCGATGCTGTCGCCCTCGCCTTTGCCGACCACGACCGGGTTCTCCGTGCTTCCGCTTCCTTCCTGTTTGGCCATGGAGGCAAGCACGTTGATCTGCGCATAGATTTTGTATTTCCCGTCGGCGTAATCGATGCCGATCAGATTGACGAAATTGAAGTATTGAATGTTTTTGACGTCCCAACATCCGCAGAGGGATATGGCAAAGCAGCCGATGACAGCCGATTTCCAGATCCGCTTCATCGTTTTCCGTCCCTCATCTTCGTCTCGTCCCGCAAATGGAGGTTTTGCGAACGTTTTTTCATTTGATTCGCCGCTTTTTTTAGGAGCGCCCCTCGGATATCTCCCCATGAAGGCGGTGAAAGCGGAGAGAGGTAAGGGACCCCGAACGATTTGAGATCCGATAAATAGGCGATGACGAAGAAGACGGATAGGAAGAACCCGAACATCCCGAGCATCGAACAAACGATCATGATGAGAATGCGGACGATCGACACGACGCCGCTGAGCGTGGGGTTTACGAGCGTGTAGCCCGCTATGACCGTGGTCGCGGCGACGACCGTGACCGTCGGGGACGTTATGCCGGCTCGTATGGCGGCATCGCCAACGATGATGCCGCCGACGACGGTTACCGTCGGTCCGACCGACTTCGGGAGCCGGAGCCCTGCTTCCTTGAACAGTTCGAACAAGATCAGCACGATTATCGCCTCTAGCGGAAGCGAGGTCGGAAGACCGATCCGATTCGTCGCGATCGTAGCTAACAGAGGCAGCGGTACCTGCTCGAAATTGAATCCGATCAGCGCGATGTAAAACCCGGGCAGGAACAATGCCAAATGCCAGCCGAATAAACGGATTAAGCGTTGAAATGAGCTGATGACGGCTCGGTAATAGCCGTCTTCCGGTGATTTAATGAGCGCCGTTAGCGTAACCGGGGCAATGATCGCTAACGGCGAACCGTTAAGCAAGATCACGAAGCGTCCGCCGATCAGGTACTCCGCGGCAAAATCGGGCCGTCCCGTATTGTCGATGAGCGGTAATACCGACCTGCTTCTATCCGATATGGCTTCTTCCAGCTGAGAGCTCGTAATGAGCGCATCGATGTGAATGTTCCGCAATCTTGTCCGCGCCTCGTCGACGGCGTCCTTATTCGCAATATCTTCGATGTAGAGCAGGCATAGCGAGGTCTGACTCCGGACGCCGATCGTGTAGGATTCCACTTTGAGCGTCGGCGTTCCCAGCCGCTTGCGGATCAGCGCTACGTTCGTCACGAGGCTTTCGGTAAATCCGTCGCGGGCGCCCTTCGTGGCCGTTTCCGTAACGGACTCTTCCGGGTTGCGCTGGGGCGGGTCCGCGACGTATTGCGCGTAAAAGCATGCCGTTGACGCATCGAAAAGGAGCAAGTTGCCATTGAACACGATTGCGGCGAGCTCGTTCTTCCATTCGTGCGTAAGGGTTACGGGGTGCTGCCGCCAAACCTCCATGTCGACGGTGCTGATTTCGTTGATCTGCTGCCGATTGGACATGCCTTCGCAGAAGATGAACAGAAAGCTGCCGTTCGGCTCGAATGACACATCGCCGCAATTCTCGAATAACGCCCGGACGTCGCTTTCGCTTCTGTTAGCCAAGGGGCTTCACCGCTTTCTTCGACTTTCCCGTCCAAATGCAGATCAAAAGCACGACGCTCATCGCGCCGCAAAGCAGACTTGATCCCGTATAGTACGTCTTCACATGATCATGGAATTTCACGTCCGACAGCTTGAGCAGATTGACCGCAAAGAGAAACAAGGCGATCAGAAGGAACAGGATCTCGGGATGCCGCCATTTTTTCACCCATAGGGTTTGGATGATGTAGATCGCCAGCGACATGCGTATGAACGCGCCGGCCAACCATTGATAGATGGACAAAAAGTCGGTTTGACTCAACATGCTGCCGATGGAAGCCATGCGCCACTGCTCGTACGCCGGGTAGCGCAGCTTCTCGGCTTCGAACGGGCCGAACATCGCGATGATGCCCGTCAACGGCCCGAGCGTCAGCTCGATCAGCATGAGAACGACCAGCAGCAGATTTTTGCGGGACAGTTTTCCCTTGACTTCGTCCTTCAGGAAGAACACGAGGAAAAGCTCCGTGATGCCCGACGTCGTGTACCAAGCGCCTTGGGCGATCGACTGTGCCGAATGTTTGAAGATCGGGAAGAGGTAGCCATATGCTTTGAATTGAAAATTCACGGTCATGATATAGAGGCCGAGCAGCACGATCCAGGGCAGCAAGATGCCGTTGGTGATCGCGATCGCGGCCAGCCCCTTCCTTGCCGTGAAATAACAGATGCCGATGAGACATAGGCCGACTACCCAAGTGGGGGTGTAGGTCAAGTAGGAGGTATTCGTCCATACGATCGTATCCCGTAAGCTGATGCTCGCCTGCGTAAAGAAATAAACGGAGAACAGGAGCGTGAAAATGAACCAGACCAGCGAATTCGTCTGTTCCTTCACCCATGTGCCGAGCGAAGAAGGAATATGTTTGTAGATGTAAGCGTACAGCAACCCTAACAGCAAGGAAGGGACGATCGCGGCCAAGACGGAAACCCATGCGTCGCGGGTCGCGGTATCCAGCAGGATGGGAATCAGGATGACATGGTTGGAGACTCCGATAAAGGTAATCAGCAGCATCGACAACTGGAAGGGGGTGATTCCGTTCAAACCGATCAGTTCCTCCTTTCGGATGCAATGTGGCTAAGATTACCAAATCAAGCGAATTCTATGCAGCAGGAATGGACGACGAACGCCAAAAGGCCGGGTAGTCACCCTGCTGGTGCAACCGGCCTATCGCATGCAGCTGGAGCTATCGGGATACGATTTCCTGAACGTTTTGGGCTACCTTTTCGTTGGCGATCAAGCCCATGTCGGACGAGAGAGGCAGGGGACATGCGCCATGCGCTCCCGTTCGTTGAACGCATGCAGCAAAATCAAGATTGCCGGCTCGAGGGCGAGGATATCCTTGAATGTCGAGACTTCCTTTCGAGGCAGACTGCGCGCGCAGGCCTGTAACGTCATGCGCTTCATTCGTTAAGTGATAATACTTTTCATTTAAGTTTGTCAATTCCGTTTGTCAGGGGGTCTCGCCGAAGTGAGCGGAACCATGCAGGATTGAGGCGCAGGATGCGGATATGAACATGAACGGCGAGTCACGAGGGGAGAACCGCCGACCAAAAGAAAAAGCGAACCCGCATCTGGGTTCGCTATGATTAACGCCTAAGGACTTCGCAATGCTCTTAGCCCCTTCTATTTACTGACCATTGGAGTCCGGCCTCGCAACCCGAAAGATGTGGAGAAGGGAATATTCAAACAGTTGCTTCGGCATATCATCCTGAATAATGTGGCGATAAATGGCCATGCCGCTTTCGAGCGAGACCAGCATCCAAACAATCCCCTCCGCGGATAACTCTCCTTCGTTCCCGTCTTCAAGCAATGGCTTCAAATCTTCCGCCAATCTCCGTACCGACCGCAGCACGATATCGGCGAAAGCTTGCCTCGTCGATTCGTCCCTCATCGCAAATAGAACAAACTCCATCTTCAAAAAATCCCAAGTGCGGTGTTCGTTCCAGCCGGACTCGAAATTTTTGGTCATGAATGCAATGAACTGATCAAGCGTAAATCGATCGCCTAGTACAGTGACGACACTCTCAACCTCGATTTGCAACTGCTCTTCAAAAAGGGACATGAACAACGCTTCCTTAGACTCGAAATGCGCATAGAATGCTCCTTTCGTATAGCCCGCTTCTTCGACAATCCTATCGATCGACGCCCCATGAAAGCCCATTCGCGCAAACACGCCAGCCCCTGCTTCTATGAGATGACGCTTTGTTTCCCGTTTTCGTTCTTCTCGCGTTAGACGTATTCTGCTCACGGTTACCTCCTCATGCTAATAAATCCGATATTCCCGTCAAAAAGTTATATTTGACAATAATACCATACAGACTTAAAATACCAAATAGTATATGAATACTGTTGAGGATATAAAAGCTGTCAATGAAGGAGCAATAGGATGATCGATTTCGTCAAAACATACGGTTTATTCAAGACCGTGCAGGGGCAACAACTCATTGCGGATGTAAGCATGACTATTAAGAGAGGGCAGATTTACGGTTTTCTAGGACCTAACGGATCCGGAAAAACGACGATCATGAAGATGATCCTGAACCTTGCGCAGCCAACTCGCGGATCTATTGAATTATTCGGAGAAACCTTGGTTCCAGGTTCTTATCGCCAGTTAGGACGAATCGGGAGCATGATTGAATACCCGATCTTCTACGAGAAGCTGACCGCTTTGGAAAATTTGCATATTCATAATGCGTATATGAACGTTTCGCATGATCGTTCAATTGAGCGTGTATTGAAGCTTGTCGGCTTATACTGGAATCGCGAACAAGCGGTCGGAAAATATTCGCTCGGCATGAAGCAGCGATTGGGGATCGCTCGCGCAATGATCGCTCAACCCGAGTTGTTGATCTTGGACGAGCCTCTGAACAGTTTGGACCAAGAAGGAGTAGAGGAAGTCCGGGATATCCTTCAACAACTAAATAGAGAACAAGGCGTTACCCTTCTCATCTCCAGTCATCAGTTAGACGAAATGGATAAACTAGCCGATGCAATTGGCGTTATCAAGAACGGGAAACTGCTCGCGGAACAAACGATGGCCGAAGTTCGCGGAAGGCATGCGGGTTATATGGAAGTCGTTACGAAAAAGGCGAAGGAAGCTGCTGTCGTATTGCAACAGAAGCTTAGGCTCTTACAAGTCGTCGCGCGAAACGATATCATACGTATTTCGGACGATGTCGAGCAAAGGGACGTATACAATACATTAATCCAGCATGATATTCAAATCGATTCGATTCGAAACGTCAGCGGCTCCCTGGAAGATTATTATTTGGAGCTGACTCAAGGAGATCATGGTCATGATTAAACTCATCCGGATCGAGTTGAAGAAACTCAAGCTAAGGGCTTTTGTCCGCACAACGATCATTTTATCGTTGGCGCTCGCATCGATTGGCGTAATTCTTCCTGTCGTAGAACGGACTGACACGGGCTCGACCGGAGAATTGTTCACCGATTACCCTTCTGCCTTTGCTTTAATCAATGTGATGAACGGAACTGTATTTATCGTATTTGCCTCCGTGCTGATAGCTAAATTGGTTGTCGAGGAGTTTGCCAACAAAACGATTCTTCAGTTATTCAGCTACCCCGTCAAACGAAAGAAGCTGATAGTGGCGAAAGCATGCATCGTTTCCGGGTGGACATTTATTGCGGTCATCGTTTCAAGTGCCATGACAACCTTCGTATTCATTATAGGGAATATGTTACTGCACTTTTTTCCAGGCTCGCTCTCTCCGGAAGCAGCTCTTCGTCAAGGGATGAATCTGGTCTATCTGGGATTGACTGCGACCGGTATAAGTCTCATCCCGTTTTATGTTGGAATGAAGACGCATTCTACACCGGCGACGATCATTTCTTCGCTTCTGATCTGCGGGGCGCTCAATTTCTCCCCCTCCGGAGTCTCGCTCTCCATGACGGTCATTGTTCCTTTTTCGCTGGCATTCGTAGGCATATGCTTGGGATTTGCATCCATTAGAAACCTGGATCATAATGATGTGCTTCAATAGGGACCGGACATACGGGTTCGTTAAGGCGGTGTTTCGTAATGTGGATTGAAAGCAATTGGCCGATCGTGAATCTAATTGGCTGCGTGATCGTAGCCATAATCGTTTACCTATATTGGAAGAAGAAACGCAAGTAAAATGAATCCTCAGCAACCGTACACTCGCCCTCGATGCCCATGGTATATTATGGTTATGGGCCAGCGGTTCGGGCCGGGAGAAAGGATCGTGATATCCAGATGAAACAGATCGGAGCTATCATTCAACAAGGGCCTCGGCATTGGGCGATCATTCAGCAAGAAAACGGGTTCGGCAACATCGCGTTATCGGGGACGTGGGCAATGCGCGAAGAAGACGAATTCAACGTCGCGCAGGTCTACGTCCGGGTCGTCGGCGAGGAGGACGGGAGAGAGGTGCTGGCCTGGCGGCCGGCCGCCATGCAGCCCGGGCGCGCATGGTCGATCACCCTGCACGCCGTTGCGCAGGGCGGACTCTATCGATTGGAAACGTGTTTGCAGCTGGACGGCAATCCGGCATTGGAATGGGCGGTTCGCGGAGACATGATCCACCACATCGGCGTCGGCGATCTGTGGGTCATCGCGGGACAGAGCAACGCCGCCGGTTACGGCAAAGGCCCATTCCAGGATGCGCCCGAGCTGGGCATCCACTTGCTGCGCAACAACGGGGAGTGGGACTTGGCGTCGCATCCCTTTAACGAATCCACGGCTTCCATTCATTTCGAGAACCGGGAATGGGCCAATCCGGGCCATTCTCCGTTTCTTGCTTTCGGCAAGCTGCTGCGCAAAGAGGTCGGCGTCCCCATCGGCCTGCTGCAAACCGCCTTGGGCGGGTCTCCGCTGAAAGCGTGGAATCCGGACGAGGACGGCGTGCTGTACCGCAATATGATGTCGGTTATTCAATCCGCCGGCGGCAAGGTGCGCGGCATCCTCTGGTATCAAGGCTGCTCGGATTGCACGCCCGCGGAATCGGCCAGCTACCTGGAACGCTTCGGGCAGGCCGTGCGGCATTGGCGCCGCGAACTGAACGATGCAAGCCTGCCGGTCCTGACGGTGCAGCTGAATCGCTGCACGGACGCGGCGACCGAGGACGCCGACCGGTCCTGGGGCCGCGTGCGCGAAGCGCAGCGCCAAGCCGCGCTCGCGATTCCCGACGTGTATGTCGTTCCGGCCCTGGATTGTCCGTTGTCCGATGGCATACATAACAGTCCCGCGGGCAATATGCTCATCGGCGAGCGAATGGGCAAGGCGGCCTTGGCGCATGTATACGGGCGTGCGGCCGTGCATGCGGAGGCGCCCTGCCTCGCTTCCGCCGCTTTCGCCGAAACGGATGGCTTGCAGGGCATTCGCCTGCGCTTCGCGAACGTATCCGGTTACCTGCTGGCGATCGGATCCGTCTCGCCGGTATTTTCGGTCGAGGATCGCAACGGCGAGCTCGCGATCGACAGCTGGCAAATTACCGCCCGCAGCGAAATCACCTTGAAGCTGGCAAGGGCGACAGAGGGGGATACGCTCGTGCACGGGGCTTACCGGATGAATCCTTCAAGCTTCCTGCCGCTGGATTCGGGAACGTATATGCCGATTCTCGCGTTCTACGGTCAGCTAGTGACGTGAATCGAGACGGGCATTCATCTTCAGGCGATTGAGCAGGCCGTGCGCTGCGCTTTCGCGTTCCGAGTAGGTTAAGCGAATATCCCCGACTGGGGATTTTCGCTTTTTTCGTTGTTTCATGCGCGAATGCAGGCCTGCGATGCAGTTGTTGTTGCATTTGGATGCTATAGCATATATAATTCATGCAAGACGGTTGCCTGTCAAAGGAGACGACGATGGAACTATTCGATTTTACGGGATTTCAGATACATCGCACGGACGTGAAGATGAACAATTATTTTACGAAGCAGCTGAAGCCGTTCGAGATCACCCCGGATCAATGGGGCATTCTCGGCGTGCTGGACGGCGATAAGGCAACGACGCAAAAAGAGCTTGCGGAAGCGATCGACCGGGATCAGACCACGGTTGTCCGCATGATTCATTCCTTGGAGAAGAAAGGAATGGTCAAACGTTTCGTCCATGATACGGATAAACGCTCGCATAACCTATACCTCACCGGCAAAGGGGCAGCGCTCAAAGCGGAGGTGCTTCCCGTCGTGATCGCGGCGCATCATCATGCCACGAGATACCTGAGCGCGGCGGAAATCAACGAGTTGAAAACGATGCTCGAGAAGCTCTACGCGAGCGTCAATGAGGAATAAGCGAGGGAGGTGAGCGAATGAAACTTGGCGTTAGCTTTAACTGGCCTATTATATGCTATAGCATATAAATGCATCGAAAAAACGAGTCAAAGGAGAATCAATCGATGATTACCATGATCTTGCAAGTGCTTGTCGGCATCTTTTTTATGTTCACGGGGGTTAGAATCATCAGCGGCAAAATGGCGCATGAATTCAAGCGCTTCGGACTGCCGCCGTTTTTTAATTTCATGACGGGATTCATCGAGATCGTTTGCTCGCTCGGCATGTTCGCGGGGCTCTGGTACGCTATGACGGCGGCAGCAGCCGGACTATTACTAGGCGCCACCATGCTGGCAGCGGCCTTCATCCTGCTGGTCGTGGCCAAGGATTCGTTTCAGAAAGCCATTCCGTCGATCGTGCTCTGCCTGCTGTCCGTCGCGATCAGCATGAGTCTCTTGCTTTAACCTGCCGATGCGATCGTGCGCGATTGCCGGCAGTCCATGCTTCATGGCTCAACCCAACGTCCCGGCACGGGCGTTGGGTTGTTTTGCATGCCGTAGGCGGTGAAAATGCAGGAACGTTCATTTTTAAAACTTTTAAATTAATTTATTATATTTTTTATGAATAATTGATTTATCCATCGATATTGCTTTTCGATAGCTTAAATTTCAACATACATGAGCGTGACAAACCTATGATACTTTAATCGTAATTTCAAAATCATAAGGAGAGTGCGTATGATTTACTCTAAAAGCATTAAAAGGAAATTAATGCCAATAATATTATCGGCCTTGTTGGCCGTCAATATCATCGGCATCCCGGCATCGGCCGCAGCCCCTGAAAATGCGACCGCCTCGACGTTCGCGGAATTGTCCGCGGCCGTGTCCAATGCCAAAAGCGAGGGCGAGCCGGTAAGCATCAAGATTGGCGGCGACATCGCGTTCAGCAGCGCGTTGACCGTATCCGGCGAGGTGGAGCTGCATGCCGATTCGGCGGTCACCCTCGACCTCGGCGCCAACAAAATCAGCGTCGCCACGGGCTCCACGTTAACGATCGGGGACAATGTCACGGTACTGCAGCCCGCCACGGGCACGGGGCATCCGGTCGAATTGAAGGACAACACCACCTTGAATATCGTAAACGCCGCGGTGAAGTCGCAGTTCTCTTCGAGCAGCGCCTATACGATCGATGCGGTCGGCGCCAATATTCGCGTCAATGCGGACCATGCCACGATTACCACGGTGAAGGGCCGCTCGATTTATACGAACACGGTCACGAATGTGATGACGCTGAAGGATTCGACGATTACCGCTTCCGATCCGGCGGGCTATGCGCTTTATCGGGGCATCTATGTACTGCAGGGCTCGACCGCGACAACCGGACTCCAGGGCGGTTCCGCGGTCGTCTATGATTTCCGGAACGTCTCGTTCGCGGTCAGTCCGGAGCCTTCGGCCTTCGTCTCCGGAGACCCCGTTACAATCGTAAAGAACGGCGATGGTGCAGGCAACGCAGCCGGTAGCGAGATCCGCTATACGACGGACGGCAGCGATCCGTCCGACTCGGATACGGCCAAGCCGTACACGGCGCCATTCAAGGTTCCGGTCAACATGGCAGTCAAGGTCGCCGCCTCCAAAGACGGCTATTATGGCATGACGCAGCAATTCGATTATAATTCCGATGCCGATTCCGCTCCCGGCGCCGTTGCCTCCGTCCGAACGCTTGCTCCGATTACCGCAGCTCCCGGCGTCACGCTGAGCGAGCTCGGTCTTCCGGACGCCGTTAATGTCACGCTCGCGGACAGCAGGGAGAAATACGTTGCCGTGACGTGGGACACGAGCCCACTGAACCTGAATCAAACCGGCGATTATACGCTTTCGGGCACGATCACGCTGCCGTCCGGTCTCTCGAATCCGTATAGCCTGAAGGCGAGTCTCGTCGTTCATTTGACCGTATCGGGTATTTCCGACTATACCTTGCAGCCGACGGCGAACTTAAAGGAAGGCAAGACCAGCGTTGAACCGAACGCGGTCGTGGGCACCTTCTCGGCCAAGGGCGGGGACGGCTCCAACTATACGTACAGTCTGGTTGAAGATGCTCAGCTAGGTCCGGATAACGGCAAATTTGTCATTACAGGCAATGCCCTCAAAGTCGCGGGCAACGTGTTGACTGCAGGAGACTACAAGGTTAACGCGGCTGTCGGCAGCGCATCGATGAATGCGACGAATTCGTTTACCATAACCGTCAGCGCCGCCGATCCCAAGTGGGACATTATCAACCCGTACGAAGGCATCGATTGGACAACCGTTCACACGGTGAAAACGGCTCTCCATAACCATACCAGCAATACGAATGCGCCGATCGGGGAATGGAATGACGGCGTGTCCGGCACGGTCGCTTCCCGAATTCCGATCTACGAATCGAAGGGATTCGGAGCTGTCGCGATCACGGACCATGACTTCGTATCCTACCCTTGGAGCGACTATGGCTTGACGAATTCGCCGCTCATTTCCATTCCGGGCAACGAAATCAGCAAGAACACGCATATCTTGGGTTATTTCTCCGATTATCGCGATAAAGCCGGCATGGGTCCGGACGTCACGAACGGCATGGATCAGAACATCATGAATGTCGGCAATTTGGGCGGCATCATCTACATTGCCCATCCGAGCAGAAGCGGCGGATCCACCGAGGACCCGAACGCCGATCTCGCCTTGCTTGCCTATCCGCAGGTAAGAGGCATCGAAGTTTTGAATTCCGGGCAGTACACCAACAATTACAGCGAACCGCTGTGGGACACGCTGTTAACCCAGACGATGCCGAACCGCAACATCTTCGGAACGGCCTCGGACGATACGCATTCCGACGGTCTATCCACGCTGGGAACCGGCTGGACCAACCTGCTGGTCAACGATCTGACCCAGGATGACGCCCGCAATGCGTTGATCAACGGCCAAACCTACTTCTCCACTTATCGCGTCGTGCTTGGTCAGGACGATAACAAGCCGGATCCGGGCGTGCCGGCTCCGACGATCGATAACATCCGCGTAGACAAAGCCGCGGGCACGATTACGCTGGACGTGAAAGGGGCGGACACGATCGAGTGGGTATCCGCGAACGGCGTTCAAGTGGCGACAGGCAGCACCGTGAACGTCAATACGACGCCGGGAGTCAGCAAGTACATCCGCGCCAGAATGTTCGGCCCGGGTGGCCAAACGATGATCCAGCCGTTCGGGCTGCAGGATTCCGCCGCGAAGGACACGGAGAAGCCCGTCATCACGTTGAACGACAACGGCACCGTACCGGCGGAGGCGTCGATCGGCGACGACGTTCAGCTTCCATCGGCAAGTGCGACGGACAACAAAACGCCGAAGGTCTATGCCTACCCGAACATCAAGGATCCGAACGGAAAACGCCTGTACGCGCTGGACAACAAATTCAAGATCGCGCTGCCCGGCGACTACACGGTGACGTATCAAGCGACGGACAGCTCCGGCAATGTCGCGCTGCAGACGTACAGCATCCATGCCGGCATCGTGAATCCGGTCGTTACCGTCGACAACGTGCCTGCCGAGGGCAAAGTCGGCAAAGCCATCACCCTGCCGGAAGGCTCCGCGATCGATGCGGCCGGACAGCACCTTGTCCCGACAATCGACGTCAAAGACCCAGCGAACGCCGCCGTTGAGCTGACGTCCAATACGTTCATCCCGCAGCAAGGCGGCGCTTATACCGTCACGTATACCGCGACGGACGCGAACGGGAAGAGCGGAACGAGCACCTTTACGATCAATGTCGTCTCGCCGCTGCTGTCCATCGGAGAGGAGCAAGCCGGAGGCGCGGGCTTTGCGAGATCGATCCGCATCGACGAGTCCGTCGATCTTGCCGGCAAATACCTCGTCGTGCAGCTCACCTCGGGCAGCGGGGCGAACGCGAAGGTGTCCGTCATGATGATGTCCGTGCAGGATCCGGAAGTAACCGTATCCTATCAAACATCCGGCACGAGAGTCGAAACGTGGCTGACAAGCGGCATGCCTGACCTTACCGGCGCCGACATGGGCGTCGACGTATTCGCGCACGCCAGTACGGATGACCTGTGAGCAAACGGGAAAGAAGGAGATCAACCATGACTAAACGAATCCTGCCGCTGGTACTTGCCATTCTCGTGTGTCTATCCCTCTTCTCCGCCATGGCTTGGGCTGCGGAGCCCGGGCCAGCCGTCTCGGCAAGCTATGACGGCGGGGTCGTGACGGTGCGCGGAACAGGCTTTGCGAACGCCGGCGCCTACACGATCAGAGTCGTCAATAAGAAGGCCGCAAGCATCGCCGCCATGGGGCAGGCGGAGGCGGACGGCAACGGAAGCCTGTCCGCTGCCATTACCACGGGTGCCTTGCCCGATATCGCCGATTACATCGTTTACGTGAACGATCAGAACGGTTCGCCGGCCGCGCAGGCGGACGCGATTGCGACCGCCAACCCCGGCAATGGAGACAGCGGCGTTGGAGGCGGCATCGGAGCAGGCGGCGGGTCTGACGCCGGCAGCGGCAAAATCAACGCGCCGGACGGCAAGGTCGACGGCGGCGCTCTCGCAGCCGCGTTTACGGCATCCGGCCAGGTGGAAGTCACCGTCGGAACCGACAGCGCGCAGCTGCCCGTTTCCGCGCTTGCGGATGCGGCGAAGAAGCCGGATGCAACCGTCAAGATCGTCAACGGAAACGGCACGTACACGCTGCCGTTGTCGCTGGTCAAGCCGGATGCGCTGAAGGCGGCGCTTGGCACCGATCTGACGAACATCACGATCACCGTCGCCATCGCCAAGGCAGACGGCGATACGTCGGAAGCCATCGTCAAAGCGGCTAAAGCGATCGGCTCGAACGTCATCTCGGACGCCGTGGCGTTCACCGTGTCCGTATCCGGCAACGGAAAGTCCGCAGACATCGATTTCGGCAGCACGTACGTCTCCCGCACCATTAACGTCAAGGGCAAGGCGGATGCGTCGAAAACGACTGGCGCAGTCTATGATGAAGCATTGGATCAGCTCGGCTTCGTCCCGTCCGCGTTCGCGCCGAACGGCGACGATACCGTCGCGACGCTGAAAAGGAACGGCAACGGCGTGTACGCCGTGTTATCGAGCAATCGCTCGTTCTCCGATATGGCGGCCCACTGGGCCGAATCGGATGTCGAGCTGCTGGCGAACAAGCTGATCGTGAACGGCGTCGCAAACGGCGAATTCCAGCCGAATCGCAACGTTACCCGCGCCGAATTCGCCGCCATGGTCGTCCGCTCCCTAGGCTTGACGCTGTCGCAGCCGCCAGCGGCCGGCTCGTTCAGCGATGTGCGCGTCTCGGATTGGTATGCCGGCGCCGTATCGGCCGCCGTCCGTTCGGGCATCATCGACGGCTACGAGGACAATTCGTTCCGGCCGGACCAACCGATCACCCGCGAGGAATTGGCGGCGATGTCCGTCCGCGCGCTCGGCTATCTGGGCGTCAAAGCCGATGCGGCCGATCCCGCTGCCGCGCTGGCCAAGTTCAAAGACAAGGACAGCATCGTCTGGGCGCAGCAGGAAATGGCGGCCGCGATCGACGAAGGCTTGATCAACGGGCTGACCGCCGACACGATCAGCCCGAAGACGTCCGCGACCCGCGCCCAATCCGCGACGATCCTGAAGCGGTTCCTCACCTTGGTTGCGTTCATCGATTCCTAAGACGACCGGATACGGCCGGACGCCAGAGCCGTAACTCCAGCGCGTAATGAAGGACAAGCCCCGCCGCAAAGGCGCGGCCGCGACAAAGCTTGCCTACGCAAGCGAAACGCGGCTGCCCGGCAGGGCTTGTTTTTTATCGTCGGATGTCGGCAACGACCGCGAAGCGCTGATCATAACGTACGGCGGCACGGCGATGGACTTTCACAGGCAGTGGCCTGTTGAAGTTTTGAAGTTTCCATGTATATATTCGGCAACAGGGCAACGGCAATGGTTTATTTGCTATACTGAGTGTAGGTTACGAACGCTCGTCCACTGGAGAGCGGTTATTGGCGCGGGGAGATGAACTTCCCTATCAAGTTGCCAATAGCGGGAAAGGAGATAGATCGCATGTCGCAGTTGTCCCATTTCAGGGATTATTCGCCGCCCGAGAGGATAACGAGCCGCAGGGGCTATCATTGGCTGGTCGTGTCGACGGTCTGCATCGGCGCGTTCATGGCCGCGCTCGACGCGAGCATCATCAATCTGGCGCTTCCGTCGTTGATGCGGCAATTCGGCATCGGCATGGCGAAAGCGGAGTGGATCAGCTTGGTTTATTTGCTGACGTTATCCGCCCTCGTGATTCCGTTCGGCCGAATAGCCGATTTGTTCGGCCGCCGATGGATGTACGCCATGGGTTTTTTCGTATTTCTCGTCAGCTCCGTCGCCTGCGGCGCGGCTCCGGGCTTTGCCGGACTGTTGATCGCGCGCGTCTTTCAAGCGGTCGGCGCGGCGATGCTGCAGGCTAACAGCGTATCGATCATTACGGCGGCCACGCCCGCGGCGCATCGGGGAAGGGCGATCGGGATTCAGGCAAGCGCGCAAGGGATCGGGCTCAGCGTCGGGCCGGTGATCGGCGGCGCTTTGCTTAGCTTGGGAGACTGGCGGTGGCTCTTCTACGTGAACGTGCCGATCGGGATCGCCGGGACCGTGTTGGCCGTGCTGCTATTGCCGCGGGATGAGGGCAGGAAGAAGCAAAGCTTCGATTATTGGGGGCTGTTGTTCCTGTTGCCTGGACTCATCATGATGGTGTACGTGCTGAACACCGGCCTGGGCCAAGGCTGGACGTCCCCGTTCATCCTGCTGTGCGTCTTTACGGCGATGCTGGCCTTAACGTCTTTCGTCAGGGAGGAGCAGCATTCCCCGGCGCCGTTAATGGACCTGTCTCTGTTCAAGAGCAAGGTGTTCCGATACGGGAATTTGACGAGCTTCCTGTCGTTTACCGTGATGTACGGGGTGCTGCTGCTCAGTCCTTTCCTGATGGAGACCGGCTTTCGATTGAAGGCGGAAACGGCGGGACTGGTACTGTCCTTGGTTCCGGTCGGCATGACGATCTTCACGCCGATCTCCGGCTACCTCTCCGACCGGTTCGGCGTTCGCGTTCCCGCCATCGGCGGTACCGTGCTGGCGCTGCTCGGAAGCGGATTGCTCGCCTCGATCCACAGCGGCGACGAGATCGGGTTATTGCTGCTGGGCTTGTTTTTGACGGGCAGCGGCATGGGCATGTTTACCCCGCCCAATAACAGCAACGTGATGGGGAACGTACCGTCCGACCGGTACGGCGTAGCCGGCGCGACCTTGAACATGAGCCGCACGCTCGGCATGGGCATCGGCATTACGCTGAGCGGCATGCTCTACGAAGCGGCCCTGCGCATCGTTCCGGCGGGGCGGATGCCGACGAATTTTCATGCGTTTCAATTCTCTTACGGGCTGATCGGGATGTTGAGCGCGATTACGTTGATCATCTGGCTTCTACGGAAGAAAGATTCCGACAAATACAACGACGCCTTCATCGAATATTATATTTGACGAGCCATGCAAGCCCGCGCTTATCCATCCGGCAAACAAGAGGAGACGGCACTTATACCGAAGCGAATATTGATTGTCGACGATGATCCGTCCATCATCAAGATTACGAAGCTGTATTTAGTCAAAAACGGTTACGATGCGGAAGAAGCTTACGACGGTCCGACCGCATTGGATAAAATCAAATCCGGGCGGATCGATCTGGCCGTGCTGGATCTGATGCTCCCGAAGCTGGACGGATGGGCCGTCTGCAGGCAGCTCCGGGACGAAGCGATTCGCACCCCGATCATCATGCTGACGGCGCGCGGGGAAGCGCATGAGCGCATCGAAGGACTCCGCATGGGAGCGGACGATTACTTGGTGAAGCCGTTCGATCCCAATGAATTGCTGGCCCGTATCGATGCCGTGCTGAGGAGGTCCGCATGGTCGCAAGCGGACGAACGCCCGGCTCGGGCGAACGAGATCGTCGTCGGGAACCTGGCTTTGCGAATGGATTCCTTTACCGTGGCGGTTAATGCGGACGCGATCGGCTTGACCAAGCGCGAATTCGATTTACTTGCTTTTCTGGTGCAACGCCCCGGAAAAGCATTCTCCCGCGAGGATCTGATCGCGCGCATATGGGGCTGGGACTTTGACGGCGAGGATCGGGTCGTGGATCTGTACATTCAGCGGATCAGGCGCAAATTGGGAACGGGAACGGGCTGGCATCTCGCGACCGTCTGGGGCGTCGGCTATAAATTCGAGGTCGCGCCGCCATGTTGAATTCCCTCTTTCGCAAATGGCTGGTTGCCATGCTTGCGATCACGTTGACGATGCTGCTCGTGCTAAGCTTGACCTTGAACTGGCTCGCGCAGCGGGATTTCTATCGGCAGGGCTTGAATCAGCTGGCTGCGCAATCGGAGGCCGTGCAGCAAACCTACGAACGCTATTCGCAAGGGAGCCTGACCCCGGCCGCGTTTCGGAAGGCGTTGAAGGGCATCGAGAAAGACCAAGAAATCTCGGTCAGCATCCTCGGGAAAAAAGTAAAGTATCTGCAGCAGGACCTGTACGCGGTCGGAGTGCGTCCCGACATCAAGAGCTGGGTCGTCTCCGTCGGCGAAGGCGCGCGCGTCGAGAGGATCGCCAAATTCCGCAAGCAGGACGACGCCAAGGTGCTGGTGGTCGGGTTTCCGCTCTATCAGAACGATGAAGTCGTCGCCTCCGCGTTCGTCTATGCGCCGGTTGCGAACGTGAAAGAACTGGCCGCGCCGATACGCAGAAGCATCTGGCTGGTCGCGCTGGCCTCGGCAGGGCCGCTGCTGCTGCTGCTCTGGTTCGCCGCGCGCCGTTTCGCGAACCCGATCCGCAAGCTGGACAAGGCCGCCCGAGCCGTGGCCAGAGGGGATTTCACGCTGCGCGTCGATGCGCGGGGACAGGATGAACTGGCTCGGCTCGGCATGTCCTTCAATACGATGGCCGAGCGGATCGAGCGGATCGAGGAACAGCGCAGACGCTTGATCGCGGAGATCGCGCATGAACTGCGAACGCCGCTGACGAGCATCCGCGCGACGCTGCAGGCTTTTTCCGACGGGATACTGTCGCCGCGGGAACAACGGGAATTCGCGGCATTGGGCCTGGAGGAATCCTTGCGGCTCGGGAAGCTGATCGATAATATTCATGAATTGTCCGCCTTCGAGGAGCATCGGATCAACTTTGATTTCAAGATGACGGATCTGACGGCACTTGCCGGGCAGACCTTGTTGCAGTTCACGCACAAGGCGGAAACGATGGGCATGGAGCTCCGATTCGAAGCGAGCGCGGAAACGTCCGTCATGATGAGCGCGGATGCCCAGCGCATAAGGCAAGTCTTGATCAATCTAATCGGCAACGCGCTCGAGCATAACGATCATGGCACGCGCGTGATCGTTCGCCTGAGGCGCGACGCGCAATTCATCCGATTGTCCGTCGAAGATAACGGCACGGGCATCGCTCCCGAACATCTGCCGCATCTGTTCGAGCGGCTGTACAAAGCGGAATCCAGCCGCTCCACGAAAGGATTCGGCCTGGGACTGACGATCTCGCGCCATATCGTTCATGCCCACGGGGGGACGATCATCGCCGCTTCGGAGCCGGGCAAAGGAACGGAAATCCGCATTGCGCTCCCGATGGACCGTGTCATGACAAACTTTTGATACAATTTCCCGTTAGAGTGGTAGATGTACCATGACTACGACAACCGGAGGAAATGAAATGAAAAACAAGAAAGCGATCGTGGCCGTATTGGGACTTGCGCTATCGATCGGAGCGGCGCAATCGGCATTCGCGGCCAAAGCGGATCCGGCAAACCCGGCTGCAGCGGCAAAGCAAGCGCAGCACGCCGAGTGGAAAGCGCAAACCGCCGCGCTCAAGGCGCAATTGGTCTCGTTAAGAGCCGAACAAAAAGCGTTGTCCGAGCAGATCAAGGCACTCCATGATGCCGACAAATCCGCACGAAACGCGCTGACGAAAGAACAGAAAGCGGTAATGAAAAAGACGCTCAAAGGCTTGGCTCGGCAAATGAAGGCGCAGCAGGATGCGATCGCGACGCTTCGCACGCAAAAGCAATCGCTATGGACCCAAGTGAAAGCCGCCAAACTGGCCGGCAACGAGACTGAAGGCGTAGCGGACTTGGAACAAATCATTGCGCTGAAAGAGCAAATCATTCAAGCGAAACAACAGGTGCTCGTCCTGCAGCAAAGCTTGCAAACCGCCTTGTCTTCGACCATCGCCTAATCCAGCGAGCCCGGCTTATTGCCGGGTTTTTTCATTGACCGGGTTCCGCATGCGGAGGAGCGTGGACTGTCATGCATGATGCGACGGCAATGAAGTGGAAGCAAGGCGGGCAAGCGGCGTAATTTACGCCGGAAGCCCACATATACCTAGAAAGAAGGTTATCGCGGACGGATAGGGGAGGCGGATGCATTGCGGTATGGAATGGCGTTTCATTGGAGCCGGTTGGATTGGGCGTTTCCCGATCCGCTCATGAAGACGGAGTTCGAAGCGCAAGGCTTTTGGAAGAAAGCCGTTCCCACCGGCGTCAAGGTCGACCGGTCAGGCTGCTATTACGTCTGCGTGCCCCGCCTCGCGCCGGGCATTCCCGCCACGATGAACCGGCTTTTCCTCCGGAACGGAAAGCCGATGCTGGAGGCTTATCCGAGCTGGGCATGGAATCAGCCGGCGTCGCCGATGACGCTGCATTCCGTCCAAGGCTTTGAGATCGACGAGCTGGACCGGATATGGCTGCTGGATCAGGGGAAAATCGCGTTCGAGCCTTCGCCTGCGGGCTCCCAAAAGCTGCTTGTCTGGGATTTGAACGCCCGGCGGATGATCGACGTCGTCCCGATCCCGGACGAAGTCGCTCCGCCGCGAACCTCGTTCCTGAACGATCTCGTCGTCGATAACCGGAACGGCTTCGTGTACATCACCGATTCCGGCCAGGGCGGGCTGGACCATCCGGTGCGCGGGGGTATTATCGTCTACGACATGAAGAAGCGAGCGTTCCGTCGGGTATTGGACCGGCAATTCAGCACGCAGGACGTTCCCGGATTTCAATTCGCGATCGATGAGAAGCCCGTGCCGCTGCGCGCAGGCGCGGACGGGATCGCTTTATCGGCGGACCGTTCCACGTTGTACTATTGCCCGCTCACTGCACGTAATCTATATGCCATGGATACGGCTTGGCTGCGGGATTTCCGGACGCCTCAAGCGCAAATCGCGGGAGCCGTGCAGACGATCGGCAGCAAACGCACCGCGACCGACGGGATGCATGCCGATGCGCTGGGAAACGTGTATTATACGATGCTCGAAGGCAAGGGAATCGGGCGGTACGCGTCAGGCAGCGATACGTTCGCGGAGCTCGTGTCCGACGACCGGATGCTGTGGGTGGACGGCGTTGCGTTCGATCAGCAGGGCTCGATACTGTTCAACAGTAACCGGCTGCACGAGATCATGGGTGGCGACGAGATAGACTGGACGTACCCGTTTAACTTCGTCGTTTGGAAAGCTTATATCGGGGCAGGCGCGAAGTCGTATTTGTACGGGGGTTGACGCGGCGAGCGTCAATTTGACATGCGAGAAGAAGCATTGTATATTGAGTATGTTCTCACTCATAATAAAACATAGGAGGTTTATCCTTGGCACGCCCCTTAAGCGAAGAGAAAAGAAAGGCCTTGCTGGCATCGGCAACGCTAGAAGTAGCGTCCGTCGGCGTTGCTGCTTCCACGGTTAAGATCGCGAAGAACGCAGGAGTCGCGGAAGGGACGTTGTTTGTCTACTTTCCGACCAAAGACGATTTGCTCAACCAATTATTTTTGGTGTTAAAGTCGGACCTGTTCGACTTCCTTGCCGCCGATTATCCGACCGACGCGGACATCCGGAAGAAAATCAAGCATCTGTGGGTGCGTTATCTTGATTGGGGATCGAATCATCCGGACAAGCGAAAGGCGCTCCGGCAGCTCGGCGTCTCGGAACGAATCACGGAACCGGTTCAGCACGAAAGCGAAGAGATGTTCTACAACCTGCAGACCGTGGTCGAGAACGGCATCCGGACAGGCGTTCTCCGGGAGCAGCCGATGCTTTTTTTGGGAGGGACCATTAACGCCATCGCCGATATGGTGTTGCAGATGGCCGCCGAGGATGGAATCAAACTCGAACAATACAAGTCTTTGGGTTGGGAGGCGTTGTGGGGCGCCATTGCACGCAAATAAGGCGTGCTTCTTTTTCGGCATTAAAATGAGTGAGAACATACTCAATATAACGAAAAGAGGTTATCTGAACATGAGCAAAGTATGGTTGGTAACGGGCACGAATCGCGGATTAGGGCGTTCAATCGCGGAAGCAATCCTTGAGAACGGAGACAGATTGGTCGCGACTGCGAGAACGACCGACAGTCTAGCCGATCTTCAAGAACGTTACGGCTCCAACATCCGGCTGGCAAAGCTTGACGTGACGGATTCGACTGCCGCCCGCGCGGCCGTGCAGCTGGCGGTGGATGCATTCGGCGGCTTGGACGTGTTGGTGAATAATGCCGGGCTGAGTCTCATGGCTCCGTTTGAACAAACAACCCCCGATCAGGTAAAAGCGGTCATCGACACGAACTTATACGGCGTCATTCATACGGTGTCTGCCGCGATCCCCGTTATGCGCGGGCAAAGATCCGGCCATATTATCAACATTTCATCTATAGCCGGTCGTGCCGCAGCGCCTGGCGGGGCGATCTATCACGCAGCGAAATTCGCGGTCAGCGGATTCACGGAATCTTTGGCGGCGGAGCTCGCTCCATTCGGCGTCAAAGCCATCGCGGTCGAGCCGGGCGGCATGCGTACGGAATTTTCACACAACACGATGAACAATATGCCCCGTTTGTTGCCGGAATATGAAGCCAGCGTCGGGGCTATGGCGGCGATGGTCAATGGTTATCGAGGCAAAGAGATCGGCGATCCCGCCAAAGTGGCCAAGGTCATCCTTGAATTGTCCCGCAAAGAAGAGCTTCCCAGCCACCTTATTCTTGGGAGCGACTCGCTCTTTGGCGTCGAGATGGCGATGAAGGCGAACGCGAAGGACGCCGCCGAGTGGGAAGATGTCAGCCGATCTACCGATTACGAAGGCAGCGACTTATCGCTGCTGGCAAACCTGCCGATCAATTAATCGCCATATAGCGCTTCGATCGTCATCCGCAACCATAGGGATGGCGATCGTCATTGCGAATCTTTGAAATATGATCGTATGGACAGGAGAAGGGACGAGGATGAAAAAGGCCGTTATTTTCGGGGCAACCGGATTCGTGGGTTCGTATCTGCTGCGCGAATTGTTGATGGATGAAGATTATGGGCAAGTTACCGCCGTTGTCCGGAGAAATCCGACTATCCATCATCCCAAATTAAAAACATTGCTGGGCGATTACGACTCCTTGCCTGGCTTAAGAGAAGAGATCGAGGCGGACGAAATATTCCTTGCCTTGGGCGAGACGCATAAGTACCCGGTGTTAGCGGGAAAAATCGCGAAAGAAAGAGGGGCAACATCCGTTTTCGCGGTCACCGCGGTCGGAGCGAAAGTCGATTCGGGCATCGCATACGTACGAGCCAAAGGCGAAATCGAACGGGATATCGCGGCGCTTGATTTTGAACATGCGCACTTCTTCCGTCCGTCGATGATCATGGGGAATCGGAAGGAAAACCGCCCGTTGGAAAAAGTCATTATGCGCATATGGAGGATCATTGATCCGTTGTTCACGGGTAAAATGAACCGCTACAAAGGAATCGAAGGAGAGACCATCGCAAAAGCGATGCTCCGTGCCGCAAAAAATCAAACGGGAAAAGTACGTATTTATAATTGGCACGAGATGAACGATTTGCTAAAACAGGAATGAGGCATCGATGACATGCGACCCGGCTCAGGATAGTTGGTATCCGAAGCCAGGTCGCGTCCATAATCGACCGACCGCCGTATTACATAATGATCGGTATTTTTCCGGACCGTTCATCCAACTCTTTACAAAGCTGAGGTGCTTACGTTATAGTTCATCATAACATACTGATCAGTATGTTATGATGTGATTCGTATTCCGCTAAGGAGGCACCCCGTTGAAGAACCAGGTTGTAGGAACGAATCCGCAAGAAACGCCGGCTGCTGCCGGGAAATTGTCCTTGCGGCCGCTGCCCCGTTACGTCGTGCCATTCATTGCCGTCGCGTGCGGCTTGTCCGTCGCGAACATTTATTACGCGCAGCCGCTGCTTGACGCGATCTCGCTCGAATTCGATATCGCGCCCGCATCCGTCGGCATCGTGATCACGGTGATGCAGGCATGTTACGCGCTCGGTCTGCTGCTGCTGGTGCCGCTCGGCGATTACTTGAACCGGCGCCGATTGATCGCCGGGCAAATGCTGGGTTCCGCCGCGGCCTTGATCGCGGTCGGGACGGCCTCCGACGAGAAGGTCCTGTTCATCGGTTTGGCGGCGGTCGGCCTGCTCGCCGTCGTGACGCAAACGCTCGTGGCGTTCGCGGCGACGATCGCATCGCCGGCAGAGCGCGGGCGCGTCGTGGGCAACGTGACGAGCGGCATCGTCATCGGCATTCTGCTGGCGCGGTCGTTCGCCGGGGCGGTGACGGATATGGGCGGCTGGCGTGTCGTATACTTGGCATCGGCCGCGTTCACGCTCGTCCTCGCCATTGTTTTGTTCCGCATGCTGCCCCGCGGCGAGCAGCAATACGAGCGGATCGCCTATTCGCAATTGCTGCGCTCCATGCTCGCCTTATTCGCGCAGGTACGGATATTGCGCACGCGGGCGGCGCTGGCGCTGCTTATCTTTACCGCCTTCAGCATCCTCTGGACCTCGATGGGGCTTATGCTCAGCGCGCCTCCGATGGCGTTGTCGCATACGGCGATCGGAGCGTTCGGTCTCGCCGGCGTCGCCGGGGCGCTGGCCGCATCGCGCGCCGGCAGGCTGGCGGATCGCGGATTCGGGCAGCGGGTAACGGGCACGGCGCTAGGCTTGCTGGCCTTATCTTGGCTGCCGATCTTATTCGCGCCGCATTCGCTAGTCGCGCTAATCTGCGGCATTATCCTGCTCGATCTGTCCGTGCAAGCCGTGCACGTGACCAACCAAAGCATGATCTTCGCGGAGTACCCGGAAGCGCGGAGCAGGCTTACGGGATTGTACATGGTGTTCTATTCGGTCGGCAGCGCAGCGGGCGCGATCGCGTCGACCGCCGTCTATGCCGGCGCGGGTTGGGCCGGGGTCTGCGTCTTGGGCGCGGCCGTCAGCGCGCTGGCGCTGCTGTTCTGGGCGTTGACCCGTCGACCTGCAAAAGGTTGAACGGGTAGGATTTTGCGCGACTGTCAGGCGGGAGTTGAATCGTTGTTTTAGATAAAAAATCGGATTCAGGGTCAAAGACTTCCACCCGGAAAAGCCTTACATTATTGATGTAAGCAATTCCACTAGGAGGGGTCCCGATTGAAAAACCGCAAAATCATGTTCGTTGCCCCGCAGCAAGTCGAGCTCGCGGAAGAGGAGTTCAGCCCGGCTGCGCTGGCTGACCACGAGGTGCTCGTCAAGCTGATCTATTCGCTCATCAGTCCGGGAACCGAGCTGGCGATGCTGTCCGGCAAGGAATGGTGGGCCGAGCTGCCGGTATGTCCGGGCTATGCGAGCGTAAGCCGGGTCGTCGACGTCGGACGGGGCGTCGAGGGCTTCATGCCCGGCGACGCCGTGTTCCATTATGGCAGCCACTCGGAATACCAAGTAGTGTCCGCGAGCCATATGTGCATCAAGGCCCCGGCCGAGCTCGATCTCAAATGGGTGCCGTTTACCCGGATGGCGACGGTCGCGTTCACGGCGGTGCGCGTCTCGGATATCGAAGTCGGCGATTACGTCAGCGTAACGGGGCTTGGGCTGGTAGGTAACCTGGCCGCGCAGCTGGCGCGCCTGCAGGGCGCATTCGTCATCGGCATCGATTTGTCGTCCGCGCGTATGGATACCGCCAAGCGATGCGGGATCGATTACGCGCTGAACGGCGGGCTTGGCGGGGTGAAGGAACAGATCCTGGCCATCACGGACGGGCATGGCGTGTCGACGCAGATCGAGGCGACGGGCGTACCGCAGGTCGGCGTCGAGAGCCTCGGCTGGATCGGGAGCTTGGGGGAGATCGTTTTCCTGGGCAGCCCTCGCGGGGAGTTCAACGCGGACGTGACGGACGTATTGAATTATTGCCATCTGTACAATCGCGGCTGCATTACGTTCAAGGGCGCTCATGAATGGCGCTACCCGACGGAGCCGAACGCGTTCGTGAAGCATTCATTGGTCCGGAACTCCAAGATCGTGTTCGAATTGATGAAGCAGAACCGTCTGCGCATCGAGCCGCTGCTCAGCCACGTGATCAAGCCGGGACAAGCGCAAGAAGCTTACGACGGACTCCGGCACAACAAGGACGCTTACAACGGCGTGTTGTTCGACTGGTCCTAGACGAATTACGGCGTAGCCGATATAGACAATTCGGCTGCCGCGCTGGTAAGATACGAGAAATGAGCCGTTAGTTGGCCTTCGGGGCCGGGATCGCGATCAGGATAGTCGGTCGGATGCGATCAAGCCGCAGGCTGTTGTCAGGGCAGGGTGCTGCCTTTGCTCGGTTGGAAGCTTCGGCATGCGCAAAGTCGGGAGGGCAATTCGATGGACGAGTCGTGGATGAACGGCATCTCTCCTTTTGTCAGGGCCGTCAAAATCATGAAGTCCGGCTCGTTGACCGGGGAGTGGCTGGATCACGACCATGTCTTTACGTATATCGAGCAGGGGGAAGCGGAGTTTTTCCTGAGCGGCGTAAAGTATGTGGCTAGGGAGGGCGACTTGCTGCTCATGCATCCTTTCATGCCGCATCTCATCAAATCCGCCTCGACCGTCCCCTTGATTCAATATATTTTTCACTTTGATCTGCATTACGACGAAGAACGCAGCTTGCTGAAGCATACGAACGCAACGGAGCGGATGCGGAAGAAGGTCGACGACCGGGAGATGAGGATGGCCTCGATCGTCCCGATCTCTCGTTTGCAGCTGGCGGACCGGATCGAATTGAAAAAGCGGTTTTTGCGGCTGCACAAGGCATTCACGAGCAATTCCGGCAGCATATTGCTTACGAAGTCGATCTGCCTGGAATTGCTGCACCTCTTCTTGAGCAACCAAGCGGAGCGCAAGAACGGCGAAGGCAAAATGACGAAAGGCTGGCCCTTTATCGAAAGGGCCGTTCATCATATTCACGAATGTTTCTCCGACCCGCATCTGGATAACTCGTCGATCAGCAGGCGGGCCGGCGTCTCGACGAACCATTTATCGCATCTGTTCAAGCAGCAGCTGGGCATCACGATTCAGAAGTACGTGACCCATATTCGGATCGAGGAAGCGAAAAAAAGAATCGCCGACGGCAAGCTTACATTGACGGAAATCGCCGACGAGGTGGGGTATTCCAGCATTCATTTGTTCAGCCGGTCGTTCAAAACGGCGGTCGGGATCATGCCCAGCAAGTATTCGCCCGTGCATGCGAGAATCGAAGATGAAGGCTGATCGAAGCCGCGTAAAAAAAACCGCTTCAATAAAACATCCCCTCATGGATGACGGAGACGGCAAGTCCGCTGGAATAACGGACTTGCCATCCGGCAACCGGAGGGGATTTTTTGCGGACGATCGGTATTGACAGGACACCAAATAGTGTCATATAATCAAAACGTCACCAAATGGTGTCCTATTGAATCCTCAAGTCGAATAATAAAAGGGAAGGGGGAGTTCAGATGCATATCTTATTCGTAATCATACAAAGTTTTTTGCTCGTTTCCATGACCTTCGGCGGCGTGAATAAGCTTGCCGGCACGAAGAATTTCGTCGGAATGTTCGATTCGCTTCAATTGCCGCAATGGTTTCGCGTCGTTACGGGGTTCGTTCAACTCGCCGGGGCAGCCGGTCTCGTGATCGGATACTGGAGTCCGGCCGTGGCCGTATGGGCAGGCATCTTGATCGGCGTCACGATGCTGATCGCATGCCTCTCGCACTTCCGGGTGAAGCACCCAAGCGCTCAAGCGGTACCGGCTTTCATCATTACGTTGATCGCGGCCGCTCTGATCGTCGTGCACCAGAGCGTTTAAAAGAACGGGTAACGGTAAACATGATCGCATGAAAAAAGCCTGAATGCTCAGGCTTTTTTTCATGCGATCACTCGTGATTCAAGTCCATGACTTGCCCAAAACGCTTTCCAACAACTCGCCCGACGAGCTTTTTTGCAGCGGTTTTATATCTTGATACGGCGGCAGTCCGAACAACCGCCGGTATTCCCGGTTGAGCTGGGACGGGCTTTCATAACCGACCTCCAATGCGGCATTCGTCGCATCCATCGATCCCATTTGCCGTTTTTGGCAATCTTCAAGCGGAAATGGAGAAGTGTTCGGCATCGGATTGCTGGCGCGCATTACTTTCCTGACATATGCATTCCGTTCGCGATCATGGGCATCGGCGTAGGGATGATCTTCCTGCCGTTGACCGCGCTCGGTCTGTCGGGCGGGATACCCGCGATTCCGGCGCGGCGTCCCGGTCTGATCAATGTCGCGCAGCAAAAGGGATGCTCCATGGGCATCGCGATTCTCATCACCGTCTTTGAAGCCGCGAAGCGATCGGCCCCGGCTTCCGAACAACCAATCGCGCACGCGACTTCTCTCGCGATCCTCGGCTCGGCCGCATTCGTCGCGCTGGCGCTGGCCGTCGTGCTGCTCTGGTTGCTTCCGGCGCGCAAAAAATCCGGGAGCCCGCCCGCAAAGCCGCTTGAATTATGCGCGAGGCTTCATAAATTGGCATGCCGGACATGTATATTTCAACCAGAATGAAGTCATTCTAGATGCTAGCGAAATGGGGCCATTCGTCCCATCCACCCAACCAAAGGAGTGACGAGAAATGATCAAAATGGAAAAGGAATTGTATACGGCGAACGTGAACGTGGAAGGCGGAAGGGAGGGGCACGCGGTGTCCAGCGACGGCATTCTGAACGTGAACATGCGGGTGCCGAAGGAGCTGGGAGGCCCCGGCGGAGACGGAACCAATCCGGAGCAGCTGTTCGCTGCCGGATTCGCCGCGTGCTTCGAAGGCGCGATCGGGGTCGCGCTGCGGAAAAAATCAGTCAAAGCGGAAGCGATCAAGATCGCGTCCAAGGTCACCCTCGGCAAAGACAAGGACGACGGCTTCGTGCTGGCCGTCAATCTGGATATTACCCTTAAAGGCGTCGAGTCCGGCATCGCGAAGCAAGTCGTCGAAGAGGCCCATGCGATATGCCCGTACTATAGAGCCGTGAACGGCAACATCGCGGTCGAAACGAACCTCGTGGGTTAGTGTGCCGCGCCGCCTAGAAAAGGAGTACCGTGCATGACGATTACCATGCCTTACGATCTGATCTTGGCGCGCTCTCCCAAGCAACCCAGTAACCGACAAGGACGGCACCTCCATGAATGACAAAATCGTCATGCCGATATGGACGTTCGGACTGTTCATCGTCTTGATGAACACGACGATGTTCAACGTCTCCATCCCGAGCATCATCCGGGATATCGGCGTGTCGGCGGCACTCGGATCCTGGATAATCTCAAGCTACTCGATCGGTTATGCGCTATCGACAGTCATCTACAGCAGACTGTCCGACGTGCTTCCGATCCGCAAATTGCTGTCGGTCGGATTGGCGATCCTGGGGTTATCCTCCGTCTTCGGCATCTTCGCGACGAGCTTTCAATCGCTGTTGTTCGCCAGAATCGCGCAATCCGCCGGCGCCGGCGCGATGGCGGGACTGGGGCTCATACTCGCCAGCCGGTACATCCCCGTCGAGCGGCGGGGCAGGGCGATATCGATGATCTCATCCGGCTCGGCCCTGGCTTTCGGACTCGGGCCGATCATCGGCGGCTTGATCAGCGAGTATATCGGCTGGAACGGATTGTTCGCCGTCACTTGCCTGGTGCTGGTGCTTCTCCCGCTATTGCTGCGCCTGATCCCCCCGGAACAGCCGAAGCCGTTCCGTTTCGATCTCCTCGGCGCCATGCTTACCGTGGTGAATGCCGTGACGATTCTGACCGCCGTGACGAAGAGCTCGCTCATTTGGCTCGCGATCGGCCTGCTGTCGATCGCCGTCCACGCCTGGCATCTCAGGCGAGGTAAAGAATCGTTCGTCAATTCGGAGATTTTCGCAAAGCCGGTCTACCTGAAATTGCTGATCGTCGGTTTCTGCATCTTGCTCGTAAACCTCGGCAATTTGTTCCTCATGCCGCTCGCGCTTGCGAATCTGTTCGGCAAATCGCCGCTGGCCATCGGGTTTACGATCGCTCCGGGCGCCGTGTTGTCCGCCTTTTTCACGCGCTTCGTCGGACGGTGGATTGACCGGTACGGCAATCTGCGGTTCCTGATACTCGGTCAATGCGTCATCGCTTGCGTGCTGATCGCATTTCGGGCAGAGCTCGGCGCGTCGCCATACGTGATCCTGATCGGGTACCTGTTCTTCTCGCCGGCGAATTCGGCGGCAATGGCCTCGTTGAACAACGAAACGTCGCGAATCCTGCCGGTCGGCCTGATCGGCTCGGGCATGGGCTTCATGCAGCTCATCCAGTTTTTCGGGGGCTCGGTATCCGTCGCGGTATGCGGGATGCTGCTCGCGCACGAAAAGATGAAGTCGCTGGTGCACGCTTACGAATCGGCTTACAGCATATTGATCGCGGTATGCCTGTGCTCGTTGGGCATCCTTCTCTGGTATGCAGTAACCCGGCCCAAAAAGGCGCTGGCCTCCTGAACGGGCAATCGAAGATCGGGCTCGAACGATTGCGCGAAGCAACATGTTCAACGCGATCGCGACTAAAAGGAACCCGTCCGCCAATTGGCGAGACGGGTTCCTTTTTTTGCTGATGTATCAGCTGCTGGCCCGAATGATGGATTTCATCGAGGCGCGGACCGGCATCGATGCGAATAAGAACTTCAATGAACGAAAGTCCGGCATCCTTCACTCGCAGCTGAAGTCAAATAAAGGTACACTAGCATGAGGGGATGCACGTCCCCGATGCGCGATGAAGCAAACAGCCACATCAAACGGAGAAGGGAAGAAGGACAAATGGGAGATATGTTGGTTAAATTATACCAATTGCCGGAATCCGAATCGGCAAAACAATATGCGGCGCGTACGGGGATCACGGTACGCAGGGCGATCGGCCCCGAGCTGGTGACGGTAGCCGAATGGGTGGAGCAGCGCTTCGGCAAAGGCTGGCGCAGCGAATGCGAGATCGCTTTTGCCCGGCAGCCGATTTCCTGCTTGATCGCGGTCAAGGACGGCGAGCTGCTCGGATTCGCCTGCTACGACGCGACCTGCAGAGGCTTCTTCGGCCCGACGGGCGTCGACGAGCAGACGCGCGGTCTCGGAATCGGGAAGCAGCTGTTGGTCGAAACGCTCCTGGCGATGCGGGATTACGGTTACGCGTACGCCATTATCGGCGGCGCAGGTCCGATCGACTTCTACAAGCATACCGTCGGCGCCATCGAGATCGAACAGCCGGAGCCCGGCATTTACACGGGCATGCTGAAGCTTGTCTAGCCTTCGAGGTTTCAGGAATATATCGGAGGAATGAATTCCGCAAGCACGAACGATTGCTGTCGTAATTGAATCGCCGAGGCGGAAGAGGCCGGACTTTGCTGATCAAAGTCCGGCTTCTTTGCTGATCAAAATCCGCCTCTTTGCTCGACGGCGGCATAAAATCCTGCCAAGAGGTTCAAATTAACTCGGATGGAATACGGCACTTATCGTGCGCAAGGACGGAAATGGAGAAATGAATAACCAGCCAATCAGCAGCGCGATCGATTTCGACGAGGCCTCCGTCATTCAGGGCTTCGATATCGAGCTCAGCGAAAAAAACGCGCAGCGCATCGACAGATTAGTGGACGATTTCGAAAAAAGCATCTTGAATCGGGTCGACGAAGAATACTCGGTCAACACGACCTTTTCCGATCGGCTCGCGGACAATATCGCCAGGTTCGGCGGCAGCTGGACGTTCATCGGCTTCTTCGGCGCGTTGCTTGTGGTCTGGATGATATGGAATTCGCTTCCGTTCATCAAGCCGCTTCACTATGACGAACCGCCGTTTATTCTGCTGAATCTATGCCTGTCTTTTCTTGCGGCTTTCCAGGCACCGATCATCATGATGAGCCAAAATCGGCAAAATGCCAGGGATAAACATGAGTCGGTGATCGATTTTGCCATCAATTATAAGGCAGAGCAAGAGATCGATGATATTCAAAGCCACCTGCACCGCATTGAAGCGGAGGGCGTGCGCAACAAGGAACAGTTCAGCGGCGAATTGATGGAGATCAAACGGCTTCTGGCATCGATCGAGTCCAAGCTGGCGACGAAGAAAGAGGAGTGAACGGGAACCGCAACAATAAGGACATCCGGCAGGATGCCCTTATTTCGTTGTCCAGTTGGAATGGAGCGGTCCTTCACGGCCGAAAACCGGGTCCTCATCGGGCAGCGGAACGCGCTGAATGTCTTCCAGATCCCGGGGCCGTTCTCCGGCGTTGCCGGTTCTCGTCGTATAACTCATCCCGCCGGGATAGGCACCGGTCACCGAGAAGCCTGCGCCCGCGCGCAGCAATTTATGCCCCGTGCCGGCCGGAAGAACGAGCACGTCGCCTGCTTGCACCTCGATTTCTTTTCCGTTCTCCCCGCCGATCATCAGCAACGCCGATCCGCCGAGCACGGCCAGCGCTTCGTGCGAATTGCTGTGATAGTGATGATACGCGTAAACGCCGTTCACCCAGCTGTTTCGCCAGTTGTTCCGGTTAAAGATTGCTTCAGCCTGATGGGGGTCGGTTCGAAAGGCTCCGGCGTATACGAGCACGGGCAGGCCGGGATTATTCGGGATACGTCCGTCATCTTCGAAGAAATACGTCGACAAGTACATGTGCATCATCGCCTTTCTTCCTAGCTACTATTTCGTTTATCGGGCTCAATCAGGCATAGAGAAGGCAAAAGAATCGCCGAGCATCCGCTCGATGACGTGCTGGAACGCCAACCTTTCGTGCTTCAAGGTATCCTCGGGCTCTCGTCACGGTTACCATCCTTCCCGTCGGAGCGGTAGTAGTACGTATTGTATTGACTGACCGATTACAAGTCAATAAAACAAATCGCTTTAGCGTTTAGTATACATCTTTCACGTTCAGCCATGCACGGTCGTTCCGTTCGGACTCACGGCGCAGCTGTCTTTGCGCGGTTATTGGACCGCAAACGGTTTGAATATCACTTCAAGGGCGCTGAGTTGCGGAAAATGCCAATGCGGTACCAATCTCGCACTATTTATTCTTTTTGAAAATCGCCATATGCTGGAGGACCTAGGCCCTGACCATAGAATCCTTAACCGAAAGAGCCCGGAATCGATACCAAGAAACGTGCCATCGGCATCATTCAGCCATACATCTCGGATTCGGTAGGCGCCCAGGCTGAAGCGGCATCGCTTGGTTGCCGGCTTACCGTAATCTTCGACATGGAGGCGAGTCAATTGAACGGTACCAAAGAACGAAAACAAGCGGATAGGGAAATCGTCGTCGGCGAAACGTTGGTTCATCCAGACGGCCGGACGGTCGGTTTTTTGTCCAAAGGAACGGATGAGCAGGGGGAATTCCTGATTATCGAACATAAGGTGACGCGGAAAGGCCCGATGAACGGTCCACATTGGCACCCGGTTCTCACGGAATCGTTCGAGGTGTCGGAGGGCTGCATGCGATTCGTCGTGGACGGGAAGGAAATCATACTCGGCGCAGGCGAGCAACTGACGATTCTGCCGAACCAGGTACATCAATTCTGGAATGCCGGCGATCAACAGCTGGTGGCGAAGCATGAGATTCGCCCGCCGGGCATGCACGGGAATATGTTCAGCCTGCTGCACAAGCTGGAATGCGAAGGCAAATTGACATCGAAAGGGATCCCGCGTAATCCGCTGTGGTTGGGACTCGCTTGGGAGTGCATCGACGGGTACCTCGTCGGGCCTCCGCCATGGGTGCAGCGTGCTTTGTTGAGAAATCTGGCGAGGTTGGCGCGAGCGGCCGGGTACCAATAAACCGGGTCATATCTTGGCTCGCGGCGAGCGTGAACCGGAAAAACCGCCCTTTAAGGGCGGTTTTTTTGGCGAAAAAGAAACATTCCCCGCATATAAAACCATCGGATGCGAGTGCTGACCATCATTACGATAGTTTTCATCTATGGTTTCCATAGAAACAATGATATTGATCTATCTATCCGAATTACATACAATCGAACGACAGGTAGCGTAAAGCCTCCTTTTGTCCCTAGCGGCCGACTTCTCGCCGCATGCGGGTCGGAAGGAGTTTTTAAGTCATTTTCTTTGGAAACGGGTGAAGAAAATCATGATAAACGTAGAGGAGCAACACGCGACACGCGAACGGATTGCCGGACTCATGAAGAACGACACGGTAACGGGATCGGAAGCGCTTCTCCGCAGCTTGCTGCTCGAAGGCGTGGAATGCGTGTTCGGGATCCCGGGCGGAAGCATCATCAATGTTTACGACGCGATTCATGACATGCCGGAGTTTACGCACATTTTAGCGCGTCACGAGCAGGGGGCGATTCATGCGGCCGACGGCTACGCGCGCGCGACGGGAAAAGTCGGGGTCTGCTTTGCGACATCGGGTCCCGGGGCGACCAATCTCGTGACGGGTATCGCCACCGCCAATATGGATTCGGTTCCGCTAGTCGTAATCACCGGGAATGTCTCGACGGCACTCATCGGCACGGATGCGTTTCAGGAAGCGGATATTACCGGCATCACCATGCCGATCTCGAAACACAGCTACCTCGTTCGGGATGCGAAGGACCTGCCGAAGATCATCCATGAAGCCTTCTATATTGCTTCTACGGGCCGAAAAGGACCGGTATTAATTGATATTCCGAAGGACGTGTCGAGTCAAACGACGATTTTCCGGTATCCGGCGGAGAAACCCGAGATTCGGGGATACCGCCCGGACGTCGATCCGAATGCCGCGCAAATCGAAAAATTGCTCAAAGCGGTAGAAGAAGCCGAGCGTCCGGTCATTCTGGCCGGCGCGGGCGTTATCTATTCCGACGCTGCCCAGGAACTGCTCGCATTCGCCGAGAAAACGCGGATACCGGTTACGACGACCTTGCTCGGATTGGGCGGATTTCCGAGCGCGCACGAATTATGGATGGGCATGCCCGGGATGCACGGAACCTACACCGCGAATAAAGCCTTGCAAAGCTGCGATCTGCTCATCGGTATCGGAGCCCGCTTCGACGACCGGGTAACGATGAAAACGAGCGGATTCGCGCCTAACGCGACCACGATCGCGCATATCGATATCGATCCGGCCGAAATCGGCAAAATCGTTCAAACGGCGATTCCGATCCTCGGCGACGTGAGATCCGTGCTGCGGCAGGCGAACGCGAAGGCCAAAGCGGCAAAATCGGAAGCCTGGCTGACGCTCATTCAAGCAAACAAGTTCGAGCAACCGCTTCGTTACACGGATTCGGATATCACGTTAAAACCGCAATTCGTGGTCGACATGATCAGCGACACGACGAACGGGGAAGCGATCGTCACGACGGACGTCGGCCAGCATCAGATGTGGGCCGCTCAATTTTATAAGTTCAAGCATCCGCGCTCGATTATTACTTCCGGGGGACTTGGCACGATGGGCTTTGGCTTGCCCTCGGCGATCGGGGCGCAGGTAGGCAACCCGGACCGCCTCGTGGTGTCGTTCAATGGCGACGGCGGGATTCAGATGTGCGCGCAGGAGCTTGCGATTTGCGCCCTTCATAACCTTCCCGTGAAGATCGTGATTCTGAATAACCAGGTCCTCGGCATGATTCGGCAATGGCAGGAGCTTATTTATGATAGCCGCTTCAGCCACATGGAACTCTCCGGCAGTCCGGATTTCGTGAAATTGGCCGAAGCCTATGGGGTTAAAGGGCTTCGGGCAACGAATAAAGAAGAAGCCCGCAGCGCGTGGAAGCAAGCCATGGACTTCCCGGGCCCCGTGCTGATCGATTTCGTCGTCAATCAGGAAGAGAACGTGTATCCGATGGTTACCCCGGGCTCCACGATCGACGACATGATATTGGGGGATGAACGATGAAACGCCACACGATTTCCGTGCTCGTCAACAATCATCCGGGCGTGCTGCAGCGAGTTGCCGGCTTATTCGGACGCCGCGGCTTCAACATCGACAGCATCACGGTCGGGCAGTCCGAAGAACCCGAATTCTCCCGCATGATCATCGCGACCTCCGGCGACGACAAGCTGCTCGAACAAGTGCAGAAGCAGCTCTACAAGCTGATCGACGTCGTTCGAATCGATGAATTGACCGCTTATCCGTTGGTCGAGCGCGAGCTAGCGTTCGTCAAAGTGAGCGCCGTATCCGAAGTGAAGGCGATGATCCTCGGGATCGTCGATCCTTTCCGGGCTTCGATCATCGATATCGGGAAACATCATCTGATCGTGCAAGGCGTCGGAGAGCAAGAAAAAATCGATGCGTTGATCGAGCTGCTGCGCCCGTACGGCATCATGGAAATCACGCGTACGGGCTTGACGGCGATGTCGCGCGGAGAGATCGCGGAGACTGCTGCGCCGGATGCGGCCTTAACGCGTTGAAGCAAGGCATTTGCCGAACCTTCTATTATTCGTCGACCAGCAAATAATAGGATGCAGGGAGCCGCGTTTTACGCGGCTTTTTGGTTTTAAGTCAGCTCGTCGACGCGAACGCGATCAGACACTCGAAAGCGATTCCGCGTCTCCGAGAAACACCGAAAAGGAAGGAGCCGATCGACATGGAGTTAAGACAATTGGATTATTTTATCGCGACCTGCGAGGAACTGCATTTTACGAGGGCTTCCGTCAAGCTGGGGATTACCCAGCCTTCGCTCAGCCATCAGATCAAAGCGCTTGAAGACGAGCTGGGCGTACCGTTATTCGACCGCATCGGGAAAAAAATCGCGATAACCGAGGCCGGCTTGATTTTGTACAAAAAGAGCAAATCGGCCTTTGGTCATTTGGCGAGCGCCAAAGAGCAAATTCAAGAGCTGCAGCAAATCGAACGCGGCACGATAGCGATCGGCGCGCTTCCGGGCGAGCTCAACCAGCTGGTCTCCTCCTTGCTGCTTGATTTCCATCGCGATTTTCCCAAAGTTCGCATCAAGATTTTCGGCGCCGAGGATATCGTGAGCCGCATCTTGCAGAACGAATTGGATTTGGCCATTACGATCTTGCCGGTCGAGGATGAACGAATCCACATGATTCCGCTGTATCAAGAAAGGTTTTATTTCGTGGCGACGGCGGAGCATCCGTTCGCGGGACGCGCGGCCATCGATTTCGAAGAGGTCCTGAACGTGCCGATCATCATGTTCCCCGAAACCCACCGCTGCCGCCAATTGGTCGATGCGACATGTTCCAAGGCCGGCCACACGCTGGTTCCCTTGATCGAAACCTCGACGATCGATTCGTTATTCGGATTCGTTCGTTCGGGCGGAGGCGGCACGATATTATCGAAGACGCTGATCGACATGTACGACTACGACGACTTGGTTCACATTCCGGTGCAGAATCCTACGCTCTGCAGGGAAGTGGGCATCGTGTATCACCGCGACAAATATATGGGCAAGGCATCGCGAGGCTTTATCGATACGCTGACGGCGCATGTAAGGTCGCTCAAGCAAAACGCGCCGCTGGAGTACTGCGACAGCGAAGGCGCCTAATCGCATGATTCATTGGTTTGATCTATCGTTCTGATAGAAACAATGACATTGATCTATTATTTCAAATTGCATAGAATAAGTGAATCGGAAGCGCCGCGGGGCTCGCGAGCGAGCATACGATTAAAAATTACAGAGAGAGAGTGGTGAACGTTCATGCAGACCATAGCTGCCGTACCCAAACAAAGAAGCATCGGTTCTGTTCAATTCTTGCCCGTCAACCTGTTCGCGTCGGTTATGGGAATGTCGGGTCTATCCTTGGCTTGGAGACAAGCGAGCAAGCTATACGGCACTTCCACGGTCATCGCGGATGTCATCGGCATCGTGGCGATCTTGATGTTTCTAGCGGTGAGCGCAGGCTACATTTCAAAATGGGTGCGCTATCCGCACAAAGTCAAAGCGGAATTCACGCATCCCATCTTGGGCAATTTCTTCGGTACGATCACGATAGCGATCCTGCTGCTTTCCACTGTAATCGGCGTTCATAGTCAATCAACGGGGCAGGTGATTTGGATCGTCGGAACCGTTCTGACGCTCTTGTTCAGTTGCATCATGCTTGGACGCTTGTTGAACGGAAATCACGATCACGTGAACGTGGTTCCGCCTTGGCTGATTCCCGGCGTAGGAACGTTGGACATCGCCGTGGCCGGCGGAACGATGCCCTTTCCTTGGGCGCATGAGATCAATCTGATGTCGCTTGCCATCGGCGGAATCATCGCGTTGGTGTTCCTCACGATGATTTTAACCCGATTGATTCATCATGATCCGCTGCCTGCGGGACTCACGCCTTCGATGATGATCATGATCGCGCCGTTCGAGGTCGGGTTTCTGGGCTATGCGAATTTCGAACATCGCATTGATCCTTTCGCGTCGATCCTGTTTTATTTCGGTTTGTTTTTGTTCATTGTCTTGTTCTTCAAAGTGTTCAAAAAGTCGATCCCGTTCGGCGCTTCCTGGTGGGCGGTAAGCTTTCCGTTGGCGGCGCTCAGCAATGCGGCGTTGGAGTATGCGTTGTACGTGGATTCTTGGCTGTTGATCGCCATTTCCACCGTCATCCTGGCCTTTCTAAGCATCGCGTTGCTCGTTCTGTTCGTGCGTACGTTGAATATCCTATTCAACGGGAACCTGCTCAAAGGATAATGCTTCCAATGGCCGGGGAAAATAAAACCGGCGGATTGCGACAAACATTCAACTGCGGAAAGGGCGGATCTTGATGTACGGCACAATGGAGCTTCAACATGACGTCGATTTTGAGAATGCCATCTTCTTCGGTCAATACGTGATGGTGTTGAAGGACGAGAAAGTATCGGGCGCAGGGTTATTGGAAAGCTTTGACGAGAAACACGTCTGGATCAACGGCAAGCAGCACTCGCGCCAGCAGTCCTCTTTCATTCAAATGCCTCCACCCGACATGTATTTCGATATTCCGAATTAATCGGCGCGCATACGAAGGACTTGGCAGATGGATAATAAAAGACTGGTACATGCGTCGTTAAGCAACGAACCGGTCTCGGAAAGGAGACAATGGGAATGGTTTGGGATTTCTTGAAGTCCAGGCATTTTTACTTCGCATATGGGTTAGTCATTCTCATGCTGGTCGGTGCCGTTGTCCTCGGACAACGGGATGTCCTATTCCCGGAAATCGCCGGCATGGCGATGGGGGTGCTGGTATTTCCGGTCCCGCATTGGATCAGGAAGCCCGTTCATTTATGGCTTTCGCCGACATTGGCCGCATTCATCGGTACGGCGATGAATAATTTGGATATAACGCCTTTAATGAAATTATGGATCGGTCTGGTGGTCATTATCATTTTGATGCATGTCTTTCGGGTCAATTTCGGGCCGACGATTCCTGCCGCATTGCTGCCGATCTTTTTGAATTTGCACGACTATGTCTTCGCGGTCTCGACGGCCGTGTTTACGTTCGTGATCATGTTGGCCGCCTTTACGATGAGGAAAGCGGACAACATGCCTGCAGGGCGGTTCCGAAAGAAGACGGATACGGTCATCATCACGGTTATTTTGGGCCTTTGGATTGGACTGGCTTTCATATTGGATCTGGATGTCATCGTCGTTCCGCCTGTATTCGCCCTGATTTTCGAGGTGTTCCATGCCGAGAAATTCCCGTGGAAGACGATTCCTCGCCGGTTGGCGATCCTAACGATCACGGCCATTCTTTCCGTCGGCGTGCTTCACTTGTTGGACGGTTCGATCATCTGGGTCGGGGTCATAAACGTATTGATCACGATTATCCTGTGCAAATGGATCAAAGTTCCCGTTCCGGTCGCGTTCGGCGTATCATTGATGCCGCTTGTCGTACCGGCTTGGGGAACATGGGGTTTTCCGATCGGCGTCTTCGTCACGACGGGCGTATTGATGAGCATCTCCGCCGCTCACCGCCAGTTCAGAAACAGACAAGCCGTAGCGGTACAAGACAAGGCTGCGTAATCCTAAAGCAGGCCATAACGCTATGATTATTGCCGGATGAATGGAAGATATCGGGCTGCTCGCAGCAGGCTCCGACTATCCCCGGGGTATAAACGTTTCTTAAAGCATGACTAAACCGCCGCCGTCGGGCGGTGGTTTTTTCAATAGGCGTGTGTCGCTATATTCGAGCCGGGCATAGATTATCGCAAAGACATCCAGAATACGGAGGGAACGGCATATGACGTTGGAGTATTTGCATCCGCAAGCGTACGTTTGGCCGCAGCGCGGCCTCCTGGGCGGCGGTTTTCCAGGCGGCATGTTGGGAGGCGCATTGGGCAGCATGTTGGGCGGAGGCTCCATCGGCAGCATGCTGGGCGGAGGATACCCCAAAGGCGGCTTATTCGGCAGCTTAATGGGAGGCGGTTTTCCCAAAGGCGGCATGTTGGGCAGCATGCTGGGAGGCGGAAGCCTAGGAGGCGGATTTCCGGGCGGGGGATTCCCTGGCGGAGGTTTCATGGGCGGAGGATTTCCAGGAGGAGGTTTCCCGGGTGGAGGTTCTCCTGGCGGAGGCTTCATGGGCGGTGGATTTCCAGGTGGTGGCTTCCCGGGAGGAGGATTCCCAGGTGGAGGTTCTCCTGGCGGAGGCTTCATGGGCGGTGGATTTCCGGGTGGTGGCTTCCCGGGAGGAGGATTCCCGGGAGGCGGATTTCCGGGCGGAGGCTTCCCAGGAGGAGGATTCCCGGGTGGAGGATTTCCGGGCGGGGGATTTCCAGGCGGAGGCTTCATGGGCGGCGGATTTCCCGGAGGAGGATTCCCAGGCGGGGGCTTCATGGGCGGATTTCCCGGAGGCGGCTTTCCAAGCAGGGGATTCCACGGAGCAGTTCTCCCCTTCGGCGGTTTTGCGCGAAGATGAACAACAGGGAGAGTCTAGCATGACTTTGCCGGTCCTCCCAAAGGATGCATCGCATCTCAATTTGAGGCCCGGCGAGGTTGGCTGAAGCGAACGGCCATCGATTGAGAGGCAACATCATCGTTTTCAATAACCGTAGAACGTTGATCTCGTTACGATAAGAAAGCGGACACGCGCCTAGACGTTGCGTCGTATAGCCTGGCAGCACGTCGCCTTGGCAATCCGGTCTATTGCTAGGCGCGCGGAGGCAGTTTTACTTCTAGCTCGATTTGATGAATAAGCTCGGTCAAGCTGTCGAAGTCGAATACGACCGATGATGCATACTCCGAGCCGCCATTCCTTACGCGAATCAGCATCTGCACCGGCTCTTGTCCGGCCGGCTTATAGACCGCGGCGGCAGTATACCTTCCGATCGGTACGTCCGCGATGCCGAAGCCGCCCGGAAACGGAGCTCCGCGTTCCGTAAGGGTCTTGCCCGCGCTGCCGTCGATGAGCTTGCCGACGGGCGCGAGCGTAAGCTCGACATCGGCCGTATCAGGCGGAGGAAGCATATCGTCGTAAGGATTAACGTAATCCCCGGCGTATAGATAGAGCTCCCCCGTGAAGTCGTCCCAGGTGAAGTTTCGAATGGCGCCCGTATTCCCGGCAAACGGCCGGTCGGTATCGGAACTAATGCGAAATCCGTAGGCGCGGCCATTGAATTCCCGGGTCAGCAAGGCGCTGGCATTCCAGGTAACGGCAAGGCGCTCCAGGCCGATCCGATAATTCCCGTTCGCGTCGGTCACGCCGAACAGGTTGCTGTTGTAGAACAGCTGATTGTCCGCGTACACTTGAACCCCCTCGATCGGCATCCCTTCCGCATTCACGACGCGGCCTTTGACGACGTAAGGCTCCGCGCTCATCGCGTCAATTCCCTTGTCTCCGTCAGACGTTTTTCCGCCCTCCGCACCTTTGCCGATTCGGATTTCCGTCACGCCGTTCTTGCTCGATAGCGCGAGCGGATAACCGCTGTTCTCCGCTACGAAGCGAAGCGGCACCATCGTGCTTTCGCGGATGATCTGGGCCGGCACGTCCAACGAAACGGTTTTCCCGTTGACTTCGGCTTTCGTGCTGTCGATCGTCAATGCGATGGAGAGTCCGTTCTTCGTTCCGACGGCTCGCCGGACGGTACCCGTATCGGTCCATTTCACGTTCATGCCGAACGTCTCGAACAGCTTGCGGAACGGGACGAGCGTCCGTCCGTCGAGAATGACGGGTTGACCGCCGCCGTCAAATCGAATCGGCTCCCCGTTAAAATAGACCGTCACGCGCTCGCCGTCCGAATAAGCGGTCGGCATCCGCCAGCCCAGCAAGAGCATGAAGCAGGAACAAAGCAGCAGCAGCCGCTTCGGTAATCGGTTTGCATGGATTCCCAGGCTGAACGCATTCAATTTCCGATCTCTCCCTCGCGATTTTTGATATCAGTGTAAGGAAGGAACACTCTCACCGGCAATATCACCGGACTCTCAAAATCCCGCGCTCGCCGAAAGAGACTTCGGCTATAATAAAGGAAAACGGTTGACATAGGCGGTGTCGCGGCGGTGCTGGACGAGAAGTCATGGTATGAGGATCGGGTTCGATTCGTAGGGCGGACCAGGGAGCTTCAGCAGATAGACGATCACGCCCGCGGTCGTTCGACGTCGTTATGGCTGCACTTTTACGGGCAGGGAGGCATAGGCAAATCCTCGCTTCTGCAGCAATTCCGGTCGGAGACGAAGCTGGCGAACTGCTTTTATTTGGACGGCGGAAGCGGCTTACGGCAGAAGGCGGATATCGTGGACCGGCTTGCGGAGCAGCTCCGCAGCGCAGGCGAACCGGGCTTGGAAAGGGCCGGCGAGGAGGATATCGTCCTGCGAATGAACCTGCGCGCCAGCCGCGCGGGAACCCCGGTCGTGGTCATCATCGATACCTTCGAAAATTTGCGGCCCGTCGAGGACTGGCTCGCGATGTGGCTGCACCGGTTCAAGGAAACGGCGAGGATCGTAACGGCGGGCCGCAATCCGCTCACGGGAGGCTGGCTGCGGGCCGGGTGGGCGAGCTATATCCAAGCGGTGCCGCTTCCCGTGCTGGCTCCGACGGAGGTCCGGCGTTACGCGGGTATCCGAGGCTTGACCGGCGAAGACGCGCAGTTCGAGCTGTCGCGATTCTCCGGGGGCGTGCCGCTCGCGATGGCGCTCGCGGCGGAGATCATGTTGAGAAAGGCCGGATCCGTCCCGTTCGAGCGGGGAGAACGCAGCAGGCTCATATCGGTTCTGATGGATGAATTGCTGCGCGGCTTGCCCGCCGCCGTTCAGCGGTTGTTCGATGCTGCCGCGGTGTATTGGCGATTCAACGAGGAACGGCTCGCGGCCGTTACGAACGGGGAGTCCGGCACGGAAGCGTTCAGGGCGCTCGTACGGCTGCCGTTCGTCGCGATGATCCGGGAGGAATGGATGCTGCACGATGCGGTTCGGGCATGGGCGTTGGAAGACCTGATTCGGCGCAAGCCGAATGCGTATGAACGCATGCGCGGCAATGCGCTGGACTTTATTCGCGCGGAAGAACGCGCGAATCCGGACTTACGGCACAGGCTGCACTTGGATAAACTGAACCTGCATGAGCATCCGCTCGTACGGGGCATGTTTTTCTCGGGCAATCTGGACGATTTCGAGCTGCGGGAATGCCGGGCATGCGATTTGCCGGCCGCAGAATCGCTCTACATGCGCTACATGCGGCACGCGACGGGTTCAGCCGCGGAAGAACCGCATATGCAGGGGCTCCTGCGCCCGGCCTGGGAGATCGATCCTTCTTCCTTCATCGCCATATGGAAGGGCGACGAACTGATCGCCTTTTACGCGTTCCTGCCGATGCATGGCGATATGCTGCGTTTGCTCGGGCGCGAACCGCTGCTGGAGAAGCTCGTTCGCGGATGGAAGCCGGCTTCGCGTTCTTATTTGTTGGCGTTGATCGGCATCGCTCCCGAGCATGAGAACGGCGCGCGCGGCTTCATCCTGAATACGCTCATCAATCATTTCTCTTCGGCGGAGCGGGTGGTGGACGTGTCCTGTCTGAAGGACTGGTTCCCCGTGTTCGAATACTGCGGCTTCGAGCGAGCGGTTTGGGCGGATACCGTTACCGCGCCGGGCACGGAGTACCGCGTGTTCATGCTCGATCTGTCGCGGGAGGACTTCGTTGCCAAGCTGGACGGTTTGTTGACGAAGCGCGTGGAATCCGCGGCCGATGCCGATCCGGCGCCCGGCCATATCCAAACCTTGAAGAAAGTATTGAAGGGTTGGCATCGCCTGCCCCGCGATCCCGCATTGGTCGACGCGTACGTCCGGTTGTTCCCGCATCGCCCTGCGAACGGCGATCCATCGGCGGCAACCGGACTTGAGATTCAGCGGGAGCTTCTGTCTGCCGTTCATAGCCTGGTGGCGGGAGAAGCGAGCGAAGGGATATTGGGCAAAGTGTTGAAATACGCCTACATGCAAGACATCCGCACGAACGAGCGCGCCGCCGAACGGCTTCATCTGTCCATGGCGACGTATTATCGTTACCTGAGCAAAGCGCTTGCCCGGCTATACCGCATGCTGGCGAGCGGACAGGAAAGCAATCGCATGCGATGAGTGCATCGATCACGGGGCGCTCATCGGGCATGAATAAAATTACAACTTGTTTACAATTTGGAGATAGGTTGCTGTGCCTGTTTGCTCTATCATAAAGAGATAGAAAACGAAGAGCTGCGAGGTATCGGAATGGAAAACATCATCATCATCGAAGACGACCCGGCGATTTCCGATCTGATCAAACTCAATCTTGAATTGGCGGGCTACGAATGCCGACAGGCCTACAGCGGGCAAGACGCGCAGAGCGCGCTTGCGGATTGCGCGCCGGATTTGGCATTGTTGGATATCTCGCTTCCCGATATGGAAGGGTACGAGCTGTTGGAGCGGTTCAAGAGCGGCGGCGTGCCGGTGATCTTCCTGACGGCCCGCAACGCCCTTGTCGATAAGGTGAAGGGACTGAAGATGGGGGCAGACGACTATATCGTCAAGCCTTTCGAAGCGATGGAGCTGCTGGCCAGAATCGAAGCGGTGCTTCGCCGTTCCGGCAGGAAAAGCGACCGGATGGCCTTCGGCGGCCTCGAGATACACCTGGAGGAACGCGCGGTCAAGCGGGACGGCGTCGCCGTCGAACTGACGATGAAGGAATACGAATTGCTCTTGCTGCTCATCAACAACCGTAATAAAGCCTTGTCCCGGGAAAAAATACTGGAGCTCGTCTGGGACTTCGATTACAGCGGCGAGACGAGAACCGTCGATATTCATATCCAAAAAATCCGCAAAAAACTCGGCTGGGAGGACAGGATCAAGACCGTCTACAAATTCGGTTACCGGCTCGAGGTCGCCCCATGAAGCTCTGGCAGAAAGTGTTCTGGTGCACCTTCCTCTTGTTCGAGATCGTGTTCAATGCCTCGTCCTTGTACCTGATCCAGCATAATTTCAATCAAAATCTGGTACGGGAAGTCGATCGGGGCTTGGCGGATCAGCATATCCTCGCCGTTCAAATCGAGACGGACTGGTCGTACATCAACAATTTGAATGCGCTTCTGCATACAGACAAAGAAAAGGCCGACGACTTTTTGCGGCGCAACGCGGCGAAGTACCTGAAATCCTTCGATCCGGACAACGTTTCCGTCGAAATCGCGGACGAGCGCGGCGAGCCGGTATTCAGCAATTTCACAGCGGTAATCGCCGGCCCGAGACCGGAGACCGACATCCAAGATCCCGCCGAGCGAAAATACGTCATTCGCGACATCGGCCGCAAGAGCATGCTGCTCGTCGAGGGCGCGCTTGCCTTGAGCGGGCGCGACTTCAAGCTCGCGTACATCGTGGATTTGACCGGCATTTACGAGGATCGGAACGCGCAGATCCGTAATTTTATCCAGATCAATATCGTCATCGCCGTCGTTCTGGCTGCCGGGCTCTACGGCTTGATCTGGTATCTCACGCGGTCCGTCCGCTTGCTCACCGGCTCCGCGCGGACGATCGCTTCGGGCCGTTATTCGCATCGGGTCAACGTGTTTTCGAAGGACGAGATCGGGCTGCTCTCGGAACAGTTCAACCTCATGGCCGAGGCGATCGAGGATAAAGTAGGCGCACTGGAAGCGGCCGCCGGGAACAGGCAGCGTTTTATTCATTATCTGACGCATGAAATAAAGACGCCGCTGACTTCGATGATCGGTTACGCCGATCTGCTGAGAGCGACGACCTATAACGAAGACGTGTTTTATAAATCCCTCGATTATATTTACAGCGAAGGAAAAAGGCTGGAAAGCCTTGCCTTGAAGCTCATGGACCTCATTCTCGTCGAAAATAACCAACCCTGCTTGACCGACGGGGAGATGCAAGCGGTGTTCGAAGATACGGCGCAATCGATGAAGCCGCAGCTGGAGAAGGCGCAGGTGAACCTGACCGTGTCCGCGGAAGCCGCGAGACTGCCGATGGAGAAAGACTTGATCAAAATCTTGTGCACCAATTTGATCGACAATGCGATCAAAGCCTCGAAAGCTGGAGACAGCATCGGCTTCCGCGGGTATCGGACGGCGGACGACCGCTATGTCATCGAAGTCCAAGACGAGGGAATCGGCATCCCCGAACACGAGATTCCGAACGTGCTGGAGCCGTTCTATAAAGTCGATGGGGCCCCTTCGCGGACGAATCGAGGGGCGGGCTTGGGACTTGCGATATGCGCCGAGATCGTCCGGCTTCACGAGGGAGAGCTGAGCATTCGCAGCCGTCCGAACGAAGGCACCGTCGTCCGGATCGGCTTTCCCGCAGCATACAACTAATTTACAACTTGCCGATCGTGATGAGACAGGACGCCGATATACTGAAATTGCGAGCAGGAACGGCGCACTCCCGCACGCAAATCGCATATCCGGAGGGAACAACCATGAAATTATTCGAAGCAGTCAAACGCAAAAAAATGGCCGGAACTGTCCTGGCATCGGCGCTCGTCATCGGAAGCTTGGGCGCCATTACCGCATTCGCGGCGAACGGAAGCGACGCGATTCCGAAAAACACGGTCATGACGGCGTCAGCGCCGACCGACGCGTCGATCGCGTCGCAAGACGTGCAAGGAACGGTCGAATACAGCAAGGACACGTACGCGAGAACCGACGGCAGCCAGAACTTTACGATAGAGCATTGGTTCAATCCGCAAACGAAGGATTTGAGGACGGACGTCACGGAGTATTCCTCCGATCATCGATTGCTGCGCTACCAGAGCACCTATTACGTGAACGGCGGCAACGACATGGTCGTAATTCAAAGGGACAGGAACGGCGCTCCCGTCAGCGGAAAAACGCTCAAGCGGACGGACGATTCGAAGTCGTTCGATATCATCAAACAAAAAAATCCCGGGTTCAACACGGAAAAGGAAAATTACAAGGCCGCCTATTGGACTTCCGTCGGCACCGAGCAGACGCCTGACGGCAAGACGCTGAATAAGCTCATGGACAGCTATCAGTCGTATATTAACGACGACACGCAAGCCAACATGCAGTACATCGCGTATGTCGATCAAGCATCGGGCTTTCCGGTCAAGGAAGAGCTTTACGAAGATTCTACCGGTTCGTTCAAGCTCTTCAGCACCGATACGGAGGAATTCCGGTACGTCTCGGATGACGGATCCATCTTCGGGACGGACGGGGTTACCCTAACGCCGGTCAAGACGTCCGCCGATGCATTCGCAAAGTAATAAATCTTCGGATTAAGCCCGAAATCGGTGCCGATCCAAGAGCAGCCCGCATCTAGACGGGGGCTCGAGCTGTCGCGAACGTCATCGTTATGCAGATATTCGACACATAGAAGAGCAGGCTGCGATTGGAGCCTGCTCTTTTCGATATTATTTTCTTCCTCGCATTCGGAGAATCGATAGATTTTCGGCGCCGGTAACCGATGCGCTCGGTGTGAAGTTCCGCCCGCTCCTTGCATGTTTGCCCACACTTTCCCGGATACTCGGCATATCTTGAGATTAAATTGCGCGGGCAAATGTCGGGGCGGAAGTGGGATCCATTTTTTGAGAGCCTGAATTTTAATGCGAGGTGAAACAAAATGGCAAATAGAGTGACGACTTCAACGAGCTCATCCGTTAACCGGGGAGATGTATGGGACCAGAAAACCTTGAAGCACTTGCTGCAAAGAAAGCCTAAAATCATCTATAAGGGTAAAAGCCGTTATCAAAACATTGTCCTGCTGGAAGCGAAAGACGTACGGATGTACCTGGATAAGCAGCTGCAATTCAGTTCATTGGATGAGCGGTTCTATCACGAGGCGCTCGTTCACCCGGCGATGGTCATGTCGCGGAGCCGTCGCAATGTCTTGATACTCGGCGGGGGCGACGGATTCGCTGTACGCGAAGTGCTTAAATACAGGGATGTTAAATCGGTGGATCTCATCGAGCTGGACCCCAAAATCATCAAGATCGCGAAAAGCAAGCCCGTCTCTGTATTAAATCAACGCTCCTTGTTCGATAAGCGAGTGAAGATACATCAGAAGGACGCCAGACGCTTATTTTCGAAAACGCCGAAACCGAATGCAAAAACATATCACGTGATCATCCTCGATTTTCCCGATCCATACGATAAACAGTTAAGCAAGCTGTATACGAAAGAATTTTTTAGAGATATCGCCAAATCGCTCGCTCCAGGCGGCATGATCGTCATTCAATCCAATTCGACGGAAGACTTTCCGCGCGTGTATTGGAGTATTTATCATACGTTGAAGAGCGTCGGGCTGCATACGAAAAGCTACAACGTCTACGTTCCATCGTTCGGAGACTGGGGATTCCAGATCGCTTCGCATAAAAAGTTCGTGCCCGGCAGGCAAAAAGTAACGGTCGCGAACCAAACGCTCCCCAAAAATCTCTCGACGCTGTTTAAATTGCCCAAGGACCTTCTTCGCGATAAAAAGGGTGCCTTGCCAAACAGCTTGAAAAATCTGAGAATCTTCAACTATTACCTATTGGACCAAAAAGAAGCGCTGTTGTAGGAATAGCTTGTTCATCCATCGGCTTTTTTTCATAAATCAAGCATTTGCTTCCCTATCAACAACCGATCTCATGGGCGGTTGTTTTTTTTTGTATGTTCATAGACACCAATTCTCCTTCTCGGCTTATTAATATAGGGTAGGTCGATTTTTTTTGCAGAGGAGGAAGGTTAATGCGCCAGTATCAGATCTTGAATGAATATCGAGCTTTCATGTATGCCCGCAAGTTGAAAGGGTTGTTTTCCGAAAACGCGGAGCTGGCCTGCAGCGAGATCGGGGATGGGAATTTGAATCTCGTCTTTCATGTAACGGACAAGGTGTCGGGAAAAAGCATCATTTTGAAGCAGGCGCTGACTTATGCCCGGGTGGTCGGGGAATCTTGGCCATTAACGCTCGATCGGGCGCGGATCGAGAGCCAGGCATTGATGCTTCAGCATTCCCTATGCCCAGGCAGCGTACCTCAAGTACATCATTACGATCCGGTTATGGCCGTGACCGTTATGGAAGACCTGTCGAATTATCAGATAATGCGAAAAGGACTGGCCGTCCGTGCGCATTATCCGCATTTTGCGCGTCAGATAGGGAACTTTCTCGCGCGCACCTTATACTTGACGTCCGATTTTGCTCTGCCTGCGCAAGAGAAAAAGCAAAAAGCGGTTCAATTTACGAATCCGGAGCTGTGCAAAATCTCGGAAGATCTCATCTTTACGGCCCCCTATTACGATTCCGATACGAATCATTTCAATCCCTTGCTGACCGAATGCGTAAATGAACTATGGAGCGATAACTCGTTGAAGCTGGAGATCGCCATATTGAAACACGGCTTCCTTACCCGTGCCGAAGCGCTTATCCATGGCGATCTTCATACCGGCAGCATCATGGCGACGGCGGAGGATACCAAAGTGATTGATCCGGAATTCGCCTTTTACGGACCTGCCGGATTCGATATCGGGGTTATAGCGGCTAATCTGCTGCTGAGCATCGCCTCCCATGAAGGCCATACTGCGGACGCGCATGAACGGGCGAATTATCAAGCGTATCTGCTTGCGACGATCGAACAGCTATGGTCTTATTTCGAACAAGCATTCCGCGATTTATGGGCCGAAGAGTCGAAAGAACGAATGACGAAAATCCCGAGATTCATAGACGCCTATTTGCTCCAACTATTGCAGGATGCCGCAGGGTATGCAGGATGCGAGATGATGCGCCGAATCATAGGTCTCGCGCACGTTTCGGATCTGGAAAGCATCGCGGATCCTTATCTGCGGGCAAAAGGGGAATATCTGGCCCTCGCGATCGGACAAGAACTGGTGATGGATAGAAGGCAAATGCTAAGCATCGAAGACATGACTTCCCGCGTACAGCGATTGACGGGTTTGAGGATGAACCGTGAATGAGCGTCAACCCAATCGCTGAGATGGGACAAGAATAACCGGAGGTGAGTATTATGGCGATGAAAAAAAGACGGCATCTGTTTACGTCCGAGTCCGTGACCGAAGGCCATCCCGATAAAATATGCGATCAGATTTCCGACGGCTTGTTGGACGCGATCTATGCGAAAGACCCTTTTGCGCGCGTGGCTTGCGAATGCTGCGTGGGGTTGGGTTTCGTGCTCGTTACCGGAGAAATCACCGCAAACGCATCTATCGATTATCAAACCGAGGTCAGGGAAATCATTCGCGGCATTGGCTATACGCGAGCCGAGCTCGGCTTCGATGCCGATTCATGCGCGGTCTTCATCGCGATCCATGAACAATCCCCCGATATCGCGATGGGGGTCGACAACGCGCTGGAGATTCGCGAGGGAAAAGTGAACGAAGATGAGATGGAGGGCACCGGAGCCGGCGATCAAGGCTTGATGTTCGGTTACGCATGTACGGAAACGGAGGAATTGATGCCGCTTCCGATATCCCTGTCTCATAAACTCGCGTACCAATTGGCGCGCGTCCGAAAAAACGGCACTTTGCCTTATTTGCGTCCTGACGGCAAAGTGCAGGTCAGCGTCGAATACGAAGGCGCGCGGCCGAAGCGCATCGATACGATCGTCATCTCGGCTCAACATGACCCCGACGTATCCCGGGAGCAAATCATGGCGGACATGCATGCGTTTGTTATATCGCCCGTCATTCCCGCCGGGTATCGGGATGAATCCACCAAGTACTTCATTAATCCGACCGGACGGTTCGTCATCGGCGGTCCGGCGGGCGATGCGGGATTGACGGGCCGCAAAATCATAGCCGATACCTATGGCGGTTACGCCCGTCATGGCGGCGGGGCGTTCTCGGGCAAGGATCCCACCAAGGTCGACCGTTCAGCCGCGTATGCTGCGCGTTATGTAGCGAAAAACATCGTTGCCGCGGGTCTTGCCGACCAATGCGAGGTTCAGCTGGCTTATGCGATCGGAGTCGCTCATCCCGTAAGCATCGCGATCCATACTTTTCGTACGGGCAGCGTTAGCGACGAGCTGCTCGGCCAATTGGTGCGGAAGCACTTTGACCTACGCCCGGCAGGCATCATAAACATGCTGAATCTTCGCAGCCCGATTTATCGAAATACGGCTGCTTACGGTCATTTCGGACGAGCGGATCATGAGTTTCCTTGGGAACGGACGGATAAGGCAGCTTCATTGAACATGGAAGCGAAGCAGCTCGCGAAAACGAAGGTCAAACGCGGAACTACGTAAGTCATCCCAATAACAAACAAAGCCTCTTCATAAGCGAGAGGCTTTGTTGATTGTTAATCCATAACGTCGATTTCATCCGTACCGCGAATCAATGATTTTGAATAGATCCGGATCGGATTCAAGCATGCGACGAGATAATCGATCGCGATTCGGGGATCTACGTTTTCCCCGCAAGTGTAGCAATCTATCGCCCCAAACTCCTTCTCAGGGTAGGTGTGAATGGAGAGATGACTTTCCGATAAAAGCACTAAAACGGTACAGCCGTTCGGCGTGAACTTCTTATCGGACACCGAGATGACCTTCGCGCCGCACTTTGCGGCGGCATCGATCATGATCGTCCGTAAAAAATCAACGTTGTTCAAACGCGCAAAATCAACGCCCCAAACGTCTACGATAATATGCCTTCCATAGGTGGAGTAATTCAATTCGGATCACCTCTTTACATAAGATCAAGCTGAAAAAGCAAGGCTGAAGTCGGGAAAGACAACCTCACTCCATAAAATATGAAAAAGAATGAAAAACGATCCGGTAGATTGACTATTCTTGTGGACAAACCGTACGAGACAGCTAAGTTCAAACGATAGGAGTGGGTGAATCCGGACATGCGTTTGTGTTGACAGGACTCCATAAAGTGTCCTATAATCGAGACACCAAATGGTGTCTGTTCTGAACGAACAAATGCGTGATAAGAGGAGAGATGGAAATGTCCTATATCGTCGATTTTAAAAACGTGTCCACGGTCGGTCTGGAGTCTTCGCCCGCAGCGGAAGCGCTTGCCGGTTTGCGCGCGAACGAAGCCCGCTACTTCATGAACAAATACGAGCATGAATTTACGGTCGTGCCCGCCAGCGAAAGCGGGGAGACCTTGGATTACGTGAACCGGGTCTTGAAAGAACGCGATATCGCGTTCGCCGCCAAGCCGCTGGAGACGTCGCGCTTTCAAGTCGAAAATATCAAATTCGCTTACGTCTTTTACGAGGACGGCCTCAGCATCAACGTCATGTATACGGTGGATGATCCCAAGAAGCGGGCCGTCGGCTTCAAGCTCTCCGAGGGGATGGAGGTACCGGATGAGCTGGAGGGGAAGTTCAAGTTCGCTCGGCAGAAGTCCAAGCTCGCCGGCACGATCCGGGGCTCCTTCTTCGTCGTCAAAGGCGAGTATTAAAATTAGCTAAGGTCGATCGAATCGAATATGATCCCGCTAAAGCCGCGTGCATCGCGGCTTTTTTGCGTGTCCGGACAGGCATTGGGGAAGACGACTCTCATGCTCCAAGGCTTGGGGACGCCGATTTCGAAGGATCTATAAGTCTTAGGATGCATACGCAGCCGCATCCATTCGGGGACGAAGGTCGGTCACCGTGGCGGTGTATAAAAATCTTAATGTAAACATTGTTTTTCATAAATTTATTTATAATAAATGGTATAATTATAAAAATTTACATAGGTAAATAGCCATATTGCTAAATATTTATACATTATTCATAATTATTTCTTGATAAGAAAATTATTTTTCAAGAGATAAAGTTCTGTCAGCTGCGCTAAGATCAGCGTTTAGCAATTCGAAGCAAAGGAGCAAGCCAATGCAAGCCAGAACGGCAACGAATCTAAAGGTCATCGACGTATCGCATCATCAGAACGACCGCGGAAAGATCGATTGGACAAAGGCGAAGGCGGACGGCGTCGCCGGCGTATTCATCAAGGCAACGGAGGGCGGATCGGGCCATGACCCGCGATTTTTCGCGAATGTCCAAGGCGCTTCGGCGGCAGGATTACGGATCGGTTTCTATCATTACGCCCATCCGGAGCTGAACGACGCTGCCAAAGAGGCGGCCAACTTCGTGGATTCGGCAGCGGGATACAAGGCCGACTTCCCGCACGTGCTGGATGTCGAGGGAGAAGCGGGGAACGTTCCCGACGAGAAGTTGACGGCATGGTGCGTCGAATGGCTGGAAACGGTCGAGAAGCTTACGGGCCATCCGGCGATGCTCTATACAGGCGCGAGCTTTGCGAAAACGAATCTGCGGAAACCGCTCGGCAAATGGCCGCTGTGGATTGCGCACTACAATACCGACCGGCCGATGGCCAACGGCACCTGGTCGGAATGGGCGGTGTTTCAGTATACGAGCGAGGGAGCGGTTGCCGGCATCAGCGGGAACGTCGACGTCAACGCGATGGAGCAAGCGTTCTTCGACAAATGCGCCGGCATGCCGGCCGAGACCGATCAGACGGTCGAAGACGCCGTGAAGATCGTCGTCAACGATAAGCTTGCCGCTCACGGGCGGTTGATCGACGGCCATGGGTATCTGCCGCTGCGTCAACTGGCCGAGGCGCTCGGCGTGTCCGTGGAATGGAACGCGGCGGAGGCCAAGCCGTATGTGGCGGGGAAAGCGGTCACGGCGTTCAAGGTGATCGACGGCAGCACCTATATCGGCGTCCGGGCGGCTGCCGAATTGCTTGGCGGCCAAGCGTCGTTCGACGGTCAAACGGAAAAAATCTATTACTATCGTTAACGAAACCAAGTCCGTCAAAGAAACGAATTCGAATTCATGGAGGTGCCCATGACACAGCGGCCGATTGTCTTGATTCATGGCTACTCCGATAAGGGAGAATCCTTTCGCGCATGGGTCGATAAGTTAACCGAGCGGGGCTGCGACCGTCGGAACATCCATGTCTGTTCCTATGAGACGCTGACCAACGAGGTGACCGTCCCGGACATTGCCGAAGGGTTCGACCGTGCCCTCCGGGAACGAATCGGCCTGAAGGACGACGAGCCGTTCGACGCGATCGTGCATTCCACCGGGATGCTGGTCCTCCGTTCCTGGCTTGCCGTCTATTCGAAGCGGCGGGACCGGTTGAAGCATCTGATCGGCCTGGCGCCGGCAACGTTCGGGTCGCCGCTGGCGCACAAGGGCCGGAGCTGGTTCGGCGGCGTTTTCAAGGGGCGAAAAGAGCTCGGACCCGATTTTCTCGAAGCGGGCGACCGCGTGTTGGACGCGCTGGAGTTGGGAAGCCGGTTTACGTGGGACCTTGCCGAGAAGGATCTGTTCGGCGCGCTGCCGTATTACGGCTCTCACGGCGATACGCCGTATGTGTATATTTTCTGCGGGACCGAGGGATATGGCGGCATCCGGAAGCTGATCACCGATCCCGGCACGGACGGGACGGTGAGAATGGCGGGCTGCGGATTGAACGTCCGGAAGATCAAAGTCGATCTGACGAACAATAAGGTCGATAACCGCATCTCGTTTTCGAATTGGAGCAATATCGACGTTCCGATGTTTCCGATTCGGGGCGCGGACCACGGTTCGATCATTGGGCAGCCATCCGAAGCGTTGGTCGATATGGTCCGCGCCGCATTGGGGGTGGAAGACGCGCAAGCGCACCGGAATTGGTTGAAAGACGCCGAGGGGCGCACGCGCGACGTCATCTCGGAACTTACCAAATGGCAGCAGTTTCTGATCCGGGCCACGGACGAACGGGGGGATCCGATCCGGGACTATTACATCCAGCTGGAAGGCAAGCGAAACGACGGCGTACACGAGGAGCTCGAGTGCTTCGATGTCGACGTGCACACGTATAGCGGGGACTCCAGCCTGCGGAACTTCCACGTCAACCTGGACGAGCTGGATCCCGGGTCCCTGGAGAGCCTGTCGTTGACCGTCATCGCGTCCTCCGGGTCGTCGCTCGTCACGTATCACGGATTCACCAACGCGGCGACGGCGGATGCGGATGTATACGGCGACAAAGGAACGTGGCATGCCAAGCTGGACCTTACCGGCCTCCTTGGCGAAAGCGAAGTCAAATTCTTTTACCCGTTCACGACGACGCTGATCGAGCTGCGGCTCAACCGGGAACCGCTCCCGTTGACGGGAATCAACTACGTCTGCCGGTTTATCGAATAGCAATGCCGCGCCGTGCTTGCAATAGGCAAAATGCAATAGGCAAAAAGCCCGCAGCGAACTGATCAACGCCGCGGGCGCAACCGCGGGCGGGACGATGACCGTCGTCGTAAGCTAACGGACACGGGGTTCGTCTCTGGATCTGCCGCGTTCTGTGTCGTTTTGAATGGATGAAGCGATATCGCTTTTGCAGTGGAAGACGGGGATATTCAATGCTGATTATGGTAATATGGGGTTGCATTTTGAAATGAGTAGTGAAGACATCGATTATTGGCTATCTGGCTTTTAAGAAACGGTTTGGCTGGAGGAGGTATCGTTATGGCCGATAAAATCTTTGAAGAACCGCGGCTTGCAGACGTTTATGATTGGTTTGATTCGTCGGAACGTCCGGATCTGGACCCCTATATCGCAATGACGGAGGAGTTCGGCGCGCAAGCCGTCATCGACCTCGGGTGCGGTACGGGCAATCTTGCCTGCCGGCTCGCGGCTCGCCGCAAGGACGTCGTCGGGATCGATCCCGCGCTTGCCTCGCTCGACGTCGCGAGAAGGAAACCGTACGCCGAGCGGGTTAGATGGCTGCATGGAACGACGGCCATGCTTGCCGGCTTGCAAGCGGATCTCATCGCGATGACCGGCAACGTCGCGCAAGTCTTCGTTACCGACGAAGAGTGGCTGTCGACGCTGCATGCATGCAGCGAGGCTCTCCAGCCAGGGGGACGGCTTGTATTCGAGGTCCGGGATCCTTCGATGGAAGCATGGAAGAATTGGAATCGCGAGCAAACCTATCAGATGATCGACGTTCCCGATATCGGAAGGATAGAGTCGTGGACGGAACTCCTTGACGTGCGGCTGCCGCTGGTGACGTTTCGGCATACATTCGTTTTTCACGGCGACGGGGCGGTGCTGACTTCGGATTCCACGCTAAGGTTCCGCAGCCCGTCCGAGATCATGGATTCTTTGTTCGCCGCGAACTTCGCTGTCGAAGCCATTCGCGATGCTCCGGATCGCCCGGGTCTGGAATTCGTTTTTATCGCCCGCCGAGCGGCGGGAGAAGACTTGGAATAAATAATTTAATGAGGTTAACAATTAACACCGCGAAACGTTGGACTTTCGCGGTGTTATTGGCGTATTGCCGCAATGACCAGCGGCATAGCCTTGCAAGCGCATAAGCGAGTTTGACGCCGTTCACGCAGGGCATATACTATGAACAAGGATGACGGCTCGAAAGATCTGATAGGGAAACACGGCTCGGAAAATAGTGAAGCGAACAGAAAGCGTGGCGATCGGTGATGAAAAAGATCGGAATCGATGCGGGAGGCACCTTGATCAAGATCGCCTGCATGGGACCGGAAGGAGGGCCCGAGCTCCGCAAAGCGCCGGTGCAAGAGCTGGACGCGATCTCGGCATGGGTCGGCGGACTCCGGGACGCGCGCGTATGCGTGACGGGCGGCAAAAGCGCGCAGCTGAAGGCAATGACGGACAAGCCGGTGACGGACATCGCGGAATTCGCGGCGACGATGAAAGGCGCGGATTATTTGCTCGGCGAGGTTGTCGATACGCATGCTTACGTACTGACGAACGTCGGGACCGGCACCTCGATCCACCGCGTGCATCCAGGCGGGCACGCGCGAATCGGGGGTACCGGCGTCGGCGGCGGAACGTTGATGGGACTGTCCCGGTTGTTGACGGGATTGACGGACTTCGAGGAAATCGTCGCGTTGGCGCAGGCCGGGACGCGCAGCGGCGTCGACTTGAAGGTGAGCGATATTTACGCCGGCGCGGAGCCTCCGATTCCGGGAGACTTGACGGCGAGCAATTTCGCGAAGCTGTTCCTGCGCGAAAACGTGGACGATATCGCGAAAGCGGATCTGCTCGCTTCGGTAGTCGGCCTCGTCGGGGAAACGGTCGCGACGACCAGCGTCCTGGCAGCCGGTCAAGGCGGGATGTCGTCCATTGTTTACATCGGATCGTCGTTCTTCCGCAACGAGCCGTTGAAGGACGTCGTGCGGGCGTACACCGTTTTGCGCGGAGGCACGCCGCTGTTTCCCGACAACGGGGAGTATTGCGGGGCGATCGGAGCCGCGCTGAGCGTGATGTAAGAGGTCGTGTCGGCGCCGGCTCGCCGTTCCATCGTGATTCCGTATCAGATGAACATTTGTGTTAAAATGAGTTCGAAAGGGATTGAAGTACCGACCTTCGCGCGTCGAGGGTGATCGAGCTGCTTGAAGCGGAATCGACGACGCTTGCATTCGCGTCGAAGCTATTCATAAGGACGGTGCATCGATGAAAAATGCCGGGATTAAAGTCTTTGCGGGGAGTTCCGGGAAACCCTTCGCCAAGAAAGTTTGCGACTATCTGGACATTGAATTGGGGCAATCCGAGGCGATGACCTTCTCGGAAGGGAACACCTTCGTGCGGATCAACGAGACCGTCCGCGGCAAGGATATTTACCTTGTCCAATCGATCGGCTTGAACCCCAACAACGAATTCGTCGAAATTCTCTTTTGGGTCGATGCCTTCAAGCGGGCGAGCGCCAACTCCGTGACCGTGATCATGCCTTACTTCAGCTATGCCAAGGGCGACAAAAAGGACGAGCCCCGCGTGTCCATCCGAGCGCGAGTGTGCGCCGAAGCCATCGAGCTGGCCGGAGCCGATCGCGTCGTGACGATGGATTTGCACAGCCATCAAATTCAAGGTTTTTTCAAGAAGCCCGTGGATCATCTCTTTGCCTTGCCCGTCCTGTCGGAGGCTATCCTGCAGATGAATCTATCCGATCCCGTAGTCGTCTCGCCGGATGCCGGGTTTGCCAAGCAAGCGAGAAAATACGCGGATTACCTGGGCACGTCGATTGCCATCGGGGATAAAACCAGAAAGCACCACAACGAACGAGCGGAAATCTTGGAGATCATCGGAGACGTACAGGGGAAAACCGCGGTCATCATCGACGACTTCTCGCTCACGGGCGGCTCGATCGTGGAATTATCGAAATGCTTGATCGAGCGGGGGGCAACACGCATTATCGCCTGTTTGTCGCATCTGTTGATCAATGAAGCGGCCGTGAAAAAAATCGAAGCGAGCGCGATCGAAATGGTGATCGGAACGGACTCCGTGGAGAATCCCCATCTGATTCATTCGCCGAAAATCAAACTCGTCTCCGTGGCGCCGTTATTTGGCGAGGCCATCAGTCAAATTCATAAGCAGGAGTCGGTAAGCCCGTTATTCGAACGGGTGCCGAACAAAGTAATCGCAAGCTCGACGGCATCGTTATTCTCGGAAGAATAATTCGCGGCACACCGGCACAACGCCGATGGCAAGCGTATGTCCAACGACTTGAATATCATATAAAAAAGAGCCGGCCCGATTGATCGGGCCGGCTCTTTGCGTTTGTGCGCCATGCAGCGCATCCGAGTATAGACGTTATACGCCTTGATTATACCGTTAAATCGGTATAGAACGGGGGAACCGCGCCAAGCATGCGGGCATAGACGAACAGTTGGCCTTTGTGATGCGCCTCGTGTCCGATCAAGCGATGCAGAATTTCCTCGATCGGTTCCGTGACGCGAAAGGATGGAATGGTCGCTTCCCTGCGCAGATCGGCTTCCGTATAAGAGGCCAGCTTCCGTTCATGTTCCTCGGTCAGCCGATTCAGCAGCTCGCGAGCTTCGGTCAGCGTCGACGGAACCGGCGGGACGATCATATCGCGTTCTTCGATGGCGGAAAAAAAGAAGTCCGGCGTCATGGCCAAGTGGTGCACCAGCTCGACGGTCGTCATCGCGCCGTCCCAAGGGCGCCACGATCCGCCTGATTCGGGCAATACCGCGACCAGTTCGAGCAAAGCATTGCGGTGCATTTTCCAGCGTTTCATCACGTGTTGTACGCTTGCGAGTTCGGTTGTCATTGTTTTGGCCTCCTGTGGTTATCTCGAGAGTGTGTTCAGACGGAATACTTCCCGGCTGTCGATCCATTTTTCGATGGCTTTGCGGTACGTCAGGTAATGGGGCGAAGCGAGATGCTGCTCAAGGGCGGCCTCGTTCTTCCACGTTTCGTATAATACGAACTGCTCCGGATAGGCATGGCTTTCATGCACCGCATAATCCAAAGAGCCATCTTCGGCGCGCGAAGCCGCCGCGACTTGGAGCAATTCGTCCCGGAGCTGCTTCGCGTTCCCTGCGCGGCCCTTCAGGACGGCAACGATCGTGATAATTTCCACGGCAATATTCCTTCCATCTAGCGTGATTTCAGCCGAAATTCGAAATGAATAGGCCGAACATTCAAGGGAAATCTAAGGGCAGTTACGATAATTGGCGAATGACTTCCCGGGCGGCGCTTTCCGTGGATTGCGGATTTTGGCCCGTAATGAGATTCCCGTCGACTTGGACGTTATTCGTCCAGTTCGGTGCCGTTACGAGACGGGCGCCCAATTCGCGAAGCCGCGTTTCCAGCAGGAATGGCATAAATCTGTCTAATGTCGTTTCCAGCTCTTCCTCGTCCGTGAACGCGGCGATCGTTTTGCCGGTTACCAACGAACGACCGTCGGACAATTTCACGCCGACGAAGGCAGCCGGACCGTGGCATACGGCAGCGACCGTTTTGCCGACTTCGTACAGCGTGCGGATCATCGATTGCAGCAGGGCGTTGTCAGGCATGTCGAACATAGTTCCATGCCCGCCCGGGAGGAAGATGGCCGCATAGGCATGAATGTCGTTTACGGCATCCAGCGGAATCGTGTCCGTCAGATAATCGGCGGTATCCAGCATTTCTTGAGACGCGCCTTCCAAGCTTCTATGATCGATCGGCGCTTGCCCGCCTAAGGGGCTTGCGACCGTAACTTCATAACCTTGATTGCGGAAAGCGATGTACGCCTCTCCGAATTCCGACAACCATAAGCCGGTTCGTTCATCGGCATTCATTTTGTCGGCCGTCGTTACGACCATTAAAATACGCGTTGTCACTGTAAGTCCCTCCAAACGGAAAATTTACGTGAACAGCCCGATAGCGCCAAAATCGTTCGTTGCGTCCCGCAACGCAGCATTTTGACGCGTACTTGCTGTAGGCATACTGTAACACGCGGCAAACGCGGATTGTACTTCCGCTAAGTTTGGTGGGGAATAACCAAAAGTAATGGGGGATGAAAATGAGGATAGATTGGTTGGAGGCCTTTCGGCAAACGGCGGAAACGAAGAGCTTGACGAAAGCGAGCGAAGCCTTGCATATCAGTCAGCCTGCATTAAGCAAGCAGATCCGCAACCTGGAGGTCGAACTGGGCGCCCAGTTATTGATGCGTTCGTCCATCGGCGTGACGCTGACGCCGGCCGGTCAAATCTTGCTTGATAAAAGCAAGAACATCCTGAACGAAGTGAACGCGATGCGACGGGAAATCGCGTTTAACCAGGACGAGGGAAAAGCCGACCTGACGATCGGCTCTTGGCCCAGCATCGCGACGATCTTTCTCCCCGGCCGAATGGCGGTCAATCAGCAGGCAATGGCCAAACTAGAGATTAAGGTGCGCGTCTTTAATTGTTTTTTCGACCTGCTGACCAATATGGAAGACGGCACGATCGATGCCGCCTTGTTCGACGATAGCGGCGTGAAGCATGCCTTTTATTCGACCCCCGTATTTACGGAGATGTTCTATCTGTTCGTTAACGTCGACCATCCCGTATTCGGGAATAAATCGGAGGTGTCGTTCGACGAGATCAAGAACGAGACCTTCGTGATGCTGCCCGAAGGCTGCGACATACGCAAGCTGGTTCAAGAGGAGTTTGCCGCCAGAGGCGAAGAGCTGAATATCGCCTTGGAAATCGAGCTGGGACAGAGCATCCTTGGGTTCATCCATGCCAATTTGGGCATATCGATCCTGCCCGAAATCTTTATCATCCAGAAGAAGGACACGACCAAAGCCATTCCCATATCGGATTTCGGCGCGAGCCGTCAGATCTCGATCATCACGCGCGATGAAACCGTCAGCAAACAGCTGCTGCACTTAATTGATTAACCGGCCAAAATCCCCGCTTGTCCGAATGTCGGCCTCCATCATCCCGGAAAAAGACCGATCGTAACGTCCTCCCGGAATCCGAGCGCGCGGTATCGCGCTGTCCCATCTCGCTCGGATACGGATGATACTAGACTTCACGATGTAATTGTAGACCGTATCCGCCCGATGATAACAAATTACGAAAATGCGGCCCCTTCATAATAATTTCATAGCCGAACCGTTCGCAGCCCCAGCTGGAACGCCGACGTGAAGCGAAGATCATGATAAGCGATAAATAAATTTATGGGTAATCTTGTATTTCGTGATTTGTTGTCTGCTCGACGGGAACTTAGACTTAGCATGTGCGGAGCTTGCATCCGGCAAATCGAAATGGAACGGAGAGAGACGCAATGAATGCTGCCTTAGAGAATCATGTCCGTCTTGCGATCGAAAAGGTAGAGCGCGAGGCTTGGTTCGATATGTACGCCGCCGCACCGGACAACTATATTCAAAGTTCGAAGCTTTCTTCTGCGCGCTTGGGAACGAGCATCGCCCTTGCCGATCACGGCACGCCGATCGCGGAATTCAATCGCGTTCTCGGAATCGGGGTCGACGAGCCCGCCAGCGAGGCGGGATTGGATCAAGCGATTGCATGGCTGAACGAACATGCTTCTCCTTCAAATGCGCTGCAGGTGGCGCCGACCGCGTCCCCCGAGACGATAGGGGCGTGGATCGAAGCAAGAGGCCTGAAGCGCGCCGGCAACGGTTGGGCCAAGCATTACCGCGATGCATCGCCTGCGGAGGAGCATCCCAAGGCAACCACGCTCGAGGTAAGGCGACTTGAGCCGCATCATGCGACGGACTTCGGTTATGTCGCGCAAGCCGGATTCGGATTGCCGGTGCCGATCATCGGATGGCTTTCCGCGCTGGTCGGACGGCCGAAATGGCATGTGTACGTGGCCTACGAGGGTCATATCCCCGTAGCATGCGGAGCAATGTTCGCCGATCATAACTGGGCTTGGCTCGGAGTAGACGCGACACTATCCGATTATCGCGGCAGGGGCGCTCAAAATGCGTTAATCAAACAACGGCTGGCCGATGGCATCGCTGCAGGCGTGACCGGGTTCACCGCGGAAACCGGACAACCGCCCGAAGGACAAGAGGAACAGAACAAGTCTTATTGCAACTACATCCGCGCCGGCTTCATGCGAGCCTACGTGCGTCCTAACTACGTGACCAACGCGTAAAGGAAAAGCGGACGGATTCGCTTGCGATTAAAGCAGCATCGTCTATTCATGACGATAATCCGGGTTATCTAATGAGTGATAAGCGTTGCCGAGGCAAACAATAGTCTTCGTATACTTGTTTTGAAGGAGGAGAGCGCTTGAAGCATTTATTCCATCCGTTTCAAATTAAAAACCTTGCTTTGAAAAACCGCGTCGTCATGCCGCCGATGTGTCAATACGCAGTCATAAATAAAGACGGCATCGCGACGGACTGGCATTACGTTCACTATGTCAGCCGCGCTGTCGGCGGAGCGGGGCTCATCATGATCGAGATGTCCGATATCGAGCCGGACGGCCGCATCACGGACAACGATCTCGGACTGTGGTGCGACGATCAGATCTCGCCGCTGAAGCGCATCGTCGATGCCTGCCATCGTTACGGCGCGAAAGTAGGCGTCCAAATCGCCCATGCGGGACGCAAAGCCCAGGATGCCGACGTTCCGGTCGCGCCGTCCGCGATCCCGTTCGACAAGAACTCCAAAACGCCAAGAGAGCTGACGACGGACGAAGCGAAGGCAATGGTGGACAAATTCCGCGTGGCTGCCGAACGCGCCGTCAAAGCAGGAGTGGATACGGTCGAGATCCATGCCGCGCACGGTTACCTGATCCATCAGTTTCAATCGGCTTACACGAATAAACGCACGGATGCGTACGGCAAGGATTTGACTTTGTTCGGCGTCGAAGTCGTGCGCGCCGTCAAGCGCGCGCTGCCGGACGGCATGCCATTGCTCATGCGCGTCTCGGCCCGGGAATACGTAGAAGGCGGGTATGGCATCGAAGAGAGCGTTGCCTTCTCGAAAGCCTATCGCGAGGCCGGCGTGGACATGTTCCACGTAAGCTCCGGCGGCGAAGGACCTATCCTTGCGCACGGCAGGCCGGGTACGCATGTCGCGTATCAAGTGCCGATGGCAAGGGCGATCAAGCAGGAGCTGGACGTTCCGGTTATCGCGGTCGGGCGTTTGGACGAGCCATCGCTCGCCAACGCCGTGATCGGCAACGAAGACGCCGATCTCGTCGCCGTGGGGAGAGGGATGCTTCGCAATCCGTACTGGACGTTGGAAGCGGCAACGAAGCTCGGCAAAGAAACGGAGATTCCGGGCGTGTACGGCATTGGCTTCAAAGATCTGAATCGATGATCGCGCCTCGGAACCTCGGCATGAACTGAATGCACCGGGATTTGCATGCGGCGGGCAGCACGGCCTGGCGCATGCACGGCAGCAGAACCTTGGAGGATACGCCTTCAAGGTTCTTTGTTATGCCGTTTCCGCAGTTGAATCGCATCGCATTATTCGAATGGCACAGCCTCCCCCATAACGGTTGGTTATTCCCCCCCTAACATAACGGTACTTCAATCCGCCGGTTCGCAATGGTACTGTATGGCTACGGACCGGTTCCCGATCAACGGTCGCCTCGGACCGAACTTGCAATAAATTATTTTATACGCGGTTCGTTATTTCATAATTTGTTGTATTTGTGTGAAAACCTTACAATAATTTCATACCCGTTGATGGATCGTAAAGCGCGTTTGTCTGACTATTTCTGAAAATGAATAGCGTCTCTTTCATGAAGAAGCAATGATGCATTATTAAAGAAGAAGGAGCAGCCATGGTCGATTTTGAATGGTACAGAAGCTTTATCGCCATTTATAAACACAATTCCGTATCGGAGGCCGCCAAGACCCGGATCATGACCCAGCCGGCAATGAGCCAGCATCTCGCATCCCTCGAAGCCGAAGTCGGCGAACAATTGTTCACGCGAACCTCGCGAAAGCTCGTCCCCACAGAACGCGGGAAGCAGCTGTATTCCCATCTTGCGCCGCATATCGAGTCCTTGGAAGAAAAGACGATGGGATTGAAGCTGCATCTGTCTCCAACCATGAAGACGATCCGAATCGGCACGACGCAGGAGCTGTTTACGGAGAAAGTCATGGCTCATCTATCCTGCATGGAATGGAATACCATCACGTATTTCGGTGATGCGGATCACTTGCTGGAGCTTCTCAAGGCGGATCGCGTGGATATCATCTTAACGACCAGGAAGTATATGACGCCCGGCATCGAATACGTGCGGTTAATGGAAGAAAACTTCGTCATCGTGGCGCCGGCCGATACGGTCGTGCCGGAATTCAAGCTGCTGAAGGATATGGAGAGCTGGCTTTCGGAGCAGCGATGGATCAGCTACGGTCTCGAACTTCCCATCATTCGAAGATATTGGAGAGAGTTTTTCAAGAAAGGGCCGCTCATTAATCCGGTTCATGTCATTCCAAGCTTGAACTTGATTTTAAAAGCGGTCGCGGAAGGCGCGGGGGTGAGTCTGCTGCCGACTTATATGCTGGAGTGCCGCCAGTCGGCTGCGTCGGGTTGGAAGCGGATATTCGAACATATGACGGTGCGCAACGATTTATTGATCGGCTTCAAATCCAAGCATAAACATGCGCTGGTGATCAATGAGTTCATAAAATGCGTATGCGAGCATAACGAAGGCTGAGCGGAGATGAACCGTTCTTCGCGAGACCGATGGGACTTATGGGTCCGGAGGAGCTGAGCTCGCCAAATTAGGATCAACATAGCACGGGCTAACGAGCATAGGGGCGGCTGTCTTATACGACAGTCGCCCCTATGCTTTTCGTGCGCGAGCTGCGATCAAGCAGCCGGCCAATCACAACGTACGCTTCTCGAGCGCCGTTGCGGTAGCGGCGGATCCACCGGCCGAAGCGAAACCTTCGGCCATCCTGCGCGCCAACCGCGCATCCCATTACTGCTTGGCTTCCGACAATGTCGAGGAAGCGTTGCGAATCCTCCTCGACCATTACGAAGACGTAGGCGACGATAGTGGGATTAATTTCTTGGAACATTCATTCCGAAAGTTATTGACTGGACGGCAGGGAGAAGCTACAATGGCTATGGAACAAACATTCCAATTGAATCGAGGTGATTAGCCAAACTCACTAGGAATGATGGAATAATCACTGCGAACACCACTTAATTACTGTCATTAAATATTAGAATATGTATTCCAATTTCATAAAACAAGAGGAGACTAAAACATGAAAATTTACGACAAACTATTTATCGGCGGTCAATGGAAAGCTCCTGTTCACGGAGAACGACTTGAGATTCGTTCCCCTCATGACCAATCCGTCGTCGGGCGCGCGGCACAAGCTTCCCCGGCAGACATCGATCTGGCCGTCGCAGCCGCCCGAAATGCCTTCGATAACGGTCCTTGGCCGAAAATGAAGCCAAGCGAGCGACAAACCGTCATTGCGCGATTCAACGAGCTGCATGCAGCCCGCGCCGATGAGATCGCCGCCCTGATTACGTCCGAGAACGGCACGCCTTATTGGTTTACGAACGGGGTGCAGCATTCATTGGCCGAACAGACGAACGCTTACCTTCGCGCCGCGGAAACGTACGGTTGGGAGGAAAACTTGAACGGCGGCAAAGGTCCGATTATTCGCCGAGAAGCCGTCGGCGTCGTCGCCGCGATCATTCCCTGGAACGCGCCGCATCAATCGGCGCTCGCGAAAATGATTCCCGCGCTGCTGGCCGGCTCGGCGGTCATCCTCAAAGCATCGCCCGAAACGTCGATCGACGCGCTGCTGCTCGGGGAGATCTTCGCCGAGGCCGGAGTGCCGGATGGCGTCGTCAGCATCGTTCCGGCCGGCCGCGAAACCAGCGAATATTTGGTCTCTCATCCCGGCGTCGACAAAATCGCGTTTACCGGCTCGACCGGTGCCGGTCGCCGGATCGCGTCGATCGCGGGCGAACAGCTCAAGCGCGTGAGCTTGGAACTGGGCGGCAAATCCGCGACGATCATATTGGACGACGCGGACTTGGCAGCCGCGATTCAAGGTTTGAAGTATACTTCATTCGTCAACAACGGGGAAAGCTGCATCGCGCATACCCGCGTCCTCGTCTCCAAGAAACGTTATGAAGAGGCCGTTGAGCTGCTGAAGGTCATGACGGAAAGTCTTGCGGTGGGGGATCCTGCGGATTCCGCGACGTTCATCGGACCGATGGTCAGAGCCGATCAGCAGAAACGCGTTCAATCCTACATCGAACTGGGCATTCAAGAAGGCGCGCGCCTGGTTACCGGCGGAGCTGACGTTCCTGCGGGTTTGGAGGGCGGTTATTACGTCAAGCCTACGGTGTTCGCGGACGTGAACAACGGCATGCGCATTGCCCGGGAAGAAATTTTCGGGCCGGTCCTGGTCGTCATTCCTTACGAGGATGAAGCCGACGCCGTGCGCATCGCGAACGATTCGCCGCTCGGCCTGTCGGGCGGAGTATGGTCCGGCACGCTCGAGCATGGTCTCGACATCGCCCGCCAAATCCGGACGGGCTACTTCATCGTCAACGGCGCACCGGCATCCTACGAAGCACCGTTCGGAGGCTTCAAAGCGAGCGGCATCGGCCGCGAGTTCGGCGTCGTCGGGCTGGGCGCGTACGTCGAGCATAAAGCGATCAACATTTAATCCCGTTAATAATCATCGTGAACCGGACCCCGCGAGATGGACGAAGGCAGCCGCGGCGTCACTTGCGGGTCTTCCATGCTTGCTTCGCCGAACTTGACATGGGCTGCTTTATGATACTAAAGTTAAGCTCAAGAGGTGGGGCGGATGAGCAAGAAAAAAGACATTATGGATGCGACGCTTGCATTGATTCACGAGGAAGGGCTGCAATCGGTTACGTTCTCCAAGTTGTTCAAACGGGCCAACGTAGGGTCCGGCACGATATACAATTATTTCGCGAATAAGGAAGAGCTCGTGAATGCCGTCTATAAAGATGCCCGCATGCTCATGGGGGAATACCTGCTGCGGGATTTTGATCCGCAAGCCGGCTTATACGAGCGATTCAAGCGTCTTCAGCTCAATCGGCTGAAATTCGGCATCGATTTTCCCAAGGAATTTCTGTTCATCGACAGCTATTCCTTTTCGCCGTATATCTCGTCGGAGCTGCGGAACATGGACGATGCGCACAATTCGGGAGAAGTGATCTTATCCCTGATCGTCGAGGGCCAGAAGCAGGGGATTATCAAGGAAATGGATTCGCATCTCTGCCATCAGTTGATTCACGGCATCATTTCTTCGATCCTGAAGGGGCTCTACATTGAGAAATACCCCATGAACGAGACGCAGGTTCAACAGGTGTTGGAAGCATCTTGGAAAGCGATACTCGTGTAAAAAGCAGCCTTCGGGCTGTTTTTTATTATCCGCCTCGTAGCCGGCGACATGCATGCCGAAAGATCAATAAAATTGATGACAAAATTAACTTGTGCAAAATTTAATGAAAAATTATATAATAGAACGACGATATCCGAATACGAGCGAAGGAGGTATCCCGTCCAATGGAAATGGAACTCGATGACATGCTTTGCTTCTCCATATACGCAGCCTCCCGTGAACTCACGCGGCTGTATCGACCGATCCTGGATCAATTCGGCCTGACCTATCCGCAATATTTGGTCATGGTCGTGCTATGGAAGCACGGGAATACGACGGTCACGGCCCTAGGGGACAAGCTGCTGCTCGATACCGGCACGTTGACGCCATTGTTGAAAAGGCTGCAGGAAGCAAAGCTGATCGACCGCAAACGCTCGATCGAGGACGAACGGAAAGTCGAGATCGGCTTGACGGAGAAGGGCGCGGCGCTGGAAGCGCAGCTGAAGGACGTATCGCGGAACCTGTTCGTCGAGCTCTGCAAGACGGAAGAGAATTACGTGCAGACGCTGGCGGCCGTTCAGAAGCTGCTGAAGGATGCCCAGGTGTTAACGGGACGCGAATGAAGGCGCAGATGAAGGCGGAATGGGCAATTAAACGGAAAGAGAGGCGATCCGACGCCTCTCTTTTTTATTTCGGCATGAGGTCGAGAAAGACGAAGCTGCGGGAAGCGAGAATTCAAGTGGATATGCGTCGGAACGTAACGCGACCGCAACGCCAAAAGGGAGCCATCGGCAGAAGGGATCTGCGCGATTGCTCCTTTGTTTGGCGAGCGGCCGGTTTACAGCAGGCCGGCTACGTCTTTTTCCAGCTCCGACGGCTTCTCGGTGGAACCGAACCGTTTCAGCACCTTGCCGCTGCGGTCGACGAGGAACTTGGTGAAGTTCCATTTGATCGATTTGGAGCCGAGCACGCCCGGAGCGGATTTTTTCAGATGTTGGAACAAGGGGTGGGCATTGTCGCCGTTCACTTCGGTTTTCTCGAAGAGCGGGAAGGAGACGCCGAAATTGATTTCGCAGAAGCTGTGAATGTCTTCGTTGGAGCGTTTCTCGCCGCTGCCGAACTGGTTCGTAGGGAAGCCCAGAATTTCGAAGCCTTCGTCCTTGTGCTTGGCATACAACTCTTGAAGCTCCTTGTATTGCGACGTGAACATGCAATTGCTGGCCGTGTTGACGATCAGCAATACTTTGCCTTCGTATTCGCGGAGCGATTTGGCTTCGCCTTTGACCGTTCTGACTTCAAAATCGTAAATGGACATGATACCTCATCCTCTCGTTTTATATTGCCTAAAATTAAGTTGTGTACTTTGTATCTCTCAGGTTTGAGTATACCTCCAAAATAAGCATTGGTCAATTATATTTTAAACAATATAATATTAGAAAATTATATATGGCGCTATCTGCCGTTTAACCTTTGAACGGCGGCAATGATCCGCGATTTATCTGTCACGGGCACCTGGAACGGTGTCCTTTTTGTCTTGCAGCAGCAAACGAACATTTCGGTTCGGCTGGTGGAATGACCTGATCGTTCTTCCTGCCGTCTGTATACGTTAGTAAGGATGGAGACGAGAAGTTTCCGTCTGGAAGAGGAGGATGGAAGAGCGATGAAGATTATCGTAAACGAGAGAGAGCTGAAAGAATATTTCGACGGGCTTGCTCGTCTGCTGCCGCCGCCGAACGGAGCGCGGCCGCCGGCATCGGACTCGCTTGACGCATCGGCGCTGATCGCAGAGCTGCGTCAGTCGATACGAGAGGAATTGGCATCGATCGGACTGGCGGCGCAGCGCGATGCCGGTGCGTACGCCTTGCATAAACTGGGGCAAATCTTCGAGCCGCACGCAGGCAAACCGGCCGAGCTGTTAACCCCGGCCGGGATCGTGGAAGGGACGATCGCGAAGGTTGGCGCCGATTATTTGGCCGTGCGCGAGCATGGGGGGACAAGCGTCTTGGTGCCGCTGGAACAGCTGGTCGCCTTTCAACTAACGGGAAAGCAGGTGGAGCGATGATCGAAGAGCTGCAATCGCTCGTCAATAAAGAAGTTCAGATCGCGAGCGCCCTGGAAACGATTCAAGGCACGCTCGTGTCGGTAGACGGGGCATCGGTGACGCTCCGCACGTCGGAGATTTTCGGTTATGAGAGCGGCAGCTATGCGATCATTCAGCTGCGCTTCATTTCTTATATTCGCTTGCTGTAACGATGATGGAAGATAAGGGAGGAGAGGCAACATGTCGTATCAACGCGTGCCGGGACTGGTCAGCGTGGTCATTACGGTCTATAACAAGCTTCCTTATCTGAAGGAATGCTTGACGAGCCTGCTCGATCAAACCTACGCGAGCTGGGAGCTCATTCTCGTCGACGATGCATCCACGGACGGGTCCTACGAACATGTCGTGAATTGGCTTAACGTCAACGAACCGCTGCTTCGGGAGGGCAATGGCATCAATTTGCTGCGGCTGCCGCGCAATACGGGCTATGCCGGCGCCATTACGGCGGGGATGTATCTGGCCAAAGGCGAGTATATCGCCATCCAGGATGCCGATGACCTGTCGCATCCGGAGCGGCTGGCAAGGCAGGTTCGTCATCTGAACCACAATCCGCAGATCGAGCTGCTCGGCACGAACTACGAAGTGTTCGAGGACGGGCAGCCGGAACGAAGGATGCCGGTGTATTGGCTCAAATACGGCGAGCAGATCGGGAAGGTATACGCCGACGGCGGGCACTGCATCTGTCACGGAACCGTGATGTTCCGCGGATCGGTGTTCGATCGCATCGGCGGACATACGCGTCGCATCGAAGGCGCGGAGGATTACGAATTCATCGCGAAAGTGATCCACTCGGGCGCGAGGAACGTGGACAATCTGCGGGAGGTGCTGTATTACTACCGCAAGCATCAGAAGCAGCGTTCGCGCAACTATTTCGGCAAATCGAAGAAGGAGCACGGCCATGACGCGTAACCGGATCCGGCTGCTGATGGTGATGGACAGCTTGGCCGTCGGCGGCACGGAAACGTATGTGCTGAGCCTGGTGAAAGCTTTCCCGTCGCTCGGCGTCATGCCGGTCTACGCGGGCGGAACCGGCGCGATGTATGATGCCTTTGCCCGCGCGGGCTGTCCGATCCACCGCGTGGAGCTGTCGGCGGAGCAGCTGCTGCAGCCGGCGCGCCAGGAGCAGGCGGAGCGCGCGCTTGCGCAGATCATGCGCAGCCGCAAAATCGATCTGGTGCACGTCCACCAAACGCCGTCCGGCCTGCATGCGGCGAAAGCGGCAAGGAAACTGGGCATTCCCGTCGTGTTTACGGTGCATGGCGCCTACTATCCGCCGGATCAGCTGCAGCTGATGCAGGCTGCCGGTTGCGCCTTCATCAGCGTGAGCCTTCCGGTACAGGCTTATTTGGACTGTCAGGGCATTCCGTCGCGGGTGATCGCGAACGGCATCGATTTTGAGCAATACCGCGCCGACTCGTCCGCGGCGCTGCGGGCCGGCCTTCGCATCCCGGGCGGGGAGAAGGTGGTGGTCTATGCGTCGCGTCTCGCTTGGGACAAGGCAACGGTATGCGCGATGCTCGTGCGGGCCGCGCGGACGATTCGGTTAGACGGCACGATTCCGCTCCATGTGGTGATCGCGGGTTCGGGCAGCCAAGCTGCCGCCATAGCCGAGCTGGCCGAGACGGCGAACCGCGAATGCGGCGCGCCCTTCGTCCATCTGGTAGGCAGTCAGATGCAAATGCGCGATTACTACAATTTGGGCGATCTCGTCGTCGGGACCGGACGGGTAGCGCTGGAGGCGATGGCATGCGGCAAGCCCGTGCTGGCCATCGGCAATCACGGTTATTTCGGCCTCGTAGACCAGGCCGCGCATGACGAGGCGTGGCGGTATTATTTCGGCGACCATGACTCCAAGGAGCGTCCCTCCGAACAGTTGATCGGCGAGGCGATCCGCGAAGCGCTCGCTTCCGACGACCGATTGGAGGAGACGGGCCGGCAAGCGCAGGCATGGGCGCGGGCGAATTTTCATATCCGCGACAAAGCGCTTCAGATGAAGCAGTTGTACAATGACTGCTTCCGATGACTTGACAGGAATGGAGTGAACGCGACGAATGCGAAAGGTGTTGTATCTAGGATGGATCGGCTTCAACAACCTGGGGGATGAATGGATGTGGGAGATGTTTCGGGCGATGGCGGACGCTCACCTGAAGGATGAAGAGTATCTCGTCATCCCCTCGCTGCCGCAAGTGGAGTGGAAGAAAGTAGGCGAGTACGATACGATCGTGCTCGGCGGCGGATCGCTGATCATCCCGGGCTATGTCGATCTGGTGCATGATGCGCTGGAGCTCGGCAAGACCGTCATGATCTGGGGCAGCGGGCATGACCGGCTTCACCGATGGGCGCCGTCGCCGGACGGGCGGCTCGCGCCGGAAACGGCCGATGAAAGCGAGGCGTATCGCTCTAAGCTGAAGGCCGTGATGGAGCACAGCGTCTATTGCGGAATTCGAGGGCCATGGACGAAGGCGTATATCGCCTCGCTAGGCGCCTTGCCGAAGCATCTGGCCATCAGCGGAGATTCCGCGATGCTGATGAACGCGCTGCATGCCGGATATGCGCCGCAGCCGGCCGGACGCGCCGACGGACAGTCTCCGACGATCGGCATCAATTGGGGCACCACCTATAACCGGCTTTACGGCGGCAGCGAGGAGCGGGTGGAGGACCTGCTCGCGGAGACGGGCCGCTCGCTGCTTGCGCTCGGGTACAGGCTCCATCTGTATTCGCTCTGGGGGCCGGACCGGGAGGCGCTGGCGAGGCTGTACGGCAAGCTTGGCCGCGACGATCGCGTGACGTTCGATCCCAAGGTTTATCCTGCCGCGGATTACGTGCGGCTGCTGGCCGGATTCGCCGCGACGATCAATTTCAAGCTCCATGCCAACCTGCTGTCCGCGGCGGCGAAAGTTCCGTTCGTCTGCATCGGTTACCGGTTCAAGAGCTTCGATCTGATGCATGGCTTGGACCTCGCGGATTGGATCGTCGCCTCGGACGACCCGCAATTGGCCGAGAGGCTGACGGAGAAAGTCCAAGCCGCGGCCGCTTGGCGGGAGGGGTATATCGGCAAGCTGGAAGAGGGGCGGCAGGCTGCGTACCAATCGCTCGTTACGCCGTTTCGCGAGGGATTATTCTAAGGTTCCAACGCGCCGCGGAAGAGATCGTCCCGGGATTGAAGGGGCGATCTCTTTTTTGCGTTCACACTGCCGTATCGCGCCGAGTAACCGAGACGGCTTCAGGGTAAATTAACGGAGAAGCGTTTGAACCATTCCATGAATCGCACGCAGGAGGACATGACGATGAATAAATTACGTAAAGCAGCAATGGCCGTAACGCTCTCCGGCTTTGTACTTACCTTCGGGTTAGCGGCCCGGGCAGACGCCGGCGAGGCGGCGATCAAGGTGCGGCAAGCGAACGCCCAAGACGCGGCGATGGCCTCGAAGACGCTGAACAGCTTCTATAAACCGGCGCTGAATGGCCGATTTCCCGGTTCGGTAAACAAGCTGAAGGTAGGCGTAAGCACCCGTCAGAACGTCATCGGCTTGATCGGCAAGCCGGACAAGCCGAGAACGAACGCGGATGGCTTCGACTCGTATTCGGCGGAGATGGGACATCCCGGCTACGCCATCGCCTACAAGCTGAACAAGATTCGGGAAATGCGGTATTTCGGGACCAATGTCGAACGCCAGACGAATATCGGGGGCATCACGAAGCGAATGCTCTTCAAGCAGTGGGGCGCGCCTTCGCGCTCGAGCATCATCCGGAACGGATCCTTGGTTCAGCAGAAAATCACCTATAACCGCGGCAAATACAAACTCGCGTTTATTTTCAACAGCAGCACGAATCTCGATCATATCAACCTGCTTAAGCGCTGAAGCGGAACCGATTCCGGTGTCGGGCGACAAGAGCAGCGCAAGGCCAAAAACCGCGATCTCGCGGTTTTTTGTTATTCACGCGGGAGATCATTCGGTGTTGCCGTCGTCAACGGCGCCGTACGCCCGTCCGGGCAGCAGTGCATACGATCGTCATCCGGCCGCAGATCCGCAAGATAAAGCCATGCCGTCGACGAGCCCTGAAACGGAAAAGCAGCAGCCCCGGACGAGGAAAAACGTCCGGGACTGCTGCTTCGAGACGGCCGATGTCGTAAAGCCCGCTTGCTAATGTAGCTCCGTTAATAGGATCGAACGGGATTATTGCTGGCTTGCCAGGTAAGCATCCAGCTGAGCAAACGTGCCGCCGAAGCCTTGCTGTACCATCGGACGCATCTTTTCGAATGCCGCAAGCTCTTCTTCCGTGGCGTTCACGGGGCCGCCTTGCAGCGTAAGCAAAGTCTTGCCGTTCTCTTCCGCGAGGGTCAGGATATTGATGATCTCGAGCGGCCAGTTCGGATCGAACGGAGCCCGGATCGTGTTGCCTTCCTCATCGGAGAACGACTGGATAAAGACGAGTTTTTCCGGCGGCGCGACTTCCTGATACGCAAACTTGCCCCACATGACGAAGCCTTCGGGAGATTTCTGGCTGCCCAGAAACATGCCGCCCTGGCGAACGTCCATTTTGGCCACGTGCAAGGAGAAGCCTTGCGGCCCCCACCATTTCGCGAAATGCTCCGGGTCCGTCCATACCTTGAATACGAGTTCTCGTGGAGCGTCGAACGTGCGGGTAAGCTCAAGTCCGTTGGCAAAATGTGCCGTCATATAATTGCCTCCTTATTTTTTCCCTTGGTAATCCGTGATTTCGCGTCAATTCGTGCCTATATGATCGGATGGGATCCGCGAGTGCCCAGCGTCGCCGGTTTCATAGTCTGCCGATCTGATTCGATCCTCTAAAGCGTGCCGGATGCTTGTGCAAGCAGTCGGGATAACAGGCCGTAGTCAGGGGATTCCCCTTCGCGAATCTTCAGCCATTTTCGTTCTGCCGGACCTTCGAAGCCTTTCGGGACGTCCAGTTCGTTCGCATTCATGATCATGAACGCCACAGCGTCCTTGGAAGGCGATATAACCGCCGCGTATTTCCCGTTTTTCAGGAAATGCGGCTTTTTGTATTGAATCCGTTCTTCGAAGTCCGGTATGGTCTCGTGGACCATTTGACGAAGCCGGTTGCAAAGTTCGACCTGCCACGACGGCTGGAGATTTTGGATAAACGTAGAGACCTCTTGGTTCATGAGTCGGTTCCTCCTTTCCGAAAAATTGCGCTGCAGCGAAGAAAGATGATCGGCTAATTATTTCCAATTCGAATATACCCGATCGGGAATATTCCTGTCAAGGAATTTTACTGAACCACGCATTGCTTAACGTCCAACCGACGGATTGCAACTTCGCATAGGCGATACGACGAAGGCCATTTTCGAAAAAACGTTCGCTATGCCACTATTAAATGACGGAAACGGCAACTTCCGACGAATTTCCCGCGTTGATAAAGGTGATGTTTGCGATTGGCCGTAACGCCATCGAATTACACGACGCGGGAGTTGGCCCTATGATCCATAAAACCAAAATGATCCTACTGCTTACGCTGCTGCTGGGACTTACCGCACAATGCTGCGTGCTGACCATTCAGGCTTACCATGGCCGCATGCCCTATGTCGGTCGGCTGTTCTACGGCGTCGGGAGCGCGGCAGGCGCCGGCGACCCGGAAGGCGCAGCACCCTTGTACCACGGGCTAAGCCCCGGCGCCGATGCACCGCATGGCGTCTACTACAAAGGGCGCGTGCTCGTGCTGATGTATCACGAAGTCGAGCAAAGGCCGCATGATGCCGGCTCGTTGTCGACCGCCAAGTTCGAACGCCAGCTTGCGTTGATGAAGCGCAACAATTTTCACTGGATCACGATGAACCAATATCGCGATTTCATCCTGCGGGGAAGCCCGGTTCCGGATAACGCGGTGCTGCTCACGTTCGACGACGGCTATGAATCTTTCTACCGGTACGCCTATCCGATCTTGCGCAAGCAGGGGGCGCCCGCGACGAGCTTCCTGATCGTCGGCACGGTCGGCAACCCGCATCACGCCGGGGTTTCCAAGCTGAACTGGGATCAGGTCAAGGAAATGGCGCGGCATGGAATATCGTTTTACAGCCATTCCTATGACGCTCATAAGTACGAGCCCACGGATGCGAAGGAAGCGCATTCGATCGCCGCGCTGACCGGACCCGTGTATCTGAAAGACAAAGGCAGACGGGAGACGATGAAGGAGTACAAGCTGCGGGTGAAAGCCGACCTGACGCAAGCGAATGCCGTTCTGGACCGGGAGCTCGGCGCCCCGAACCATGTGCTGGCTTTTCCGTACGGCGCGTTCTCCAAGCCGCTGCTCGATATATGCGCGCAGCTCGGGATCGACGTGACGCTGACCGTCAAGGACGGCCTCGACGGCCCCGGCCAAAGCAACGGCTTCCGTCTCAATGCCGGCGGCGCGCATAACGATCCCGACCTGCAGCTCGCCCTCATGAAGCAGGCGCGGCAGCGGTTGGGACACGCGCACTTCGACCGTGCGCCCGAGCGGAAACGCGAGGCATTGTGGACGTTGGCGGCCATGGCGATCGTCGCGGCGCTGCTGACGGACTCGGCATACAAGGGCCTGCGCGAGAAGCGGCGTCTGGGACCGCCGTCGGGACCGTTCGGTTATTTGAACCGCTGATCGGCTTTCCCCGAATAGGAGTCAACTTTACTTTTGCCGCAGCGGCCAGCTGCGGTTTATTTGCGTTTAGGGGTGCTTGGTTTACAATTTTTTAAAAATAAATGGATAGCATAAATTTTAATTATGATATATTCTGGCGTAATGTCGATTTTCGGGTTGATCCTCAATCGACAATTTACTGGGAGAAAATGCAAGCGAAATCGCGAATATTTACAATCGTTTAACATGAAACCGATTGACTCGAAAGGATACTCTGAATTATTCTGGTGTATCGTCGACTTGCAGCCGTGTACATGTCGACAAAAAATAGTAAACGATAGGTTATAAGGAATTATTTTTCAATTATTCATGTGAATGGCGGCAACGGAGGAATTGGAATCGAATATGGAATCGTTTATCGCAATTGACTTTGATGCGCGCATCGTAGCCGAGCTGAGCCAAATCGCCGGCTGTCTTAAAACGCATGCGCACGGGGGCCGCTTCGAGCCGCCGGAGAATTATCACTTGACGCTGCTGTACGTGAACGAGCTCGAAGATACCGAAGCAGCCATTGAAAGGCTGGATAACATCTGCTTGGACAGCTTTGAACTAAGCCTTAACCGACTGGGCTCTTTCGCGAATGCCGACGATCATGTCTTGTGGGTAGACGTCAAGCATGAGCTGACGAAGCTGCACGGGCTGCAGCACGCAATCGATCAGGCTATGGCCGGCCTATACGAGCCTTATGATCAAGAGCCGTTTTGCCCCCATATCACGTTGGCGTACGGCAATGCTTTCGATAAGGAATGGGATCGAATCGTGTCGGCTTGTCCCGTGCATGCTTCATCCTTTACGGTTACGAGCTTTCATCTCTATGAAGTTATGCAGACGCCCATGGGCAGGCGGTTTAGGAAGCGGAAGACATTTCTACTGGATCGGGGGCGTTCGCATGGCGAATGAAGAGAAGCGCATTTCAATCCTATGCGTGAACGATTTTCATGCGGAGATCCTGCCGACGAACCGGACGCTCGGCAGTGCGCGGCTGGCAGGCGCGATCAATCGATTCAAGCAGGACAATCCCGGCACGATCGTCGTGTTCGGCGGAGATAACTTTAAAGGCGACCCGATTGCCGAATACTTCCGCGGCGAGCCGGTAACGGATCTGATGCGAACGGTCGGAACGGTCGCTTCGGCGGTCGGCAATCATGATTTCGATTGCGGCATCGATACGATGAAAGCTTGGCAGCGAAGGGGAGCGTTCACCTTTCTGGCCGCGAACGTGGTGGACGCAACGACATTATCGATGCCGGATTTCGTGAAGCCTTATCTCATGGTCGAACGGAACGGGTTGAGAATTGCCTTCATCGGCCTGTCTACGAGAGAACCGATGGATAACGTCGATCGGCCTCGGGATATTCATGCGCTGGAAATTGCGGACGGCGTGGAAACAGCCAAAAAATGGGTAGAATATCTTCTGGCCGGGAACGATCCGCTCGGTAAGCCGGACGCGATCATTGCGCTCACCCATTACGGATTGAAGTACGGCGTCGACAACGAAACGCCGGTAGGGGAGGAAGCGATATCGCTTTGCCGGCAAGTCCCGGGGTTAGCCGGCGTCTTTACCGCCCACTGGCATCAATTCATGAGCCTCGATATCCATGATGTCGCCGTGGCGCAGGGAGGATCGCATGGAAAAGGGTTTGCCGTGCTCACGCTTCGATTCACGCACGATCATCGCTTGCTGCGGGTAACGCCAAGCTTCATCGATTACAGCGATGCATTGATTCCCATAGAGCCGGATGAACAAATTCAAGCCCAAGTCGATCATTATCATCGCTCGGCCATGGAAGAGCTTGGCGCAGTCATCGGCATCGCGAAATCGGATATTGTCCATCGGACATCCGCTGGAAACGAAGTGCTCCCGGAGGGAACGGCTTTATCGAAGCTGGCGATTCGTGTAATGCAGGAGGCGACGGGCAACGCGATTGCCATGATGTACGCGGGGAGAATGGGGAGCGGCATCAAGCAAGGAAACATCACGCTGTATCTGTTGAACAAAGTCTTATTCTTCGCCAATCGCATCGTTACGATGAAGCTGCGGGGCCGCGATATCATCCGAAACATCGAGAACGGCATCTGCACGCTCAAGCGGGAGGGAGCTTCGCCGCTCGCATTCGGCGGCGTACGGGTAACGGCGGATTACGCCAAACCATTCGGGCAACGGATCGAGACGATCACGCTCGAAGACGGTGCGCCCTTGATGCCGGAGACGTACTACGATATTGCCGTCGACGAATTCCTTGCTTCCGATGAGATGGGGTATGATTTCTCGAATGGCGTGGATCGCATTGTTACGGACGCAACCGTCAGGAATGGCATGATTCAAAGCATACGGGCGAACGGCGGTTTGGACGAGGAATTGCCCGCGAATTATACATTGAAGAACCAACCGCGGATCGGAGGGGAAACGTAATGCAGGTGAGACTCGAGCAGGTGACGAAGACGTTTGCCGGCAGCAAGAAAACGCCGGCCACTGCCGTGAAAGAGCTGGATTTCACCGTCGCGTCCGGCAAATTGGTCGGGCTTCTGGGTCCGTCGGGCTGCGGCAAATCCACGACGCTGTTTATGATCGCCGGCATTCATGACGTAACCGACGGGCATATCTACTTCGGAGATCGCGACGTGACCGCGCTCCCTTCGGATAAGCGGGGGGTAGGCATCGTCTTTCAGAACTATGCGCTCTATCCGCATCTCACCGTATGGGACAATATTGCCTTTCCGCTCTTGAACGCAAAGGAAATGAAGAAGCGGTTAAAGCAGCGTTTTGCCGAGTTGTCTCCGCCCATGGCGAATTTTAAAGCGTATATCAACAGTTTGGTGGAAGAAGCGGCCAAGCTCGTTGAACTGACGGCGTACCTGGACCGCAAACCGGCCGAGCTTTCCGGCGGACAGCAGCAGCGGGTAGCCATCGCGAGGGCGATCGTCAAAAATCCGTCGATCCTCCTATTGGACGAGCCGCTCTCCAATCTCGACGCGCGCCTTCGCGTGCAAACCCGGGACGAGATCAAACGAATTCAGAAGCAAACGGGCATCACGACGGTGTTCGTGACGCATGATCAGGACGAAGCGTTGTCGATCTGCGACGAAGTAATCATTCTGAAGGATGGCGTACTGCAGCAGCAGGGCCCGCCTCAAGAAGTGTATGACAACCCGGCTAATCAATTCGTAGCGGAATTTCTGGGAAGTCCGCAGATCAATCTCGTCGATGGCAGCATCGAAGCCAACAAGCTGTATCTGGGGAAAGACGAGTGGTTTGCGTTACCGGAATCCGTGCCCGATCAGCCCGTGAAAGTCGGCGTCCGCCATGAAAGCATACGGCTGGATAAAGAAAATCGGAAGCATGCCTTCGAGGCAACCGTAGTTTCGATCGCAAGAACGGGCGGAACGTCGACCGTGCAGGTCCGGCTCGCCGATGGACAGCCTTTGCAAATGCACCGCGATTCGGATGACGTGCTTCGCGAAGGGGATCGCGTTCGGTTACGCGCAAGGCCGCGGACCGTATTTATCTTTAATTCGGAAGGGGAGAAGATCCTGCAATGCTGAAGCCGAAGAAAGCCGCAAGGAAAGCGCGTTATGATCGCTCGGCCTATCTCTACTTGCTTCCGGCGCTGGTGCTGCTTGCCGTCTTCCTTCTGTATCCCATACTGGGTACGTTTCTGACGTCGTTCAAAAACGAATATCGGTTTCTCACCGGGGAATTCGCGGGATTCGGCCTGGAAAATTACGCGGACATATTCAAAGACGCCACCTTCGGCCGGGCGATTATCAATACGCTGTTTATCGCCTTCGTCTGCATCCCGGCTTCGATGGTCGCCGCGCTGACGATTTCGCTTCTATTAAACGCCATTGAACGTTGGCAGGGCTTCTATATGACCTTGTTCTATCTGCCGCAGGTAACGAACGTCATTGCCGCCGGCCTCGTCTTTGCCTTCATGTTCAATTCGAACTTCGGGCTCGTCAATACGGTATTAGGCTGGTTCGGCATCGATCCGGTTGCTTGGATCAAGGGAGAAGGCATCGCTTCCTCGCCAAAGCTCTATTACGAGGCGTATGCCCGCTGTCTGATTATCCTGTTCGTCTATACCGTGTGGCAGGGGATATCGCTTAAGATCATCCTGTTCATGGGCGGATTGCAGAACATCAACAAACAGTATTACTTGGCGGCGAAGGTCGACGGGACGAGCAATTGGCGCATCATACGCAAAATCACGCTGCCGCTCTTATCCCCGACTACCGTCTACGTCTTCATCACGTCGGTCATCACGGCGTTCAAGGCGTATGCGCAGGTTATCGCGCTGTTCGGCAGCCATTACGGTCCGCCGGGAGACAACTCCAAGATGATGATTACGCTGGTGGGCTACATGATGGACGCGATGGGCGATTATTTGACCCCGGGTTCGATCGGCAAGGCAAGCGCGGCGGCGATGATTCTCGTCTTGCTGGTCATGCTCGTCACGGTCGTGCAATTCAAATTAACCAAAAAGCGGGTCCATTACAATTGAAAACTCAACTTGCGAGAAAATTTGCCGTCTATCTCTTGCTCACGATTGCGGTATCCCTCATGCTCGTGCCGTTCTACTGGATGATCAACACGTCCTTGAAATCGAGCGTGGAATTGCTGAGGACGCCGCCGACGATGATTCCTGCCGAGCTTCGCTTTCAGAATTTTCTGGATGCTTTGATCAAAGCGCCTTTTCTAAGGTACCTGTCCAACACGGTCTTCGTCGCGATCGCCGTAGTGGCCATCAGTACGGCGGTTACGGTATTGGCGGCCTTCGCGTTCGCGAGATTACGCTTCCGGGGGAAGACGCTGTTATTTTTCGCGGTGCTCGGCACGATGATGGTTCCGCAGGAGATGCTGATCATTACGAATTTCATGACCGTGTCGAAGCTGGAGTGGATGAACAGCTGGCAGGCGTTAATCGTTCCGTATTGCATCAACCCTTTTAATATTTACTTGCTGAGGCAGACCTTCAAGCAGGTACCCGACGAGCTGTACCTCGTGTCGCGGGTGGACGGCGTGAGCCATTTTCAATATCTGAAGAAAGTCGTGCTGCCCTTGTCCAAGTCGTCCGTCGTGACGACGATGATATTGTCGACGATCTGGATCTGGGACGCTTATGCATGGCCGAATTTGATCACGACGGACGACAGCAAGCGGCTTGTATCGAACGGCTTGCAAAATGCCTTTACCAGCGATACCGGACGAATCCAGTACGAGCTGCAGATGGCCGCCGCAACCATGGTCATCATTCCGCTGGTGCTGCTCTTCTTGCTTCTTAAGAAATATATCCTTTCGGGAATGGACAAAGGCGGCCTCAAGGGCTGAATCGTGCTTCATATACGGCGTATCGGCGATCTGCCGGCAGATCGTCCGGACCCTTCACATAGCGCAGCAGGCGATAAAAAGCGATAGGAAAACAGGATGGAAAACGGGAGGCGCTACGATGAGAAAGTTAGTCACGACAAGTTCGGTTTTGACGATAGCAATGGCATTGACGGCATGCGGCAGCGGAAACGGCGCGAATGGCGAAGCAGGCGCGACCGGCGGATTGGAGAAAGCCGTTCAGGCCGTCGTGACGGATAAGAAGGACGTCTCGATTTCCTTCTGGACGAGTACGGGAGCCAGCAATCTTCCGTTTTTGGAACAAATGGTCGATGACTTCCGGACCCGATATCCCAATATAAAAGTTGATTTTTCCGCGCAAGGCAGAGTGGACGAATTGGCGAAAAAGCTGACGCAAAACATTGTTTCGAAGAGCACGCCGACCTTATCCAATTTAGATGCCGGCACCTTCCCGGAATATATCGACAGCGGCGCCATCGTGGATCTCCTGCCCTATTACGCTGACGGCGAGATCGGATTCTCGAGCGAGGAGCAGGCGGATTTCTACCCGATCTATCTCGACGAGGCCAAAAGCTTCGGTCCCGAGGGGACGCTGTACGGATTTCCGACCAACAAGAAAACGACGGACGTATTGGTGTACAACAAGACGTATTTTGACGCGAAGGGCTGGGCGGCGCCGCAGACTTGGGATGATATCGTGGAAGACAGTCAAACCATCAAGGACGATACGGGCAAACCCGGCTTCAGCTTCGACAATTCCTACGGGGATGCCGCATTCAAGCTGATGTCCCAGCAATGGGGAAGCCCTTACGTTGCCGCCGACGGCACGGCGGACATCGACAATGACGCGACGAAAAGCGCATTGGAGTTCTACAAAGGCAATATGACGAAAGGTTACTTTACCATGCCTGCGCTTATGCCGAGCGCGGGCGGCAAAACGAGCAGCAACGGGTTCGTCATGGAAGAAACCTACATGTATGTCGGGGCGGCCGCGGGCGTGCCGTTCGCGATTCCCAATCCGGAAGCTGGCCAGAAGAAGTTCGAGCTCGCAGTAGCGCCGGTTCCGCAAAAGGATCCCGCAACGCCGGTGGCGTTGTCCAAAGGAGAAGACTACGCGATCTTCGCGAATGCGACCGACGAGCAGCGCGTCGCCGCCTGGCTGCTGATCAAATTTCTGTCCGGCGCCGAGGAAAACGCGGACTGGCTGATCAATTCGGGGAATCTGCCGATTCGAAAATCGATGTTGGAGGTTCCGGCGTACAAGCAGTTCCTGGCGTCCGATAAATCGGATCCGAAGAAGTATTACATGGCTGCCGCAGTTAACGCGGCGCTCTCCACTCCCATGACGTACAACAAGGTAACCGCCAAATCCGGCGACATCGCGACGGAAACGGGCAACCTGTGGGAGTCGGTCATGATTGGCGGCGGCGATATCGCTTCCTTATTGTCGCAGGCAGCCGAGAAGGTAAAATAATCATCCCGGAACGAACGGGCGCCAGGCACGAATCTTGTGTCTGGCGTCTGCTTTCAACCTATTCAGAATGGAGTGCCGGCAGCTATGGAGAGAAAGATGTTCTTTTTTGATTTCGACGGCACGTTATTCAGCCATACGACGAAGGAAGTACCGGAAGGGAATATTCGAGCGCTGCGGATGCTGCAAGAACAAGGACATACCGTTATGGTCGTAACCGGACGAGGAGCCGAATCGCTGCGGTTCATCCAAGAAGCCATTCCGCTGTCGTTCGATGCGATCAGCGTGCTGAACGGTCAACTGATCTACGAAGCAGGAGAGATCGTGTACGAGAATCAAATTCTGCTCGCTTCGATGGGTCATATTATACGGATCGCGAAAACAAACCGTTTATCTTACGGCGGTTATGATAAGAACGGCGTTATCGTGAACGGGATCGATGATCGCGTCACGACGGTTTGGCGTAACTTCAACGCGTCGTTGCCGGCGGCGAGGGACGAATTCGAACAAGACACGCCGCTCTACCAAGGGCATTTATATATCACGCAGGACGAAGCGGCGCTATTCGAACCCTATCTCGACGATTACATCACGAATTGGTCCGATCCCTATTTAGTCAACTTGATACCCAAAGAGGCCGGAAAGTCGCAAGCGGTTCGTTGGTGCATGGCGCGGTACGGATTTGCCAGGGAGGATACCTTTGCATTCGGAGACGCGTTCAATGACAAGGACATGCTGTTGTCCGTTGGCCATGGGATTGCGATGGGCAATGGCGATCAGAGCATCAAGGATCTAGCGGAATTCGTTACGGGATCGGTAGACGAGAACGGCATTGCATGGGCTTTGAGGCACTATAAGCTACTGGAAGATGACGAGGAGATGATGACAGGGGGCGGAGATGATGTCCGCCGCTAAGACTCCCGTAACCTGCGTGATCCTCGCGACGAGCGATCTTCACGGATATATTCGCGAGACGGACTATCGGACGGGGCAGGAAAGGCAGGACGGGCTGGCCAAGCTGGCGACGCTGATCCGCAAGGAACGCGCGCTCGAGCCGGAGCTGATCTTGATCGACAACGGGGATCTGCTGCAGGGCTCGCCGCTGGCGGCTTATGCCGCGGGAAGGTCGCGGGAGGACGAGGCTCATCCGTTCATCCCGGTCTTGAACGAGCTGGGCTATGACGCCATCGTTCCAGGCAATCACGAGTTCAATTACGGCTTGCCCCTGCTGCGCCATGCGATGGGGGATTCCGACTTCCCGTGGCTGTCCGCGAACATTGCGGATGCGCGAACCGGAGAGCCGGCATTCGGAAAGCCGTATATCGTGAAATGGCTTGCCTGCGGAGCGAAGGTCGTGATCCTCGGGGCGACGACCTCCCATATTCCGAATTGGGAACATCCGCAACACATCGTTGGCTTGACATTTCTGGACGCCGTGGAGACAGTGCGAAGCTTGGTGGCCAGCATTCATGCGGAGGAAGCGCCGGATCTGCTTGTCGTCAGCTATCATGGCGGCTTCGAGCGGGAGCTTGAGCTTGCGGGCGAATTCGCCGAGGAGCTCACCGGCGAGAATCAGGCTTATGCCCTGTGTACGGAAATCGCGGGCATCGACGTGCTCGTTACCGGTCATCAGCATCGCTTGATCGCGAGGGAAATCAACGGCGTCGCCGTCGTGCAGCCGGGCTGCAACGGACAAGCGGTTGGGAAAATTTCGGTGTCGTTGGTTCATGAGGAGGGACGTTACCGGATCGCGGATAAGCGGACGGAGCTTCTGATGCCGGACGCATCGACGATGCCGGATGAACGGGTCCTGCAGTTGACAGAGTCATGCGAATCGGAAACGCAAGCGTGGCTGGATCAGCCGATCGGCAAGCTTGAGGGGGATATGCGGATAGCGAGCCCGTTCTCCTGCCGAGCGGCTCCGCATCCGTTCATTTCCTTCATTCATCGCGTTCAGATGGAGGCGGCGGGAGCCGATGTCTCCGCGGCTTCCCTGCTCGCCGAAGACACCCAAGGATTCGGTCCGAACATTACGATGCGCGATGTCCTGACCACCTTCGTTTATCCGAATACGCTGACCGTATTGCGGCTGACCGGACAAGCCATCCGCGAGGCGCTGGAGCGTTCGGCCAGTTATTTCGCCATTGGAACGGATGGTCGATTGACCGTCAGCCGGCAATTTATGGAGCCGAAGGCACAGCATTACAATTACGACATGTGGGCGGGGATCGAATACGAGCTGAACATCGCCGAGCCGGTCGGCAAACGGGTCGTGAAGCTGAACCGGCATGGAGCGCCTATTGCGCCGGACGAGGAGCTGGGCGTCGTGATGAACAACTATCGGGCAGCGGGAGGCGGCGACTACGACATGTTCCGGAATCGGCCGGTTATCCGGGAGGTTGCGTCGGATATGTCGGAACTGGCGGTCGATTATATCCGAAAGCAAGGCACGATCCGCTCGAGCACCGACGACAACTGGCGAGTCGTACTGGCGGAGAGCGACGGATACGTCGACCGCGAATGCGAGTGAATGCGTCGTACGAACGACATTCGTCGATTACGCACCGGAATCCGCATAAACGGCGCCATAAATAAAACACTAAGGCGTCACCCGATACATGCATGCACGTCCGGCAAACAGGCTTAGCTTAGGAGGAATAGATTCGTGATTCGAGACCGATTGAAAGGGAAATTGGGCTTTGGTACCGCTCCGCTCGGCAACATGTTCCGCGCCATTCCGGAGGAAGAAGCGATGGCGACCGTGCAGGCGGCCTGGGAGCAGGGCATTCGTTACTTCGATACCGCGCCATTCTACGGCGCCGGGCTGGCGGAATCCCGGCTCGGGGAGGGATTAGCTTCCTATAAGCGGGACGAGTACGTGCTCAGCACGAAAGTAGGCCGTTATATCTCGGAGGAACTCGAAGACCCTGCCGCGCGCGACTTGGGCGAGAAGGGAGGCGTGTTCCAGTATGGCAACAAGAACAAGCTGATCGTCGATTACAGCGAAGACGGCACCTTGCGTTCGATCGAGCAAAGCTTGGTCCGGCTGAAAACCGATCGCCTGGATATAGTCTACGTCCACGATATCGCGCAGGACTTCTACGGAGACGAGTGGCTGGTGCATTTCGAGGCGTCCCGCAAGGGAGCATTCCGGGCATTGACCCGGCTCCGCGACGAAGGCGTCATCGCGTCCTGGGGCCTCGGGGTCAATCGCGTAGAACCGATCGAGATCGCGATGGAGCTGGAAGAGGCGCAGCCGGACGTCAGCCTGCTGGCCGGACGCTATACGCTGCTCGACCACGGGAGAGCGCTCCAACGGTTGATGCCCGCGGCGGCAGCGCATAACATCGCTATCATCGTCGGCGGTCCGTACAGCTCGGGCATTCTGGCGGGAGGCACGCACTTCGAGTATCAGAAGGCGAGTCCGGAGATCATCGCCAAAGTCGAGCGAATCAAAAGCGTCGCGCAGCGCTACGGCATCAGTTTGAAGGCGGCGGCGATCCAGTTTTCGCTCGCGCATCCGGCCGTTGCGGCCGTGATTCCCGGCGCCAGCCGCCCGGAGCGAATCGCGGAAGATCAGGCTGCGTTGCAGGAGGCCATCCCGGCTGAATTTTGGCGGGACATGCGAGAGATGCAGCTGGTGTCGCCCGAAGCGCCGCTGCCGATCTAAACATAAGCTCCGCCGACCGGTTCGAATCGGCCGTCATTCGCCGGCATGAACGAAAAGAAGCGTGCATGAGCTGCAGGCTTCTTTTCGTTGCCTTCGGTAATAATGGCTCCATTTACGAAAAAAATCGTTACGGTCCGCGGTAAGCCTGCTTCCGAGCGAATAGATGGTTCATGAATCCGTTGACGGCGCAGTCCTTTAATAATATCGTGAAGCAGTAAGCGACAGCCGCCAAGCTCATGCTTGTCGCTAGAGAGGATGAGAAGCGATGGATGACGCCGTCATTGCGCAAGCCGAACGAATCGCCGGCGATTTTCTTCAGGAACGCGTAATAGCTTCGTTTCGAATTCTGGGGAAAGGCTTCGTAAATCAGGTGTGCGTGGTTGAATCCGAGCGCCGTAAAGTCGTTGTTCGCATGAACGAAGCAAGCGCTTTCCCCAGCTACGCGAAAGAAAAATGGTGCACCGAACAAGCAGCAAAAGTCGGTATACCCGGACCTGAGGTGTTGGCCATCGGGATCGTCGACGAAACGGCCTACATGATTCAAGCCTATATCGACGGCGACAACGGCGTGGACAGCAAGGCGCCAAAGGCCGATATATGGAGGCGGCTGGGCGAATATGCCAAACGTGTTCATGCGATTCAAGTAAAAGGGTTCGGGGAGAAGCTGATCGATCCCGTCCATGGCGAGTTTCAATCGCCGCCCCATCCCGGATCGGACGGCAGTTGGCTAGGGTATGTGCAGTATAATATCGCTAGTTTGACGGAGCAGGACCCGCTGATCGCGCTTGGCGTACTCACTCCGATGACATCGCGAATCGTGCGTCAACGGTTTGAGCGTTTGAAGAAGGAAACGTTCCGCTTCGGATTGATCCACGGCGATCTCTCCTTGAAGAATACGATCGTGAGCGAGGCAGGACGAGTCAGCCTATTGGATTGGGGCAATGCGGAAGTAAGAACCGTGCCGCATGGCGATGTGATGTGGGTAATGCAATGCCGATTCCAAGATGGCGATCCGAATCCGGAAGAATTCAAAGCCTTTCTGGAGGGGTACGGCATCGGCGAGGAAGACCTTTCGGCTGCGCGAGAGCTGCTGTTATTGAGAACGTTCGATAATCTCAGGTGGGCGATCGATCGCAGTCCCGATCGGATCGAAGCCTATGCCGCGATCGCGAAAGATGCCCTTGGCCTCGTGATGGATCTCGACCCTATTGGCTGAATTCTGCTGTCGCCATGCATAACGATGGATACTGTCAGCTTCTGAAGAGGCACGCCGACGCCGGGCGTGCCTCTTTGCATTGCGCGCTTTCGGGCGTTTGCGAAGATAAAGAACCGCGCGTCTGGGCAGCCGAGCCATGACGGCTAACGGGCTGGATAGCTTTATGAAAAGCGGGCATAATACCTCCTAAAAATTGGGATCGGCAATTCATGCGCGGCAAGCGACGGTTCGAACCGCGCTTCGACGTCGCAAGCTGCGGAAGGGGTAGATAGGATGAAAGGCAAAAGGATTCGGCGTTGCTGCCTGATTGCAGCCGGCTTAATGATGTCGTTTTGCGAACCGACGAACGGTTTGGCGGCAAAACCGGCGCGGCCTTCGGTCCAGCTCATCGTCAAATCCTCGGCGGAAGCGGCGTTGGCATCCGCGTCGATGCTCGATTCGAAAGAATGGCTCGCCGAGATAGCGGCGGGCGCTGCGCAGCCGGAGGAATTCGCGCCCGTTTCCGACGTTTATTTAACGGTCAAGGACAAAACCTATACGATCGATCCGTCCTACCGGCTGTACGATCCGGCGAATGCCATGGCGATACAGCTTCGCGGCGAGGCGAAGCGACAGCTGATCTCCCGCACCACGGCGCTGAAGTCGAAGCATTACGGGAAATTGTTAGCGTGGCCGGAAGCCAAAGAAATCATCACGATGAAAGCGACCTTCTCCGTCGTCGATCTGGAGACCGGTCTGCGGTTCGAGGTGCAGCGGAGAGCGGGGAGCACGCATGCCGACGTTCAGCCGTTAACAAAGCGCGACACGGACATCATGAAGCGAATCTATGAAGGAAAATGGAGCTGGAGAAGAAGGGCGATCCTTGTCGAGAAGGACGGCCAGACGATCGCCGCTTCGATGCACGGCATGCCGCACGGGGGAGACGGCATTCCGGACAACGACTTCCATGGGCATTTTTGCATCCATTTTCTGGGTAGCAGCACGCACAAGACCGGGAGCGTCGACCCGGATCACCAGACGATGGTGCATAAGGCGGCCGGCAAGCTGCCGCAATACGTGCAGCAGGCTTCGCCCGAGCGCGTCGCGGAGTTGTTCTTTATCGCGATCAACCAGCGTGATCCCGAGATCATGACCGCGTTATTCCCGTATCGCAACCATGATCAATTAACGCGCCTGAAGCAGGAGGCTTCGAGCATCGTCGCCATCCGCCGGACGTCGGATTACGCGGAGGCCGCCTCTTCCGATCTGCTTGCCATCGATTTGCCGGCCAGAGTGGTCATTTACCGCGACGGTTTCCGGAAGGCGGAGAAGACGTTCGTCTTTCATTTGCGCAGGAGCTCGATCGGAGAAGTTTGGAAAATCGATTACGTGGAGAATGCCTTATGAATTGGTTCTGGTTAACGGGTATCTTATGGCTGCTGCATCAAGGCGACGGCAGCGAGCAAGCAAATGAGCAATTATCCGTGACGCTGCGGGGGCAGGCCGCCGTCGTGATTAACCGCGCCGATTATGCATCGCCCGGCTTCACGATGGTAGATCTGAACAAATTCGACCGGCTCGTCACGAACTTGGAACGGCAAAGCTACGAAGCCCCTCGCAACGCGTACATCGGCGACCATGGGGGAATCGTGCCCGAAGCGTTAGGGCACAGGCTCGATCAGGAGGGTTTCACCGAACGTTTTTTTGAGTTTTTTTACGGTACGGGCTCTGCGGCGATCGATGCGCCGCTCTTGAACGTCTATCCGCGGGTCGACCGCGAGCTGCTGGCGGAGATCAAGGAAAAGCCGATCGGCCACTACGTCACCTACTACAATGCCCGGAACCGCAACCGTTCGCACAACATCCGGCTGGCGGCGGGCGCGATCAACAACACGGTTCTTTTCCCCGGGGAGACGTTCTCGTTCAACGCGGTCGTCGGCAAGCGGACGAAGGAGAAAGGCTACCTGCAGGCGCCGATCATCGTCAGAGGGGAATTGTCGGAAGGGATCGGCGGCGGGATATGCCAGGTATCCTCGACGCTGTTCAATGCGACCGACCGCGCGGGATTGTACATCGTGAAACGCTATTCGCACAGCCGAAACGTACCGTACGTGAGACCGGGACGCGACGCGACCGTCAGCTGGGACGGTCCCGATTTCGTCTTCCAGAACCGCTACAATCAACCGATCCTGATCCGCGCGCAAGCGGTCCCGGGCAAATTGTTCGTGGCCATCTATTCCTCCGACGTCATCGAATACAAGCCGCGCGCGGTGCCGAACATGTCATTCGGCCAGCTGCCGGTGGAGATCCTGGCCCCCCATGACCCCGACAGCCGAGATTCAAGCGGCCGGTAATCAGGTTACGTTTATATCGCCCGAATTTGCGGCAAGCGTCCAAACGCTGCATGCGCCGCGCACCCATTCCGCTTCGCGAAAGGAGTACTCGCATGACCCAGGTTAATGCTGCCGCCGCCGGTTCCAAGCGCGCGTTGCGCAAAGTGTTTTGGGCCGCCGGCTTCGGCTGGATGTTCGATGCCATGGACGTCGGTTTGCTGTCCTTCATCCTGGTCGCGCTTCGCAAGGATTGGGGGCTGACGGCGCAGGAGGCGGGCTTGCTCGGCACGGTCAATTTGGTCGGCATGGCCATCGGGGCGGTATTGGGCGGCTATCTCGCCGACCGACTCGGCCGGCGTCCTGTTTTTCTGTTCACGCTGGTCATTTTCGGCGCGTTCAGCTTCGGCAGCGCCTTCGCCGGCGGGCTCGGCGTCATGCTGGCGCTGCGGTTTCTGATGGGCGTCGGACTCGGAGCCGAGCTGCCGGTCGCTTCGACCCTTGTCAATGAATTCGCGCCGCCCGAGACCAGAGGCCGGATGGTCGTTCTGTTGGAAAGCTTCTGGGCCGCCGGCTGGATCTTGGCCGCCGTACTCGCCTATTTCGTGATTCCGCCGTTCGGCTGGCGCGTCGCGGTTGCGGTCGGCGCGCTCCCGATCCTGCTGGCGCTCTGGATTCGACGGGAGGTGCCGGAGTCGCCGCAATTCCGGCCGAAGCAGGAGCGGCCCACCCGAATCCGCGAGCTGTTCACGACGTATAAGCGCGAAACGATCGCGCTGTGGGCGGTATGGTTCGCCATCGCGTTCTCGTATTACGGCATGTTCCTATGGCTGCCTTCCGTTTTGGTCGACAAAGGCTTCTCGATGATTCAAAGCTTTCGCTACGTGCTGCTCATGACGCTCGCCCAGCTGCCCGGCTACTTCGCCGCCTCGTATCTCGTGGAGAAATGGGGGCGCAAGGCGACGCTCGCCGCGTTCCTGATCCTCTCCGGCGCAATGGCGCTCTGCTTCGGCTTCAGTCAGAGCACGGGGGCTTTGCTGCTCACGGGCGCGCTGCTTTCCTTTTTCAACTTGGGCGCTTGGGGTGCGCTGTACGCGTATACGCCAGAAAATTATCCGACCGCCATCCGGGCGGCGGGAGCCGGCTTTGCGGCCGGCTTCGGCCGGATCGGCAGCGTGGCCGCGCCATACCTCGTCGGCGTCCTGGTTCAGGCGAAGATCGGTTATGCCTCGATCTTCGGCGTATTTGCCGCGGTACTGTTGATCGGGACGCTCATGCTGCTCGGATTCGGCATCGAGACGAAGGCTCGAAGAGAATCGTGACCGGGCGATTCGGGTTCGGGATGCGGTTGTCGGCGTGCCACACTAACGCAAGAAGGAGAGGAAGGGCGGCCTCCCGGCATGTCCGACGGTCAGGTCGGCAGATCCAGATGCCTGAACCCGGTCGGGGTCATGCCCGTTTTTTGCTTGAACAGGTTCGAGAAATAATGCGGATCGACGTAACCGAGGCGGAAAGCGATCTCGCTGACGGTCATGTCCGTATCCTTGAGCATCGATTCGGCCTGCCGGATTCTTCTCGACAGCAGGTAATGGTAGATGGTGAAGCCGGTTTCTTTCTTGAACAAACGGTTGAGCTGCTTGTAGGACATCGTCATCTGCTTGCTGAAGCGGTCCGAATCGAACGGGCCGACCAGTTGGTCCATGTAGGACTTAATGTGCTGCACCTGATCGGAGAGCAGCAGGTTCCGGCTCTTCAATAATCTGGTAAGCGCTATCATAATCTCCGTGCACACGAGCACGATCGCGGCTTGCACCTGCTCGAGGGGCTGCTGCTGTTGCTGCTTCATTAAAGCCATCCCTTTGCGGAACAAGTCTTCCAACGGCGCATTCGCGACGAGCGCCCGTTCCTTGAGCTGGTACGCGGACAGCAGATCGTCGCTGTTCCCCCCGATATTGAACCACAGATACGTCCAATACCCGTCCTGATCGGGCATGGCCGTCACTTCATGGTAGCTGCCCTTGCGCAGGATGAACACGTCGCCTTCCTTCGGATGATGCGTGAACGAATCGACGCGAATCGTGCCTTGGCCGCGCAGCACGTAAGCCAGCACCGTAATGTCGGAACGGTTGCGAACGTTCCGGTAATTGTCGTGGCAGTAATTGATCCCCAAGTACGGAACGTAGACGCCGATGTCCCCGTCCGACGGAATTCTGTACACATCCCCATGCTTCATGTCCACAAACCTCACTTGAGCGTTGGTTTCCTGCTTTTACCGCATTATACCACATGTCCGTCGATCCCACTTTTTATTCCTTTTTCCATATGTTGCGCGGCGGTTCCGGGAGTTAAAATAGACGGGTACGGCCGGTATGCGCAAGATGGGAACCCGGACTTTCAAGGAGGTCCGCGGGAGGATGAAATAGCGGCGGATGGCATCATTGCGATTCCTGTTTTGTATAAATAGATACAGGCTGTTTTGCAACCCCTTACAATATGATCCCTATGGAGGTAATGAAATGGAAAAAGTTCGTTTCTTGGTCATCGGCGTCGGCGGCATGGGAAGAGAGCATGTGAGAAGGCTGCTTCAAGTGCCCGAAGCCGAGATCGTCGGGTTGGCGGATCCTTCGGAGGCGTCGATCGATCAAGTGAAGCAGCGCTTCCCCGAGCTGGTCAACGTGGCGGTGTACACGGACTATCGGGAGGCGATCGCGCAGGCGAACGCCGACGCGGCCATCATCGTATCGCCGCACAGCATGCACTTCGAGCAAGGGATCGCCTGCTTGGACGGCGGCCTGCACGTATTGATGGAGAAGCCGTTCGTCGACGGCTCCGAGAACGCGGAGCGCCTCATCGCGCATGCGGCTGGCGTGAACAAGCATCTCGCCGTTGCCTACCAGCGCCACCTGATCGGGCCGTATATTTATATCCATGACTTGATCCAAAGCGGCGAGCTGGGCACGATTAATTACATCTGTGCCTATCAGGCGCAAAGCTGGTTGAAGGGAACGACGGGGACGTGGAGACAAAATCCCGCGTTGTCCTGCGGCGGGCAGCTGAACGATTCCGGCAGCCACTTGCTGGACGTCGTACTGTGGGTGACCGGCCTCGAACCGGAAAGCGTCACCGCCGTCATCGATAACCGCGGATCGCAGGTCGATATCGACTCGGCCGTGACGATACGCTTCGTCGGCGGCGCGATCGCGACGTTCAACGTCGTCGGCAGCTCCAGCATCGGCTGGCATGAGGACGTGTCGATCCACGGCGACAAGGGCACCGTGCTGTTCCGCAACAATCAAATCTTCGTCGCCAAGGAAGGACAACGGGAAATCGTCGAAGTGACGGACGAGCTGCCGGTCTCGAGCGATCCGAATCGCGATTTCGTCGATCTCGTGCTGGGCAAGGTCAGCGAAGCGGCGGCTCCGTCGAGCTGCGGCTTGCGAATCGCCCGCGTGACGGAAGCGGCTTGGAAAAGCGCTGCGAACGGCAGTCAGTTAATTCGTCTGTAATTCAAGGCTTGATTGTACGATCTATACGCTCGCTCCATGTCATCAAGGCTGCCGGACGGCAGTCTTTTTGGCAGCCATGCGAAGCTGGCGCGGTGCCGATGCAGCCGGGTTGGACATGTCCCCGCGCAGGGAATTTGCGCATGAGTTTATCATGACTGACGATTCGGCATAAGGAGTGAGGATTGTGAAAGCGATCGCGATCAGCGGCGAAGAGAACGTAACCGTGTCGTTAACGGAGATCCCGAAGCCGGAATCGAACGGTCCGGCGGATGTCTTGATTCGGGTGCTCTGCGTCGGCCTTGACGGCACGGACCGCGAGATCATCGCAGATAACTTTGCCAGATACCCCGAAGGCAGATCGGAGATGGTCATCGGCCACGAGCTGCTCGGCGTCGTCGAGCAAGCCGGGCCCGCGTCCGGCTTCGCCCGCGGCGACTTCGTCACGGCGCTCGTCAGGAGACCGTGCGGCGATTGCGTCAATTGCCGCAACGGGCAGCAGGATTTCTGCCAAACCGGACGTTACACGGAGCGGGGCATCAAAGGCGCGGACGGGTACCTGTGCGAGTATGTAGCGGAGCATTCGGCATTCGTAATCGAAGTTCCCGCAGCCTGCTTGCCGCATGGGGTGCTCGTCGAACCCCAAAGCATCGTGGAAAAGGTTTGGGCGCAAACGCTGAAGATTCAGCAGCGTATGATCTGGCGGCCCGGGACCGTGCTTATCTTGGGATCGGGTCCTCTGGGCATATTGGCGGCGATGACATGCCGGGTTCTCGGCTTTGACACGCATGTGTGGTCCAAATCGGACGACGCGAGCGCGAACGCGGACATCATCCGCGGCATCGGCGCGCATTACCGCGAAGCGGATTCCTCCGCCGAAGATGCGTTCAAGTCCGGACTAACCGCATACGCGGAACGGTTGGAGACAGGCTTCGACATGATCTGGGAATGCACCGGTCACGCGCCGCTCGGCTTCGAGGCGATTCCTTTGGTCAGCAATAACGGCATCCTCGCGCTGCTCGGCGTCACGCCCGGGAACGGCCGTCTGGATTTGCCCAGCGATACGACGTATCGGGAAATGGTCGTCAAAAACAAATGCGTCATCGGTTCCGTCAATGCGTCGCACGACGATTTCAAGTCCGCCATCCATCGTCTTCGCGAGATCGAGCGCCATTATCCCGGCATGCTGGACAGGCTTCAAACCGACCGGTTGTCCATCGAGGACGTACCGGCGATCGATTTCGGACGCATCGCGATAAAAGCGGTCGTCGACGTGGTTCCCCAAGCGCAGTGGGCTTCGCTAAGCACGCGATACAAGGAGGACAGAGGACGATGAGCAAAAAACAAATCCGAATCGGCATGATCGGCTATAAATTTATGGGTAAAGCTCACTCCCACGCTTACAGGGACGTGCCGTTCTTTTTTGACGGCGGCGGCGTGCCGGTCATGCAGGCGATTTGCGGACGCGACGAGGAAGGCGTGAAGGCGGCCGCCCAAAAGTTCGGCTGGGCCTCGTACGAGACCGATTGGCGCAAGCTGATCGAACGGGACGATATCGATCTGATCGATATCGGCGCCCCGAATAACGCCCATGCGGAGATCGCCATCGCCGCCGCTCGCGCCGGCAAGCATATCCTCTGCGAGAAGCCGCTCGCCATGAGCGTGGAGGAAGCCCGTCGGATGCTGGAGGCGGTCAACGAAGCCGGCGTGATTCACATGATCTGCCACAACTACCGGTTCGTGCCTGCCATTCAATACGCGAAGAAGCTGATCGAAGCCGGGAAGCTCGGCAGCATCTATCACATCCGGGCGAATTACCTGCAGGACTGGATCATCGACCCGAACTTTCCGCTCGTGTGGCGGTTGAAAAAAGAAGTGTGCGGTTCCGGCGCGCTCGGGGATCTTGCCGCGCATTCGATCGATCTTGCCCGTTATCTGGTAGGCGAGTTCAAAGAAGTGAACGGCATGCTGGAAACGTTCGTCAAGGAACGTCCGATCGGCGAGATGAGCGGCGGCTTGAGCGCCAGCGCGACGGGGACGGGAGGCGCGCTCGGGACGGTCGACGTCGACGATGCATCGATCTTCATGGCCCGTTTCGAGAGCGGAGCCGTCGGCGTATTCGAAGCGACGCGTTTTGCCGGCGGCAACCGCAACGGCAACCGCTTCGAGATCAACGGCACGAAGGGTTCGATCCGCTGGGACATGGAGCAGATGAACACGCTGCACTATTATTCCGCTGACGACGAGGCCGGACAGCAGGGGTTCCGCGCCATCAATTGCCAGGAGGAAGTCCATCCATTCGCCGGCGCGTATTGGCCGCCCGCCCATATCATCGGCTACGAGCATACGTTCATCAACCTGTTCGCCGAGCTGATGGACGGCATCGCGCGCGGCATCAACCCGACGCCCGATTTCGAGGACGGCCTCCGTAATCAAATGGTGCTGGAAGCGGTGCAGCGATCGGCAGGGACGGGCCGGTGGGCGTCCGTATCGGAAGTCGGCTGACAGCGGATGATCCAAGGACGGCAAGCGCAAGGGAATGACCAAGAGCATGAAAGCAGCGGGAGGCGGGATCGGCATGGGAAACCGGCTTAACGGCAAGGTTGTCGTCATTACGGGCGGGACGAAGGGCATCGGCAAAGGCATCGCGCTGATGTGCGCCCAAGAGGGCGCGTCGGTCGTGGTTGGAGGAAGAAACGAACGGGACGGCGCGAGCATCGTTCAGGAGATTCGGGACGTCCATCGCGCGGAGGCGATATTCGTGCAAGGAGACATCAGCCGGGAAGCGGCGTGCAAGCAGCTGATCGACGCCGCGGCGGACAGGTTCGGCAGAGTCGACGGGCTTGTCAACAACGCCGGCATTTTCCCGAGAGGCTCGATGGTGGATACGCCGGAGGAAATGTTCGATTCGATATTTGCCGTCAATATGAAAGGCTCCTTCTTCAGCTCCGCGTATGCGATTCAGTCGATGCAGAAGAACGGAGGCGGCTCTATCGTCCATATCGGCTCGACAAACGGCTACAAGGGCGGCAAGGAATTGGCCGCTTACGCCTGTTCCAAAGGTGCCATGCGCACGTTAAACCGCCACATCGCGGCCCATTACGCCAGCGATCGCATTCGCTCGAACTGGGTTACCGTCGGCTGGGTAGCCTCCGAGGGGGAGGTCGAGCTGCACCAGAACAACGGCGTAAGCCCGGAAGAGCTGCAGAGGAAGGCCGCGGCGCATATCCCTTCCGGCCGCATGCAAACCCCCGACGACATCGGCTACGGCGCGGTCTACCTGTTGTCCGACGAATCGAGCCAAGTGACCGGCACCGAGCTGCATATCAACGGCGGGATCGGATTATGACGGACTAACCCATCATGAATCATGGAGGATGCTTTGAACGATGACTACTTTGAATTTGGACGGCAAAGTTGCGCTGGTTACCGGCGGAAGCCAAGGGCTGGGGCTTGAGTTCGCCCGCGCGCTCGCGAACGCCGGCGCGAAAGTCGCCGTCACCAGCCGCGACCCGCGGAAGGCGAGGGAATGCGCGGATTTGATCCGCGAGCAAACGGGGCAAGACACGCTGGGGATCGCGGTCGACGTGACCGATTCCGCGCAAGTCGAAGCGATGAAGGAGCAGGCGGTCGGAGCCTTCGGGCGCGTGGATATCTTGATTAACAGTGCCGGCATCAACGTTCGCAAGCCGATTCTCGAGTACGACGAAGCGAGCTGGGATCTGGTGCAGACCACGAACCTGAAGGCGCCGTTCTTGTGCGCCAAGGCAATCGTGCCGCATATGATCAAGCAGCGGTTCGGCCGCATCATTAATATTTCCTCGATGCTTGGCCAAGTCGCGCTCGCCGAACGTTCGGCGTACTGCTCCAGCAAAGGCGGATTAATACAGCTGACGAAGGTCATGGCGCTCGAATGGGCCGAACATAACATTACCGCGAACGCCGTCTGTCCGGGACCGTTCGCGACGGAGATGAACCAGGTCGTCATCAACAATCCCGAAGCGAACCGGTTCTTCTTGGATCATCTGCCGGTCAAGCGGTGGGGGAAGCCGGAGGAGCTGACCGGCCTCGTCGTTTATTTGGCATCGGAGCTGTCCAGCTTCATGACCGGGTCGGCGGTCGTCATCGACGGAGGATGGACGGCGGAATAAGACTCATGAGGAGAGGTGCGTGTTCGTATGAGGTTCGGACTAACGGTAAGCGGAACCGTGTACGCGATGGGGATGACGAAAGCAGCCGGGAGGCCGCGCATTACGGCCAAGAAGCTGCTGCAAACGGCCGAAGCTTACGGGCTGCAGGGCGGCGAAATCCCGCTCGACGTGCTGAAGCAGAGCGATGCCGACGAGGCGGCCGATTACGCGCGCGACCGGGGCTTGTTTATCAACGTGGCGGCAGGCGGCTTCGATCCGGCGGCTCTGAAGGAAGCGCTCGCGCTGGCCGACCGGATCGGGGCGTTGACGGTGCGAACGGTCGTCGGCGGAGCGAAGTACGGCGGCGATCGCCGGCATATGGCCGGCGACTGGCAGCGATTCCTCCAATCGATCCTTGATTCGTTCCGCGACGTCATGGAGACGGCTGACCCGGCCGGCGCGAATCTGGCCGTGGAGAACCATCAGGACCTCGCGTCCGAGGAGCTGCTCTGGCTGTGCGAAACGATCGGTTCCGAGAAGTTCGGGATTACGCTCGACACGGGCAACCCGTTGGCTACGGCCGAAGAGCCGATCGGCTTTTTCCGGCAGGTAGCCCCATGGGTGAAAAACGTGCATCTCAAGGAATATGCCGTTTATCCGTCCGAGGAAGGGTACCGTCTCGCGCGGAAGGCTCTCGGACATGGGGTAATCGATTTCCCGTCACTGCTGCGGATCTTTCAAGAAACGAATCCGCAGGTGACGATGTCGATCGAGCACGGCGCTTTGGAAGCGCGGCATGTCCGCGTGCTGATGGAGGACTTCTGGACGGAATACCCGCCCAGGACAGCGCTTCAATTAACGCGCTTGCTGCGGTTCGTCGAGGATCATGCGACGACGAGAGGGGACTGGCGCACGCCGTACGAGAAGGGCGCGCCGGCGGAGGAGATCGCCGCTTACGAGCTGGAAGAGCTTGATGCGGCCTTGGCTTATCTATCGAATTTGCGAAAGCGGTATTCCGTATAGCCGGCAATTCAATCTACCCACGAGGTGAATCCGATGGCGACAATGGAGTTAAGCGGTAAAAACGCGCTAGTAACCGGTTCCGGCAGAGGTCTCGGCAAACAGTACGCGATCGATTTGGCCCGCGCGGGCGCGAACGTCATTATCCATGACGTCAATGAAGAAGCCGCCGCCCGTTTTAACGAGGCGGAATCGGGCAGCGCCGTGGCTGCGGAGATCGCCGCGCAATACGGCGTCAAGAGTCTCTTCCTCGCGGCGGAGCTGTCGGACCCGGAGCAGGTGAAGACGCTGATCGAACGATCGATCGCGGAGCTTGGCTCGCTCGATATTTTGGTCAATAACGCCGGCGGCGACATGGGCCTGCATACGCCGCGTCCCGATCCGAACGACGCGCTCGACATCGCCGTCGAAGACATCCGCTCGGTCGTGGAGCGGAATTTGCTGTCGACGATGTATGCCTGCAAATTCGCCGGCCTGCATATGCGCGAGCGGCGTTCCGGCAAGATCGTCAACGTCGGTTCGATCGCCGGGCATGTCCCCGTGAGGGAGGGCCTGATCTATGCCGCGGCCAAGATGGGCGTATCCCAATACACCCGCAGCTTGGCGGAGCAGCTTCGCCCGTTCGACGTCAACGTCAATTGCATTTCCCCGGCTCCGACTTATACGGCTCGCTTCCTTGCGACCCGCACCGTGACCGGCCAAGAGGACCGCTCGCGCTTGCAGCGGATCGCCCAGCCCGAGGATATGTCCAGCATCGTCATGTTTCTGTGCGGTCCGCAATCGGACGCGCTATCCGGCGAAACCATCGTGTGCTGGAAATAACGCGGGCGCGCGTGCATGAGGAGGGGAGGGTAAGCGATGAGTGACGCGTTAACGTATATCATGGGGCAGGAAGATCCGGCGAGTTACGATTTGCAAACCCATGCGGCGGGTCCGGAAGGCTCGCTTCCGCTGACGAGCGACATGCTGCTCCAATGGCCGAGCGGCGATCTGTTCGGTTTGAGCCAGAACGTCGGCATGGGCTGGAAGCCGGACCGGTTGAACGGCAAGCAGGTGCTCATCCTGAGCACCCAAGGCGGGCTGCGGGCCGAGGACGGCACGCCGATCGCGCTTGGGTATCATACCGGCCACTGGGAGGTCGGCCTGCTGACGAAGGAAGCGGCGCTGGAAATCACCCGGCTTGGCGGCGTTCCGTTCGCGGGCTACGTCAGCGATCCCTGCGACGGCCGTTCTCAAGGGACGACCGGCATGTTCGATTCGCTGCCGTACCGCAACGACGCCGCCATCGTGTACCGGCGGCTCGTGCGCTCCTTGCCGACGCGCAGCGGCGTGATCGGCATCGCGACATGCGACAAGGGACTTCCCGCGACGATGATCGCGCTGGCGGGCATTCGCGATCTGCCGGGCATCATCGTCCCCGGAGGCGTGACGCTGCCTCCGACGAACGGCGAGGACGCGGCCAAGATCCAGACGATCGGCGCCCGCTACGCGCAGGGCCAGATCTCGCTGCAAGAAGCGGCGGACATGGGCTGCCGCACATGCGCGACGCCGGGCGGCGGCTGCCAATTTCTCGGGACGGCGGCGACCGCGCAGGTCGTTGCCGAAGCGCTCGGCATGTCGCTGCCGCATTCCGCGCTCGCCCCCTCCGGGCAGGAGCTGTGGAAAAATATCGCCAGGCAATCCGCCAGGGCGATTTACTGGATGCAGTCGAACGGCATTCGGATGCGCGATATATTGACGGACGCGGCGATCCAGAACGCGATGGTCGTGCACGCGGCATTCGGCGGCTCGACGAACCTGCTGCTGCACATCCCGGCGATCGCCCATGCGGCGAAATGCCGCGTGCCCGACGTGGCGGACTGGAACCGGATCAACCGCGCCGTTCCGCGCCTCGTCAGCGTGCTGCCGAACGGACCGGAATACCATCCGACGGTGCGCGTATTCATGGCCGGCGGCGTGCCCGAGGTCATGCTGCACCTGCGGAAGCTCGGATTGCTCGACGAGTCGGTCAAGACCGTCGCGGGCGAGAACCTCGGCGTGCTGCTCGATTGGTGGGAGTCGTCGGAGCGCCGAAGCGAGATTCGCCGGCATCTCCGGGAAACGGACGGGATCGATGCCGACGACGTGATCATGAGTCCCGCCAAGGCGAAGAGCCGGGGGCTAACGTCGACGGTGACTTTTCCGGTGGGCAATATCGCGCCGGAAGGCGCCGTCATCAAGTCGACGGCGATCGACCCCGAAGTCGTCGGCGACGACGGCGTATACCGCCATACCGGACGGGCGAAAGTGTTCACGACGGAGAAATCGGCGGTCAAAGCGATCAAGGACGGCGCTATCGTAGAAGGCGACATCCTCGTGCTCATCGGCCGAGGACCGTCCGGCACCGGCATGGAAGAGACGTACCAGCTGACTTCCTCGTTGAAGCATCTGCCGTTCGGGAAATACGTCACGCTGCTGACGGACGCGCGGTTTTCCGGCGTTTCCACGGGTGCCAGCATCGGACATATCGGTCCGGAAGCGCTCGCGGGCGGACCGGTCGGCAAGCTCCGCGACGGCGATTTGCTCGAAGTGAAGGTCGATCTTAACCGGTTGGAGGGAAGCCTGAACTTTATCGGGCAAGACGAGGAACGCTTCTCGCCGGAGGAGGGAGCGGCCATTCTAGCCGCGCGGGCATCCCATCCGGAGCTGAAGCCGGACCCCGATCTGCCGGACGACACGCGGCTCTGGGCGGCGCTGCAGGCGGCCAGCGGCGGTACGTGGCGCGGCAGCGTGTATGACGTCGACCGCATCATCGAGGTGCTGAACGCGGGACATAAGTATCTGCAGCAAGCCGAACGCGAGGACGGGCAGCGAATCTGAAGGCTGGCATCGGTTCTGTTGGATGCGAGCAAGAGGCGTCATCGGAACCTATGAGCCATGAGTGGACAAGAACAGGAAAGCATGTCAAGCCGCGATTCGTTGCGGCTTTTTTTATTGGGGATCGAAGCCTCTCGGAAAGGGGCTGTATTCCATGCTATGATTGGTGATATCATATAAAAAACGAATTTAATTCGCCGGAGGTATACCAAAAAAGATATGAATAAGTCATTATTGCAGCTTATCGTTAAAATTGCCGATCTAGGCAGTTTCACCAAAGCCGGTCAAGAGCTCAATATGACGCAGCCGGCCGTAAGCCGCGCGGTCAACGCATTGGAAACGGAATTAGGCGTCGGCTTATGGATCCGCAATCGTCGCAAGGGCGTCGTGCTGACGGATATCGGCGAGCGCATCGTGTATCTGTTCCGGGGCATTTTGGACGGCTACGAGAAAGTAGGCCAAGAGGTCGCTCGCGAGAAGGGACTGGAAACGGGTGTCGTCCGCATCGGGGCGTTTCCCGTCGCATCCACGTATTTCGTGCCCAAAATGATTGGCGATATCTCAAGAACCTATCCCAATATCAGGTTTGATATCTTGGAAGGCACAATCGCGGAAATCAAAGCATGGCTGGATTCGCGCCGGATCGACGTCGGATTCATCATTCCCCCGGTCGACGAATATGAAGCCTTCCACTTGCACCGCGAGGAACTCTACGCCGTGTTACGGGAGGATCACCCGTTGTCGGCCAAGCCTGTCATCGAAGCAACCGATCTCATGGATCAGTCGTTGATCCTTTGCAAAGCCGGTTACGAATCGCCTGTCATCGATTGGTTCGATAAATCCGGGGAAACGATCCAAGCGAAGTACAGCCTTTATAACAACATGACCACGCTTCAATTCATACAAGAGGGGATGGGCGTCGCCGTCATGGCTGAATTATCGCTGCTGAGCGTGCCGGACGGCGTCGTCACGCGCCGACTCTCTCCAACGGGGCATCGGGATATTCATATGGCCGTGACGTCTTTCGAGGATTGCTCGATCGCGGTCAAATTGTTTATTGAAACCGCCCTGCGATTGTTCCGGAACGGACAATAACCGATGGCGCAAAAAAACCCCATTGTTAGCCGCGAGCTAACAATGGGGCTGCCTTACTTTGTTGACCCGGGCTGGAAAGCCGCATTTGTTTTCGGTGCGCGTTCCCGGCCTTTTGCCGAAGTCAACGCCATGCCGGCTATCGTGAGGAGACCCCCGATGATCTGCGATATCGCCAAGCCTTGACCCAGGATCACCGAAATAATGGCCGTGAAGATAGGAACCAGATTCATGGTGATCCCCGTTTTGCTCGCACCCAATACCTTAATGCCATGATTCCAAAAAATTTGCGAGCCGATGGACGGGAATATCCCTAAATAAACAATGCCGACGATGCCGAGCGACGTCACTTTCTCTGCCTGGATCGGCTGCAGGAATAACACGGGAATCATCACGATCGTCCCGACCATCGCCATCATGGCTACGAAAGCGAAGGCAGGAATCCCCTTTGTTCTCCTTACGAGCAACGAATAAGCCGCAAAGCATAACACGCCCAGAAACATAAGCAAATCGCCTTTGTTATAGGGAGTATGAAATAGCTGCAGCAGATGTCCCTTGGTCAACACGGTCAGGACGCCGATAAAGGACGTTATTAACCCGGCGAGCTGAAAGAAGCTCCCCTTTTCCTTAAGCAGCAGGAACGAGAACAGCATGATCAGGGCAGGGGTAAGCGTATTGATGAGTGCGCCGTTCGTTGCGGACGTGAACTGCAGGGATGCATAGGATAAATAACAATACACGACAATGTTCAACGTCCCTAACAATACGATCATCCGCCAATTTTTCTTCCACAGCCGAAGCCATGAAGGCTTTTCCACGATTTGAGCAATGGGAATAAGAAAAACCAGCGCCACGCCCCATCTTAAAAAAGCGACCCATATCGCAGGGAATTCGGACGAGCTGAACTTCCCGAAAATCATATTTCCTGCCCAAAATAAATTGGCGAGCAGCAGAAGAAGCCATGCTTTCTTTTTCATATCTATTTTCCCCTTTGACGTAAGTCGAATTGATGTTGAATGCCTCTCTTCCGCCCCAATTCGATGATACATCAGCACGTATCATAAATAAAATGAGTGTTTTTAATGATGGTCATAGCATTTTTGGTATGATGATGCTTTATGGATTCAAAATGTTTGCTATTAAGGCTTCCCAATCGGCTCTGAAGCGATCCAGTCATTTCCCAGCGCGATCAAAAAGGATAAACAGGCTGGGCAGCGAATATTATTGCGTACTTGTTCGCAAGAAGGCGGAGGTGCGTGGGAGTCCAATGACGAATGCTGCCAAAACGGTTCAGAGGAAGATGGGGTTCTTGCATAGGTTGCGCAATCGGTTTGGTTTCTCTTCGCTTCGCAAACGGATTATGGTGTTTCTGACGATCGGGCTCGTGGGATGCGCCATTCTCATGTCGTCCGTATCCTACAATGCGATCTACACGATGCAGCGGGATAAGATCAAGACCTCCATGGCGTTCGATCTGTACCAGCAGACGTCGAAACTGAATCAGGTGTACGACAATTTGCTTCAGGTCACGCAGCAGATGACGCCGGTCGGCACGGTGGGCAATCTGATGGAGACGTATCTCGCCGCCAGGGACACGTACAGCCAGCGGCTGCTCTCGCGCGATGTTTCGTACAATATCGGATTGATCACGTTCTCGAACCCGGCGATGGAACTGGTGATGTATTACGATCCCGCGAGCGGGAACCCCGCATTTTCGAACTTGCCGCTGCGCGGCGACTTTACGCTGCAGACGCTGCCGAACGTTGCCGGGATGGGGGAGCTGAAGTACCAGTCTCCGCATAAATCCCTCTGCCGGTTCAGCGACGATCAGGTGGTGTCCGTGACGCGGGAGGTGCGGTTCTCGGACGGCAGGCAGCTCATCGTATACGTCGAATCCAAGTCCGATATCTCGACAGATATGAATTCGCTTACACAGAGCTTGAACATGCCTTATGCGCTTGTTTTCACGGATTCGGCGGGCACCGTGACCTATAGCAGCGATTCGGCCGCGTATGCGGCAGGGCAGCGTCTCAGGTTAAGCGGGCAATCGGGCGTGACGGGCGATTATGTATGGAACCGCATGCAAGGGGATTACGGCTATGACATCACGCTGCTTCTTCCCGTCTCCAGCTACAACCACGAGCTCTATACGTGGAAAAATCATATGTATTGGATTCTCGCCATAGCGCTGCTGATGATGTTCCTGCTCACCTTGTTGCTGCGGCGGCTCATTAACCGGCCGTTCCAATTGATCGAGAGGGAGATGCGGACGTTCGGGAAGGGCTACATGGGCACCAGCCAATATCGCACGGGGATCGATGAATTCGACCGGATCTTCGATCAGTTCAATATCATGAAGCGCCAGATTCAGCAGCTGATCCTGGACGTCGAGCACAAGGAGAAGCGCCGGCATCAGCTGGAGATCGAGAAGCTCGCTTACCAGATCAACCCGCATTTTCTTATGAATACGCTTAACTCGGTGCGCTGGCTGGCGGTGCTGCACAAGCAGGCGGAGATCGAGAAATTCGTCTCGTCGTTGATTATTTTACTGAACTATAACTTGGGCAAGTCGAAGGAATCGGCGACCTTCAAGTCGGAAATCGAGGTCATGCGCACGTATCTGGAGCTGCAGCAGATGCGGCATGATTTCGAGGTGAAGCTGGACATTCGGGAAGGAGCCTACCTGGATAGCCCGGTCGCGAGATTCATCCTGCAGCCGATCGTGGAGAATGCCGTCTGTCACGGGCTTGACGATAACGGCAAGCTCGAGATCTCCGTATCGGCCGACGATACGGCGCAGATGGTGCGCATCGTCATCCGCGACGACGGCAAAGGACTCAGCCAAGAAACGCTGGCCTTGCTGCAGCGCGACACGCCGGATCAGCAGCAGACGGGATGGGGAATCGGGCTTCGTTACGTGCGGTCCATGCTCGAATCATTTTATGGCCATCAGGCTCGTATGGGTATAGAGAGCACCCCGAATCAAGGCACGACGGTAACGTTGGACCTGCCTTTTCTTCAGCAACGAAAGGAGAGAGCGATATGATACGCGTATTGATCGTTGACGACGATAAACTGGCGCGCAAAGGCTTGATTTCGATCATGCCCTGGTCCGATCACGATATGGTGGTCGTGGGGGAAGCGGCGAACGGCGCGAAGGCGTTGGAGTTCATGGAGGGGCAGCAAGTGGATCTCATGTTCGTGGATCTCTCGATGCCCGTCATGTCGGGCATGGAGCTGCTTCAAGTCGCCAGGCAGCGGTTCCCGGGGCTGAGATCCGTCATTTTGTCGTTTCACGAAGAATTCGAAAGCGTGCAATCGGCTTATCGCATGGGCGTGCTCGACTATATCTCCAAGGTGCGCTTGGAATCGGAGGACGATGAACTGATCTTGAAACGCATCCAGCAGCAATTGACGGGCGAAACGCCGCACCTGCCTGCCAAACCAGCCGAGGTCGCCGCGCCTGCTCCTGCCCGCGAGCAAATTGTCCGCTTGCAGGAGGAAGAAGCGTGGTGCGGACTGGAGCAGGAGTGGCGCGCCCACTACTGGCTCTACAATGAATCGGTCTTCCAGCGCCTGTGCATGCAGACCGTGGAGGCCAAGGTTTCTTTTCGCCGTCTCGAAGGGCTGTTCATGCGCGTGCTGTCGCAATTGGAGAACGTGATCGCGCTGGATTCCGAGCTCCGCTCGGATGCGCACGATGTCCGGTCGGCGGTGGAATGGATCCGCGATTACCGAAAACGCGTGTACGCGCAGGTGGCGGCAACCTCCGATTTCACGAATACGACGACCAGCATCCTGAAGGCGGCGCTGTTCATTCGCGAGCAGGCCGCGAACACGCTCCATGCCGAGGACGTCGCCGATCACGTGCACATGAGCCGCAGTTATTTCAGCCAATGCTTCAAGAAGCTGTCGGGGTCGACGTTCAACGATTACTTGCGGCAAGAGCGGATGAGCGCCGCCGAGCGGCTGTTGTGCGAGACCAACCAATCGATCGCGTGGGTCGCCCAAGCGGTAGGCTACAACGATTCCAAGTACTTCTCGCAGTTGTTCCACGAACAAACGCGTCTATTGCCATCGGAATACCGCGCGCAATACCATAGGGGGACGAATGACTACAATTTATCGCACAAATAACTACCTCGGCCCGTTATCCGCCGCAAAACGCGTTACATCCGTCTTACTTTTTTTTCCTTGGATCGCATGTACAATGAGGAGGCAAGCAAAAAGGGGAGGGATTAGATGAAAAGGAATATGGCTACGCTGCTTTCCGTTGCTTTACTCGGTCTCAGTCTGACGGCATGTTCATCCAATGATTCGCCGAATAATGTGAAAGCGTCTTCAAACTCGGGCGGCAACTCCGAAACCCCGGCACTGACGGGCGATGACCTGGCGTTCTCGAAATTTCCGAAGCCGGTCGACGTTCACATCGGCATGGTGGTGGACCCGACGGACAAAACGCTGCCCGAAGGCGACAGCGTGGGAAACAACCCGTACACGCGTTACCTCAAGGACAAGTACAACATCAACGTCATCGTCGATTGGACGGCAGCAACCGGCAACGACTTCAAGCAGAAGGTCAGCTTGACGATCGCTTCGGGCAAACTGCCTGACGGCATGGTCGTCGACGACCGTTCCTTCATGACCAAAGCGGCCAGCTCGGGGCTGCTGTACGACATCACGGATATATTCCAGCAGTATCAATCCCAGCAGGTGAAGGACATCATGGCGAGCACCGACGGCCGCGCATTGGAGAACGCCAGCTACAAAGGTAAAATGGTAGCGCTTCCGAACATTACGGTGGATACCGACGGCGTTCACGTTCTCTGGATTCGCAAGGACTGGCTCGACAAGCTGTCGCTGCCGGTGCCGAAGACGGTGTCCGACATCGAGAAAACGGCGAAAGCGTTCATCGATAACAAGCTCGGCGGGGACAACACGATCGGCATCGCCGGTCCTTCCAAAAACTCGTCGCCGTATTCGACCTTCCTCGTGTCCTCCAACAATATGGGCGGCTTCGATCCGATCTTCGGCGCGAATGACGCATACCCGGGCTACTGGCTCGACAACGGGGACGGCACGGTATCGTACGGCACGACGTCGGACAATACGAAGAAAACGTTGGCTTTGCTGGCCGACTGGTATCAGAAAGGCCTGATCGATCCGGAGGTCGGCACGCGCGACAACGTAGGCGATCCGATCAACGCCAACCAAACGGGGATCTTCTTCGGTCCATGGTGGAACGGCGGTTACGGCAACGGGGATTCGTTCAAAAACGATCCGACGGCGAACTGGCAGGCTTATCCGGTCTACTCCGACGATAACAAATGGAACGCGCACATGAAGACGACGGGCAGCACCTACACCGTGATCAGCAAGAACGCCAAGCCGGATGTCGTCAAAGCGATCATGATCATGAACAACGCGCTCGTACGCGACGAATCGACGTTCGATTTGTCGGTGAGCGTAGGCTGGTACCCGCTTCGCAACGTCATGGCGGCGGCCAACGAGACGGAGTACGAGTACGCCGAATTGATGAAGGTATTGAAAGGCGAGACTCAACCCGAGGATTACAATAAACCGAACAGCTTGTACAAGCTGATGTACGCGGACGCGAAAAAAGTGAAAGACGTCATCAAGCCGCCGTACGACGATTTGGGCGTCAGCAACTTCAGCACGGCTAACTTCGGCGACTTCCAGCGCTTGTATTCCATCATGATCGGCGATCGCCCGTTCACGACGGTTCCGATCGACAAGAAGGTCTACAGCGTCACCTACAATCAGACCCCGACCATGGAAACGAAATGGGCGAACCTGAAGAAAATGGAAGATGAAACCGTCATGAAAATCATCCTCGGCCAAGCGTCCATCGACTCCTTCGACCAATTCGTGAAGGACTGGAAATCGCAAGGCGGCGACGAGATCACGAAAGAAGTCGCAGAGCTCTTGAAGAAATAATCGCGCAAGAGCTTGCGGAAGGCACTGGCGGCATCGGTGCTCTTCGCAGGCTCTTGCTATCCTGCCAAGGAGAGGGAGGTTAGCCGGAATGCGAAAATTGGGCCATCAGAAACACTATTACTTGATGCTGATGCCGGGCATGATCTGGCTTGTGATGTTCAGCATCGTACCGATGTTCGGGATCCTGATGGCATTTCAGAATTATAATCCGGGATCGGGGCTGTTCAAATCCGAGTGGGTCGGGCTGGACAACTTCAAGTATATGTTCCAGCTGAACGACAGCAAAACGGTTATCGTCAATACGTTTATCATCGCGATCGGCAAAATCGTGTTCAATTTGTTCGTGCCGCTCGTATTCGCCATTCTGCTCAACGAGCTCCGTAACTTGCGTTACAAGAAGCTGGTGCAAACCGTCGTTTACCTGCCGCATTTTCTGTCCTGGGTCATCATGTCCACGATCGTAATCGGGATCTTCGGCTATTATGGCGTCGTAAATACGGTAATCGGCATGTTCGGTCATGATCCGAAGCTGTTCATGGCGGACGCGGGCATCTTCAGGCAGCTGATCATCGGCACCGACGTTTGGAAGGAATTCGGCTATAACGCAATCATTTTTCTCGCGGCCCTGACGGGCATCAATCTCAATCTGTACGAAGCAGCGGCGATCGACGGCGCCAATCGCTGGCAGCTGATCCGGCACGTTACGCTGCCCGCACTGACGACGACGGTCGTGTTGCTCGGCGTCTTGAGTCTGGGCAACGTGCTGAACGCCGGATTCGATCAAGTATATAACCTGTACAACCCGCTCGTGTATTCGACAGGCGATATCTTGGATACCTGGGTGTACCGGCTGGGCTTGCAAAATCTTCAGTTCTCGCTGGCGACGGCTGCCGGATTGTTCAAGTCGGTCATTAGCTTCGTGCTGATTTTCATATCCTATCGGCTCGCCTACCGCTACGCCGATTACACGGTATTCTAAAGGAGGGCCTTGCATTGGTCAGAAATACGACGTTAGGCTCGCGGACATTCGAGATCGCCAATATCATCGTCCTAGGCCTCCTGGTTGTCAGCTGCATCTATCCGTTATGGTACACGTTCTGCGTATCGATCTCCGACAAGGCCGCCGCCAACTCAGGCTTGGTGACGATATATCCTATCGGCTTCTCGCTGACGCCGTATAAGGAGATCATCAACGATGGGCGATTCTTCAACGCGTTCTGGATTTCCATCCAGCGTACCGTGCTCGGCACGTCGTTCTCGCTTCTGATGACGGTATTGATGGCTTACCCGCTGGCCAGGCCGAAGAAGGATTTCAAAACGCGGAACACGTTCATGTGGATCCTGGTCTTCTGCATGCTGTTCAACGGCGGACTCATCCCGTGGTACCTCACGATACAAAACTATCACCTGATCAATACGATCTGGGCGTTGGTGCTTGGCGGAGGCGTACCGGTATTCGACGTGATCCTGATCATGAACTTCTTCCGCAATCTGCCGAAGGAGCTGAACGAGGCGGCCGTCGTCGACGGGGCCGGTCCTTGGTCGATCTTGTTCCGGGTGTATATCCCGTGCTCCATCCCCGTGCTGGCCGCGGTGGCGTTGTTTCTCAGCGTGTATCATTGGAACGAGTTCTTCAACGGCTTGGTGCTGATGAATACCGCCGATAAATACCCGCTCCAAACCTATATCCAGCAGCTGGTCGTCAATATCCCGGTCGGCACCAGCCTGACCCCCGAGCAGTACAAGAAGCTCTCGGAGCTGTCGAACCGGACGCTGAATTCGGCCAAGGTATTTATTGCGATGGTGCCGATGCTGGTGGTCTATCCGTTCCTGCAGCGTTACTTCGTCTCCGGTATCATGCTTGGCGCCGTGAAGGAGTAACGCGGACAGGCGGGAGACAGCGTGACTGCGACATCATTATCCGTGAGAGCCTGATGAGAATCAGGCTTTTTTTGTTGGGGGCGTTCGACCCCGGCCCGGCGAATCGGGTATAATGGAATTCAATCCCCGAGGCAGAAAGGATAGACCGTTACGTTGATGAAGGTTGAATATGGACAGCGCGAGATCGCCTTTCACGTAGCCTACGGACCCTGGAGCAAGCTTTCGATTCAGGTCGAGCCAACGGGCTTCGTTACCGTGAAAGCGCCGAACGGCGCAAGCGAACAATCCATCCTGCGCGCGGTGGAGAAGCAGGGCGCTTGGCTTGCGGGACGGCTCAACGCGATCGAGAAGGGCCGCGCGGACGCGCAGCTGAGGGAATATCAGGATCAGGGGAAATTCCTTCACTTGGGCCGCTATTGCTTGCTGCACGAGTTGATCGGCACCGAGGGTCTGAACGAGGACGAGCTCAGGCTGAAGCTGAAAAAGTTTTATTTCGCCAGCTGCAAGCAGGTCGTTCTTGAACGGATCGAGAAATATCAGCAGATGTTGAAGGTGAAGCCCAAATCGATCGATATCGTCGAATCCCGCACGAAATGGGGCAGCTGCAGCTCGAATAAGGCGCTGACCTTCAATTACCTGTTGGCCATGGCTCCGGTCGAGGTGATCGATTATGTCATCATTCATGAATTGTGTCATCTGACGCATATGAACCATGACCGGTCATTCTGGAGACGCGTCGGAAGCGTCATGCCGGACTACAAGGAGAAAGAAGCGTATTTGGACCGATACGGCCACGCGATGACGATGTAATCGCCGAGCGGACGGCCGCGGTTGCTTGTTGATCATCCCGTTCGTAACCATTGAATAGCAGGAGGGCGATGAAGTGGCTCCGAAGCATATCGTTTCCGCGGCAACCATTGTTGTCAATGACCGTAACGAACTCTTATTGATAAAAGGACCAAAACGAGGTTGGGAGATGCCGGGCGGGCAGGTCGAAGAGGGGGAGTCTTTGAAGGATGCCGCGATTCGAGAGACGAAGGAAGAGAGCGGCATCGACATCGAAGTGACCAAGTTTTGCGGCATTTTTCAAAATGTAGGCAGCAGCATTTGCAACACGTTATTTCTGGGCCGACCGGTCGGAGGAGAATTAACGACGACGCCGGAATCGTTGGAAGTCGGATTTTTCCCGATCGACGCTGCGCTGGAGATGGTCACTTGGGGAAATTTCAAAGATCGCATCGCGCTTTGCTTGAATGAATCGGCTCATCCGTTTTACGTTGAATTTTCGATTCCATTGAAGGATTGCTAGCGTTCCGGCGTTCCGGAGGAGAATGCTATGTTTCGCCCAGGGACCGGCCCTTCGGTACGCTTATCGTTTATTTTCGGCAGAATAAGAGTTATAATAGATGATCTTGTTGATAATTAGTTTTGACGAATCGAGGAGAGTACGCGATGGAAAAAGCAACATTCGCCGGCGGCTGCTTTTGGTGCATGGTGAGCCCTTTCGAAGAACAACCGGGCATACATGGGATTATCTCCGGTTATATGGGCGGAACAATTGCCGCCCCCACTTATGAACAAGTGAAGACCGGAACAACCGGTCATATGGAAGTGGTCCAGATCACGTTCGACCCGGCTGTGTTTCCTTACGAGAAATTGCTTGAACTCTACTGGCCGCAGATTGATCCTACCGATGACGAAGGACAGTATATCGACCGCGGCAGCCAATATCGCACTGCTATTTTTTATCACAACGAAGAGCAGCTTCGCCTTGCTCTACGGTCCAAAGAAGCGCTTGAGAAGAGCGGACGGTTCGACAAACCGATCGTAACGGAAATAAAGCCCGCGGTCGATTTCTTCCCGGCGGAGGAATATCACCAGAATTTTCACCGCAAGAACCCCGAAGCGTATAAAGAAGAACGGATTACGTCCGGACGCGACGCTTTCGGCGCGCGATATTGGAAGTAACAACCGTTAATCAAACCTTGATTGGCATCGTGCCGATCAAGGTTTTTTCTTTTTAGGGATACGGTATAAAGGGCAGAAATTCAGGGAATTATTTATTATTATCAACTACCTTGACAGTCAAGGTAATATATCGTATTATTCGGTTATGGGGGTAATGAAATGAGCGAGAACAAAATCACATCGGACCTGCTGCGCGGACATACGGATACGATGATTTTACGGCTCTTGTCCGAAGCGGACCGCTACGGATACGAGATCGTCAAGCTGATCGCGGAGCGATCGGGCGGCGAGTACGAGTTAAAGGAAGCCACGATGTACTCCAGCGTCAGGCGGCTTGAGACGGACGGCGATATCGAGTGGTATTGGGGCGACGAATCGCAGGGCGGACGGCGCAAGTATTTCCGGATCACCGAGAAGGGCAAGGATACATATGCCCGCAACAAGAGCAATTGGGCGTACGCACAGCGCGTGTTGGATAATTTATTATAAGGGGATGCGTTGAGAGATGAATCCGAAATTGACGAACTATTTGAACGGTGTCTTCACGCCTTACGACGGCGTGAAAAGCGTCACCGAATTGAAAGCCGACTTGCTCTCCGATCTGCAGGAGCGTTACCGTGAATTGAAAGCCGAGGGCAAGGACGACGAGACCGCGTTTACGATGACCATCGCGAGCATCGGCGACATCGAACAAACGATCATGGAGGTCGCCAATCTCTCCCGTTCGCTGGAGCGCCAGGTGCTGACCAACTTCAGCGCGAGCAACCTGACGCAGAGCGACTTTGCGGGCGTGACCGCGCATAAAGGACAATTCAATGCCAGCGCGCTGCACGGCTCGGATTTCTCGGGAGCGGACTTGACCGGAAGCTCGTTCAAGAGCAGCGACATGCGCGAAGCGAACTTCGACGGCGCCAATCTGACCGACTGCATCCTGTCGGCCGTCGACCTCGCCAATGCGAGCTTCAATCAATCGCTGCTTGTCCGCACGAACTTCAGCATAACGGGACTGGACGGCGCGACATTCAAAGGCGTCAAACTGACCGACGTTACGTATAATAAGATGGACCTCAGAAAAACGATCTTCGAAGAATGTTTCTTTACCGGCGTGAACTTCGAAAGCTCCGACCTGAGCGGGCAGCGTTTCGACGGGCAGTTCTTTAATGGCGTTAAATTCGACAAATCGGCGTTGAGCGAAGCTTCGTTCAGGGGCGCAACGCTCAAAAACGTATCGTTCATTCCGTTCTTTTCCTTGACGAATAAATATTACCGCACCATCAAGACGATCGCGTTCGACGGCGCCGCGATGGATAAGCTGACCTATGCCGCGCTCAAAGGCATCGGAGCCAATTTGTCGAACGTTACGATTATCTAAGAGCTTTGTGATCGGCGCGCATCGGACGCGATCATGTAGAAGAGACGATCACGAAAATACCAAAACAGAGGCGGAGCGTTCCGCCTCTGTTTTTTATTAGGGATGCGATATCCGTTTCGCCCTCCGGCCGCCGGCCAAAGGATTTTGGGTCTTGCACGGTTGTTCTTGACAAAATAAACGGAACTACTCTATATTTTACTTATGAACCGATTGGTCCATAAATAAAAAATAGGAGTTGTTTAACATGACAACTGTATCAAAGCCGCTATTCGGCAAAACTGCAATCGTAACGGGCGGAGCCCGCAGTATCGGCGCGGCAATCGTAAAACGGCTGGCAAACGAAGGCGCATCCGTTGCTTTCACATATGTGAGTTCGCAAACCCAAGCGGAGGAACTGGTAAACGAAATCGAAGCCTCCGGCGGCCGTGCGCTGGCGTTACGCGCCGACAGCGCGGATGCGGAAGCAGTGAAAAGGGCCGTGGCGGAGACTGTCAACGTATTTGGCGGCGTAGATATATTGGTGAATAATGCGGGCATCGCGAATCTCAAGCCGTATGATGAATTTACGATCGAAGAATTCGATCGGATGATCGCGGTAAATTTCAGAGCCGTATTCGCGGCGATTCAAGCAGCCGGCCCGCAAATGAAAGAAGGGGGCCGCATCATCAACATTGGAAGCAACGCCGCCGATAACAACCCCTTTGCGGGAGCCAGTTTATATGTCTCGACTAAAGCTGCCGTGGCAGGATTGACACGGGCGCTTGCCCGGGACTTGGCTCCTAAAGGCATCACGATCAATAACGTACAGCCAGGTCCGACCGATACGGACATGAATCCGGCGGACGGACCGTACGCGCCTATCGTGAGCGGATCGATCGCCCTTGGCCGCTACGGTAAAGCTTCCGAAATCGCGAGCATGGTCGCGTATCTGGCTTCGCCGGAGGCAAGTTTCATTACCGGGGCATCCATTAACGTTGACGGCGGGGTAAATATTTAACGACCGCTGCAACATCGGGCTAACATAAACTTGACTTCATCTCGTGCGCGGGTAGTATAAAGACCATACACTACTCTTGAGCGAAGGGGATTTTGATATGGCACTTGGACGTCCTCGCGCCTTTGACATCGAGCTTGCACTCCATAGTGCCTTGGAACTATTCTGGCGCAAAGGATACGAAGGGACTTCGTTGTCCGATTTGACCGAAGCGATGAAGATTAACAAATCGAGCTTCTACGCGACGTTCGAAAGCAAGGAGCGCTTGTTTTTCAAGGTGCTTGATTTCTATTTCGATGGTCCCTCCCGGGAAACAGGGGCTGCCTTGACGCAACCGACAGCCAGAAAAGTCATCGAAAAATACCTCGGGGCCGTTGCGGATCTGACGACGAATCCGATAAACCCGCCGGGATGCCTAACGATTCGAGGCGCGATCGCATGCGCAGAGGAATCGGAGCCGGTCAGACAAGAGTTGACCGCCAGGCGCATCAACGCCGAGCAAGCCCTGAAGCTTCGCCTGGAACAAGCCAGAAGCAGCGGAGAATTGCCTGAGCGCGTCGATCTGGCCAAGCTCACGCGATTCATCATGACCGTGGCGGCGGGGATGTCGATACAAGCCGCAAACGGGGCGAGCCGCGATGAATTGGAAGCCGTCATTACGACCACGATGCAGGTGTTGGAAATAAATTATCGGTAGTCGGGCATCGTACCACGGCCTGAACCGCGATCATACCGATGCCTATGCCGATCAAGAATCGGCTGGGTATCGGTTTATTTTTTTTTGAGCATTATGGCGGTTGACAGGGTATGCATGCCGTACGTTAACATGAATGTGCATGGCTCGCAGGAAACAAGCATGGTTACTCGGATCGCTGGAGAGAGAATCGTCGGCGCAACAATCGGAAAAGGAGAATGGGAGAATATGAAGTGTCTCATCTTTGATTTGGACGGAACGCTGGGGAATACGTTGCCGCTTTGCATCGCAGCATTCAAGAAAGCCATTGAACCGTTGGCAGGCCGCTCGCTCGGCGATGCGGAAATCATCGCGACATTCGGTCCCTCGGAAGAGGGAACGGTGCAGGCGTTGATTCCGGAACACTATGAACAAGGAATCGCGGATTACCTCCGTCATTACCTCGAGATGCATGCCATGTGCGAAACGCCGTTCGAAGGAATGACGGAATTGTTGGCTTTCGCCCGTAGCAAGGGCGTGCCGATGGCGCTGGTGACCGGAAAAGGGGAACGAAGCACGGTCATTACGTTAGCCCGCTTCGGGATCGAATCCTATTTTCGGGTCATCGAAACCGGCTCGCCGCAAGGACCGAGAAAAGTGCAGGGAATCAAGGAAGTGATCAAGCAATTGGAAGTGGCGCCTCGGGATTGCGTGTACATCGGCGATGCGCCAAGCGACATTCAAGCAGCCAGGGAAGCCGGAGTGGCCATCGTTGCCGCCGCATGGGCCGAAACCGCCGATCCGGCATTGCTGAAGTCGCTTCAACCCGATCGCTTATTTACTTCCGTAGCCGATTTTGGAACTTATCTGAGAGAAGCAATCGTATAATGAAACTTAGACGGCAGCCGGATGGGTTGCCGTTTTTACAATCGCTGAATATGCGTATCCTTGAAATCGGTGGCATACTTCAGCCCGTAGCCCATCATCCGGTCCATCCCGATATGAGCGGTCCATATCAAGCCGATCATCATGAGAAAGTCAGCCTTGAAGATAAACCCCGCCAGCAGCACCACCAAAGGCACGGAAAGCGTATGGGCGAAATTGTAAAGGTAAGCGCCGACCTTGACGCTTACGGCATATCCGATCATGAACGCGTCCGGAAGCAGCAGGAGCAGCAGGAAAGCAACCCATCCGAAGCCGCTGGAAAAATACAAATAAGTACCAAGCGACAGAACGACCAAACCTTCGAGTCTAATCAGCTTTTTGTTCATCGTTTTATTCTCCTTTTTCCCGGTCTGCGGTTCGAATTCCAGCCAGCATCCAGCCGATTCCGCGCGACACCTGTTCATATGAGAGGGGTTGATCGGACAGCAGGGCAGGGGCCTGCAGCGTTAATCCGTCGAATACGGCCTGTATTAGCGCCGCGAGCATTTCCTTCCCGCTCGTGTCCAGCTGAAGCCCCAGTCGGTCGACGACAATCATGATGCCCGCCTTCATTTCCTTGTAAATGGCCAGCAGCTCCGCCGCGAGCTTCTCGTTGTTCACGCTTTCCGTCCAGAGGCTGATCAGCAGCGTGAACCACTCCGGATTTTCCTTGCGGAATTCGACCACGTGGAGCAAGACCTGACGAAGGATTTCATCGGGCGAGACCTGAAGGTCCAGCCTGGCAAAAGCCGCCTTCATCCCCCGGTTGATCATCCATTCCCGGACCACTTCGACCAGCAGCGTTTCCTTCGTGCCGAAATGATAGCCGATCAGCCCTTGCGCGACGCCGGCTCTGGCGGCGATTTCTTTCATGGTCGCTTTGGGGTAGCCGACTTGGCCGAATAGGTTAAAGGCTGCAAGCATGATGGCGCTCTTCCGTTCGTCTTGGTTAACCGATTGCTCTTTATCCATGTTATGCACTCCTTTGACTGTTTGGTTGAACAGTCAGTTGTTTATAGGACTATAATAATACTGTTTGGTCGAACAGTCAAGAGATATTGTTATTGATATTTCGCCAAGCAACTCACGACCTACTTGGCCGTGTTAGATGTATCATCGTCCCCGACCGCTACAGATTCCGGTCTAATAAAAGCCCCACTTGTCCCGCCACAATATGAAGGGGGTCCGATAATTTCCGTGTAAACCACGATTCGACGATCCCCACGATGGCGGTACCAAAAAAATGCAAAATGACATCCTCGCTCAAACCATCGTTTACTCCCGTCGTTACGTCAACGTAATGCTTTAATCGTTCGACCACGTAGTCAAAGAAGCGGACACGAAAGGACGTGGCTTCTTTACTTTGCAGCATCGCCGAAAAAAAGGCTTCATTTCGCTTAAAATAGTCGAACCAAACGAGGCTGCCTTCGGCGAAGCTCAGCTCGGATGCGGATTCGCAAATGCCCCTTAATTCGTCCATATGTTCCTTGACGAGTTGATCCAGGAGATCGTATTTATCCTGATAATGAAGGTAAACCGTTCTTCGACCCACATTCGCCCTGTCGGAAAGATCTTGAATGGTGATCCGATCGAAATTTTTCGTAGACATCAATTCGATAAGCGCGGCTTTTATGGCATCTTGCGATTTGAGTATCCTTCGGTCGACCTTGGTCATATTATCCTCCAACCTTCTCAATAACTCGCGCAATGTCGCGCGATTTGAGCATTAATGCATGAAGCGTCATCAGTCGGCCATTGAAGAATCGGTAGTTTTCTCTATAATAATACACAGATGTGCAACAATACATCAACATGCATATTGCGGCGCGAACTGCCGAGAAGAAAGGGAAGATGCCGGATGAATCTGGGACTTCAGGGAAAAACTGCAATCGTTACGGGAGCCAGCGCGGGGATTGGACTTGCTTGCGCAAAGGCCTTATATGAAGAAGGCGTCTCGCTGGTTATGGTGGGACGGGATCAGGAGCGCTTGGATCGGGCGGCAGCTACGATTCGAGCAGAGGGCTCCGGAGGAGAATCGGCACGAATCACGCTCGTATCGGGCGACATGCATAAGCCGGAAACCGCGCGGCATGCGGTCGACGCGGCGATCGAGCACCACGGCCGTATCGATATTTTGATCAATAACGCGGGGAACGCGCAATTCGGTCCGTTTTTCGAGTTACCCGAAGAAGCGTTTTTGGAGACGTGGCAGGTAAAGCTTCTCGGTTACATGAGGATGGTGAAGGAAGCGGCGCCTCATATGATCAAGCAACGAGACGGCCGCATCGTGAACATCGTCGGCATTGCCGGACGAACGCCATCCCCCGGTTACCTCCCCGGCAGTACCTCGAATGCGGCTTTGTTGAATTTTACGAAAGGCATTTCCGGCGAGTTGGCGGCATCGAATGTCAGAATCAACGCGATTTCGCCCGGAGCCACGGGAACCGAACGGGCCGTAAGGTTCGCCCGGCGGCAAGCGGACGAGAAAGGGATCGACGTTCATGCCCAAACGTCGAGCATGAGCGCGGACATCCCGCTCGGACGTATGGTGGATCCGGCTGAAATTGCTGCCATGGCACTGCTGCTCGTATCGGACCGCGTACCTTCGATCACGGGCACGGAGATCGTCATCGACGGCGGTCAAACGCCCGGCGTTTAATGGAAAAGCTCGAAAATGCCGTCGACGGGTGAATCCTGCGATAAGAATAACGAAGCAAAAAAGTCGCCTTGTTGCGGCTTTTTTCTTGTAGCGGAATGTTTGCGGGCATAGGTTCGATATCGATTGCGGTCAAAGCGGTTGCGGAGTTCTTGCAGATCGAATGAATTGGCATTCAAGAACGCAAACTAGACAGAAGTATTAAAAGTTTCGAATGAGGCGAAAATCCTATGACATTCATGTATATTGCATCCGCGGTCGCCTGCTTATTCGTCGCATGCATGCCGAAGCGGTTGAACCGTCTGGAAATTTACGTGACCTGGATAGCGGTGGCGTTCGTTACGCGCCTTTGCGATCAATTCCTTGACCTGTACTTGAATCTGTACGATCAAGGCGGCCCCGGCATTCAATGGCAGGTCGTGGTCATCCAATGCCTCTACCCGAGCGCGATCGGGGTCATCATCCTGAACTTCATGCCGCAACGAAGGGGGGCGTTCGCCGTCTATTGTCTGGTCTGGACCGCGTTCGCCATGGTCTTCGAATGGGTTACCATACATGAGCATTACTTGGCGCTTAGGGAGTGGTCCCGCTACTATTCGCTTCCCGTCTATTTCTTCGGGATCCTGTTCCTCCGGTGGAATCTGCGCTTCATCCGGAATCGGCGAGGGGCTGTATAAGTCGATGCGATTGACGGTTCCATGTTCCGCTTAAGTAATGACCGCAAGGATCAGAATCAATAGCGAAAAGCTATGATGATGATAGAAAAAGGGCCATTGATCGATGAGGCACTAATTCGTTATAGTTGCCTTGTACGATTCGACATTCCACTCACTCATTGAGGAGCTACGAAATTCAATGCATGGAGGGTGAATCGTCACAATGAAGACCAAACCTGCGGCAAGCAAAATGATCGCCATCGGGCTGTGCGCCTCAATCGGCTTCAAGGCAGCCGGAATCAGCCAAGCTCCGAAAGCGAATGCCCTTTCGTCGACGACCGCTGCCAAGCTGATCGACTATGGCGACAACTACCCTCGGCACGCCTTATAAACTCGGTGCGAGCAAGTCGACGACAAGATACTTTGACTGCTCGTCATTCACGAGACACGAATTCGATACATTCGGCTATACGCTGCCGCGCGCCGTCTGGGCTCATAATCACGGGGAATAGGCTCAAGCGAGTTCGGGATTGTCAATCGTTTGGAAGGAGACTGCGGCTCATAATGTGAAGTTTTTCACATAAGGGCTTTTCGTGCGTGGGTTAGACTCCCCAAAACGGGGGGAGACGAGGTTTGAGAGGAGCATTGAAATGGTAGAGACTACCCATCGAAAGGAAGCGGAACCGGGGACAGAAGACGCGGCGGACGTGCTGGAGCAGCTGTTGAAGCCGGACGTGCAAGAGGCATTGACCGCCATGGCGGCGAACCTGCCAAAACTCGCGGAGATGACGGCCATGCTCACGAAAACCTATGACTTGGCGAAGAAAGCGTCAGGCGACCGCGTGCTGGTTCAAGATACGCTTGGCGGCCTCATGGAAGTCGTAAAGCCGTTGGAGGAAAAGGCCAAGCATTACGCGTCGGCCGCTATCGAAGCCCGCCAACTTGCGGAACAGGAGCGGACCTCGATGGGATTGTTCGGCATGCTGCGGCTGCTCAAGCATCCGGAGCTTCAACGGATGCTTCGCTTCGGTCGGGCGTATCTGGCTATTCTAGGGGAAAGACGAAAATAAAAATCAGGGGATGGGAACATGAGCAAGCAGATCTTAATTCTAGGCGCCGGTTACGGCGGTCTTCTCGGCGCGCTATCCGCTCGCGAGCACTTTACGGAGGAGGAAGCCGCGATTACGGTCATCAACCGCTACGAATCGCACCAAATCGTGACCGAGCTTCATCGACTGGCAGTAGGCAACATCGCCGAGAAAGCGGTTTGTCTGCCGCTGGAAACGTTGTTCAAAGGGAAAAACATCAATCTGCAAATCGGTACCGTATCCGCGATCGATCCGGAAGCCCGCAAAGTCGTTCTGGACGACGGAACGTCCTACGTTTACGACGCGCTCGTGCTTGCGCTCGGCAACGAAACGAACTTTCACGACATCCCGGGACTGCGGGAAAATAGCTATGCGCTGAAATCCGCCGCGGACGCGAAGCGGATATTCGCGCATGTCCACGAAAAAATCGCCGCCTATTCGAAATCGAAAAACAAAGCCGACGCGACCTTCGTCATCGGCGGAGGCGGCTTGACGGGCGTCGAACTTATCGGCGAATTGGCGGACGAGCTCCCGGATATCTGCCGCAGGCACGGAGTAGACTTCGCGGATGTGTCCTTGTACCTCGTCGAATCGAAACCGTCCATTCTCTCGACCTTCTCCGCGGACCTGATCGGACGCGCGGTCGCGAGTCTCGAAGCCCGCGGCGTTCAATTCCTGACGGGACGCAGGATCACGGAAGCGAACGGTTCGACGGTCAGTCTGAACGACGGCCGGACGATCCAATCGGGCACCGTCCTCTGGGCGGGCGGCGTGCAGGGCAACGCGCTTGTAGCGAGCTGCGGCATCGAAGTCGATCACGGCTTCGCAACGATCAACGAGTTCCTGCAATCCGTCTCGCATCCGGACATCTTCGTCGCCGGCGACAGCGCCGTCGTCATCGGACCGGATGGCCGTCCGTACCCGCCGACCGCGCAGTTGGCTTGGCAAATGGGCGAGCTCGTCGGAGCCAATCTGTTCGCTTACTTCAAAGGCGCCAGAATGATGGCGTTCGAGCCTGTCAACTCCGGGTCGCTCGCGAGCCTTGGCCGCAAGGACGGCGTCGGCTGGATCGGCGAAAGCGGACTGAAATTGAAGGGCATGCCGGCGTCCTTGATGAAAAAAGCCAGCGACGTGCGCTATTTGGCGCATATCGACGGCTTGTTTTCGCTGGCTTATTAAGACGCACTCATATTAAGCGGACGACTTTTCTGCTTGCGCACCAAGGAGACGACGCGATAACAGCAGGGCATAAGCCAGAAAAGCGATTGCGATAAAGCCGTACAACAGGATATACCCGCCCAAATGGAACAATAGACTGCCCACGATCGGGCTGCAAGCCATTCCCATATAGCGGAAGAAGTTATAAGCCCCGACGGCGGTCGCGCGATTTGTCGTGAATGCGCCCGTCAGCAGCGTCGTCTGCACGGGGAGCGAGAGCCCGAGGAATAGTCCGAAGCAGATAATGCCGGCCAACAGCCAAGCCAACGAGATCGAGTAGAAGACGAGGAAAAACAACACCGACGCGACGTTTAGAAATGTCGTCAGCACGATGACCTTTTTCCCGTCCATCCGTGCTTGAATTCTGCCGCCCAAGAAGCTGCCGATCACGATGCAAAGAGACATCGGCAGGAATGCCAATCCCTTTTGCTCGGCGGACAAGCCGTAACGATCGCTCAAGATGTCCGGCAGAAACACCAGGAAATTATAAAAGACGTAATACTGGATAAACCCGAGAAAAATGACCGACGAACCCGTGCGGTTCCGCAAGATAGCCGCGAAATCCCGCAGTTGAAAACGGGCAGGCTTACTGTCGTCGGGCTTTGTTTCCCGCAGGAAAGCGTAGTTGCAGCTCAGCACGAGCAGACCTGTAGCCGCAAGCGCGAGGAACACGGAATGAAAATTAAACCATCCGCTCAGAAAACCCCCGATTACCGGTCCCAGTACGGGGCCGAGCGATACCATCATCTGGAATGTTCCCATCGCCTGGCCGCGTTCTTTTCCTTCGAACAAGTCGCTGATCACCGTGACGGCCACTACGGATCCGGCGGCGATGCCGATCGCCTGCAGCGCCCGGAAGACGAGCAGCAGCTCGATATTGGCAGATAAGAAACAACCAAGAGACGCGATCACATACAGCGTAATTCCGAACAGGATGACTTTACGCCGTCCTTTCGAATCGGTAAGGGGGCCGTAGACGATCTGCATGATGGCCAGAAAAAAGGTGAACACGGAAATCGTCAGATTGACGACGAACGAAGTGGTGCGAAATTGACTGGCCACCTCGGGCAACACCGGCGTGTAGATGGTTTGCGTGAACGGACCGAGAAATGCGGCGAACGCCACGATATAAACGATGAATTTACGGTTCATGATGGCGAGATCCTCTCTATGAAATGACATTCACATGGATGACATGCAGTATTGTCATCGTACTCGAATTCGATTATTTATTCCAACGCATTTCATGTTATAATCTCATTGATTTGAGGGAATGAATGCCTGTCGGCAGTACGATTAGTTCAACGAAGAAGGAGCAGCAGAATGAGAACCGAGGATCAGATCAAAGCCAAATTATTTCAACTCCAAACCGTGCAGAAACAATTCGACACGGAGGAAATCAGAATTCAAATCGAAATTCTGGAATGGGTGTTAAACCAACCTGCCGGAAAATACCATGAATGAATAAAGGGCTGTGGGGAGCCGAACCGCAGCGAACGGCCGCCTTGACAGCATGTTTAAGCAATCCTTATAATGATGTTAGTTAGCGCTAACGCACATGTAGAGGAGAGTGCTGAAAATGAATCTGCAAGGTAAAGTGGCTATCGTAACCGGAGGCGCACGCGGTATCGGGAGCGCGACATCGCAATTATTGGCACGCCGCGGAGCAAAGGTCGTCGTGAATTACGTAAACAATCAGGATGCGGCCCAAGCAACGGTCAATGCGATCCGAGCAGACGGCGGCGAGGCCATCCCCGTGCGGGCGGATATTCGGGACGCGAACCAGGTTGCGGAGCTTATCCGGCAAGCGAAAGAAGCTTTCGGCGGACGTATCGATATCGTCGTGAATAACGCGAATATTCCTTTTGTAACAAAGCCGTTCGTTGAAACGACATGGGATGAGTTTGCCCAAAAATTAAACGATGAATTGCAGGCGGCGTTCGCCATGACGCAGGCCGTTATTCCCTTCATGATCGAACAACGATACGGGCGCATCATATACGTTTCCTCCGGCGCCGGCAAGCACATCGCCCCTAACATGATTGCTCATGGTACTGCGAAGGGCGGCCTTGATACGTTCGCGAACTATATCGCAAGTGAATTCGGTCCCTTCGGGATCACTTCCAACGTAGTCGCTCCGGGAGTGGTGGAAACCGATGCGACCGCATTTATGCCCGAAGAAATGAAGCAATCGATAAGCAATTTTACGCCGCTTCGCCGCATGGCTCGACCCGAGGACATAGCAGGGGTCATTTCGTTCTTGGCAAGCGACGACAGTCAATTCACGACAGGCACGTACACGCCGGTAAACGGTGGAAGTTACATGGAATAGGAGCGGCGGGTCGTTTTTCAAGAACGGGGGCATTTGATATGGATGATAAAGAGACAGGTACTTCGGATCGGATTCTTGATGCCGCGCTCCGATTAATGCAGGCGAAGGGATTCAAATCCGTCACGATCAAGGATATCGCCGTCGCTTCGGAAGTAAGCGAGATGACGGTATTTCGCCATTATAAGACCAAGAAAGGGGTGCTCGAAGCTGCCGTTCAAAAGTATTCGTACACCCCTAGTTTGAAAATAATCGTTGAACAAAACGTCGTATACGAGTTGAAACAAGATCTTCAGCTTATTGCCAAGTCGTATCTGGACTTGATGGAGATTAATCGGGGGATCTTCTTGATCGCCGTTCAAGAACGAACGACGATGCCCGAATTAATCGGCCTGATCGCCGGCAATACGAAGCAATTGCAAGGCTTGTTAACCGAATACTTCTTGACCATGCAGGAACGCGGCAAAATGGCGGTTACGGATGCTTCCAAGCAAGCCATGGTGTTTTTGACGATGTATTACGGTTATTTTTCCTCCCATGCCTTATGGAATACGCAATTTATCGGCGATACGCAAGAGGAATTCATCGCAACCAGCGTGAGTACGTTTTGCGAGGGTTTAGCTACGTAATCGTAACGGAGGGATATCGATGCACAAAACGGGCTTATCGGAGACGCGTCTTCGTCGGTTAAGCCATATCTTGCAGGGTTATGTGGATCGCGGAGAGATCGCCGGGGCGGTTGCCGCCGTTCATCGCAAAGGCGAGGAAGCCTATGCCGACGCGATCGGCTGGCAGGACAAAGAGGCGCGCATTCCCGCGCGACGGGATACGATCTTCCGCATCATGTCGATGACAAAGCCGATCACGGCCGCGGCCGCATTGCTGCTGGTCGAAGAAGGAAAGATTCGTCTCTTCGATCCCGTGGATGCCTGGCTCCCGGAGCTTGCCGACCGGGTTGTGCTGCGCGATCCGAACGGAAGGCTGGACGATGTCTTGCCGGCGTCCCGCCCGATTACGCTTCACGACTTGCTTACCTCGCGCATCGGCATCGGCTGGGAGGATCACCCGCTGCAGTCCGAGGTGATGAAGCTGCTTCCCGCACCATTGGCCAAGCCGCTGGGAGAACAGCATGCGGAGGAGCATCTCGATCCCGATTCCTGGATGAAACGCCTCGCCGAACTGCCTCTCCTGTATCAGCCGGGCACGCGCTTCCTATACCACCTTGCGCACGAAATTCTTGGCGTCTTGATTGCCCGGGTATCGGGTCAGACGCTGGATGCCTATTACCGCGAACGAATCTTCGAACCCCTCGGGATGATGGACACAAGCTTCAAGATGCCGCCGGAAAAACGAGACCGGCTGTCGGTCGCATACGCGCCGAAGGCGGGGGGAGGCCATCTCGTGCTGGACCGTCCGGAATCGACGGCTTGGGCGGAAGCGCCGATCTTCCCATCCGGGGGAGCAGGCCTTCTCTCCACGGCGGATGATTACCAGCGTTTCGGACGGATGCTGCTTGGCTTCGGGGAGCTGGACGGGGTGCGCATTCTGTCGCGCAAATCCGTGGAAGCGATGATCACCGACCATCTCGCGCCCGAACAGCGTACGCAGCCGTTCTTCGACGAGACCGATTACGACGGATCGATGATGTGGACGAACAAAGGTTACGGCTACGGCGTCTCGGTCAGGACCAAGCAGATCGGCATCGGTCCCAGCGCGGGCTCGTTTTTCTGGCCGGGGGCTCTGGGAACGACTTGGATCGCAGATCCGCGCGAGGAGCTGATGGCGACGCTGATGATCCAGCTCAGAGGGGCGCAGCTTCCCAAGAGCAGCCGAATCGCTTATGATTTCTGGACCATGATCTATCAGGCCATCATCGACTGAAGCGCATGTAATTCGTCATAAATGCAAAGCAATAGCCGTTTCCCGTGCTTCATCGGGGGACGGTTATTTCGTTTTTCCTGCTGTCCAGTGACGGTTGCGATCGGGACTTCCGAAACGACAGGACACTCGAATGGTGACACTTGTCATGCCGTTTCCATGATAACTGCTACTAATCCGCAGACAAGCAATGCGTTATCCTATGCGCATATCTCATGGATTACGGGCAAGAGCGGATTAATCCATTGGCAAAGTAATAAAATCGAAATAGTACATTGACAGACACAGTAATATATCGTATTATGCATGTGTAGGGTTAATCGATTGAGCGAGAACGCACGCTAGACAATTTCTAATAAGGAGAGTTGATGGCATGAACGAGAAATTAGCGAACTATCTGAATGGGGTATTTGCGCCATACGACGGGGTAAAGAGCGCCGCTGAATTAAAGGCGGACCTGTTCTCCGATTTGCAGGAGCGGTACAAGGAACTGAAGGCCGAAGGCAAGGACGACGATACGGCTTTCGAGGCGACGATCGACAGCATCGGCGACATCGAGCAGACCGTGCAGGAGGTCGCGCGCCTTGCCCGTTCGCTGGAGCGGCAGGTGCTGACAAACCTCAGCGCGAGCAACCTGGTCAAGAGCGATTTTGCGGGCGTCATCGCCCATAAAGGAAAATTCACGGCGAGCGCGCTGCGGGGATCCGACTTTTCGCGGGCTGACTTGACAGGCAGCACGTTTGCGAGCAGCGATGTCCGCGAAGTCAATTTCGACCATGCGAATCTGACTGATTGCACCTTGGCTGCGACCGACCTCTCGGAATCGAGCTTCAACCATTCCGTGCTCGTGCGTACCGACTTCAGCAAGTCGGGGATGGCCGGCGTAAAATTCAATGGCGTGAAACTCGCCGATGTCAAGTTGAGCATGACCGATCTTAGACAAACGAGCTTTGAAAACTGCCTGTTCGACGGCGTCGACTTCGACTCTTCCGATCTGCGAGGCCTTCGATTAGACGGGCTAACATTTAATGGCGTTAAGTTCAACAAAGCAGCCTTGAACGATGTTTCATTCAAAGGCGCGACGCTCAACAATGTCTCGTTCCAGGCCGGATTCGCGTTGACCAATAAGTATTACCGGGCTATCAAAACCATCAACTTCGACGGCGCGATGATCGATAAACTGACTTTTGCCGTCCTTAAAGGAATTGGTGCCGATTTGTCGAAGGTTACGGTAATCTAATGGACGTATCTCGATTCCGATGACTCCGAACCGGAGGTGATGCTTCCTTTAATCGCCGCTATGCAGTTGCTTCGACGGATTGAACGCGCTTTCCAGCATGGATAACAAAAGAGAATTTGTTACTATAATAGGCTGATAATAAAGAAAAGCGAGGGATACTTCATGCAAAAGACGATGGAACAAAGCAACGGCGGCTTCTCCGAAACAGGGCTTCGCAGCATGCGCGACATGCTGGAACGACATGTCGAGTCCGGGAAGATTCCTGGACTCGTCGCTCTGGTCAGCCGGGGCGATGAGACACACGTCGAAGCGATCGGCACGATGCGCCATGACGGCGGCGAGCCGATGCGCCGGGACACGATCTTCCGGATGGCCTCGACGTCCAAGCCGGTCGCGATCGCGGCGGCGATGATCCTGCTCGACGAGTGCAAGCTGCGTCTGGATGATCTGGTCGAGACGTGGCTGCCGGAACTCGCCGATCGGCAGGTGCTCAAGCGAATCGACGGACCGCTGGACGACACCGTGCCGGCGCGGCGGCCCATCACCGTACGGGATCTGTTGACATCCACGTTCGGGCTCGGCATGGATATGACATCGCTGGGCACGCCGATCATGGGCGCGGTCTTCGAGCGGGGCCTCACGCCCGATCTGCCGGAGCCGATGCCCGAGCCGGATGAGTGGATGCGCCGCCTCGGCACGCTTCCGCTGATGTACCAGCCCGGAGAGCGCTGGCAGTATCACATCAGCAACGATCTTCTCGGCGTGCTCGTCGCCAGGGTCACGGGCCAGTCGTTCGAGACGTTCCTGCGCGACCGCATCTTCGGGCCCCTGGGCATGAAGGACACCGGGTTCCATGTGACCGCCGACAAGCTCGACCGGTTGCCGCCGCTCTATGCCCCCAACCCGCAGAACGGAGAATTCATCGTGTGGGACGAGGCCGCGGGGGGACGCCACAGCCAACCTCCGGCGTTCCAGGGCGGCGGCGGCGGACTGGTCTCCACGGTCGATGACTACCTGGCCTATTTCCGGATGCTGCTGAATCATGGGATGCACGGGAACGAACGGATCTTGTCCCGGCCCGCCGTCGAGCTGATGACCACCAACCGCCTCACGCCCGAGCAGCAAGCCGCCCGGCACGCCATGGCCGTCAACAACGTCCATGTATCATTCGGCCAAGGGCAGCACGGCGGCTGGGGCATGGGGATGGCGGTGCGCATCTATCGCGGCGACTACGCGCCGATCGGCCAATTCGGTTGGGATGGCGGAAGCGGCACCTCGACCTACGCCGACCCGAAGAATCAGCTCACCGGAATCCTGCTCACACAGGTCGGAATGTCCACCCCGGATTCGGCGCGGCTTATCCACGATTTCTGGACCACGGTCTACCAGGCAATCGAGGACTGACAACGGGTTTGCGCAGGGAAAAAACTTCTCCATTGACTTGAAAAAGGAAACGGCATAATAATGACTATCATCTTGATCCTGCAGAAGAAATACTAGCGGCCATGCGCAGAAATCGGCGCATGGCTTTATTATGATAAGCGTCATACGGCAACCGATCTGCCGGGCAGTTGAATGCCGCGCCGGTTGCCTGAGTCGCATGGACGAGGAGCGTTGGATCGCGATGAATATGGCTGAGCTGAAACGATTTATCATTTCAATCGAGATCAAAGCATTGGAGAAAACATTGGTTGACGGCGAAGGCGAGAGTCCGTTCGCTACATTGGTACGAGAAAGGATCGGTATCCTCCAACGAGAAGCAGCCCGGATACGGCAGTTTGACGATGAGATGCCGCCGGAGTCCCGATCCATTTTGTCTGAACTCGTGATAAGGAGCGCAGTCGCAGACGACTTCGACAGGTTGTGCGACATCAAACGCCTAGCCTCGCTGTCCAACAAAGGCGACCTCGAGCTCATTGCCGCCCATCCCGAGTGGCTCGTGTGGGATGACGCGTTGCTGCCGTTCGCGCAGGTAGCGGATGTGAAAGGGAGAGTCGTCGGCTTTGCAACGGCGCTCCCGGTTGATGACTTTCTCGAACTCGAGGATTTATTCACCGATCCTGACTGGATGCGTCAAGGCGTTGCCAGTGCGTTAATCGCCGACATCGCGCGCAGAGGTTTGCGTATCGAGGTATCCGCTAATCACCATGCGAAGGCGTTTTACGAATCGGCAGGGTTCGTAGTCGTCGGCGTCTTAAGCGATGCGGGCGGAGAGCAGCTGCGGATGCACCTTGATGGCACGCGCAATCAATCTTGACGGGAAGCAGGCTCGTCCCCCTAGAAGAATAATTTCCTCTCGACCGGGAAACGTTTACCGAAGAGGACTTAGAGCGAAAGCAATGAACATGGCAAAAGGAATTTTTCCTAGATAGCTCGAATATCTAATGCAGCCGGATCGCTAAAAACATGATAGATAGGAGCTAGCTACGATGATAAAAGGGTTCGGGGGCATATTTTGGAGAACGAAGAATCTGGAAGCGACAAAAAAATGGTACGGTGACGTCCTGCAGATCGAAATCGCAAATTGGAACGGGACGATAATAAAACCCGAATCAGGAAATGAGACGATCTTTTCTTTCTTTACCGAGGATGACGGTTATTTTCCAACCGAACAGCAGGTGATGTTGAATTTCCAAGTCCATAATTTGGACGAGACGATGAAGCATCTTGAACATATCGGCGTGCCGCTTGCCAAGAAGAAAGAAAGCAGCGAATACGGAAGCTTCGTATGGATCGAAGATCCTGAAGGTCGGCTTATCGAGCTTTGGGAGAAATATTGAATCGTCATGCAATCGCATGATGAAAAGAACAGCCTGTCGATGGATGAATAATCCGTTTCGACAGGCTGTTTATTTATTCCGATCACAGGATAAGGGTGTTCGTCGTTATATATTCGGGTGGAGAGCGACCGCGATTCCAATGACGCGAATGCAAGACATGCGTTAGCTGCAAGGCAATTGGGCCACATGGTCAACCATACTTAAGGTCACGGAGGAACGCGACATGATTAGAGAGTTAACGGAAGAAAAGGAATGGCTCGAAGGATACCCGGTCATGAACGAATTACGAACCCATCTGAGCCAGCGTACGTATCTCGATTTTCTTCGTAAAATGAGGGAAGAAGGCTACAAAATGTTTGCGTTATACGATAATAACCAAATTGTTGCTGTAACCGGTCTAAGCATACTCACGAATTTTTACTTCGGGAAGCATGTTTTCATTTATGATCTCGTCACCAAATCCACGGCGCGATCGAAGGGACACGGCAACGAACTGCTTGCGCATATCCATCATTACGCCAGGGAAAATAGCTGCGGAATCATAGCCTTGGGCTCGGGCTTACCAAATATCGATGCCCACAGGTTCTATGAAACGAAGATGGGTTATGAAAAGGCGGCCTACACGCTTATCAAGGTGCTTTAACTAGAAGCACCAAACGGCTGTCTTCATTCGCTGCCGCTCTTACAGCGCTTCGCCGAAGTAGATCGTATGTCCCTGGTCGTCCTCGATCACGAACTCCCTCGTGCTCCACGGCGTCTCTTGCACGTCCGCGGTCAAATGGACTCCGCGCGCCTTCAGCACCTCCGCCAAGGCAGCGGCATCTTCCGTTTGCAGGTATAGATGGAAATGCTCGTTTAGCCGGGCATAGGCGATCGAGGGATCCGGATGGCAATCGTACTTGAGGTGGAAGACCTGGTTGCCCGCGCGAATGCCGGCATAGAACTCTTCATAGCGGAACGCGAGCTCCAATCCTAGCTGCTCGGTGTAGAAGCGGATGGAGCTTTCCAGATTCATCGTTCGCAGTTGCGGTATAATGCCGTGAATGCCCATTTTACTCCTCCTGCTAAATGGAATTTGAATGTAGAGAATAACAAATCATGCCAATTATACCATCCAATCGGCGTCGGCATCATCAGAATGGAAGAACAGTCGCCAATCCTTTTTATTGCGAGCATCGACGACTTGCGGCAGCACGCGATAAAGCATGAATAGTCTGGCCAGCGGTCGGTGCCGCGGGCCAGACTTTTTTTGGAAACATTTGCAAATGTCCATTGACATAGTCATTGAATGAATAGTAATATTATAACTATGAAGAACAAAACCAATAAACCCCAACGATCGCCGCTTGCGTTAGCCGTTCTCGCCCATCTGGCCGAGGAACCCATGCACCCTTACAGAATGCAGCAGTTGATCAAAGAACGAGGAAAGGACGAGGTCATTAACGTCCGTCAGCGAACCAGTATTTATCAGACTATCGAGCGCTTGCTGAGAGAGGGACTCATTGCCGTTCAAAGTACCTCAAGCGAAGGCGGGCGCCCCGACCGTACCGTTTACGAATTGACCGAGGAAGGAAGCGAAGTATCGAAGGATTGGCTGAGGGAGATGCTTTCGGTCCGCTCTCAGGAGTACCCGGATTTTCCCGCGGCCGTCTCTTTTCTCACCCTGCTGACGCCGGATGACGTTCAGCGCCAATTCGAGCGAAGGGAAGCAGCTCTGCAGGAAGCCATCCAGCGCACGGATGCGCAGCTGCTCCAATACAAGGAGACCGTTCCCCGATTGTTCATGCTGGAGGTTGAGCATAGCCGAGCCGTATTGCGTGCCGAACTGGATTGGCTGCGCGCCGTCATCGAGGATTTCCGCACCGGCGAACTCTTCTGGACTGAGGAATGGATGCGCCAAATCGCGGAGCGTCTCGGCAGTCCGCAATAGCATCGCAGGGATTGCATACGAATCAATGCGCTTCAAATGAAAAGCTACTTTCGAGGAGGAGTTTTGAATGATGAAGGCAACCGCTTTTCAATCCGGCGCTTCGACGGTGGAGCCGCTCCGTACAGTCGGCTCCGTAATATCCAGGGACGGCACATCGATCGGCTATCGGCGATTTGGCCAAGGGCCGGGCATGCTCGTGGTACATGGCGCTAATCTATCTTCGCAAAACTTCATGCAGCTCGCGGAGCGGCTGGCCGATGCGTTCACGGTCTACGTGCCTGACCGCCGCGGCCGCGGTCTGAGCGGACCGTTCGGCGATGATCACGGCATCCGTAAGGAAGTCGAAGACGTGGAGGCACTCCTGAATCATACTGGCGCCCGCCATGTCTTCGGGATCAGCTCGGGCGGGCTCATTGCGATCGAAGCAGCGCTTGCCCTGCCCGCTATTCACAAGCTCGCGCTCTACGAACCCGCACTGTTAATGAACGCCGAGCGGACGGAATGGCTGGCTCGTTACGACCGGGAGATCGCCCAAGGCAAGACGGCCGCCGCCCTCGTCACGTGCTTGAAAGGATTGCAGCTGGGCGGACCGGTGCTGAACGCCATCCCGCGGTGGCTGCTCGAGTCCATGACGAACAAGATGATGGAAACCGAGAACAAGAAGGCGAAGCAAGGCGACGTAACGATGAGCATGCTGGCTCCGACGTTGCATTACGACGGACGGTTGCTCGTCGAGATGACCGGTAAGCTGGAGCGCTATAAGACTTTGCGCGCCGAAGCGTTGTTACTGGGCGGCAGCAAGGGCTTGCCCTACTTGAAGCCTGCGCTCGACGCATTGGAGAAAGCGCTGCCGCAGGCCAAACGAATGGAACTGCCCGGACTCGATCACGGCGGAGCATGCGATGTCAGCTCGACCAATCGAGGCGGCAAGCCGGAATTGGTGGCGCAGGAACTGCGGCGTTTTTTTGCCTAGACGCATAGGTGGATGATAGTGCCGCATCGTTCGTTCATATCCATTTTGTAAGCCAATTTTAAAGAAACTGAAATCCAATCTTTAACTCGTCTTAAGGCAACCTGGCTATACTTGAACTTAACCCCCTTTTGTATATATGCCTTAGACCCGCAGCCCGTTGCTGCGGGTCTCTTTTTATGCAGCGGACTGATAGCGGTTTTCATAAATATTTAAGAATTTCAGCCGCTTTATTTTCATTTGTTTTCTTTAACCTAGCGAAAGAGAGCTCGAGGAGGAAACAAAACATGCGAAAGTGGCTTATCTTGTTTGCGGCGCTGCTGGTAATGGGATTATTGTACAATCGGTTCAAGGCGCCGGCGAATACCGCGCTTCCGATGGAAGCTACCCTGATCGGGGACCCGTCTACAACGTCAACGTCGGAGCGCCCCCCGCCGAACGACGAACTCGCGATCCGCGTCGATCGCGATCGGGTGCACGAGGGAAACTTGCTTCTCGTGAACGAGAAAATTGCCGTACCGCCCAATGATGCGGACGCCGAAGCGGTTAATTTGTATACGCATAAGGAATTGCTGAACGGCTTTGGTTTGCTGAACAGCAAGATAAAACTGTCGCCCGATTTGACGAATAAATTCGCGGCGATGATCGCGGATGCCGCCAAAGACGGAGTCGACCATTTTATCATCAACAGCGGTTACCGGGATGACAAGGAGCAACAAACGCTATACGACCAACTGGGGCCGGAGATCGCCGCGCTTCCGGGATACAGCGAGCATAACTTGGGGCTGGCGCTGGATATCGGTTCGACGTTGACGCAGATGAAGGATGCCCCGGAGGGGGCATGGCTGAAAGAGAACGCCTGGAAGTACGGCTTCATCGCCCGGTATCCGGAGGACAAGACGGACGTTACCGGCGTCATCGACGAACCGTGGCACTTCCGTTACGTCGGGCTTCCGCACAGCGCCATCATGCAAGAAAACCATTGGGCGTTCGAGGAATACTTGGATGCCTTGAAAACGCGCAAATCGATCACGGCGGTCGTCTTGAACAACACGTACGTCGTCTATTATTTCCCGGTAGCTTCGAGCTTGACGCTGCGCGTGCCCACGCTTGGCAGTTACGAAGTATCGGGCAACAATACGGACGGCGTGATCGTGACCGTACTGCAATCCTGAACGAGACCCGGTAAATCACGCGCAATTCATAAGATTCCCGTTACCCGAATAACGCCCCTGTTCGCTAAATCAGCGGAGGGGGTTATTTTTTTACCGTACTTTTACCGATTGTTTGGTATATTTAATTATTATTCCGAATGTAGCGGCGGTGAGGGTAACCATGAACATTTTGCTGGCGGAAGACGATAAGAAGCTCGGCAAGCTCGTGAAATACATGCTGGAAAAGAAAGGCGGCTACCACGTCGATTGGGTGGAGAACGGCGAGGACGCGCTCGATTATGCCCGCGGTTCGGCATATGACGTGCTCATCCTGGATTGGATGATGCCGCTCATGGACGGGGTAGACGTCTGCAAACGCCTGCGGGGCGATCGTTACGGACAAGCCATCGTCCTCTTGACGGCGAAGGATTCGCTGCAGGATAAAATTTTCGGCCTCGATGCGGGAGCCGACGACTATCTGACGAAGCCGTTCGAGATGGACGAGCTGCTCGCTCGTCTTCGCGTGCTGGCACGGCGGAATTTCGCCCCGAGGCAGTCGGATACGGTGACATTCGGGGCATTCACGCTCAATCGCGCCTCGCGCCAGCTATCGCGGGACGGCGCGGAAATTCCGCTTAGCCCGAGGGAGTATCAGCTGCTCGATTTCTTCCTGCAGAACGCAGGCAACGTGCTGACGAGAGAGGCGATTCTCGATCGCATCTGGGGGCTGGGCAGCGACGTCTCCTACAAAAACGTCGACGTTACCGTGAAGATGCTCCGGGACAAGCTGGACGATTCCGTGGGAGAACCGGTCATTTACAGCATCAGGGGGGTAGGCTACCGGTTTGAAATGGACGCTTAAAAAAGGGAAGAAGCGCGACTTGTTCCAATACACGCAGCGAAAGCTGACGGTCACCTACACCTGGCTCATCATCCTGCTTCTGGCGTTATTCGCGATCATCGTATCGCTCTTCTTCCTCTTCATGGCGTACCAGGAACAGAGCAATTCGCTTCGTTCGACCATGAATGCGACCGAGGACGGCCGCGTCGTCGTACCGGACCTGGAGAACGGCCGCGGCGACGCGTTGTACTTCTTCTACGTGCTGGATAATCGCGGTCAAGTGCTTGCGCAGAGCGATGCCATCCCGCAGTCGAGCGACCGCAATAAGGCGGCGATCGAGAAGTGGCAGCCGGACGGCGATTCGTTCCGCTTGCGTTGGCAGCCCGAGCAGCAGCAGCGTTACGGCGATCTGATGATCCGAACGGATGACCGGCTGCTCTTCGTCGGCGCGCATCCGATATTGACGACGAACGGGCCGGCTACGGTCTATGCGGCGAAGGACGTTACCTTTTACTGGGATATTCTCCGCAATCTGCTCATCGTGTTCATCGTGATTCTGATCGTTTTCATTCTTGCGGCCGTCAAGCTCAGCTCCTCGATGTCCAAGAAAGCGATGATTCCGATTCAGCTGACGTTCAAGCAGCAGCAGCAATTTCTGGCGGATGCCTCTCACGAGCTGAGGACGCCGCTCAGCATCATGAACACGTCCCTCGACGTGATCGAGCTGGAGAACGGGGATACGATGACGCCGTATGCGAAGGAAGTCGCGACGGATATGAAAGAAGAGATCGGCCGGATGAGCCGCATGGTGCAGGATCTGCTGATGCTGGCCCGGTCCGACGCAGGCTCGGTCGAGTTCGAGATGGGCGTATTCGACATGGTGCCGAAGCTCCGCCAGTGGGTGCTTGCCTTCGAAGGGGTTGCGCAGAAGAAGGCGATCGCGCTGCGGACGATGCTGCCTGCGACGCTGATCGTGAAGGGCGATCCCGAGCGGCTGAAGCAGCTGGTCTATATTCTGCTGGATAATGCGATCAAGTACACGCCCCAGGCAGGCAGGATCGATGTCGGACTTGACCCGAACCCGAGGCAATGGCGAATCATCGTCCGGGACAGCGGCATCGGGATTGCCGAAGCGGATCAGCCGCGCATCTTCGAGCGGTTTTACCGGGTCGAGAAGCATCGCTCCCGCGATGAAGGCAGCGCCGGACTTGGACTCGCGATCGCGAAGCAGATCGTGATCGCCCACCGGGGCTCGGTCGTTCTCGAGAGTGCGCCCGGAAAAGGAAGCACGTTTTCGGTCGAGTTCCCCGTCTAGCTTACGTAGATGGCGCATCCCTTTCTCTGCGGAAGACAAAGAGGAAGGGAATTTTTTTTGCCTTTACCGTACTTTTACCAAGGATCCATATAGTTGGTCGTGTAGAGACAAGAATAAGGTGAAGAAGGGATGATTCAAGCGTGGGACGCATTAGACCATGGGTGAAAAAAACGCTGCTCGTATCCGTCGTCATCGTAGCTGTCGGAGCCGGATTCAGCGTGATGGCCGGCGAGCGCGGGCGTGACGTGTCAAAAGTGGTGAAGGTTAGTCAGGCGTTTCACGGCAGCCCTGCGGGCGGCGTGAAGATCGAGGTGAGAAACGGCGGAAATGCAGGCGTGCCAGCGCCGAGCATGGAACTCCGCGACGGAGACGGGCCGATGCGCAAGCAATTCGGCGGAGAAACAACCTTGCCGGCACCGCCTCTTGCGCCGATGATCCGCGAAGGCGGCATTCGCTTCGAGCGGGGGCATGAGCATGGCATCGGCGCGGGCGTGGCGATTGGCGGGGCGATTCTGATCGCCGGACTATTGCTGTTCTGGATGGGCAAGCGAGGCAGAAGGTCGAGCGGCGCGGACGGGGCGAATGCGCTTGCCGGCATTCCGACGGCATCGGATTTCCTGGACCAATGGGAAATGCAGCAAAATCAAACGAAGGAGTCGAAGTAAGATGGGTATCTTCAGACGCGTCAAGGATGTATTTCTGGCCGAAACGAACGGGCTGATCGATAAGTGCGAGAAGCCGCTCCATATGGTGAATCAATACATGCGGGAATTCAGCATCGAGCTGGAGAAAGGGCAGCATGCCCTGGCGCGCCAGCTGTTTATCGAGAAGCGGCAAGCGGCGCTGATCGCGAATGCCGAGGCGGCAGTCGAGAAGCGTGAACGCCAAGCGAGGCTTGCGGTGGACCAGGGCGAGGATGGGATCGCGAAGCTGGCGCTGCAGGAGAAGCTGCTGCAGGAGAAGAAGCTGGCCGTCTACCGCGAGCAGTACGCCGCGATCCAGGAACAGACGAAGGTGCTTGAGGAGCGCATCGCCCAGCTGCAGGTGCAATCGGAGGAGTACAATCACCGCCGGCTGCTGCTCGAATCCCGGGTGAACGTGGCCAGCTCCCTGAAGGAGCTGAACCAGCGCGTCGTCTCGTTTCAGACGGACGGCATGGTCAGAGGCTTCGCCCGCGCGGAGGAGAGAGTGCTGATGATCGAGGCGGAGCTGGAGGCGATGCACCGTTTCAACTCTCCGGCTATGCGGTCCGCGCCGCAGTACCTCGATCCGATGCTGACGGCCGAGATCGAAACGTCGCTGGCGGAATTAAAGCAGCAGCCGGCAGCGGAAGCGTGAAACGAATGCAGGCGGGATAAGCCTGAGCAAGCGTATAAGATGCCATAGCATGAATTAAACCGGCAGATTCTGCCGGTTTTGTTATGTCCGCTATCGGCGAGACCATGCGAATCTCTTGCCGATACGCGTTGCGAAGAAGTCCTATGATGCTCGTAAGGCCGGTGATCCCCGAAGCCTGAGTGTTACCGGCTTTTTCTTAAGCGCACCGCCAAACGCGGCTGTCCAATCACTTTCAGCGAAACCGCATAGTTACCGGCACGACGTCCTCGACCGATTTCCCCGTCACGGCCGATGCCCTTCAGCCCGCGTTCGCCGGCGAGACGGACGGATTCGTGACCGTGATGAACGCGACCGGGACGGGACTCGTCTTCTCCACCTATCTCGGAGGGGAGGAATTGATAACGATGCAGGCACCGGGATCGTCGCGGATGCGCTCGGGAACCTATTCTTGACGGGCGTCACCGAGTCTCCCGAATTTCCCGTGACAGCTGGGGCGTTTCAAACGATGTTCGGAGGAGCAGCCGATGCATTCATCGCGAAGATCCAATTCGTCGGCTTATTCACCACCGGCGTCCTGCTGAATCGGGATGCGGCCGGACCGATCGCTTCCGTCGTTCAAGTGCTTATCAGCAACGACAGCATCGGCGGTTTTGCCGCGATCGAGATCGTCGCTTTCCATGTCAGCGGACCCGCCCGGATTCCGTTCGCGCATGAATTGCTGTCCGTCGCGCCGAACGCCGTGATGACCCGAAGCTATGGCGCGGCGTCGTTCGAAGCCTTTGAAATCCAGTACGTCGTCCGAGGATCGGCGTCGCAAGACGTATTGGTATCGGTTTTCCCGGCAGACGCGCACGGAAACGCAATATCCGCTTTGCGGGTGGTGCAAGCCGAAGCCACGCCGATTTTCAGAATCACGCCGATCATATAGCGAGGGAAGGAAGTGACGAGCATGCCTACATTGAGCAGCGGACCGATTATTAATAGCGGGGTTAATCCCGCGACGAATTTGAAACTATTGATCAGCAACGCGGATTTGGTTGCCGCGGCGACGATCGAGCTGGAGCTGTTCCTAATCACCCTCAGTTCGACCGGAAGCCCCAAAATCGCTACCGTTCATCAATTGTTTTCCTTGCCTCCTCAAACTGCCGCTACAAGGGAAGTCAGCGTTGCCGGGTTCCCCGCCTTTGAAGCGCAGCTTAACGTCATAGGCCCGAACGTCATCGCCGATGCGTTCGCCACGGACGCGGGCGGCAACCTGATCGCCGCGCAGCGCGTGCTTCAGTCGGAACTGTCGCCGATTGCCGCGATCACGCCCGTACCGTAACATCAAGCACCGCGTTCGAATAAATGCCGTCATCGTCATCAGGCTTTCATCTCATCAAGTTGCCGGAATCCGAGCGATAACCGACCTGAATCAGGTTAGTTGTCGCCTTCGATTCTCGGCCGGGTGGAATTGATGGCCTGATTTTGCGTTTAGGATGGAACCCTTTACTCCCCCCGCAAACGCTTGATATCGCTGATCGGAGGCAGGCCGAACAGGCGGGCGTACTCGCGGCTGAACTGCGTGGGGCTTTCGTAGCCGACTTGAAAGGCGACGTCCGCGGCGTTCCCGGATTCGGACAGTAACATGCGGCGTGCTGCCTGCAGCTGGAGCTGCTTCTGGTATTGGAGCGGGCTCATGGCAGTGATTTTTTTGAAATGCCGATGCAAGGTGGAGGGCGCCATGTTGGCGATCGAGGCGAGCTCTTCGATAGGCAAGGGAACGGTGTAATGCTGCTTTATCCGCTGCACCACGGCGGCTATTCGGTTAGCGCTGCTGCCGGTCATAGCGATCTGTTTAAGCCCGTTCCCCTGTCCTCCGCTTAGGACGCGATATAAAATTTCCCGAATGATCAGCGGGGAGAGCACCGGCACATCCTCCGGTTCATCAACGAGCCGCACCAGCCGGATAACGGCATCCAAGAGGGATGCGTTGGGCTTGCCTACGAACAAAGCTCGCCGAGAATCTCCCAGGTCATCGACTTGCATGGCAGAATCATTCAGCACATCCAGGATATCTTTGGGGTCGAATTTGAGCTGCACGCATAAATAGGGCGCATCCGGCGTCGCCTCCACGACTCGGGCGGATACAGGCAACGCTAAAGACACGACCAAATAGCTGGAGGGCGCGTACGTATAGCACTCTTCCCCCAGTACGACCGCCTTGGTGCCTTGGGCGACGATGCAGATGGCCGGCTCATGGATCGAAAACGACGGCGATGTCGCAATCGAGTTGCGGATCATGGATAGCGCCGGAATTACGGTCGGGTGCACCCCGTCCCCGTCCGCGTGATAATCGATCAGCTGCGCCAACTCTGCCTGATAGGCGACCAGAGAACCTTCGCGAGCAGGCGAATTCGGCATGACATTCCCTCCGTATTTTTTACGGTCATTATACCGCTATCGGGAGGCGGAACAAAGCCGAGGGAGAGGATTAGGCAATGATTTGCGATCATTCGGCTACCTTCCGGCTTATCAACCGACGCATAATCAAGTCGAGGGGAAGGTGAAAACTCGAACCCGGCGATTCCAAACTATCTATTATAGGAGGCAAACCAATGAAATACAGAACTCTCGGGGCAACCGGCATGACGGTCAGCGAGCTCGCGCTTGGTACGATGATGTTCGGCGCCATGGGCAACGGCAACCATGATGAATCGGTCCGGATTATCCACGCGGCGATGGATGCGGGTATCAACTTTATCGATACGGCCGACGTCTACTCGGCGGGCGAGTCCGAGGAGATTGTCGGCAAGGCGCTTAAGGGAAAGCGCGATCAGGTGGTGTTGGGAACCAAATTCGGCTTGCCGATGGGGAACGATGCCAACCGGCGAGGAGGGACGAGGCGTTGGATCATCCGCGCGGTCGAGGATAGCTTACGGCGGCTCGGCACCGACTACATCGATCTCTACCAGATGCATCGTCCGGACCCGAATACGGAGATCGGCGAGACGCTGTCGGCGCTCTCCGATCTCATTCGTTCGGGGAAGGTGCGCGCGATCGGTTCTTCCACTTTTCCGGCAGAGCAGATCGTCGAGGCCCAGTGGGTCGCGGAAAAGCACGGACATCACCGCTTCCTCACGGAGCAGCCGAGGTACTCCATCCTCAATCGAATGAACGAATCGGCCGTGCTCCCTTCGGCGCAGCGCCATCGAATGGGTGTCCTGTCCTACGGCCCGCTAAGCAGCGGCTGGTTGTCCGGACGGGCGGACCCGACGACGGGCAACCGCGCATCGCTGCAATCGCGCGCATTCGACCTCGCGGTACCGGATAATCAGTTGAAAATGGAAGCTGTTCAGCAGCTCGCTCAACTTGCCGCAGAGTCGGACATGCCGTTGGCACGCCTGGCGATCGCGTTTGTGCTGTCGCATCCGGCCATTACATCCGTCCTGATCGGTCCGCGTAAGCCGGAGCAGCTCGAGCATCTATTGGCTGGGGCAGACGCGGTACTGAACGAGGATATCCTTGATCGAATCGACGAGATCGTTCCTCCCGGCACGGATCTCAACGCAGCGGACAACACCTTCTTGACGAATCCGGCTCTGGAAGATATGCGTCTGCGCCGCAGATAACGAGGCGTGATTCCTTTCATCCGGAATCAATGAAGATGTACCGGTGGCAGGAGCCGGGAAAATGAATGCGATTTCCGTAAAACGTTAAATAACGGCCCGGTACCGCTTCGGTACCGGGTCGTTTTTATGATAAGAAGCCAGCGCGATCGTTAATCGCTCATGATGCTGACGCTGCCCCTCGAGCTTGCCGGATTCCATGAGCGAGACGGAAGCGGGGCGGTTCCGGGGGATGTTCAAGAACGGCTTATTCGAGCTGATGGGGAGCGACGCTTCGTTCGAGTTCGGTTTGAAGCTGATTCTGCTCGGGATTGAACAAGTGATCATGGAGCGGGAGAAGCAGTTGCATCGGGGATGCAGATCCTGAATTGAATGGATGCCGGATAATTGGAAAAAATAACAAGTAATTACTCATATAGAGACGAGGGGCAAAGCTTTGGATAACTTTAGGAACGAATATCGTAATCGATATTATCAAGCCAATCTTACTCCCTTCGGTACGATCCAGCTTCACCAGCGAAATCCCCATATCGTGGCATTATGGTCGGTTGCGTTTCCCGGGTTCGGCCATTTTTTGGTCCACAAATTCATCACGGGCTTCGCTTTGTTTTTTTGGGAATTTTATATCAACCAAGTCACGCATCTGAATACGGCCATGATGTATTCGTTCAACGGCGATATCGCCAAAGCAAAGGAGATTTTGGACGAAAGGTACATTTACCTCTATATTCCGGTTTATTTATTCGCCATCTGGGACAGCTACCGCACCGCAGTCGATGAAAATATGATTCATTTGTTGGCGAAAAGAGAAAATGCCAAATACACGACATTCTCGATAAACCCGTTCGGATTTAACTTCATCAGCAAGAAGGAGCCATGGATCGCATTCGCTTGGTCGATGGCCTTCCCGAGTCTCGGACAACTCTACATTCATCGGATCGTCGGCGCCTTTCTGCTTCTGATCGTGACCATCGTCGTAATCCTTAATTCGGACCTGGTTGAAGGCGTGCACTATTTTTTGCTGGGGGATTTCGCGAGAGCAAGAGAAATCGTAGACGAACAATGGTCCCTTTATTTCCCGTCGATTTATTTCTACGGCATATACGATGCTTACTCCAATACGGTGGAATTAGGAAAACTGTTTAGTTGGGAACAAGCGGATTTTTTGAAAAAGCATCATCAACCGGAAAATTTCGTCCTGCACAAAGGAGATAAAATATAATGGGCGTTCAGATATTCTCTACCTTTCAGCATTCGCATTATCTCGAGCTTGCGATCAGCGAGCTGAAAGAAAATAAGATCGAGGATATCTACGCGGTTCCACTCGATAATCGAAAAGTCGATAGCAGGCTGATTGATACGATGCACGGCGTGGACGGGACTTCCTTGGTCGACACGGCGCTCATAATGGCTATGATGTGCGGAACGATCGGGGTGGCGAGAGGGTTTGTCCTGGACTGGGGACCGGTGTTTTGGGGTTTGATCGGCTCGGCCGGCGGGTTTGCCGCCGGTTTTGCATTCGATGTCGTCAAGACGTCCTTAAGACGAAAGAAGATCAAAACCGGCAAGACCAGACTTGGTGAAATCATAATCATCGTACAGTGTAAGAGTGAGCAGTCCGAGTTGGTAGAGCAGACCTTATGGCGCAACATGGCACTTGGGGTTGCCGTTACGCGCATGCAAGGACTTGAACGAAACCAGGAGGTCTGAGCCGACAAGAACTTATGCATACGAGTTTCGATATCGGATGGTGGCGACACCTATAGAAACCTTCAGGCCCGCATAAAATGCGTCTTTTTTGATGTGATCGGGTTCTTATCGGCGCGCAATGGCCGGCATGATCGCGTTGTTGGCGGGCAAAATTGACTACAAAAACCTTCGCATGCTATATTGTGAATATACGATATACACAATTTATTGAGGAGGCATGTCATGCTGGCCTTAGACATTCGAAACTTAAACAAGAATTATCCCCATTTTCAATTAAAGGACGTAACGTTTAGGCTCGAGCAAGGCTATATCATGGGCTTTATCGGCGCCAACGGCGCGGGGAAAACCACCACCATCAAATCGATCATGAACATGATTCGTACCGATGGCGGGGAGGTCCGAATTCTGGGCAAGAACATGGCCGAACAAGAAATCGAGCTTAAACAAGAGATCGGATGCGCATTTGGCGGCATCGATTTCTACACGCGCAGCAAGATCAAAACGTTGACCGACGTGATCAAGAGGTTCTATAAGCATTGGGACGATGTCGCCTATACCGGCTACCTGAAACGATTCAAATTGGATGAGAATAAAAACGTCTCCGAACTGTCGACGGGGATGAAAGTCAAGTACGGCTTGGCCATTGCCTTGTCCCATGGCGCGAAGCTTCTCATCCTCGACGAACCGACGAGCGGGCTCGATCCGGTAGCCAGAGACGATTTGCTGGATCTTTTTCAGGAGCTTGTCGCAGGCGGCGAGATCAGCATTCTTTTCTCGACCCATATTACCTCCGACTTGGAGAAGTGCGCGGATTTCATTACCTTTATCGCGGACGGACGAATCGTTCAGAGCGCCGAGAAAGAAGAATTCAAAGCGTCCTATCGCTTGCTGAACGGCGACGAAAGCCGACTCGGCCAGTTGATCGAACGGATGATAGCCTACAAAGTGAACTCGTTCGGCTTTACGGGATTGATCCGCTCCGAAGATTTCGTTCCCTCTCCCGGCATTAAAGCGACCACCCCGAGTCTTGAGGAAATCATGATCTACATCGCGAAGAAGGAGGATGCGCATGTATAACTTGGTGATCAAAGATTTGAAATTGGCCATTCAGCCGATCTTTTTCCTCATGCCCGTATTGTTGGGCTTGTTGATGCTCATTCCCGGCTGGGCCTATTTTATTGTCCCGATGTATTTTTTCTGGATATCGGTCCCGGCCATTTTCGGCAATTTCAAAGCGCAAAACGACCTGATGTTTACGACGATGATGCCCGTAACCAAGCAGGATATCGTGAAAGCGAGGGTATTCGTTATTGTCGTCCTGGAGATCCTGCACGTCGGATTCGCGGCGATCTTCGGCCTGCTCAATGATTTCCTGTACGCGAACCTGGACATCGCCTACTATTTCTTCGCGCCGACCATGGGTTTCTGGGGTCTCTGCATGGCCATGCTGGCGCTCTTCAACGTCATCTTTATCCCCATGTACTACAAGACGGCGTACAAATACGGCTGGGCGCTGGCCATATCCACTGCGGCTGCCTTGCTTTTTGCCGCAATCGTGCAATGGCTGGGCATCCAAATCTCATCCTTGTCCGACATCTTCAACGTAACAATCGCGGATCATTGGGCGATTCACGCTTCCATCCTGATCGCGGGAATCGTGATCTTTGCGGCATTCACCTTGATTGCCGGCCGGATTGCGGTGAAACGATTGCTCAGCGTGGAGCTGCTATGAACGTATCGATCTCGAACTCATCGGAGAAACCGATCTACCAGCAGCTGTTCGAACAGATTAGCGCACAAATTCTGAGGGGCGAGCTTCCGAGCGGCTATGTCTTGCCGCCCATTCGGCAGGCTGCCCAAGAGCTTCGCGTGAGCGTCATTACCGTCAAGAAAGCCTGGGAAGAACTCGAGCGTTGCGGGCTGATCAACACCGTCACCGGCAAGGGATGCTTCGTCGCCGAATTTTCATCCGGGAAGATGCTGCAAATGCGCGATGAAATGATCTTAAAGCAAATGGAAAGCGACACGTCCTATTACAAGACCTTCGGCCTTGCCTTGGACGAGGTGATCGCGCTGTTGAAGAAGATTTATTAACCGGGTGGCGAAGCCATGCAATCATCCGGCGAATATTCGCGCCAGAGAAAGGGGATTCTGGAGATAGAGCAAGGATCATTCAATTGGCGGATCATTATTATAGAAAACCCCTCATTGATCTATGATTGCCGAACGCCTAGTATGAGGTTGAGCACAAAATAGGAGGCGATAAACGATGTCGACGTCAATCGCGGATATCAAGATTCCCGACAGCAAGCTGGCCGTCGAAGCGGCGGAACTGTTGCGGGAACATGGCGACGATCTGCTGTGGAACCATTCGAACCGGGTATTTCTTTTCGCGTCGATCCGAGGCAAGCTGCGGCAAACGAAGCATGATCCGGAATTGCTCTATATCAGTTCGCTTTTCCACGATCTAGGCCTGACTCCTGCATTCAGCAGTCCGGACAAGCGCTTCGAAGTCGACGGGGCGAATGCCGCGCGCGATTTCCTGCGAAGCCGCGGCGTGCCGGAAGAATCAATCAGGTTGGTGTGGGATGCCGTGGCCCTGCATACGACGATCGGAATCGTCGAGTATAAAGAAAGCGAAGCGGCGTTGATGAACTTTGGCGTCAGCTACGACGTCGTAGGGAAAAACTTCGACCTCATCCCGGATGAAACCCGCCGGCAAATCGTCGATGCGTTCCCGCGCAACCAATTCAAGCAAAATATCCTGCATGCCTTCTTGGAAGGCTTCAAGCATAAGCCGGAAACGACCTACGGCACGATTAACGCCGATATCTGCGAGGTGTTTCTGCCGGGCTATAAACGTCCTAATTTTTGTCATCATGTGCTTCATTCCAGATGGGAAGAGTAATCGCGCGCGGGTTCAATGCGTTAGGCGCCACGTTTTGAAAAATTTCAAGCATTTCCGCTCCTGCCGGTAATCTCCCGAACCCGAAGCTCGAAGAAGCCATGTCGAAGTACAATGAGGAACTGGTTAAAGCAGGCGTACGGATTATGGCTAAAGGGCTTCATCCCAGCTCGAAAGGGATCCGGCTCTCGTTTCCGAATCCGGGGGGAAAGCCGGTGGTTACGGACGGCCCGTTCACCGAATCGAAAGAATTGATTGCCGGGTTCATTCTGATTGACGTGAATTCGAGGGAAGAAGCGATCGGGTGGGCCATGCGGATGCCGGACCCGCAAGGACATGGGGAGGGCCAGATTGAATTGCGTCAAGTCTTCGAATGAAATGCGCCAAGAGCATAATCATCACTTGAGCCGCGTAAATACGCGGCTTTTTTGCGTGATAATAGTGTCATTAATGTCGACGATCCACCTAAACTTCCTCTGGCGGCATGCGGATATTTCTTCTTTCGATATGCGCTTATACCTTGCTTCGGTACAGGCTGGTGCATAAATTATATGAATTCATCGAATAAAGGATGTGTTAAATTGCCAGCGATACTGCTTGATTATAAAGTCAGCCAACCTAGCAATGGAGCGCCCGGCGGCGTTCTGCCCGGAGACATTCCTTTGCCGTTTGATCTCTCCCCCATGAATGAGGTGCTATTAGCGGATATCGGCTTATTTCTAAGCAGCGGCGCTCCGAATCGCGTAGAGTTGAGCATTACCGTCGGCCTTGGCCATCCGCAAGACGACGTATTGACGATGGCGATCGCATTTTTACGGGATGGCGGCGTGATCTGGACCGGAGTGCATGATTTGGGACCCGTGAACACGTTGGAATCGCCGGAATTACACCTGATCACCACCGTAGGCGCCGATTTCGACGTTCCGGAAGGGTTCCATGTGTATCAATGCGTGCTATCGAAAGTCACATCGGGCATTATTCGCGTCGATGGGCCTGTCACGTTTAGCGGTGCGGCTTATGCGATGACGTAACAAAAGATAGCAATAGGAACCAGGAAAGCCCAACGATATGACAGTATCGTTGGGCTTTCCGTTCGAACGCGCAAAGAACTCCGGATACCGATACCGCCGATCCGGGTGGGAAGGCCAGTTCACCGGTCAGACGATCGCAAAATCGGTCCCGTAGCATGCAAGCCCCAGCTTCTGCGCCACTCGCCGGGAGGTGAGGTTGTCCCAGAAGGTGCTGTATAAAGGGATCCGATCTGCGTGTCGAACCGCCTCCGCCCAACCGGTGACGACGGCAGCGGCATGACCTTGTCCGCGAAACGGCGGCAGCGTCTCGAGCCCCGCTTCATGGGCGCGCGAGGTGATGCGGACGCTGCGGCAGACCGATACGGCACGTCCGTCGGAGACCGCCGCGATGCAGGGCTGCGCATCGTCCACTTCCGAAATCAGCCAATCGAATCCGCCTGCCAGCAGTTCCGCATTTTGCCTTGTGACGAGCACCGAACGCGACTCGGACGAGGATTCGGCTGCGGTCTTGGCGGGAACCAGATAAGCGGGGCCCATCGTGTAGACCTCCGCGTCCAGCAAGTTCATATACGATTCGAGATGGCGGGGGACTGACCGCGAATCTCCGCGGCCGTCCTCTTCGGCGCATAGGGCCTCGAGCCTTCGGACGAGATCGTCCGGCACGTCGTGCCTGAACCTGCAGACCGACGTTCCTTGGATCGTCCGCCCGAGGAACATCCGGGGCGCCGGACCGCCGCCCGGTTCGTTCACCGTCAGCAATCTCCCCCTGCGATCATGGGTATAGAGCGCCTCGGCCTGCAGTTCCATCAGCCCATGGGCTCCGATATCGCGGGATGAATATGTATTCACAAGCAGGTCACGCTCCTTCGCCTTGGGCTGATTTTGACATTCGCCGGATATTCGCAGCAATTCGTCTCGCTGCGGTCCGTACTTACGATTTCACTATATCATCATCCCCAATGACCGTTTCGGTAAAGTTTGCTTATAGCGGTATGTTGGGGGAGTAGAATCGATCTACTCTTCAACGACAAGGTAAACGTTGACGCGGTTCAGGCTGTCGTGGACAAAGAGCACTATTCCATTCTCATTTCAATCGGCCTCCCACAGGCAGGCGGGCATGGAGTCGAGGCTGCCGATCGCAGAAGAGATGGAACGCATCGTAATTTGATTCGTTTATATAGGGAACGGGATTGCTAGACGGCCTAGTTGACGATGTTGTATACGAACCGTTTCGTTTCCGACGGCTGGGCATGACTTCAACGCAGAACGAAAGGGGAGAATAAACGATGTCGGGTCCGTCGCCTTTGATGGATGCAATCGGAATAGCGGGATTTTTCGTAATCGTAATCGCTTTATTGGGGCTTAGCTGGTTTTTTGTGTTTCGCAAAGAAAAATAAAGCCTGCCTCGTGCAGATCCGACTCCATTGAACCAAGGTTCGGAATCTCGCGCATACCGTAAAAGCCGCTTACCGGCATCGAACCGGCAGGCGGCTTTTGTATTGTGCCTACCATGTCCCCATATCTACTGCCTGCTTTCAATAGAGCCATTCGGATTATTTTTTCGCTGTAATTATGTTTTTATTTAGGAAAATCGACTTAATATCTTCCTTAAAATTATAGATATTAAAATCGATAATACGATTATTCATAAATATATTGATAACTTGTTCGATATTTCATGATTTGTATTAAATGGTTCCGGAACCTACAATAGCCTTACCATAAGCGGTTTTGCAGAATGAACTGCTTATGCGAAAAGGCATCGTGCGAAGATGCAACGCATTCATATCATTATTTAGGAGGTTTTCAAATGTTATCCGTCATTAAATCCGCATTCAACAACAACTATGTCTCGGCTGAAGATCAAGGAGCCAGTCCGCTGATTGCCAATCGGACGGCGGCAAAGGGATGGGAAACCTTTAATGTGATTAACAACTCGGATGGAACGATCTCTTTCCAATCGTCTGCCAATAACAAATACGTTACGGCCGATTTGAATGGAAATACGAAACTGATCGCAAGAGCGACGACGATACAAGCATGGGAGAAATTCAAACGCGTCGATCGCGGCAACGGCAAGGTCGCCTTGCAAGCCGTGGCCAACAATCAATACGTATGCGCGGACATGAACCTGGAAGGCGTGCTGTATGCGAATCGACCGACTGCTTCGGGCTGGGAAGAATTCGTGATCGCCGCTCAGCCGAATCAGAATCCGGAAGCTCCCGCCCAGCAGCCTTCCGGCGGATTCGTCGTAACCGAGCAGCAGTTCAACCAAATCTTCCCGGGTCGCAACCATTTCTATACCTATGCCGGATTAGTCGCCGCTACGAGCGCGTACCCCGCATTCGCCAAGACGGGCGGCAGTACGATCGAACGCCAAGAAGCCGCAGCATTCCTGGCCAACATCCATCACGAGACAGGCGGACTGTATCACATCGTCGAGGCGAACAAGGCCAACTATAACCATTATTTCGACTATAACAGCAAATATAAAGTCGTTCCCGGCAAGCAATATTACGGTCGCGGTCCGCTGCAGATCAGCTGGAACTACAATTACGGCGCCGCCGGCGAGGCGCTCGGCCTGCCGCTGCTTTCGAATCCGGATTTGGTCGCGCAGGATCCTTCCGTTGCGATGAAAACGGCGCTGTGGTTCTGGAACACGCAAACGGGTGCCGGTAAGATGACGTGCCACAATGCGATAATTCAATCCAAAGGATTCGGCGAAACCATCCGCACCATCAACGGCGCCTTGGAGTGCAACCGCGGCGGCGGCGGCGCAGTGCCCAACCGGGTCGAGCAATACAAGAAAATTTGCGCCATTCTCGGCGTTGCTCCGGGCGACCATCTTTCTTGCTAGACTTGTCGCATAGCTGATTCAGCTCCACGGATACGATTAAATGCTGCCGAACAGGCAAGAGAAAGAGGGACGACAATGGCACAAGCATGGCGCAGCTCTTTATATCCGGACAATTGGACGCCGGGGTATGCGGATACGCATGGCAACTTTCTCCACGACTTTTCTTACGCGGGTTATTGGAGAGGCGAAAAGCCGCTTCCGACCGCGCCGCCCGGATCCGTCTATAACATCGTGACGCAATACGGAGCAGACGCCAGCGGACAAGCGGATTCGACGGCGGCCATCCAGAATGCGATCAATGCGGCCGGAGCCGCAGGCGGCGGTGTCGTTTACTTGCCCGCAGGGACATACCGCGTTCACCCGCAAGGCTCGAGTTCCAGCGCGCTGTGGATCAAGCATAGCAATGTCGTCCTGCGGGGATCCGGAAAAACCGCAACGTTCCTATACAACGATACGCCGAACATGCGGGAGAAATCGGTCATTCGCGTAGCGCCGGACCATTCAGCCGATTGGCATAAGCCGACGAACGCGCCGACGTCCATCCGAAGCGACGTCAACCCTTTGGCCACCGTGATTCCCGTCAGCAGCGTCGGCGAGTACGCGGCGAATGATTTTATCGTCCTGCATGCCGACGCCACGGATGCCTTTTTGGCCGAACACGGGATGTCGGGCAAGTGGAACGCGGCTACCGTAAAAGGACCGACCTTTTATCGAAAAATTACGGCAATCGACAAGGCGGCCAATACGCTGACGGTCGATATTCCGATCCGCTATGCGCTCAAGACGAGAGACAAGGCAAGGATCTATAAAGTGGGCGAAACGCTGTCGGAGATCGGGATCGAGCAATTGTCCGTCGGCATGAAGCAGCATACGGGCTCTACCTGGGGAGATCTGGACTACAAGAAGGCTGGAACCGCGGCCTATGACGTGCATGCCGCGAAAGCGATCGGATTCTCAAACGTCAAAAACAGCTGGATCGATCAGGTGGACAGCTTCAAGCCTTCGTCCAACGCGAGCGACTTGCATCTGCTATCGCATGGGATCGTCTTGTATCAGTCTCGAACGGTGACGGTTCAGAACACGCATATGCAAAAACCGCAATATAGGGGAGAGGGCGGGAACGGGTATCTCTACCTGATGCAAGGCCAGGATAATTTGGTGCAGCATGCCGCGGCTACCCTGGGAAGGCATAGCTTTACGTTCCAATACATGTGGACCAGCGGCAATGTCATCTATGACAGTACGTCGAACAAACCGCGCCTGGCCACGGATTTTCATATGTATCTGAGCATGGCGAATCTACTGGACTATATGACCATGAACGGCGATTATATCGAAGCGGTCTACCGGCCTTACGGAACCGTGGAGCATGGCTGGACCACGTCGCAGTCGGTCATCTGGAATACGAACGGGGTCGCGTATGCACCCGGGCAGTCGGCGATCGTGAAATCCAGGCAATTCGGCCGCGGCTACGTGATCGGTACGCGCGGCGCGGCCGCCGGGGTAGAGTACACGGTGCCGTCCAGCGAGCGTTCGGCGCCGCAGGACTTTGTCGAAGGCGTCGGAACAGGAGGGGACCTGACTCCGCGGTCGTTGTACGCGGATCAGAAGCTGAAGCGCAGCGGCGAAGCGCCGGCCGTTCTCTACGCGCCGATTCCCGGAAGGATTGAAGCCGAACAATACAGCGCGATGAGCGGCGTGCAGACGGAGATTACGAAGGATGCCGGCGGCGGGCTGAATGTCGGCTGGATCGAAGCCGGCGATTGGATGGACTACGCCGTGAACGTAACCGCTGCAGGGACGTATAAGGTCGAACTAAGCGTGGCGAGTCAAGTCGACACCGGATCTATCCAGCTGAAAGTAGGCGATACCGTGTTAAGCACGATTGCCGTGCCGAATACCGGCGGCTGGCAAGCATGGAAGACGGCGAGCGGCGAAGCGAAGCTAAGCGCGGGCCAGCAGACGCTGCGCGTCTACGCGGCAGGGCCGGGATTTAACTTGAATTGGCTGCAATTTACGAATCCGTTGCCCGCTAATCAACAACCGGCAACCGGGCAGCCGGCAGCCCAGCCGCCCGTGAATGCAATCAAGAATCCCGGATTCGAAACGGGGAATCTGGAAGGTTGGACGGAGTGGCATAACGGCGCTGAATCGGCGTCCAAAGCGGATACCGACAAACCGCGCACCGGCACTTACAAGTTGACGCATTGGCTGGCCGGCGCTTATCAACAGCTTACGTCCCAATCGCTGGCCGTGTCGAACGGCGTGTATGCCGTCAGCGTATGGGCCAGATCGGGCGGCGGTCAAAAAGCGCTTCATCTGTTCGCGAAAAACTACGGCGCGGCGGAGGTGCAAGCGGTGATCGGAAGCAATCCCGTCGCCGACTATACGAAATTCACCATCGATAACGTCCGCGTAACGAACGGCCGAATCGAGATCGGCGTCTGGAGCGACGCGAAAGCGGGCAACTGGGCGGCATTCGATGATTTCGAGCTGTTGAAGAAATAAGTCGCAAAGCAGTAATATAGAGCCGCGTGCCGGCTCTTTTTTTATTTCACGGCAGTAGGCGAGATTACAAGAATAGATGAAAGCTATGAGGATGATAGAAAAAGAGACATTGATCCTTATGCCGCCATTCGATACACTTACCTTGTCGATTCGACATCCTGCTCACTCATTGAGGATCACAACAGATCATTGCTCCAGTCCCCCGACAAAGGGAATACGGCAAACGATGGTACGAAATTCAATGCATGGAGGGTGATTACCATGACAGTCAAACAAACCGCAATTAAAACTTCCGTCGTCGCGCTATGCGCTTCGGCAGGCTTAACGGGGTTTGGCTTCGGTGTTCCCGCGAAAGTGAATGCGCTTTCGCATGAAACCGCTGCCAAAATAATCGACTACAGCGATCATTATCTGGGAACGCCCTATAAATTCGGGGCGAGTACGTCGACTACGCGTTACTTCGATTGCTCGTCATTTACGAAGCACGTATTTCAAAAATTCGGCTATAACTTGCCGCGAAGCGCGGCCCAACAAGCCAAATTAGGGCATTTTGTATCGAAATCGAAATTGAAGACGGGCGATCTCGTCTTCTTCAAAGTTCCGAGCCGGGGCAACTTCATCGGTCATGTCGGCATCTATGCCGGCAAAGGCAAAATGTTGAACACCTTCGGGTCCGGCGGCGTCAAGCTGGCAGACATGGACAAGACCTATTGGACGGAGAATTACGTTACCGCGCGCCGTTTAGATTAGCCCGAGGAGAGTTAGGCGAATCAAATCGGCTCGGGAAAATGCGGGCAGCCAATTCAATCGGCTCGTTATGGCTGCACGCATTTAGATTGCCTGACGAAGGGTACCGTTATCCCTCGATAAAGATGATCGGCAAGCCCGTCGGCGTTACGGACGGCTTGTTGTATCGTTAATCCGATCAATCCGAACGGAGTCATCTCCGTATTAGGATCGCCTTCACCGTATCGCAACGGGGAAGGCGATTCTTTTTTATCTAAATGTTCATTGAACATAGCGCGAGTAAATTCGATTACGCATCCGGCTGCACGGTCTTTAACGCCGTCCGCGAAAATTTGCTGCGAATCACGTAAAGGACAAACAGCAGCGGGATATACGCATACATGAAATAAAATCCGATCTCGACCGCCTGTACACCTAACCCGTGAATCTTGATGCGATCGTCGAGCGGAAGAGCGGCCAAGAAGATTGCGAGCAGAATCACGAGCAGCGACCAGGTCGGTTTAAGATTCGTCGTTCGTTTGATGATTCGCGTGCAGCTCCAAATCGAAAGACAGAGCACGGGGATAATGATCACCAGCCACATGCAGATAAAAATAAACTCGATCCGTTCAATAAAGGATAACTCGATGACTTTCAGCATCACAAAGGTCGGCCAGAAAGTATGCTGCAAAAGCCCCTCGCTAAAATACATGAAGGTGATGAACATGAGGGCGGCATATTTGAACGTGACGAATAATAATCCGAAATGGGCCCATTTCGCATTGTTCTCCGGGGCCTTGATAAACGGAAAATAAAGCAGGATGCTTTCGAATCCCATAAAGAAGATGCCCGAATATTTGGAAGACGCGAGCAGCTCCCGTACCGGATGATAAAAGATCGGCATTAGATTGTTCACATGTCCGTATTTGAGGTTGAAGTACAAAAAGAAGGGCAGCAGACTGGAGAACAGGAAGCCGAAAAAACAATAGCCGACGATTACCCGGAATCCGCCCGAAACGGCGTAATACAGGATACAAACGAGCAGGAAGGCCAGCACCCACGTTCGAAAGTGAGGGAACATCCAAATTTGGATAATCTCGATATAGCCGCGAAAGACCGTTAACGCGAGCAAAAAAAAGTACCCCACCAACGCCAGGGAAACGATGCGGCCCACGGATTTGCCGAAAAGGAAGCCATGCAGGTCGATGACATCCTTGGCCGGATTGCCAAGCATCTTGAAGATCATCCATAGGATGACATGAAGGCTTAATCCCGTTAGCAGAACCACGATCCAAGTATCGTAGCCGGATAGATCCAGCATGAAATGTTGAAAACTTAAGGCACCTGCCCCGATTACAGACGCATGGATGAGGAAAAACACGAAAAAGCCGGAGACCCTGTAGCTTTCCTTGACCATGTTCTGCACTAATGCCCCACTCCCAACAATTGGATCTTCACTTCCGTCCGCATCTCGAATTTGAGCTTTGGATATTGGCGAGCGTAGAAGGCTTGCTCGTTCCAGCCCCGGCGGTGAGCGCGATAAAGATTGCCGATCCCGATCGGATCGACTTCATTTTTTTGGAAATCTTCCAGGATGGCTTTCATGTCGGCCGCCAAGCGGCGTTCGATTTGTTCCTTGACTTGTCGCATATCGCGGTCGATTAAGATAACGTTCAAGTTTGCCGGATAATCGCCAAGGTCGATATCAAGCTTCAAGGAAATAATGGCCGATTCGTTTTGCACGGTCACTTTGTGGGCCGAATGAATAATTCTAAAGGAAATCAATTTGTTCTGTTCGTTTTTGAAGCTGTATCTGCTGGAGCGAACCTCGACATCCTTTTCTTTCAGGAGCTTGATGAACAGCGCTTGCTCATTATTCAGCATCAGCTTTAATCGGTCGCCATGAAATACGCCTACGCCGTCCACGCGCAAAGCGCCTTTGCCGTCTTTGGTCAAAACGGGCAAGAAAACATCTTGCCCCGCCCCGAAATATTGGTCTAGAAATAGATGGCCGTTAGTGATCGGCGTATTCTCATACTTCATATTTTGTTCGATCAAGCGGGATAAATAGGCCGGCGGATATTTTAACGACTCGGCTAAAATATCGCTCGCTTGATCGGGCGTGAGCACGATCTTAGCGCGGTTGCTGATCAGGGGGTCCCGAACAATGCCGGTGGCTACCGGCGATATTCCTCGCCTTGCCAATTTTTCGTTAATGACCAACGTTTTTAATTGACCGCTTGCAATGGGATGGTCCGTTTGCGAAGCGAAAGGCGTGTACACCTCGCCATACGATTTCACGTCGCCCTCGAGCAATAACATTCTCGCTTTCTTCTCGTAGGCCAGATAAGTCGCGGTCACCTTGATTGCATCTCCGTGCGGGTCGTTGCCGATGCTTTGGATAAGTTTAATCCGATCGACGATCTGTTGTTCCGCGCATCCGGATAATAAGAAGCAGCAGAAGAGAAGCGGGAGAGATCTATTCATGGACGCGATTTCCCTTGCTTGAATTTTATTATTCGTGATTGTAGTCATCGCTGCGATCTTTCGGCTTTGAAACCTTGTAGCGCTCAAGCTTGAGCGGGCGCAGATATCGCTGTCGGTTATACGTCATGCTGAATGGAGAGCGAATAAAGCTGTCCGCATAATCGCGGATCCGGAACGGGAACAGCGGTAGGAGGTAAGGCGCACCCAATGATTTTAACCGCAGCAAATGCCCGATCAGTATCAGAAACCCGATCGTAATGCCTAACCCGCCCCAGGCTGCCGCCAATGCAATGAACGGAAACCGCAAAAAACGAATCGTGTTCGCCATTTTGAAAATGGGGGTGGCAAAGGAAGACAGGGCGGATAACGAGACAACGATGATCAAGATGCTGCTGGTGAGACCGGCTTGCACGGCTGCCGTCCCGAGGACGACGCCTCCCACGATCCCGAGCGTTTGTCCGACCTTGGTCGGCAGCCTGGCCCCGGCTTCGCGCAGCATATCGACCGTAATCTCCAGCAGCAGCACTTCAATGAGCGGCGGAAAAGGCACGTTCGCCCTGGATTCGATAATCGGGCCCAGCAGCTCCTGCGGGATGACGGAATAATGAAAGGTTAACACGGCAACATAGAAGGGAGAGGCCAGAATCGAGAAAGCGACGCCCAAAAACCGGATAGCCCGGAAGAAAGAAGCCAGCACCCAGGGCAGATAATAATCTTCGGGCGAAGCGAAAAAATCAAACACGGTGCTAGGGCCGGAAATAACATACGGCGACCCGCTGCTCAAGACGGCCACTTGGCCGCTAAGAAGACAATATTTTGCCCGATCCACGCGTTCGGTCGATATAAATAAAGGGAAAGGCGAATTGGCATTATCCGTGATGACTTGATCGATAAGGGAACTATCGAACACCACGTCGAAATCGGCGTCTACGATTCGTTGCCGGAGGGTATCGACATAGTGGGGATTGCAAATCCCTTCTACATATACAATGACGACGCGCGTTTGCGAAAGCGAGCCTTTGATGTACTCCTCGAATCGCAAATGCTCGGAAACCAGCTCTTTTCGCAGTAAATTCAAGTTCGTATCGAGATCCTCGACGAAGCCGGCTTTCGGGCCGATGACGCTGTATTCGTTGTCCGCTTCGTTGTTGCTTCGGTACCCGCGCTTGGGATCCGCGACATCGATTAACAGTCCTTCATGAAAATCGGGTTCCAGCTGAACGAGAACGAACCCTCGAATCAATCGTTGCACGATGTCGTCGATATTTGAAGATACCTTACTATTTTCCAGCGGTATCAACCGTTTTAAAGCAAGCAAATCGTCGAGCTTCGCGTGCGAAATTTGAATCCGGTGCAAGATTTCATGATCGAGCAGCTTCTGGTCCACGATGTTTTTGCAATAGGTAAAATGAATTCGTTTCTCGCCGATCGCATGCACCGATTGCTCGAGATCGTTCGATTTGATGGCATCCTTCAAAACCGCGTAGATATTTTCGGGCATGAGCTACGCACCTCTCCGTGCTATCTTCGCCATATTATGAGCCTGCGAGTGGAATATTATACCGTTCCGGTCAGCGGCCTTCGATCGATGCGTATTCGCGGCCGTGCGCGATTCATCGAATGAATAGCAGGGAAAATCGGGGATCCGGCGCACCGTGATTCTGCGGCGCGGTGACGCAAGATCTCCGAAGGCGCGGATCTATTCAATTTTCGTTTCCAGGGACTTCCAAAAGTGATATCATAATAGTATCAAAATTATATCGAGGTGCATTGGACATGAAAGATATTCGCGCATGGCACGTGAACGGCTTCTTCGCCTTGCTCGTATGCCTGGCTTCCTTGGCGGGCGGCATCGCCCTGCTGATTGTCGGAGGCAATCGGGCGGAGCCTTCCGGCTGGCTGATCACGCTCGGCATCCTGCTCATTCTGCTGTTCTTCGTGGCCATCACGTCGATGACGATCGTTCAGCCGAACCAGGCGAAGGTCATTACGTTCTTCGGCCGCTACATCGGTACGGTCGCCAAGGCCGGACTTTGGATGGTACTCCCCTTCACTGCCAAGAAGAAGGTATCGCTGAAGGTGCGCAACTTCAACAGCAAGACGCTGAAGGTCAACGACCTGGAGGGCAATCCGATCGAGATCGGAGCGGTCGTCGTCTTCAAGGTGACGGATTCGGCGAAGGCGGTGTTCGACGTCGACAATTACGAGCGGTTCGTGGAAATCACGAGCGAAACGTCGATCCGCCATACCGCGGCGAAATACTCGTATGACACGTTTACCGACGAACCGGGTTTGTCCCTCAGGGGAAATGCCGACGAGGTGGCCGCCGAGCTGTCGGCCGAGCTGCAGAAACGGCTGTTGGTCGCCGGGGTGGAAGTGGTCGAGACGCGCTTGACCCATCTCGCGTATGCGCCCGAGATCGCCAGCGCCATGCTGCAGCGTCAACAGGCGATCGCCATCATCGCCGCGCGGGGGAAAATCGTCGAAGGCGCCGTCTACATGGTCGACGCCGCGCTGCGCCAACTCATCGATAACGGGATCGAACTCGATGCGGAGCGGCGCGCCGCCATGATCAACAATCTGATGGTCGCGGTCGTATCCGACCGGGCGGTAACCCCGGTCATCAATACGGGCACGCTGTACGGCTAAGGATGGCTCGCAAATGCCATCCAAGGACAAAAAGGCTTTCCCGCTGCGACTTGATCCCGACGTGCACCGGGCTTTAGAGAAATGGGCCGCGGACGAATTCCGAAGCGTCAACGCCCATATCGAGTTTTTGCTTCGCGAGGCGCTCCGCAAGGCCGGCCGGTTGAAGACGGATAGGCCGCCCGCAGCCGGCGAAGCGGAAGAACGCGAACAGCCTTGACGGTTAACGACCGGTCAAGGCTTTTTCGTTTATCGGGATTCGCGTTTGCCTAGTCGGATGTACCGGCATGCCAATTCTTAAGCATCTCTTGCGCCTTTTGCGGATCGTCCATGAGCAGCATCCGATGCTCCAGCATCTTGTTCAAGGTGTCAATCCCATCATGTCCGCCAGTCCCTGAATTTTCATCGTCGTTTCTCCTTTGGACCGCTTGCCCTAGAGTTCACTTCATAGTTTATGCTTAAGAAGTTCAAGCAGTCAACTCGAGAAGGAGGATGTCAATATGCATGTTTTTGTTACTGGCGCAACAGGGTACATCGGTTCCGCGGTCGTCCGGGAACTGATCGGCGCGGGACATACCGTGACGGGTCTTTGCCGTTCCGAAGAGAAAGCCGCGGGATTATTGGCGGCGGGAGCCGCAGCGGCGTACGGCACGCTGGAAGATCTCGATACGCTGCGAAGCGCCGCCGCGGCCGCGGACGGCGTGGTTCATCTGGCGTTCACCAACGATTTTTCCGATTTTGAAGGTGCGCTGGCGCTGGATCTGCGAGCCGTTGAAGCCATGGGAACGGCACTCGAAGGCTCCGGGAAACCGTTCATTACCACGGCTCATGCAAATGGACATGCCGTGGACCGCGCTGTGCTCGCAATGGCAGCGCGGGGGACTCGGTCATCCATCGTCTCGCTCGCGCCGTCCGTGCACGGCGAAGGCGATAAGGGCTTCGTGCCGATGATGATCGACATCGCCCGGGCGAAGGGCTTCGCCGCCTACATCGGCGACGGGACGAACCGCTGGCCGGCAATTCACCGCCTGGATGCGGCTGTTCTGTACCGTCTGGCGCTCGAATCCGCCCCGGCGGGTTCACGGCTGCTTGGCGCCGGCGATGAAGGCGTTCCGCTCCGCGAGATCGCCGCGGTTATCGGGCGGCAATTGAACGTGCCGGCGCTCGGCATCATCCTTGAAGAAGCTGCCGCCCATTTCGGCTTTCTTGGTCCCATCGCGGCATTGGACATTACAAGCATGTACGATACCGCGCAAGCGAGTCAGGCGACACGGGAGCTTCTGGGCTGGAAAGCGATGCAGCCCGGACTGCTCGCCGATCTCGAAGAAGGACATTATTTTGCGATAAATTAGAAGCAGCAAGAGAGGTCCTCGTTGTTGAGCAGGAGAAAACTAGCGATATCGATCGCGCATCGAATCAAAACAACCATTATGAAACGCCAGTTGAGCCCTTCCGGTTCAGCCGGCGTTTTTTTTGTAATCTATCAGAAGCAATGTATTTCGGCACAACCGTATCGCGAAGCGACTGTCCGATCGTTCGAAACCGCATTCAAATCTATCGAAAATGTATAAATCTATCAAAATCGGTCCAAACAGATTGCGATAGTTACGACTATATATGAATGGTTATTGCAATAGAATGCGCCGGTTGGCCAGACCTATAATGAATGCAGGCATAGAGAAACAGCAGAACGATGAAAGGAAGATGCCCATTCGACAAGGAACGCAACCTTCTTTCGAAGCCAAGGTTCAGAAGGAGTTTATACGTGCGCACGCAAGGAATGCAGAAGAATGGAGGCCATATGTGATGTTGAAATTGAAACGTTATGCGTTGATGGTTTTATCGTTGGTATTAATGACCGGCCTGGCCGATTTTTCCTTTTTGCCGCAAGCAAACGCGTCGGAACAGCCGTTAAAGGAACGCGCGCCGATTCCTTACGTCGCCCAGACGTCGCAAGCCTATGCGGTGGATTCGGAATGGGTGCAGATCGAGCTGATCGACCAGAAGTATAACAATGCCACCGTTGCGAATACGGCGAATTATACGATAACGAGCAGCGATGACCCGGATTATGCCGGGGGCGTCCAGCCGATCCTCGTCAACTATCGCAGCTTGCCGGAGTCGGCGCCGTACAATCCCAGCCTCAGCCAAGACATCGGCAACATTCAGAATACGTATAACCTGTTTCTGAAGATGCCCTCCGGCGCCAAACTCAAGGCGAATAAAACCTATACCGTGACGCTTAGCGGCTCCGTCGCCGCTGCGGGTCCTTTTACGTTCGCGTTCGATCTCGCCAAACCCAATCTTGTCATCCATTCGAACCAGGTCGGTTATCTCTCGGAAGGCTCCAAAGTCGCTTATTTGTCGCTGTGGACCGGGCAGGGAACCGTAGACTTCAGCGGAATTCCGAAATTCTACGTCCAGGATACGACGGGTCGAACCGTGTATACCGGGAACATCGTGCTATCCACGGATAACGACAGATGGTCGCAAAGCGATATCTACGCGCTCGACTTTTCTTCGTTTGCCGCGGAAGGCACGTATTCGATCTATGTTCCGACGGTGGGACGCTCCTATCCGTTCAAAATCGACAGCTCGCTCTACAAGGATGAAATCGCCTATACCACGATCAGGGGCATGACCATGCTGCGCGACGGGGACCATGGATTGGACGACCCGAACGTTACGCATTGGAACCGTCCCGAAGCCCATATGGACGATGCGATCGATCAAGCCCTGTTCAAATCCAACGGAGGCGATCTGGACGCTTCGCGCGTGGATTTGACCGGCGGCCACATGGATGCGGGGGACAGAGGCAAGTATCCTTATAACTCTGCCTGGACGTCCGCCATTTTGCTATCCGCCGCAACGTATTATCCCGATCAAATCAAAGCTTTGGGGGAGACGCTCAACCTGCCGGAATCCGGCAACGGCAAACCGGACTTCCTCGACGAATTGGTGTACGAGCTTGATTGGCTGTACAAGGCGGTCATGAATACGTCCACGGACGGCACGCTGCCGAACTATCTGAGACCGGGTGACCCGAACGCCGCTTCGGGGGGCTACGAGCAAGGTCAGCCGCCAGCCGGGGCTGCCAACCGGGTGTTCTATAACGTCACGGCGGGGCCGAACAAGGCGGAGACGCTGCTGGCATCGGGCGCCTTGGCCATGGCTTACAACACGCCGATCATGCAGGAGTATTATCCCGGGAAAGCGGCGGAATATTTGACTGCGGCGAAAAAGGCGTATAACGGATTCAAAGCCCATTACGAGGATCCGGCATACTTGCATGAAGCAACGGCTTACGACAAAACGTTGGACGGATTTCCGCATACGTGGTCGGATGAGATGCTGTTTGCGGCCAGCGGCTTGCTGCAGGCAACGGGCGATTCCGCGGAATATATGCCTTGGATGACCAGCGAGCTTCCGACCAATATGAACGATTATACCTCGATCATGCATTGGAATTGGGAAACGGACAGCCCGATGGTGCCGACGTTCGTTTCGATCAACCGCAACGATTATTTATCCGCTGCGCTCAAGGACTGGGCACACAACGGAATCGTCGCCTACGCCGATGTCGAGATGAATCATGAGCATCCGTTCGGCGGCAATATGCAGGACGAAGGCTTCCCCAATGCGATCGGCTGGCGGTTCGCTTCTTCCAACTTGTTCCCCATCGTGATCGGATACGGCGTAACGCATGATGCGGACTATCTGAATCGCATACAGACCACCTGGAATTACGAATTGGGAACCAATGCGGTCAGCAGGACCTTCATTACCGGGTTGGGGGATCCGCAGCGCGAGCCGCGATGGTTCGTAAGCGAATTGAACCAGTATCAGTACATCCAATACGCAAACGGCAACGGCGGTTGGCCGGAACCTCCGCCGGGCTATCCCGCTTCCGATTTGCAAAGCGACGCTTATCCGTCCTGGTATGACGATGCGCACAATGCGGCGGCAAAGAATGATGTTTCGCCTGCCTACGCCAGCTATCCGCCCGCTTACCGTTATACCGATTCGTGGAGCGTGCAAAACGAATTCGTCATTAAAACGATGGCGAATAATGCCGCTTCGATGCTGCCGCTCATTCCGACCCAGCTCTATGAGCTGAGCGTGCAGGCCGAGAACGGGAGCGTCCTCCCGGCAGCGGGATCGTACGCCGCGGGTACGGAGGTTTCATTGCAAGCCTCCGGCGATCTGGGGTATACGTTCGATCATTGGGAAGGCGACGTGACGGGAACCGCCAATCCCGTCGCGGTCACCATGGACGCTTCCAAAAACGTGACGGCCGTATTTGCCGAGACGGCTACGCATACGCTCGCGACAACCGCCGAACACGGCAAGATCGACGTCGACGTTCCGGGCGGCACCTATAACGAAGGTACCGAAGTGACGTTATCGGCTATCCCCGATTACGGATATGCCTTCGTCGGATGGAGCGGCAATCTGAGCGGGACGACGAGTCCGGCAACGATCGTCATGGATGCCGACAAAGCCGTGACGGCGATTTTCGATCCGCTGGCCAGCTATACGCTGACCGTGACGGCCGATGGCGGCACCGTATCCGCAAGCCCTGACAAAGCAACCTATCTGCAGGGGGAAGAGGTCATTCTAACCGCTGCTCCGAGCCTGGGATACGTGTTCGATTCGTGGAGCGGAGATGCGACGGGCACGAATCCGATCCAATCCGTCACGATGGACAAGAATATGCGAATCACGGCTAATTTCAAAGCTGTCCCCGTGTATGCCTTGACGGCCCATGCAACGGGCGGAGGCAGCGTAACGCCGACAAGCGGATCGTTCACGGCGGGAGCTTCAACGACGCTGACCGCAACTCCGGCCGACGGCTACTTGTTCACGGGTTGGAGCGGCGATCTGTCGGGGAATGCGAATCCCGCCACGGTTACCATGAACGCGAATAAAGCCATCACGGCCAATTTTGCCTTCAAAGGCGGAATCGCCGGCATGGATATCGGGACCGCGACGCCTGGAACGACAGCCATGAACGGCGGCAGCTACGCGATCACCGGTTCCGGCATCGGCCTCGGCAACGCGCCCGATAGCTACCGCTACGTCTTCGAATCCGGCGTGGCAGGCAATTTCTCCATCTCGGCGAAGCTTGACAACGTCACCGGGACAAATGGCGCCATGGCCGGTCTGCTCATACGCAAGACGCTGGATGACGCCGCGTCCGGCGCCAATCCGCAGTTCATCGACGTCTACGTCAAGGACGGGACGCTCAATGTCAGATCCCGTGGCGGCGGCACTTCGTTCGACAATCGGACAACAATCATCGATAATCATGTTGCCGGATCCGTCTGGGTCAAGCTGACCCGAACGTCGAACGCGTTGTTCAACGTGTACAAATCGAATGACGGCACGACCTGGGAGAAGCTAGTCGATGAAGTGACGTTATGGGGCTTCGACACGCCGGATGCTTACGCGGGCATGTTCGTAAGCTCCGGATCGTTGGGGCAAACGGCTTCGGCATCGTTCAGCGACGTGAAATGGCCCGTGCCGCCGACGATCACGCCGCCGGCCGATGCGCCTTATACGAGCCAGGATATCGGAGCCGGCATCACGGAAGGCATCACGACCGTGAGCGACCAGGATCCGGGGACAATCACCCTCAGCGCCAAAACCGGCGAATTATGGGCCGACAAGGACAGCTTTAGATATGCGTACGTGGGCGACCTGAGCGGCGATACCGAATTCGTCGCCAAACTGGAAGGTTTGACGGGGGGCGCCGCGGATGCGGTCGCCGGCATCATGGTGCGGCAAACGCTGGGCATTTCCTCGAAATATGCCGGGATCGCAGTGATGAAGAACAACAATGTCTACCATCAATACCGGGACAACGTCTGGACTTCCCGCGGCACCGCGACTACGGGCGGATTGCCGATATGGCTCAAAGCAACGAAGTCCAAAACGGGCACCGTCACCGCGGTGAAAACCTACGCGTCGACGGACGGAACGAATTGGACGCTGCAGGGCACGACGAATTTCCAGGATGCAAACGGCGGCTTTCCGGATCACTATTCGGTCGGGTTGTTCGTCAGCGGGAAAAGCACCTCCTCGCTGACTTCGGCGGTGTTCAGCCATATCGGCTGGCCCGGGTCCCCGCCGGCGCCAACGACGATGACCGGCAGTTTGACCGGGGCTTCCGGCGTTGAAGCCGGCAGTCCGTTCCAATTGAACTATGGCATGACGAACGTCGCATCCGACATATACGCGCTGGATCTGACCGTGAATTTCGACCCCGCCAAAGTCAGTTTCACCGGAGCGGATTCGCTGCAGGAAGGGCTGACCGTCCTGGACAGCGATGAACGATCGCCCGGCCATGTTCGGATACTTGCCTTCACGGATGCGGATCGTCCGATTCAGTCGGACGGCGATCTGCTGCAGTTGAATTTCAGTGCCGCCGCGCTCTCGGCAGCATCGACCGCCGCCATCGCTTTGAGCGATATCGCGGTGTCGGACAACGAAGGCCGCACGCAGCAAGCGGATTCTGGAGCGGGCGTAACGATGGGCATTACGGTCGTCGTCCCGGCGGATAAATCAGCCTTGAACGACGCCATCTCCAACACTAGCGCAGCGTTGAACGACGCGATGGAAGGGACGCTGTGGGGGCAATTCCCTGCAGGTTCGAAAGCCGCGCTGCAAGCGGCGGTCGAAGACGGACAAGCAACGTCGAACGCGGCCGGCGTCACCCAAGAGGAAGTGGATGCAGCCAAGCTTCAGTTGGAATCCGCGCTGTCGGCATTCTCCGGAACGGTCAATACGATTGCCACCGTAGCGGATCTCGGCGTGCTGGCCGGCGCGTACGATCTTACTTCGGCGGCGGCCGATTGGGGGCGCGTCAAGCGTTACGATTACAACGTTGACCAATTGATCGATATCGTCGACTTGGCGGCGATTTCGCAATTGATATTCGAATCTTAATTTACATTCGAAACGAGCGGATGAGGGAGGCATGGCCTTCCTCTTCGTCGTCGTTTCGGGAGGAGACCCGCCATGACAGTCAAGATCCGTCTGACCAGCCTGATTACGCTGCTGCTTGTTGCTTGGATGCTCCCTTTGCAGGCCGATGCTTCCGCAGCTCCCGTTTTTTCCCTGAGCACGACCAATCCAAAACCCGTTCAAGGCAATGAATTTCAGGTGGCCATAATGGGGAACCAGCTGGATGATTTATACGCGTATGAGCTTAATCTGACCTATGATCCTGCGCTGCTCCAGTTCAAAGGGGCCGTACCCGGTCGAGAAGACGGATTCGCGATGTCGCCTTACGTCAATGGCAACGGCATTCGGCTCGTCTACACGCAAGTGAACGGCGGTTCGGGGCAAAACGGCAGCGCAGCCTTGTATACGCTGACGTTTATCGCCGTTGGCCAAGGGGAAGCCGCGGTCAAGCTGGCCGGACTGAAGTTGGTGAACGCCCAGTTGCAATCGCAGGAGCTGAAGAGCGATGCCCGTGCGACGGTGACGATTGTGGCCGGCCCGCCGAACACTAACCCGAACACAAACCCAAGCACCGGCTCGGGTACTGACCCGACGACAGATCCTGCAACTCCGCCGGCAAGCGGGGTCGTGCAGCCGGAAGTCAGCGTCGATACGGCGACGAAAACCGCTGTTGCCAAGATTGACGCCGCGGAATGGGAGCAGATATCAGACCAAGCAAGATCGGATTCAAGCGGAAAAGCGGTCATTCAAATGCCGCATGCGGACAATGTCGCCGCCTATAGGTTGGAGATGCCCCGGTCCGCGCTATCCGACTCCGTACGGTCCCGCATTCATATGGAAGTCGCGACTCCGCTCGCGACGATCGTGCTGTCCAGCAACATGCTGCAGCCCGGCGGATCGCCAACCGATGTTGCGGCGCTGCAGATCAGTCAAGCGGATCCAACACGGTTGGATGAAGCCGTCAGAAACCAGATCGGCGTGCGTCCCGTAATCGAGTTATCCCTCTTGGTCAATGGCCGGGACATTGCATGGAGCAATCCGGAAGCGCCGGTGACGATCAGCATCCCGTATACGCCTTCAGCCGAGGAACGGCTTCATCCCGAGCATCTCGTGATCTGGTACATGGACAGCCAAGGCCAGGCGAGATCCGTGCCGAACGGAAACTATAATCCGGCCACGGGCAGCGTAACGTTCACCGCGAGGCAGCTTGGCACGTACGCCGTAACTTACGTCATGAAGTCATTCGACGATATCGGCTGGCTGCAATGGGCGAAAAACCCGATCGAGGTGCTTGCAGCAAAAGGCATCATTGATGGGACATCGGAACGGGAATTCCAGCCGTTAGGAAAGATTACCCGCGCCGATTTCGTCCTGCTGCTGGTTCGGACGCTGGAATTGCAGGGACAGCCTGGTGAACGCTTCGCGGACGTGCCGGAAAATGCCTATTACGATGACGCGCTGCGGATTGCAAGGGCGAACGGCATCGCGGACGGCGTCGGCGATAACCGCTTCAATCCCGGGGCATTCCTCACCCGGCAGGACATGATGGTGATGACGCAACGCGCCCTTCAAGCAGCTGATAAACTGACCGACGAGGCGTCCGCTAACGAATTATCCCGTTTTAAAGACAAAGCCGACATTTCGGATTATGCGCTCGGCAGCATAGCGGCGTTAGTAAAAGCCGGACTGGTTCACGGCGACAGCGGGGCCATTCACCCGGACAATACGACTTCGCGGGCGGAGTCGGCCGTGCTGATGTACAACCTATACAACTTTATCCATCCGTAAGGATTAGGTTAAGCCTGTGCATGCAAAGTCGAATAACCTCCGAGATCCATTATGGGTCTTGGAGGTTTTTTTGCAGGTTGCTGATTCTGTTGTTCGGGTACTGTCCCATATGCTTAACTCTTTGGATTCGTTCGTTCGGCCAACTTGTTAATCGACTCGATGTCTTGATCCGTTAGATGATCGAGGAAATGTTTGCGTATGGCCTGCGCGGCTATGGGCCGGGCATCGTCCAACGACGATTTGCCGGCGGGAGTGATCATGACCCGAACGCCGCGATCCGTATCCAATGGTTTCCTCGTCACGAGTCCGCGTTTTTCCATCCGCGTCAAATGGTGCGACAACCGACTCTTATCCCAGTCCATCGAATCCGCCAATTCCTGTTGGCGAAGGCTGCCGTTCCCCAAGAGGATTAACCGATCCAATACGCCATAGTCACCCTCGGACAATCCCGTATGCTCGGACATCTCTTTGATAACGCGGCCGAAAATGCCTTGGAAGGAGCCTTTCCACGTATGCCATAATTGCATTTCTTTTTCGCTCAGTTCGTTATTATCCATGCAGGCATTATAACATGATTGACACGTCAACCTCAACATGCTAAAGTAAGCACAGGTTGACGCATCAACCTAGATGCAATGCAGTTAACGATTGCAAGAAAGAAGGGACGCTATGCAGGGTAAACCCGTCGCCATGGTCATCGTGGCTAACGAAGGAATCGGTCTTGCGCTCCTCATTTCATTCAAAGAAAGGAACATGATAAATGGAAATTCATGACAAGGTCGTTCTTATTACCGGCGCATCCGCCGGAATCGGCTTGGCCGCGGCGCGCCGCTTTGCAGCCTCTGGCGCCAAATTAGCACTCGTGGCTCGATCTGCAGATGTACTTAATCGTCTCGCCGAAGAAATAAAGGCTCAAGGAAGTGACGCCATAGCTCTGCCCGCCGACCTGAGCGATCCGAAGCAAGTTCAACGCGTCGTCGAGGAGACGGCCCGGTACTTTGGTCGCCTCGACGTAGTCATCAATAACGCAGGACAAGCCGCAGTCGGCGTGGTCGCCGATATCAATCCACTTGACTTGCGGAAGATTTTTGACCTTAATGTGATCGGACCTTTAGCCGCCATGCAAGCTGCGATCCCAATCATGCGGCAGCAAGGAGGAGGATTGATCATCAATGTAAGCTCGGTGGTCGCCAAGATGAATATTCCTGGAATCGGAGCCTATGCAGCCACCAAATCCGCATTGAATATGCTTTCCGATACAGCGCGAGGAGAATTGGCCTCGGAGCATATCCGGGTGATTACCGTTCATCCTCGCGCAACCGCCACGGACTTTGGCAAAAACGCGCTGGGCGTTCTGCAACAGCCGCCGCAAGGATCTTCCAACCCATCCGATACGCCCGAATTCGTTGCGGACAAAATCTTGGCAGCCGCTTTGAACGAGCCGGATGAGCAATACATGGATCATTAATATTCGTCGCCGACTATGGTCGTAAGAGGACATAGCTGCAGCTGCAGCTGCCGCGCTTTGCGCGGTTTTTTTTATGGCTAGCGCTTCTTGTCTTTATCTTAAAAGGGAATCGCTGGATGACGGTGAATGTTATTAGTGGAACGACTTGAACAAGGAGGAGCCGATACGATGCTGGCAAGAATCAGTGAGCATATGTTTCTCTACGAAGATACGTGCAATGTATTCGTGATCAGAAACGAGGACGAAGCGGTTCTGATCGATTTCGGATCCGGATCCGTGCTGGAGGAGCTCCGATCCATCGGGGTGGCGCGCGTGACGGATATTTTGATCACCCATCATCATCGGGATCAGGCGCAGGGACTGGATAAGGCCATCGCGACCGCGGCGAGGATATGGGTGCCGCATCACGAGCAGGATCTGTTTACGAACGTGGATCTCCACTGGCAAGGACGCGAGATGTATAACAATTATAATGTCCGCCAGGATAAATTCTCCCTCTTGGAGCCGATCGCGATCACGGGTACGCTGAAAGATCATTCCCTGCATACGTTCGGCGGACGAACCTACTCGATCGTCCCGACGCCGGGTCATACGATCGGGTCGATTTCGATCGTATCCGAGGTGGATGGCCGGCAGGTCGCGTTTACGGGCGATTTGATCGCCGCACCCGGCAAGGTGTGGTCGATGTCGGCGACGCAGTGGTCCTATAATGGATGCGAAGGCGCAGTCAGCACTATTTTGTCCGCAATGGATTTGCTTGAGATGAAGCTGCACCTGCTTCTTCCTTCCCACGGGGAAATCCTGCATGACCCAGCGCCGGCTCTCGAGCTGCTTGTCGATCATTTGAAGCGACTCCTGCAATTGCGCGGGCAGTATGCGAGCTTGGAGGAAATATTAAATCCCGCTTATGTGGAAATTACGCCTCATCTAATCTGGAATACCCGTTCCTTCGCCAATTCGTATGCACTCTTATCCAAGAGCGGCAAGGCGCTGCTGATCGATCTCGGCTATCCGAACATCCATCAAACCTTTTACGCCGGCACCGATCGCGCGTCGCGCCGTCCGGGTCTGAGGCAAATCCAGCAGCTGAAGCAGCGATATCGGCTAGACCGGATCGATGTCGTGATCCCGACGCATTACCATGACGACCATGTGGCCGGCCTGAATCTGTTACGTGAAGCGGAAGGCGCGCAAACCTGGGTCGCCGACAATTTTGCCGATCTTCTCGAGTATCCGTCGCGTTACGACGTTCCGTGCTTGTGGTACGATCCCATCGCGGTCGACCGCCGGCTGCCGCTCGAACAGCCGATCGTGTGGGAGGAGTACGTGCTGCGGCTTTATGAACAGCCTGGCCATACGCTGTATGCGGTCGCGATTGCATTCGAGGTAGACGGGAAAAAGATCGCAGCCATCGGCGATCAGCAGGGCACGGACGGGAAGCTGAATAATTATGTCTATAAGAACAAGTTCCGTTCCCATGATTACAGGTTGAGCGCCGACCTGTACCGCAGGCTGAATCCCGACGTAATCCTATCCGGACATTGGGATCCGCTTGAAGTGACGCCCGAGTATTTGAATCAGCTTGCGCGCGACGGCGAAGAGTTGAAGGCGCTGCACGATCTTCTTCTGCCGCTGGAGAAGATCGATATGGGGGCCGAAGGGTTCAGTGCTTGGATCAAGCCGTATCAACTGGAGCTTCAGCACGGGGAAGCAGCCGAAATCACGGTGGAGGTATTGAATCCGCTGTCTACGCGGGAGAATATCACCGTGAAGTTAATTGTCCCGGAAAGCTGGGTCGTCGAACAAAGCGAACAGCAATCGGAGATGGAACCGCAAGCTGTCGCTCGGTTTCAGTTTCGCTTAACCGCTCCGGTCGGACAGCCCGTGAAACGGGCGAGGATCGCCGCCGACATCACGGCGGGCGCGCGCAGACTGGGACAGCAAGCCGAGGCGCTGATAACGGTGATTGGCCATGCAATCCGATAAGGCGCAAAACAAGCCTCCGAGAAATATCGGCGATATGTCATCAGTTAATGACATTAAACAAATAATAGGCATGAAGCAGCCTGTCGTCGGAAATCAACCGGCGACCGGCTTTTTTAGTTTCGCTTGATGCCGGTCGTTTTCTGCGAGCCGTCAGATCGCCTCGACTGACGCCGGTATGAAACAACACCAATGGGGAAGAAACCGAAGGATGAGGGAGAACCGGAGATTGGTTAAACGGTACGATTCTGACAGGAAAGCTTAAAAGCATTTAGGAGTTACCCTTGTAATTTCTGTGACCCTATCCCCATTTTCTTCAATAAAACAATGAGCTGCTCTTTCTCTTCGTTGTTCAAAAAGGAGAAGTTTTGAGAGATCGTTTCCACGTGTTTCGGAAAAAAATCATCAAATAAAGCCATTCCTTGCGCGGTCAGTACGGCATCGTTCGCTCTGCCGTCTTGGGGGTTCGGCTGCCGCCCGACGAGTCCTTGCTTGACTAATTTGTTCACGACGAAGGTGATGCTTCCGCTCGGGATGGAAAATTTTTCGCTGATTTTTTGAAGGGGAAGAGGACCTTTGCTATAAAGCAATTCCAGTATCCGAAAGGTTTCAGGACTAAGATTGTGCTTTGCGACATCTTTCTCGAGGTTGTTATGCACAGCCTGGAAAGCATTCGCGAAAACCCGTAACAATCGCAAGTCCAATTTATTTTGTTCCTCTTTGAAATTCAAAAAATCACCCCCTCTTAATCAGACTGAATGCTTCGAGATTGTGGATATTTGTATACTAACAATAGGATGATGGAGTGTCAATTTGGGGATCGATTGACAAACAACTATTGTAATTATATTATATTTATATCCTATTTATATTGTTTATTAGGATTGCATTTTCGGGAGAGGAGTGAATGGCACGTCTTTTTTTAAACGGTTGTTAAGTAAACGTCCAAATAGTCAAGAAGCTTCGCAAGGAAGCGTGAATGCACCGCTTAAATCGAACTCAAATGGAGGAAATAACATGTTGAACATTGGAATTATTCTTGGAAGTACCCGCCCGGGACGCAACGGCGAAGCAGTAGCGCGTTGGGTGACCGACATAGCGATGAAACGCAACGATGCGAATTACGAGCTTGTGGATCTTGCCGATTTCAATCTGCCGTTGTTGGACGAACCGATGCCCGCGGCAATGGGCCAGTACAGCAAGCCGCATACGATTGCTTGGTCGCAGAAAATCAATTCCTTCGACGGCTTCGTATTCGTTACGCCGGAGTACAATCATGCAACTTCCGGAGCATTGAAAAATGCCGTTGATTTTCTTTTTCATGAATGGAAGGATAAAGCGGCAGGCTTTGTCGGCTATGGGGGTACCGGCGGAGCGCGTGCGATCGAAAATCTCAGACTCATCGTCGGAGAACTTCAAATGGCCGACGTACGCGCGCAAGTGGGGCTATCGCTTATGACGGATTTCGAAAACTTCAGCGTCTTCAAGCCTGCCCCTCATCAGGAGGCTGCCGTTAATGCGATGCTCGACCAAGTTGCCGCTTGGAGCGGAGCATTGAAAACGCTGCGTTAAATCGCAAACGGGATTTTTTCATGAAAAATAGCAACGTAATCTATCGATTCCTAATAACGCCATGCAGTTTACGCTGTCCTATCGGATGCCAGCGCGTTGTTATACGGCAATTCGATTCTCATCTTCAGTTTCATCGTTGCGGCCAGCGCGATGTTATATCTCAACACCTTCGGCAGTACTTCGCAATTAATAACAGTAACTAAGGGAGAAATACAATGCACGCACAAAAATTATTAAATCAACTTGAAGTGATTCGCGAGATGACGATTAAATCCATCGCATCCATTACGGACGAGATCGCGGATGAAATGCCGGCAGGGTACAGAAACACCGTCCGTTGGCATCTTGGACATATCGTTGCTTTTACCGACCTTTTTCTGAATAATTTCGTGGGTTTGACCCCTTATTTGTCCGAAGCGCATATCGCCATGTTCAAATCCGGGTCCAAACCTGCCGATTGGCAAACGCAACCTCCGACTCTGGAGGAGCTGGCTTCCTTGCTAAAAGGACAAATGGATCATATCAAGTCGCAGCTCGGCACTCGGAACCTCGAAGAAAAAGCAAACAAGCCATTGCGCTTGTTCGGCACGGAAATGGATTCGATCGGCGAGGTATTGAATTTCAGCTTTTATCATGAAGGGCAGCATCTCGGGCATATCAAATGCCGGACGAATGCAAGCCCATTGAAACAAGCGTGAATAGCACTCGCATACAACAGCAAGGGCCGTCCCGCAGAGGACGGCCCTTTTTGTCGGCTTTGCTTTTGCCATAAAAAAAGCCCAAAGCGCAACTTCAGTTGTGATTGAGAGGATAAAATAAAAAAGGCGATATGTAGAATTACCATATCGCAAAGTGAATCGTGACACCTTTAATCATACAGCTAAAACAAAATATGTATACTCGCATTCTATTCATCGAAATTATGTTGACAAAATGCGCAGGCAAAAAACAATGAAGCGAACGAACAAATCGCACTAAACGATTGACTTGAACGTAGCATGCTTATAAAGTTAAAGTAAGTCAATTTCAGGAAATGCGCTTACTTCAAAGTAAGGAGATGATGTTCGATGATTCATCAGCGTGAATGCCCGGTGGAGACGCTCATTCATGTTTTAGGCGGCAAATGGAAACCTATGATTGTATGGCATTTGACGGAATCCAAGAAGCGGTACAACGACCTGGAAAAGCTGATCCCGGATGTCTCGCAAAAGATGCTTTCGCAACATCTCCGAGATTTGGAACAGGAAGGGATCGTCGATAGAACGGTTTTCCCGTCCATCCCGCCAAAGGTTGAATATTCGCTTAGCGAATACGGCCGAACGTTGATTCCCGTAGCGGAAGTCATGTGTGCTTGGGGAGAGAACCATAATAAACGGAAATACGAAGAGTCCGCGTCCTAAAGCGGGTTCAATGCGCGTGCACGCGCATGCGTAATTCAATCTACGTCAAACAAAAGCTGCCACGGAAATTCCGGGCGGCTTTTGTTTATCTATACTAACTTTTAAGTAAGTACCCTACTTTAAAGTGGGTTCTTAACAAGATTCCGAAGCGATGCTAAGCTTGAGTCAAGAAAATATTGGAAGCCATTACGAGGAGGAAAATACAATGAAAATGATTGTTTTTGGAGCGACGGGGAATACCGGGAAAAGAGTGCTGGCGCAAGGGATGAAAATGGATCATGAAATGACCGCGTTCGTGCGAAATGCCGGGAAGCTTGCCGAACAACTTGGCGAGCATGCCGCAAAGCAAGTGAAGGTGATCGCGGGCGATATGATGAACCCGGCGATCGTCGGCGAGGCGCTCGCGCAGCAAGACGTCGCGATTATCGCAGCCGGCCATGCGGGCCAGGGAGACGAGTTCGTCGGTCTCGTCGATAACATTATTAGCCAATGCGAAGGCCAACCTAGCTTCTCCGGTCGGGTATGGATCATGGGAGGAGCCGGACTGCTGGATATTCCCCATACCGGCCTGATCGGCAACAATTTACCCGGCTTCCCGCCCGAGTATAAAAACCATAACCGGAATTTAGAAAGGCTGCAACGGACTCGGCTCGATTGGTCCATGATGTGTCCGGGAACCATGTTGGATTCGACGGAGTCTCCGGAGCCGGTTCAGCTGCTTGTAACGACGGACGCGTTGCCCGTTCCGATGCCGGAGACGATCAAGGCATATTCCGAGGCCGAAATAGCCGGTCACTTGTTCAGCCGGTTTCAAGAGCTGAATGTCGCTTACGACGATGTCGCGAAATGCATGCTGGACCATATCGAGCTCGGAGGGCCGTTCAAGGGGAAAAGGGTCGGTCTCGCCTATCAAAGCACGATTGCGGTTCGCTAGTGAGGAGTAAGGGAGATGGTGAGTTTGTTTGGATGGCTCCTCGTATTTCACGTCCTGGCTGCAATCGCGATCGTCGGTCCCGCTTTCGTGGTACCCGTCATTCGAAGATCCGCCAGAACCGCCGGCCAGCTGCGCTTTGCGATCGATGTAACGAACAAAATCGCCATCCTGCCTAAACTCGGCGGAACCGTACTTATTATTACCGGGGTATGGCTGATGATCATAGCGAAGACGGGGCTGTCCCAAGCGTGGTTGAATCTATCGATCCTTCTGTCGCTGCTCATGATCGCCACGATCGAAGGCTTGGTCGGGCCGCGCATGAAGAAGGTCATGGAAATGGCAGCTATCAATCAAGGCAATGGGGACGAGGTTCCCTCCGAGCTCGGTCGATTGATGAAAAAGGTCGTACCTGTCGAGACGGCGGCACAGCTGCTGATGATTGCCGTATTGGTGCTGATGGTTTTGAAGCCATTTTAATCGTATCTTGATGTACCGCAAGATTCGATGGTACGAAAACATAGTAACGCGGCACCGGGACGCGAGACTCGGCAGCGAACTAACGAGCAGGTTATCGGAAGATAACCTGCTTTTATAATGGCGGAAATAAAAAAGAAGGCTGGATGCGCCTCCTTTAACGGACTTAATTTGAATTGTAGGCTGCCCTGTCTTCCTCGCTCAACGTATAAAACTTACTCGAATTACGGAAGATCGTCGTTCCATCGGAGATCCGCACGGAATGATCGTTGTAAGATCTAATCGTGGTGATGGGTCTAAGCCGCATGCGGTCTTGGAAGGTCTCGATGGGTTCTTTATGCATAATCGCTAACTCAAAATCCTGGTCTGTTTTCAATTCTTGTTTTGCGCTGAAAATCGGCTTTTCTTTTGTCACGATTTAGTCGTCCTCCAAAAGTAGCATTTAGATGCTTAATATTACAGCAGTGCAGGGAACAAAGCAAATGCCAAGCAGCGATGAAAGAAGATGTTGCGCGGCAAAATTCAAACCGTGGCGATCGATAATGTTATTCGCAAAGAAGTCAGCCATCGCTGGATTAACGATTTTGCCGGTCGTTTTGAATTGATTCTCAACACCGTGTCGGCTACGATTGACGTGGATGCTTATTTGCAGCCGCTTTCTCATCCGGAAGAGAGCGCCAGGAAACAAAGGCCGCGACATGGCTGCAACAAAAATCGCAACGCTTATGGAGGAATATGGAAAATGGAAATCAGAAGAATCGGATCCCAACCTTCCGGTAAAGGATCGCCAGACTATTTTACCGGCACGGTTCGCATCGATCCATTGTTCGAAGCAGCCGACCCGGCACGCGCAGCCGGAGCCAGCGTCACGTTCGAGCCTGGCGCACGGACCGCTTGGCATACGCATCCACTGGGGCAGACGCTGATCGTAACGGCGGGCCAAGGGAGGGTTCAACGCTGGGGAGGTCAGATCGAGCACATCAGTCCCGGAGACGTGATCTGGTTCCCGCCAGGCGAGAAGCATTGGCACGGAGCATCCCCGACTACGGCTATGACCCATACCGCCATTCAAGAACGTCTCGACGGCCGGTCGGTCGATTGGATGGAGAAAGTCACCGACGATCAATACCGGTCCTAACCGAGAAGCGTATCGATCGGGATTAATTTCTTCGATCGCAAACGGCGCCTTTGCCTAAAGGCGTCTTTTTCGTAATCATTCGTTCGCTGCTCGATGGCCGAATGTTCAGGTCTAGCTCCCGAACGCGTTTGTGTATTTTTTACATTCCGTCACGGTTAATTTACGCCTTATTTACGAAGGTTTATATTAGAATTTTATTGTTACGGAGAGGAGAGAGAGGCAATGCATACGGTTAGGCATGCAGAGGTTCATTTCGCGTGTGCCCCAGGGTACTTGGACATGTATTCTTTATCGTACCGGTGGTTCGGAGCGGTTTGGACGTATAATGAACGCCATCAACGCATGGTGAGAGGATATTGGTTCGGCGACGGACAGCATGATTTGATTGAAATCGCGAAGCATTCGGGCTGGGATTCCTTCGTGGTGGTGAGGGATGCGACTATCATTAAACAAATCTATAAAACAATTCGCAACATACAGCAAGAGCAAGATTGGGACAAGCGCTCCCGCATTCCGCTCCGCAGCATGATGACCGAGCAATGGAGATCGATTAAAACGGGCTATTATATTTTCCAATCCCGCGATCGGTATCCTTTCTACCTCTCCTGCATAGAAAAGAAGGGCTGGCTCGCGTATATCAAGCATGCGACGGTGTGCGAGAACGATAGCGACAAAATGGCGTTCATGAACAAGGTCAATCGCGAGCATAACATTCGATTAAAAGAGTGCAAGACGATCAGGGGGCTGTATTAATTAATGACCGTCATTGGAACGGAGTTCGATTCGAACGGCTGCAAGCTCCCCTAGGCAGCTGTTCATTTTTTTGCGAATTTTCCATTAAGGTACCGGCTTGAAGGCGGTGCTTTTGATTCGTTTGCGAACCAAGACGATTGTCCTACTTACGCCATCCAAACCGTATGATACTATTGGTGGTAAGCGCTTTCCGAAAGGGGATATAGGGATGAATCGGATACAACAACGTTTGACCCCGCTTCTTAACAGCATCGTGGAGAAGGGACCGCCGGGCTGTGCTTTAACCGTTGTTCGGCGCGGAGAGGTATTATTCCAGGACAACTTCGGCTATGCGGATCTGAACACGAAGAAGAAAATCAGCACGGATACCATTTACCGTATTTATTCGATGACGAAGGTGATTACCTGCACGGCCGCGCTGATGCTTTACGAGCAAGGGCGCTATCTGTTGAACGATCCGTTGGAGGAGTATTTGCCCGAGTTCAAAAATCCGATGGTATACCGCAGCAACGAAAATGGCGACATGACGGTGTCTCCGGCGTCTGCATCAATCAGAGTCAAGGATCTGTTCACCATGTCATCCGGACTTACATATGGCGGTAACGATACGGAAACCGAGCGTCAAACCCTCGCAATGATGAAAAACGCAGTCGCCACGATGAACATGCGAGAGCTGTCCAAACAGCTGGCGGCCATCCCGCTTGCGTTCGATCCAGGCACGCATTGGAAATACGGCACAAGCCACGACGTTCTGGCCGCTTTGATCGAGGTGTTGTCCGGCACGACCTTCGAAGCGTTTCTGCAGAAGGAGATTTTCGAACCGCTCGGGATGAACGACACCTCGTTCCGAATCTCGGACGACAAGCGGGATCGGTTATGCGCGATGTACGACATCGCGGAAGACGGCACGTTGACCGTCAACGATCGAATGGACGCCCCCTACCAACCGGGATGCAAATACGAAAGCGGCGGAGGCGGCCTGCTGTCGACCATCGGTGACTACAGCCGGTTTGCGCAGGCGCTGTCGAGGGGCGGCGAATGGAATGGCGTCCGGCTTCTCGGTCCGAAGACGGTACAACTGATGCGGACCAATCATTTAAACCCGCAGCAGCTCAAGGATTTCGACTGGTCGCAAATGAGCGGCTACGGCTACGGCCTTGGGGTTCGCGTGTTGATGGATCCCGCAACGGGAGGAAACAACGGCACGATCGGCGAATTCGGCTGGGCTGGCTTGGCCGGATCGTGGACGCTGATCGACCCGCACGAGGAATTGTCCGTCGTCTATATGCAGCAAATGCTTCCAAGCCACGAGCCTTATATTCATCCTAGGCTGCGGACAGTTATTTACGGTGCTCTGGAATGAATCGATAGCGAAAAGACGCCCTGCGCGGACCTTTGTTCCTCGAATCAGAGATGATGTTCTATAACCAAAGGGCTGCCGCGCGGCAGCCTTTAACATGTAATCCAAAGCCAGTTCGATCCATTCATGGATCGGATTGGCTTTTTCGTTACTCCGAAATAACGACAAACCGGCGACAATTTTCGCATTGCGCAACATCGTATATTTTTACTTGAAATCGTACTTTTGTATATATGAACCAGTCCCGATTCCCTCTAGAATAGAGTATGTAAGCCTTTTCAAAATAGTTCGGGCCGCATGCGCAACGCATGAGCGCGAATGAAAATACCTAGCTATGGAGGCTGAAGATGGAGAGGACGAAGATCATCATCGATACGGATATCGGCGACGATATCGACGACGCGCTGGCGATCGCCTTTGCGCTGGAGTCGCCCGAACTGGATGTGCTCGGCATTACGACGGTCTTCAAAAATGTGACAGCGAGGGCGAAAATAACGGTTCGACTGCTTGAACGGGCAGGACGCGGGGATATTCCCGTCCACGCAGGCATCGGAAGACCGATCCTGAACAAGGCGGACGTGAATGAGATTCCGAACCAATACGACGAAGCAAGGGATGGAGAAGCGACAGGGTTCGGCGCGAACGGCGTCGATTTCATCATCGATACGGTTATGGCATCGGACGGAGAGATTACCTTGGTGCCGATCGGTCCGCTGACGAATATCGCGATCGCCATTCTCCGAGAGCCGGCGCTCCGGAGCAAGGTGAAAGAAATCGTCATGATGGGCGGCTGTTTCTACAGCCATCTGAGCGAATGGAATATCCGATGCGACCCGGAAGCCGCGAGAGTCGTGTTCGAATCCGGCATCCCGATCAGGGCGGTCGGCCTGGACGTTACCGTGCAATGCATCCTGAGCAAGGAAGACGTGGGCCGGCTGATGACCAGACCGAAACGATCGGCATCGTACCTCCCGGATCTGCTTGCCAGGTGGCAGAAGGTGTCGGATCACGAGCCGATGCTCCACGATCCGCTGGCCGTCTGCGCCGTATTCGACGATCGCCTGCTGGCATTCCAGCAGGATGACATCGTCGTGGAGACGCAAGGCGAGTTTACGCGCGGGCAGACGTATAACCGAAGCGCGCTCTACTGGCGCGGCAACGCCGACCAGTCCGTCATCCGGGCGGCCAAGCACGTCGATTCGAAAGCGTTCCTCAAGCTGTATACGGACAGGGTGTGCAACTGAATCCTCTGAAGCAATGACGCAACGACTCGCGGACGAAGGAAGGGATAGCGGTTGAACAAGCACGGCATTCTCTATGAACTCCGTAAAAATCGTACCTTATTTCTAATGGCGCTGCCTGCCGTTTTATTGGTCTTCTTAATCTCCTACATCCCGATGACGGGGATTATCCTGGCGTTCAAGGATTACCGGTTCGATCTTGGCGTGTTCGGCAGTCATTGGAACGGGTTCGAGAACTTCAAGTACTTCTTTAATTCAGGGACCGGTCTGCGCGTAACGCGCAATACGATTCTGTACAACTTGCTCAATCTGATCACCTCCCAGCTGTTTGCCGTCATGATCGCGATCTTCATTCATGAGATGAGAGGGAAGTATTTCAAGAAGGTATCGCAATCGATTATTTTCCTTCCGTTCTTCATCTCATGGACGATCGTCGGCGTCTTCGTGTACAACATCTTCAACTATGAGACCGGGACGTTGAACTCGGTGTTGAAATCCTTGCACATGGCCCCCGTAAACCTTTATGAAACGCCTACGGTCTGGATATTCATCATTTGTTTCTTCAACTCCTGGAAGTGGGTCGGCTATACGTCGGTCATCTATATCGCGTCGATCCTCAGCATCGACTCGGAATGCTTCGAAGCGGCGGAGATCGACGGCGCGAACGTGTTTCAGAAAGTCTTCTATATTACGATTCCGTCGATCAGCCCGACGATATTCATCATGTTCCTGTTGAATATCGGCCGGATCTTACGCGGCGACTTCCAGATGTTCTATCAGATCGTCGGCAATAACGGCCAGCTATTCGATTCGACCGACGTCATCGATACGTTCGTCTTTCGATCGCTGCTGACGAGCGGCGATATCGCGATGCCCGCCGCGGCGACCTTCTATCAATCCGTGCTCTGCTTCGTCATCATCATGGCGGTGAACGGCTTCATACGAAGGACCAGACCGGACAACGCGTTGTTCTAGGACGCATAACCGAACAGTAGGAGGCATACCCGAGCAGCGAACGAAGTTCGCGACCAGGGTGAGCGGAGCTCACGACCAGGGTTAATGGATGGCTCGATTACGTTTTCGCCAGGAGAGGGGATCTATGGAGAATAAGCTTGACCCGAAGGGAAGGATTCCGAAGACGGAAGGCGCGAATCTGTTATTCAACGTGATCAGCTATACGGTCGTTACCGTGGCGGCGATCCTATGCCTGCTGCCGTTCGAGATCCTCCTATCCGGATCGTTCACGGACGAGAAGGCGATCGCGCTGCACGGTTACGGCATCCTGCCAAGCAAATTCTCGCTGGAAGCCTACCGCGTATTGTTCAAGTTCCCGGAAGCGATCATACGGGCATACGGCGTATCCATCTTCATTACGGTGGTCGGGACGATCATCGGGCTATTCGTGACGTCGATGACGGCGTACGTGATGAACCGCAAGGATTTCAAGTACAGGAACAAGCTTGCGTTCTTCTTCTACTTCACGACGTTGTTCAACGGCGGCATTCTTTCGACTTATATCTTCTTCGTGAAATACCTGCAATTGAAAAACGACATGCTCTCTTTGATTCTTCCGCTCCTTGTCAACGTGTTCTATCTCATCGTGATGCGAACGTTCATCAGTTCGATTCCGGATTCGATCAGCGAATCGGCCAAGATCGACGGGGCGGGGGACTTCACGATCTTCATGAAGCTCATCCTGCCGCTGACGAAGCCGGGGCTGGCGACCATCGGCTTGTTCTATGCCCTGGATTACTGGAACGACTGGTACAACGCGATGCTTTACATTACGGACGCGGATAAGTACCCGCTGCAATATTTGCTGTTTTCGACGCTGCAATCCGCCGAGGCGATCTCCCGGATCTCCAAGATGGCCAGCGTAGCCGCCATATCCGTGCCTACCTTGTCGCTCAAGCTGGCCATGGCCGTCATTGCGACGGGGCCGATCATTCTTGTCTATCCGTCCGTTCAGAAATATTTCGTCAAGGGGCTTACGGTCGGCGCAATCAAAGGATAATGCCGGATCATCCGGTTTATCGCATAAACGACTCGTTCAAGGGGGATGCGTATGAGAAGATCAAACGTAGTAACGCTGCTGCTGGCTGCCGTGCTCGTCATGGCGGTCGCGCTGACAGGCTGCGGCAATAACGCCGGAAATTCAAACGCCGATACGGGCAACGGCGGCAATTCCAACACGAGCGGCAATTCGAAGACCAACGGCAATTCAAGCACCGGCGACAATGCGAGCGGCAAGACGGATAATGCCGGTACCGGCAACGCTGCGGCGGCGGCGGATATTGACCTGTCCAAGCATGTGAACCTGACCATGTACCTGATCGGATCGCCTGCCAGGGATTACGACATGGTGCTTGCCGAATTGAACAAGAAGCTGGAGAAGGACTTGAACGCCACCTTGAAAGTGAACTGGGTCGGCTGGGCCGATTATGGCACGCAATATCCGCTGCTGCTGGCTTCGGGCGAACCGATCGACCTGATCTACGCTTCGACGTGGACGAACTTTTATCAGAATGCCCGGAAAGGCGCATTCATGGATATCAAGGACCTGGCCAAGAAATACGCGCCGAAGAGCCTTGCCCAGATCACCCCGGATTTCTACAAGCAGACGGAAGTGGACGGCCATCTCTTCGCCATGCCCTCGGAGTTCTATCAGTATGGCGATATGGGCTATATCGTCAGAGGCGATCTTATGAAGAAATACGGACTGACATCGATTAACAACATCGACGATTACGGCAAATACATGGATGCGGTCGTGAAGAACGATCCGCAGCTCGATCCAAGCGGCGATATCAGCTCGTCCGGCGGTCTTGAATCGTATTATGCGAATGCTCAAGGCTATTACGGTATACTGTCGAGCCAGTTTTCCCCGTTCTATATCAACATGGATGATGCCAATCCGAAGATCTTTAACTTATATGAGACGGACGGCATCCTGGATTACTTCAAGAAAATGAAAGAGTGGGGGGACAAGGGCTACTGGTCCAAATCGATTCTCTCCAACAAAGACGATAAAATGTTAACGGAAGGGAAGGCCGCGTCCAAACTGCACAATCAAGATTCCTGGAGCGGCGTGTACATGGAGCATCCGGATTGGGATGTCCAGTTCTATTTGAACAGCAAGTACACGTATAAAACGCAAGCGATGCAGGACGGCATGGCGATACCGGCTTCGTCCAAAAATCCGGAACGCGCGCTGATGCTCCTTGAATTGCTGCGCACGGATCGAAGCTATAACAATCTCCTGACTTATGGCATCGAGGGCAAGCATTATGAAATTACGGCCGACAATAAGCTGAAACCGCTTGATTTGGACGGCTTCGCGCCGGATGGCTATTGCTCCTGGGGCTTCAAGGCGCCAGAGCTCCGCTACGATGTTGTCGGTACTCCGCCAAACAACGCAGAAGTGCGCCAGAAGCTGGCGGATCAGGCGAGAGAGAACCCGTATGCGCTCTTCACGCCGGATTTCGAGCCGGTCAAGAACGAAATGGCCGCCGTCACGAATATCGTGCAGCAGTATTCGTTCCCGCTCAACTACGGCTACGTCAAGAATCCGGAAGACGGCCTGAAAACGCTCCAATCCAAAATCAAAGCCGCAGGCTCGGAGAAGATCATGACCGAAATGCAGAAGCAGCTGGACGCGTTTCTGGCGGCCAACAAGTAAATCCATGTAAACGGACGAAAGGTTCAGGAAGGATGACATCCCTCCTGAACCTTTTGTTTACCGGACGCGATGCGGCAAGCGTATCTCGACCTCCGTGCCGTCGCCCGGCGATGAACGGTAGGCGAGGCCATATTCCTGGCCATAGCAGAGCTTGATCCGGTGGTCGATGTTGCGGATGCCGTATCCGTGGGCGTCAACGTTGGCGTTCCCGCCGGCAAGCAGACCCTCGGCTTGTTCCGAGGGCATCCCCACGCCATCGTCCCGGACGGTCAAGACGATCTCGCCGCGCTGGAGCATTCCGGTCACGGTAATGGTGCCTTCCTCGCTGTTCCTGGCTTCGAGTATGCCGTGGATAATGGCATTTTCAACCAAGGGCTGAAGGATGAGCTTCAGGATATCGCAGCCGTACAACTCGGGGGCGACCCGAACGTCCAGCTTGATTTTATTGTCGAAGCGCAAGTTCTGAATTTGCACATAGGCGCGAATATGATTGATTTCGTCTTCGACGGCGACAATGTCTTTGCCCTTGTTCAGGCTGAGCTTGTAGAACTTGGCAAGCGATTGCGAGATGACCGCGATGTCGGGCACGTCGTTGTCGATGGCTTTCCAGTTGATCATTTCGAGCGTGTTATACAGAAAATGCGGATTGATCTGCGCCTGGAGCGCCTTGAGCTCCAGGTTTTTGATTTCCTTGCCGTTCTGATACTGTTCTTGGACGAGCAGCCGGATTCGTTTGACCATGTGATTGAAGCTGTCGGTCAGCTCGCCGATCTCGTCGGGGATCGTGGAATGCACTTCTACGTTCAGCACGCCTTCCTGCACCAGGCGCATTTTTTTCTTCAGCAGCAAGATGCGTTTGACCGTTGCGCCCGTAATCAAGTAGGCCAGTCCGTAGGAGAGCAGGCCGCAGACAAGCATCAATAAGAGCATGAGGTCCCGGATGCGGATGCTTTGCGTAAAGATTTCCGTCAATGGAATCGCCGTCACCATCGTCCAATCCGTGTTCTCGATCGCCCTTGTCTTGACGACATACTCGCTGCTGCCGATTTCCGCGTTGTTCCATGACATGCCGCCGTCCTCGGAGTCCAGCGCGTCCTGGGTATCCTGGATAAGCGCCGGATCCGGGCCGATGCGATGATAATTGTCCATGTTGGAGCAGCTTACGACAGCGCCGTTCGAATTTTGAATGTAGACGACGCCATCGTTCGTGATATTCGCTTTCTGCAGGATCTCATCGATCATATCCTTGCGAATGTTCAGTTCGATAATGCCGATGATTTGCGCCGTCTGCTCGCTGTTGCGGATTTTGCGGAGCAGCGAGATGACCGCCACCGGGTCGAGATGGGTATTGTTGTTCGTGATCGCATGTTCCGGCAGCCAGCTGACCTTATCCTTGGAATCGAGCAACGACCGGTAGCTCTCGGTTGCGGAGAAGGCGTCCATGTCGAAGAAGTTGAAGTTCTGTCCGGCATACATCAGCCATCCGGGCACGTACAGGCTGGCCCGATAGACGTCTTCGGCATTCTGAAAACTGCTTAAGAAAGATTCCAGCTTCTGCCTGTCGATATTCTGCTGCACGTAATCATCCCCGAACGCATGCTTGTCCCTCGTCAGCATCGTCTGAACGTCGGCGTTGAAATAGATGACGTCGGAGGCGTTGATCAGCGTATTCAGTTTATAGCTCAAGAACGTGAAGGCCTGGTCGAACGACTGATCCGCGGAGTGAAGGATTTGTTTCTCGTAATCGCGCGATACGTTCTTGTACGAGAACGAAGTCATCAGCGCGAGCGGGAGGAAGATGAGGATGAAATAGGAGATCAGGAGCTTGCCCCGAATCTGCATGTGCGTGAATAATCCGGTTAACGTCCGCAGCGGGTTTCTCACGGCTGATGTTTTCTCCTGAATTGCGTAGGCGTCATGCCGGTTATCTTCTTGAATGCCTTCGCGAAATAGTTGGCGTCGTTGTAGCCCGACAGATCCGCGACCTCGTACAGCTTGGATTGCGGCTCCATCAACAAGTCTGCGGAACGCGCGATGCGGACTTCCGTGATATATTCGCTGATCGTCTTGCCTGTCTCTTTCCTGAACAGCGTCGACAGATAGGTCGGCGTCAGGTGAACGTGATCGGCCAGCAGATTCACGGTTATTTCCTTGTCGCCGTAGTTGCCCCGTATATACTTCTTCACGTCCTGCACGGCCCGGCAGTTGGATTCCATGTTCGCGATGCGGTCGAGGAGAAAGGAGGCCCTGCGCTGAAAATAGTCTTTCAGCTGCTTGAACGTGCCGATCTTGGACATCATCGCCCAATCGTATTCCTCTTGTTCGGATCCGGACTGGCTCAGGTGCAGGCCGCGCTGCTCGGCTTGCTCCGCGAGCATGCGCAGCATGCGGTAGAACAGGTTCTTGACATCGTCGACCGGCGTACCGGTCTGGGTGCGGATAGCCCGATACAATTGGTCCGTGAACGATAGGATCGCATCCTTGTTCAGCTCCTGCAGCAGCCTCGCGTAGGAAGGAAGGAGTTCGTTATTGATCTTGTACACGGCGTTAGGCTTGTCGATGGCATAGACGATCGTGCCGAAGTCGCAGTAGAACAGATGGCTCAGAAACCCGGTCGCCGTCTCGTAGGAATCGGGTATTCCCGGCCATCCGGGCGAGGCGGTGCCGACGATCCAGGACAGCTTCGGACATGGCGAATGCCGATCGTTCAGATGCGCCGTCAGCAGAGGGAAGACCGCGGCCAGCTCTTTCTGGCGATCCGGCCGATGCGCGGAGATGACGACGATGCGTGCGGAATCCTGCATGACCGCCAAGTGCGTAAAGCCGTTCGAGGCTTGATGCAGATAGTCGATGATCCGGTTGGCGCAGCGCAGTTTGACGTCGTGCGGCTCGTCCTCGCCATACGCGGGGACGAGGATGGAAACCGTATACGAGTTGCCGGGGTCGAAGGAGACGCCGGCAAGCTGCAAGCTGCGTCTCAGCTCGCCGTCACGGACCGGGCTGCGAATGAACCCGTTGACGATATTCTGCCTGATGAACGGCAGACTCTCGGACAACGCCATTTCCATATGGTCGACTTTCAGATTCTCCCGGCACAGCCGTACGGCCTTTGCGATCACCTCCTGGATCTCCTCGATATTGATCGGTTTCTCAACATAGCTGACTGCGTTGATGCGGATGGCGGCTTTCAAATATTCCTTGTCGGAATGCCCGCTCAAGAAAATGATTTTGCAGGCGGGAAACCGTTCCCGGACCGATGCGGTGAAGTCGATGCCGTTCATGCCCGGCATGCGGATATCCGAGACGACGATATCGGGATGCAAACGGCGGGCCGCTTCGAGTCCTTCGATGCCGTCCTTGGCCTCTTCGACGACATCGACGCCCAGTTCATGCCACTTGATATGCTTCATCAGCCCTTTTCTGGTAGCGGACTCGTCTTCGACGAGCAGAAGCTTAATCATGCGATTTCACTCCCGACTTTGAAAGCGATTACATATAAGCAAATTATACGTGATCATGCCGGATATGCACAGAGAAGAGGAGGGTTTAATCTGCAACGAAGCATAACGATCGCGCTTGGCTGCATTCTGCAGGTACAGGCAAGCGCACAATCAACGATGACAGCTGCATTTTCCGGCATCATTGCACATATCCGTTCGATTTTTCGTTGCGAACTGCGGCTTTATGCGTAAAGTAGACGATTGCCGCATAACCGACTGCGAGCAGGCCGCCACAGATCATGAGCGCGATGACGAGCCATTGCCAAGGATCGGGCAAGTAGAGAGCAAGAAACCATGCCCGTTCGCTTCCACCGAAAAGTTTGATGGCAAGCGGAACGATTCCTTGGGGAAATAGGGCCAGCATGCCCAAGATTTCGCAAACCGAAATTTGAATTATTTTGGCGCGGGACATTCGGTTCGCGACAACGAAAACCGATGGTTTGCTCAGGGTATCGGGAACGGAAGCCGATGATGAATCCTTGCCGTGATGCAGCATCCGATGGAGCAGCTCGGGACCGAAGGTTGTTAATCTCTCGACGGCCAGACGACCAAACCACCAGAAATAGAGGATGGCAAATACGATCGAGACAATCGTTCCGACCCATTGCAGCCAATCCAACCCAAGCAAGACGCCGGTAATCGTCAGCGCGGACGGCGGCGCGATGAGAATCAGCAATACGAGCATGACCGATATGAACTGCCACATCCCAAGCGGATGATCGAACATATCGTCTCCGCGCTTATGCGCATCGATCATCGGTTCGAGCCGGTAAACGGAGTTCAACGCGACGAGTCCCGCGCCTCCGCCCAAAGCAGCTATCGTTAACGTGAGCAACAGAGGCAGCGCCCATCCTTGACCGCTTATCGCGATCAGTCCGATCGCGAGGGCAAGGGCGGTCGGAGCGACGATAATCAGCCAGGCGATTTGACGTCCTCGCACGTCGAAGCGTTCGGCTTGCGGCGTGACGAGCGTCATCCAAAGGGCGCTTCCGTCTGCCCCGTACAAATTCGCGGTCGATCCCGCCACCGTGACGACGAAGATCGGCGCGACCCAGGGCAGTGCCGCCAGATGCCCGGCAATTGCCGGATACAAGCATAAGAACAAGCTATAAAACAACGCGAAATAGACAAACCCGCTCCGCGTATAATCCCGTCTCCATGCGATCCATTCTTTGAGGGCGACGGCGCCGATCGGTCCCGGGAAGAGACCTGATCGGACACCGCGTGCCGCGTTCCATCGACGAACGCCGGCTCTGGCAGAAGAGGTCGTCAATCGCTTGTTCAGCAAGCGCGCCCAGACGGATTGGAGCAGCCCTGTAAGAATAGCCAAGCCTGTCAGCGTAGCGATTGAAAGCCACCATTGCCCGTCTCCGGTTGCATTGACGGCGAGAATGCCCCAGTTAGATGGAACGGCGTACAGCAGCATGGAGAAGCCCGCGGGAAATCCGTTCGCGAAGCCGCTGGCATCCAGGTCCAGAAGGAGCCATCCCGTTATGAAAAAGGCCATGATCCCGCCGGTGATCATGGCGCTGAAAAAGGAACTGGCTTGTGAACGGACGAGCTTCCGAAGCGTGCTGGTAACGACGCGGGATAATGATGCAACGAACGCAAGCTGCAGCAGAACAGCGGGAATAGCTATGATCGCCGATGGAATGCCACCCGTTTGCAGCGCGTAGAAGATGAGGGAGGAGAAAGCAAGAAGACTGATCAGTCCAGACACGCCGAATAAAGAGGCTCCAAGCAAACCCGTCGCGAGACGGTGCGAAGTTACGGGCAGAAAGCGGAAATTTTCCGGCAGAAGCGTCTTGTCTTCTCCTGCGAAAAGGATCGGCCCGAAGATCCATCCCAATGTCCAAATTCCGTAAAGGAGTGCAAGCTTATCGTTCGCGTCAAGAGCCGGACCGTAACCAAGAAGGCCGAAATGAAAGGTGAAGTACACGGCGGCTAGTCCGAATAGGCTGCCCCAGCCAAGTCGTCCAAGGTTGTTGCCTCGCATGCTGTTGCGCAGCACCGCCATTTTCATACGGATTAGGACAGTAACCATGGCAATGCCTCCTCTTCGCCGCTTGTGCCTCCGACAAGCTCGATGAAACGTTCTTCCAGCGTTCTTCCGGCACATACGGCATCCATCGTCCCGGCAGCTTTAACCGAGCCTTTCGCAACGACGGCAAGCGAATCGCACAATTGCTCGACCGTCTCCATCACGTGGCTGGAGAATAGCACGGAGCCGCCGTTATCCACGAATTTGCGAAGGATTCTCTTGATGACCGACGCGGATACCGGATCGACGGCTTCGAACGGCTCGTCAAGCACCAGAAGCCGGGGGCGATGCAACAGCGCTACAGCCAGCGCAATCTTCTTGCGCATGCCGGTGGAATAATCGCTAACGTAACGATCCTCGGCTTCGACAAGGTCGAGTACGCCCAATAGATCTTGCGAGCGCGCGTTCACGGTATTCTCGTCCAGCCTGCGCAGGAGGCCTGCGTACTTCAATACCTCTTTGCCGGTCAGCCGTTCGGGCATCGACAATCCGTCGGGCAACACGCCGATCATTTCCTTGGCGCGTCCCGGTTCCCGCCACATGTCAACTCCGAAAATCAGGGCGGTGCCCGCGTCCGGGCGAAGCAAGCCCGTGGTCATCGATAGCGTCGTCGTCTTGCCGGCGCCATTCGGACCGATTAGACCGAAGAACGACCCTGCATGGACGACGAGGTCAATGCCGTCGACCGCCGACTTCTTGCCAAACGTTTTAACAAGCCCTTGCAGCTTCAGCGCGGGGATCCGATCGAGAATTGAATCAGTATTCATAGTCATTTTAATAACCTCATTTTCGGCTTTTCGCCTAGTTGGTTAGTTACTCATGTAACTAACTATATAAGACAAGGAAATATATGTCAACCGGAAGTTGCCCATAACTCGTCATGATGAATAGCAGGAGCAAATGTCGCCCCAAATAGGTTATTGCGTTACGGGCGGCATTTATGCTAACCGACATCGAAATAATGCGCATTGTCGAAAGCCATTTCTCTCCTTAACTAACAAAAGGAAAATAAGCCAATATAGCGAATAGTAAAACTATTCGTTCTCTGCATGAGACGGAGAGCGGAACGATATGGAGAATATAGGTGACGTCGCTATGGTAAACACCGTCCTGTATAAAATATTGCTTCCGATCATGATCGCTATTATTTCATTTTCATCGATCTATTTAGGACGGACAGATCACGCCTACATCATGATTGCGACGGGCATCGCGATGTTGATCGCATTTAACGCCAACCCGAATACCCACAAGCACACGTACTTGCAATTGATGTTGTTAATCCTATTTCATTGGTTAAGCCAGCTGAATTGGTGCTTAATGATCTATGTGATCTTGCTTATTCGGCAACTAACGCGCAGCGAAGATTTAATACGCGAGATCTTCAGCATGCTTTTTATTATGACCGTCTACAGTCTGATCCGTTTTTCTTATTCCCCGATCAACGATTATTCGCTGCTCGTTACGCTCTCCGATATTGCAAGCTCGCTCGTATTCGTTACCTTGATATGGAAAATAAAAAGCAATCAAAAAGAGAAGGAAAGCCTGGAGAAAAAGAACAATGACTTATTGAAAAGAGACGTTCTGACCGGATTGCTCAACTATCATGAATTCCGAAAAGAACTGAACAGGATGAAAGAACGCGGCGAAGTATATCTAATCATCTTGAGCTGCCAAGACTTAAGATCCATGAATTTCGAGCACGGGTACGAGCAAGCCAACCATGGTCTGAAAGATATCGCCAGCCAGCTGGAACTTCACTTCGGTTCTTCGATCGTATCCCGTTACGGCGGGAGCGAATTCGCGATCGCGATGGAAACGGTTGCCGAACCGACGCCTGAAGACAGTATTAGAGAAGTATTGGCTGCGATCATTATTGCGTATCCTCATTTGGATATTATTTATGCGTATGCGTTATCCGATGGACGCTCTGCAAGCGAAACGATCGCCGATGTTGAAAATCAGCTGTTTCTGCAAAAGAAAGAAATTTGGATGAATCGCGACGAACATATTTTCCGCGCAGACAAGTTGAAAGTAATCGGAGAGCTGGCGGCAGGAATGGCCCATGAGATTCGTAACCCGTTGACGACGATAAAAGGGTTTCTCCAATTAGCCCATCAGAACGACTATAAGGATATTGACCGCTATCACCCCATGATCATGGACGAAATTACGCGAGTCAGCGAACTCACCTCCGAGTTCCTGCAATTTTCCAAACCCAACCTGTCCCATGTCAAAACGGAATCGATCGCGTCTTGTGTCGCAAGGGCAGTCTCGATCATGGCGACGGAGATCGAGCGGAATGGCCATGAGCTCCATGTCGATTATCCCGAGCATTCTTTATTCGTGAAAGTAGAGCGGGATAAAATCGTGCAGGTGCTCGTGAATTTGTTCAAAAACGCAATCGATGCCATGGAGGACCTTGGCCATATCGGCATAAAGATTTATGGAATCGATACATCAGTCTGCATCGAGGTGTCCGACACGGGATCGGGGATGTCCGAGGTGACGAAAGAAAAGGTATTCGAACCGTTTTATACCACGAAAGGTCACGGCACGGGGCTCGGTTTGTCCATATCGCATAAGATTATTCAGGATCATGGGGGACGAATGGAAGTCGTGAAAACGGGTCCGAAGGGAACGGTATTCTCCATCGTGCTTCCGGTTGTTTCCCCAACCGCGTAACCCGGGGTTCACGCCGCGGAACGACTCAACCGGCGGTTGAATCGAAGCCGAGCCAGCCATTCAACCAATGCTTTATAGGATTGCATGCGGGAATGCGTTATGCTCTTCCCGGCAGTGCGCACTGTACATATTCAACGAAGGAGGTATTCGCGTGTCAAAAGAAAAAGCAGCGTATTCCGCATGGTCGAACATTGCCTATTCCATGCGGCTGCACGTGCAGGCAAGGCCCCTAACGCTGATCTGTTGCGCCATCTCGGCGATTGTCGGCGTCGCCTTGCCTTTCGTCAATATCCTGATGCCCAAAATCGTCATCGACAATCTTACCGCACATGTCGCGCCGGGCGAGTTTATCATGTCGGTGGGCATGATGGGGCTGCTCCTGGCCGCGCTGAGTTGCGCGAAAAGCTACGCCGACCTCATTACCAATGAATCCGTGGGCACCATCAGTATATTGAGCCATCTTCAGATCGCCATGCGCAAACTGCTGAACATGGACTTCGAGGTGCTGGAGAGCCCCGGCTACGCAAAGCTGGGCGAGAAGGCGGGTCGCGCGATGCAAAGCAATCATTCTCCCGCCTCCAACATCCCGCGCGTGATGTCGCAGCTAGTATTGAACCTCTTGGGATTTCTTACGTACGGAGCGGTCATTGTGACCGTACACCCGCTAATTATTCTTTTCCTGGCCGCGTCGGCGGGGATTAATTGGTTTGCGCTCTCGCGTGCGCGCAAGATCGAGCGGGATACGCGCGAAGAGCGGTCTAAGCTTCAAGGCAAGCTTTGGTATATGCACAAGGCTGCGAAAGAGCCTTCCGGCGGCAAGGACGTGCGGCTTTACGACCTCGGCAGTTTAATCCGCGGAGTCTTTCGAAACGTACATGCCGCCGCAAACGGCAAAGAGCAGAAGGTAGCTACGGGAGACATGAAGGCGCAGCTGTCGGATGCCTTGCTTAGCCTCATACGCGACGGCGGAGCGTACGCCTTTCTGATCTACCTGCTGCTGAACGACCAGATCACGTTAGGGAATTTCGTGCTGGTGTTTGCCGCCATTGGCGCGTTTGCGGGTTGGCTGTCGGGGATCATGACCCATTCGAGCGAGCTATTGCGCGCCCTTAGCGAGCTGTCGGACATACGCGTGTATCTGGACGTGCCGGATCGCTCGAATACCGGACCGGGCCATGCGCTGCCCGCCGGCGAGCTGCTGCCGCCGGCCATAATGCTTAAGAACGTCGGGTATGCGTATCCGGATGCGGAGGAGCCGACGCTTTCCGGCATCGACCTCGAGATCGAGCCGGGAGAACGCATTGCCATCGTCGGCGCGAACGGCGCGGGCAAGACGACGTTAATTAAGCTCATTTGCGGTCTTTATCGGCCAACAAGCGGCGAGATTACGCTCGGCGGCGTCGATATTGCGCGATATAACAGAGACGATTACTACACGCTGCTCTCTACGGTATTTCAGGATATCCATCTCTTTTGCGTGGATATCGCCGGCAACGTATCGCAGCAGACCGCCGATCGGACCGACCGCGAGAAGGTCATGAGATGCCTGGAGCTGTCCGGGCTTATCGATAAGGTAAGCGGGCTTGAGCAGGGCGAGCTGACGCATCTTGTGCGGCGCGTGCATAACGACGCCATCGAGCTTTCAGGCGGCGAGAAGCAGAAGCTCGCGTTGGCGCGGGCGCTGTATAAAGACGCGCCGGTGATCATTCTGGATGAGCCGACGGCGGCGCTCGACCCTATCGCCGAGAGCGAGATCTATCAGCGTTACGCCGAATTGACTGAAGGCAAAACATCGATTTATATCTCGCACAGGCTGGCAAGCACGCGCTTTTGCGACCGGATCCTGCTGATCGACGGCGGCGGCATCGCCGAGTGCGGCACGCATGACGAGCTTATGAGACATGGCGGAAAATACGCCGAGATGTTTATCGTTCAGTCGCACTACTATCAGGACGGGGAGGTTACCGAGCATGAAAACGCGCTCAATCTGGCATAACCTTTGGCGGGGTTACGGGATCGTACATCAATTGACGCCCGCCTATATTCCGCTTACGTTCGTCGGATCCTTCATCAAGGCCGCGCAACCGTTCGCGGTGCTCTTCCTGTCCGCCCGGATCATCAACGAACTGGCCGGCGCGCGCGACGTCGGGCGGATTATGCTGTACGCCGCGCTTGCCGTGGGACTCGCGTTCGTCCTGTCGGCATTAAACGCCGTGGTTACGCGCCGGATTACGACCTTGAACAGCACGCTGTGGGCGCGTTTCTACTTTTTCCTCGGCAATCGGTACATGCAATTGAATTATGATCAAATCGAAGATGCCGGTACGAATGAGAATCTGGCGGATATCGAGGCCAAGGCTAACGGCAACGGCCTTGGCATCTTGCGCCTGCACTGGAGCCTTCTAGCGCTGCTGCAGCCTTTATTTGAGCTGGCGGCGGCGACCGTGCTGGTGTTCGGCATGTTTTCATCGGCCTCGTCCTACGAGCGGACATTCATCACGTCGCCGTTTGCCACCGGTTTGTTGATCTTGCTCGTTCTGCTCATTCTTCCCTTTACTTATGTCGTCAAGAAACGGGAGCAGCGGATCCTGCAGCAATCGTTCGAGATCAATCCGAAGGCAAACACCTATATCCAGTTTTTCAACGAATATATGCAGGCCAAGAACGCCGCGAAGGACATTCGCTTGTATAAACAAGCCTCTGCGATCGAGGAACATTACAAGAAATCGGACGGGTTGGCATACTGGTACAAGTTCTTCGACTACCTGGGAAAAAATAACGCGTTGGCCGCGGCAGTGAATGCCCTGCTGGCAGGCTGCGTCTATCTGTTTATCGGCCTGCGGGCGTTATATGGCATGTATCCCTTAGGCAGCGTGGTGCAGTATATCGGTGCGGTCACCGGCGCGGTCGGAGCATTGGCCAATCTGATCGGGGTTCTGGGAAACTACATCACCAACAACCCGTATCTCGATCATATGTTCCATTATCTGGACCTGCCGGACAACATACGAAAGAGCGGCAGCAGCCGGCCAATCCCGCAAGACGATTTGGAGTTCGAATTTCGCGGCGTGTCGTTCAAGTACCCCGGCGCAAGCAATTACGCCATCGAGCGCCTTAGCATGAAGCTGCATGTCGGCCGGCGGCTTGCCATCGTGGGCATGAACGGCGGCGGCAAGACGACGATGATCAAGCTCCTGTGCAGGCTGTATGAGCCGACGGAGGGCGTGATTACATTGAACGGCGTGGATATAAGGGAGTACGATTACGCAGCGTATATGCGGATCTTCAGCGTCGTGTTTCAGGATTTCAAGCTGTACTCCTTTTCGCTTGGACAAAACGTAGCCGCTTCCGAGACGTATGACGCGAAATTAGCGGAAGAGTGCCTTCGAACCGCGGGCTTTGGCGACAAGCTAAAGGCCATGCCCGACGGGCTGGAAACCTGCTTGCATAAGGATTTCTCGGATGACGGCGTTGAGATCTCGGGGGGCGAAGCGCAGAAGGTGGCGTTGGCGAGGGCGCTGTACAAGAACGCGCCGTTCGTGATCCTAGACGAGCCGACGGCGGCGCTGGACCCCATCGCGGAGTTCGAGATCTACTCGCGATTTCATGAAATCATCGGCGACAAGACGGCGATCTTCGTCTCGCACCGGCTCTCGTCCTGCCGGTTCTGCCATGACATCGCGGTGTTTCATGAGGGGCGGCTCATTCAGCGAGGTTCCCACGACGAACTTGTCGCCGACAGGGGCGGGAAATACGCCGAGCTATGGAACGCGCAGGCGCAGTATTACGTAAGCGCGTGACCATGAATGAGCGGACAGGTTAAATCGACGTAACCTAGAGCTGTCATCTTATTGGAACCTGAAAGATAATCACGATTGCAAGCGCAATCGGTATCGAGATTATGTACGTTACTAAAGGCCGGTAAAAATGCAAGAGAAGCATCGGGAACATCGTCACATTGAATAGAACGGAATCAAGCATCGTCCAACCGTTAAAATGTTTCATCGCTCCGCAAAACAAATAAATGACTTCAATGCAGGAGTAAACGGCTACCCAACCTCCAATCCATGCGATCGACTTACCGATCCCGTTCGGGAAAAAACCAAGGTATATGAGCGCGGTAGACGCAAAGCATACAAAACAGCATAGTTCGACGCCGATATAGCTATGGATTGGCGGCCAGGGCTGATGCTGCCATAGCGGATGGTTTCTTGTCAGCAGCATATAAAAAACGTCCCCAAGCAAGAAATACAAAATGGTCGCATGGTATTTTCGCCAGTGTCTCCAATCTCCCCAGCGCCATGCCGCAAGCACGAATACGATGTCCAACGCAATGAAAGGCATTTTCTTATACCCCTTTAATATCTTTCGTTTACCTATCATCGTTCACAAATCGAACTGTATGTATACGATTTAGGGGGGAGGAACGGAAGCTCTCGGGTGCCGGCTCCGCTTTAGTCAAGAAAACGGCAGCCGTCATGGCTGCCGTTTTCTAATCCGTATATACCGAAGCATTGAAATTTTCCGGCCCGGATCGCAGTACGAACGGACCCGCATTGGGCGTTTCCAAAAAAAGCGTGTATACGAGTTCGCCGCTGACGGGAGCAGGAACATTGTAATCCGAGGCAGAGAACGGAATGAGCTGGTTATTGTTGACCGTATCAAAACTGCTGAAGGATTCGTACACGATGTCATCCGTCGGCAGGAAACCCCGAATGAGCGTCAAGGTTACGAAGATTCCGCCTGTTGGCGTTTCCGGCAATTGAATGCCGACGATACCGTCGAATTGAACCCGGATTATACCCGGCGTCGTGCTTGGCACGTTCAGGCCGACTTGTCCCACCAGCACGGGCGTGTCCGAAGGAAACGGATCGGGATTAAAATCCGTTGCATTGATCCCCATCGATGTACGCGCATCGATTAGTCGAGTCACATGACCAACCCCTTTCTATGATGCTATATTTATATGACTATTTTTGATTTTTTGCGTCGGCTCGTATGGACTTTAATAGAGAATTAGGTGTTTGGCAGCGCAACAGCAAGCACTTGAAGTGAAATAGTTAGCATGAATATTGGATGCCTGAAATATATTTGGGTGGAGAAAACGGTTGTCCTGCCGGCGTGCGATGCGACCTTTATATAGCGGACAAAAACAGGGAGGAAGACATGGATGGCTCGGCGAAAATCAACGCTCAAAAAAACGAGGGGAAATCGCTCCGCCGCGGCATCCCGAACAGCAGCCGCAATGAACGGAAAGTCGCCTATCGATCCGCTTGCTACTATTTCAGCTCATCATGAAAGTCACGTCCCCGTTTCGGTATCTCAGGAAGGAGCCTCCGGCTCCTACAGTAACAGTGCGATTGCAATGATGCCGCCCGGACAGCCGGTCCCTGTATCGAAGCATGAACAGATCCTTCGCATTAAGATTGCGCGGGCGATGTTGTCCGGCCCTCGGAACGTCACCAATGAGGCGACGGTCGCGGAAATGGATGGGGACGGCAATCTGGTCATCCTGCGGCGGGGCACCAATAACTGGGTCTGTTTTCCCGGCGACGAGAATCAGATCGGCAATCCGCCCATGTGTGCCGACCCCATGGGCTTGCAATGGATGATGGACTTAATCGCCAAGAGGCCACGGCCCACGAATCGGGCCCCGGGCCTCATCTATATGCTCTGCGGCGCCGCGCAGCACAGCAACACCGATCCTTTCGACCGAACAAGCCCGGCTATTCCGATCGGTCCCCATTGGATGATCATATGGCCTTTTGACGCCAAGCAAAGCGGTCTGCCGAATACGGTACGGGATGCAGGCGCCTGGGTAATGTTCGACGGCACTCCGTACGCCTATCTGCACATCTGCGGCACGCCATGGACGGGCAATGCGTATAATGACGGTCTGGATCCAATCTGGACCATGTCCTACGGCACGCGATTAGACTGATTGGAGAAAGCTCTCCGAGCTTTCTACCCCTACGGATACTATTATCCGCCGCGTTATGGACGCGGTTTTTTTATTTTGTAAATACAAGTCCCCATTCTTTTCATAAGACAAAAACCTATCCTATATTCCACATATATACAGATATTGATATTTTTCTCCGCAGTAATTCTCTGGCACCAGGCGCCTTGGGAAAGACGTTTAATCTCCTGCGCAAGCGTCCGGTGCGACATGGCTATTGCCGCCGCAGGCATCTTGCGGTCCTGATCGTTGTCGACGATAAGGCACGGTCAAAGTAGTCCCATCAGCACATTGAAACCCGAATTTCTCATGGTAAAATTTAGGTGCTCGAAAGGGCGGTTATGCTGAGCAAGCGGAAACGAAGGAGAGGCTGGCCGCGGGAATGGGCGGTTACTTCTTTCCCAACCGTTTGACCCCGGTCCAAGCTCGGGCGTTTTGATGTGGAGGCGGTTGCCAAGTCATGCTCGAAAGGTTGGTTTTAGATGCGTCTGAACAGGAGGAGAGGAGAATCAGGATGGTAAAACGAACTCTGCGATTCATGGTCATCATCTGTCTGGTTGTAGGTCTTGTATCGGTATCCAACATAGCGGCGGCTGCGGAAAAAACAGTGCAACGGGTTGATGGAGGGGCTTTTCATACGATCGCTCTCCAAAGCGACGGTACAGTATGGGCATGGGGAGAGAACTGGAATGGCCAGCTCGGCAATGGAAGTATGGACAGCGGCAGCAACACTCCCGTTCAGGTCGATGGCATCACGGATGCGGTCGACGTAGCTGCAGGCGCTGCGCATAGTTTGGCTCTCAAAAGCGATGGAACCGTTTGGGCGTGGGGACAGAATTTCGCTGGTCAACTCGGTGACGGAACAACGACAAATCGCGTGACGCCCGTTCAAGTCATGGGTCTTGATTCAGTAGTTGCCATCGACGCCGGCGCTGATCATAATATGGCCCTCAAAAGAGATGGGACGCTCTGGGCTTGGGGATCGAATAATCAAGGTCAACTCGGTGACGGAACAACGACAAACCGAAATGCTCCCGTGCAAGTGATTACGCAAGATTCGGTTGGCCATACACTCGATGTAACCGCCATCGCTGCTGGCAATTATACGAATTTGGCCCTCGACAGCGACGGAAACGTCTGGGCTTGGGGATCCAATGATAGCGGGCAGATCGGCACCGGCACGCTAGGCAAACCGTCGAATCTTGTTCAAGTACCCTACCTCGATTCGGTGGTGGCCATCGATGCAGCGATGTTTCAATGTCTGGCCCTCAAAAGCGACGGGACCGTCTGGGAATGGGGAGGACTTCAATCCGATTTGGATTGGGGCGGAGATCGAACCGATCAGCCGTTCAAGGTGCGGGATCTCAATTCGGTCGTCTCCATTGCTGCGGGCGGATACATTAATTTGGCCATCAAAGACGACGGAAACGTCTGGGCATGGGGATTCAACGATGCCGGCCTGCCGATTAAACTGGGCGACGAGTCAAGAACAGACCCTCCGGTGCAGGTGCAGGGTCTCCGTTCGGTAGACTCCATCGGCGGAGGGGATTACCACAATTTGGCGATTGAAAGTAACGGAACCCTCTGGTCATGGGGGTTGAACGGTCAAGGTCAACTCGGTGACGGAACAACGACAGACCGTAAAGATCCCGTTCGGATTGAACTGAACAAAACGGGCTCTTTCCAGTTATCCGATTCCAAGACTACTTCATACGAAGGGATCCATAACGAGTATTCGTTATATTACGGATACATATCGTCACCTGGACAAGAGCTGAGCGGATCTTGGAGTCCCCCTGAGGGTTTCCATGGCACCGTTACGGTCTCCATGATTTCCCCGGAAGGTAAAGATTATGACCTTAGTCTGGCAACGGTTGGCGGAGGTAATCGATCGCCGGCAGAAACGGGGCAGTACCCGGACGGTACCGAGGTGAATAAGGTGGAGGTTCCTGAAGGTTACGCTGCCGAGTGGAGGGTAAAGGGACACGCGGATAACGATTTTAGTCAGGATGAGAAAGTTTTCGTTTATGTGGCCATCCAATATGACAATCACTGAACATACCGGCAAGCGTACGGAGATGCAACGGCCGCGGGGTTTACCGCGGCCTCTTCGGGCGGGGATGTCCATTGCCGGATACAAACCGAGCGAACTTATTTTTTCGGTTTACGTGGCCAAAACGTATAACTGAAGCTGATCAGAAAATCGATCACGAGGACCAATGACCATACGCGGATGACCTGTAAAAGGCTGGTTGTGCGGGCTTCGTCGCCGATCCGCAAAATAATGGCATAGAGCAAGGAACAACCGATTAACCAAGCAAGAAGATGGAGAAGCCATCCCTGCCGCTCATTGCGGGCATGTTCTTTTCCAACTCTGATCTTCTCGGCCGGAGGGGGGCCGCCGGCAAAACGGTGTGCGAAACGTATGTCCGCCCAACGGATCATCGAGCTGCCGAATACGATCGAAACGCCGACATAGACGGCAGACAGAGCGTGGACGAAGCCGGCTTCGCCACCTCTATGCAGGTCGATGACCGTTGCCGCGAGCAAAACGAGATCCATCGCAGGCGTACAGGCAAGAAGAACCATTCCTATTTTTTTGTTCCGCAGCGGATAGCGGCAAACTAATCCGGCAAGCACGAGCACCCAAAACGCGACTTCGCAGCCAATGATCAGAGCGAATAACATAGCTGGCAGAACTCCTTTTTAACTACGGCGTTTTGATTACGATTATACCATCTATCCAGAATCTTCCCTTAAGGAAAGTGAGCAGCTATAAATCTATTGAAGGAGTTTCCGAACGAAATCAGAATATATAGAATATATTCAATATTCGATGTACAAGGAGGTATTCCGATGAAGATAACCAATATGACCACGTACCTGTTTCCTTGGGGCAGTCTGTTCATCAAATTGGAGACGGACGAGGGGATCAGCGGGTGGGGGGAGTGCTCGCCCATGGGCGGGCATGTTCTTCAAGCCATGGCCGTGCATGCCTTGAAGCCGCATGTGATCGGCGGCAACCCTTTCGATGTCGAAGTGCTGTGGCAGAAGTTGCTGCTTGCGCCTTATAAGCTCGGTCCGTCCGGCGCGCAGTCGGAAGCGATTTCAGGCGTTGATCTGGCCATGTGGGACATTATCGGCAAAGCGACGAACCAACCGATCTATCAGCTGCAAGGCGGACGTTTTCGGGATCGGGTGAACATTTATTACAGCTACGGATGGGATGGAAGAGCAACGGTCGAAGAGGTTGCCCGCATCATGAGCGCCCAGGTGGAAAATGGTTATACGGTACTTAAATTGCGGATGAATTACGGGCCGTTAAAGGGAGAGATCGCGAACGACCCCGCCGTTCCGATGATGAAAGCGATTCGCGCCGCGGTAGGCGACGAAGTTAAAATCGGCTTCGATGCGAACAACGGCTATACCGCCCATAAAGCCATTCAGATCGGACGCTATCTGGAAGAGCATGTCGGTCTTGCATGGTTCGAGGAGCCGACGCCTCAGTACGATTATTTGGCCATGGCGCAGGTAGCGGATGCGCTCGATACCCCGGTCAGCGCGGGGGAGCATGAATATACGCTTTGGCAATTCCGCGATCTCATCCTGCAAGGCAAAGCGGATATCATTCAACCGGACTTGGTCAAATGCGGCGGATTCACGGAAGCCAAGAAAATCGCCGCCTTGTGCGAAGCTTGGAGTAAACCCATCGTCGTCCATAACACCCAGCCGACGATCGGAACCGCCGCAAGCTTACACTTCTGCGCAAGCGTCTCCAATGCCATGTACCACCAGGAGTTTACCGGACATAACGAGAAGCTGTCGGCGTTATTTCATAATCAATTGGAATTCAGAGACGGCTATCTGTTCGTGCCCGACGGTCCGGGGCTCGGATTAGAGGTAAACGAACAGAAAGTGAGAGAAACAGCGATTTCGATCATGTAACAGAGACGAACGGAGATGCTTATCCGATTCCGATGCCGCGCGCATCTTGTAACCCAGCACCCAATCCCGATATTCGGAAACGCCATCGCGGCAACGGTCGTGTAATTGCAGAATAAAGCTGCCGGCAATCTTCTTGCCGGCAGCTTTATTGCGTTTACGATAGATAACGAGGGCTTGTTTAACATGGCGGTTATTCGTTAAACTGTTGCGGTACCCCTAAACGCTCTTCCAAAATCGCGCGCAGCTCATCGGGAATCCGTTCAAACGCGACCCCTTTCCCCAAAAACAAAAGCCAATCCGCATAATACGCCAGCGCCTCGACATCGGTCACGTCCAGTTGAGCATTGAAAATCCCGCTCGATTGGAACATTCCGGTAAAGGACAAAATAATTCCCGGGGGATGCAGACGCTTGAAGCGCAGAATTCCGGTCGCATCAAGCTTCACGATAAGATTGGACTCACGCGCACCAAACCGTTTTTTGCTTATTATTTCTTGTTCGGACCACTTCATCCCCTGATCGGAAATGGCCGAATCCCGTAGCAGCTCAACAGGCAAATAACGAAATTCATCCGTACCGAAATCATAAACCTCTGCAAGCCACCGAGCGTTCGAGTTAAAAATATGCAGCAAAAAAACGTCGATCAACTGCGGCCAGCCAGGACTCTCCTCATACGTCAAGCGCAAGTGCTTGTCCCGCACGGCAAGCGATATCAGCTGGTTCAGTTCCGTAGGCGCCGAATCATCGAGCTCCAACAGATTCGGATTAGCAGGATTCGTATTTTCAAAAAGCAAGATATTATTCAGCTCGATCAGCTCGTCTTGCTGGGTTTGCGATGCGATGCCGATGAGTTTTTCAGTGATTGAACGGCGATTTTGCAAATAAGGCAGTTGCGAATTTTTCGAAGCGATAAAGCTGATAAAAATCGCTTTCAGCTCTTCCGTCGTGAAGCGGACGGCAGGCAAATACTGATTTTGCAGGACATGGTAGCCGCCGCCGCGCCCAAGCTCCGTCGTCAGCGGAAAACCCATCGCCTGAATCTCGTTAATGTCGCGGATCGCCGTCGCGCGGGAAATCTTGAACTCCCGCTGAATCTCGGCAATCGTAAACTGCGCGCGGTTATTGATGTAGCGCATGATCAGGTTCACTCGTTCTGTTTTTTTCATGCTTTTATTGTAGCAAAAACGTAGCAAAAAAGCCTTTCAATAAAAAGTATCACTTTTTGATACATTCTCGAAATAGAATCAATCTGTAAAGACAAACCACAAAGGAGCGAAAAAAATGTCTAACTATGCAATCAAAACCATCTCGGAAAACTACAAAATGACGGCTTACGGCGTTTCGCTTGAAGACTACGACGACTGGGCAGGCAATGCGGCAAAAACCGCGGCGAAAAACGCCGAAATCACTGAAAACGGCAAGCTTGCCGAACTTCTCGCGCTCGCCGACGGGCAAGAATATCAAATCAACTACGTCGTCGACGGCAAGGCTTGGCGCGGCTTCGGCGTGATGGGCGAGTTCGAAGCGGAAGGCGCGGTCGTCCTCGGCTTCCTCGCCGGCGACTACCTCGTCGTGCCTGGCACCGGCGCTGATAAAGACCGCCTTGCCGACGAAATCACGGGCAACGTTTTCGGCGGCATGCTGCAAGAAATCACGGACTACAAATACGTCGGTCCTGGAAACTCAACATTCGTCAAAGCAGCTGAGAACGGTGAATTCTACGGCGAAATGCGGCTTCGCGTAAAAAAAATCGAAGGCTAAAAGGAGCACTCACATGGCAGATTACACATTGGAACACAAAAAATCGTTCACTCTGACCGCTTATGGTTTTTCGATCCAGTCGAATTTCCAAGACATGCCGGCCATGCAACAGGAAAAAGCCGCGTTTTGGGGAGGACTCAAGGCTGACGGGCGTTTTGATAAGCTCAAAGGTGCCGCAAAAGACGATCGCGAATGGTCGGTTAATGAGGTTTATCAAGGTAAACCGTGGAATTATTTTGCGGTGGAAGCCGGGAAATCCGTGGCTGACGCAACGCGCATGATCGAGTTTCCAGAGAGCGAATACATCGTGGTAGCTGGAAACGGCGACAAGGAAGCTTTGTTTGACCAGCTGACTTACCGAGCTTTTGGCGAGGTCTTGTCCCAAATCACCGACTATGCTTACATCGGCGGTCCAAATGCGACTTATCGCAAAGATAACGGCGACGGCACGTTTTACGGGGAATTTTGGGTGCCAGTAGTTAAAAAATAACCAACAGGTCCCATAAAAGTTAGCTATCGTTCATTACGCAACCTGTCGGGCATGAGGTCGGTATTTTACCGGAGTCATGCCTTTTTTGGCAGCAGCCCCAGATATTATAAAACAAGCTGCCTATAATCGGGCTGACGGCCATTCCCATATAACGGAAGAAGCTGAAAGCTCCGACGGCGGTCGCGCGGTTATGCGTGAAGACGCCGGTCAGCACGGTTGTCTGCACGAAGGTGCCCATCGCTTCGCCGCGTTCTTTGCCTTCGAACAAATCGCTGCTGACCGTGATCCTTGATCTCAATTATTCATTCCAACGCATTTCATGTTATAATCTCATTCACCCAAAGGAATGAATGGAGTGTGCGAATTGGAACTTCTTCAACTGCGCTATTTTCTCGAGGTAGCTCGTTCGGAGCATGTGACCGAAGCTGCCCGGAGTCTGCACGTGACGCAATCGTCTTTAAGCAAAACGATTCAACGCCTGGAGGAAGATCTGGGCGTCTCGCTATTCGATCGTATAGGCAGGAAGCTTCAATTGAATGAGCTCGGAAGAAGATTTCTTCAGCGGGCAGAAAGAGCCTTGTTCGAATTGGAGCAAGGGAGGTTGGAGCTTAGCGATTTATCCACTCTCGATCATGGCACCATTGAATTAGGGGTGACCAGCGCAAGCGTCTTACATAACATTCTTCGGGAATTCCGAAAAAAGCGGCCCAATATTCAATTTCATGTGCAAATGCTGACCACGCAGGAAATGATTATGCTTTTGGAGAGAGGCCAGGTCGACTATTGTTTGTCCTCGCCGCCTATCGAACGGAATGATATCGAATGTCAAATCGTGTTCATCGATCCCATCCTGGTCGCCGTTCCAATGGGGCATCGGCTGGCGGATCGAAGCAGCGTATCCTTGATCGAGCTGAAGGATGAATGGTTTGTCGGGGTAAAGGTCGGCTACGGTACGCGCGATTTGATGGACGCGGTATGCAAATCGATCGGATTCGTGCCTCGTTTTGTGTACGAGGGGGACGAACCGGCAAGGCTGGTCGATCTGGTGGAAGCCGAAATCGGCATCGCCTTCATACCAAGCACGGCAAGGAACGAACGAACGCAAATCAAATATCTCCAGGTAGAGACGCACGAAGTGGTGCGGGAAATCGCTTTGTTGTGGCACAAGAGTCGTTACATATCGCCGGCTGCGCTGGAATTCCGAGAGGTCGTTCTAGAATATTTCGAGACGTTATCCAAACAGAAAAAAAATCAAAATTGAAGCCGTAAAGGCATCCATGTACGCATGGAACCGGCAGGTACGAATAACGGTTAAATTAAGCTCACGCACGCGTAAGCTATGAATATTGGGGAGCGTCCGCCGCATCCAAAGAGGTAACAATAACATCAATACGGTCACAATAGATCGCAGTAAGCTGCGGACATTTCCATTATAATCGCTGTGTATTTCATCCTAAGGAAGAAAGGAGGCCAGACGCTGCCAGGCAATACAGCCGCTACAACTATCCGATTAGGAGGAATCCAAATGACAAGAAAGGCGAAACCGGCAATACAGCTCTTCCTCGCTGTCTTGATGGTGTCCGCGCTGTTGGCGACATGGGGCAGGGAGGCCAACGCCAAGTCGTTGTCCTATGGCGCATCGGACGATGCATGGATGTGGGGAACGTCGTTCATGGGAAGCGCCACGACCAGCCTGAGCGTTAACGGCGCGCAGGACAAAAAAGCTTATTTGAAGTTTACGGCCAGCGGCGCGGGGACGATTCAGGACGCCATTCTGAAAGTCACCTGCGTGACGGGCGGAACGGCGACGGTCGGCGCCTACGCGGGAACGGGCAACACGACGTGGACGGAGGCGAACCTCGCCTGGAATAACCAACCGGCCGTCGGCAGCCTGCAGGAATCCAAGAACATCGCATTCGCAGCCGGCAAAACCTATTCCTTCCATGTCAATTCGTTGGTTTCGGCCAACGGCATCTATTCGGTCATCCTGAAATCCACCGCGGGAAGCGAGGTCGCCTTCTCCTCTAAAGAAGGTGCCAACGCGCCGCAGCTCATCGTATCCGACGGAACGACGCCGGTTTCCTCCGAAGGACCGAGCCTTGCCGGATACGCCCTCTACAAAGATTATTCGTTCGGCACCTCCAGAAACGTGAACAGCTTGACGTCGCTCTCCAATTCGTTCAATGCCTACGGAATCGCGGGCACGACCGTCATCAACAACGAATGGCAGCGCTATCAGCCCATCAACGCGACCAACCATGTCCTGACCGCCAATTCGTTGGATCTGACCGCCGTAGCCAATCTCGGCGGCATCAGCGACGGCGGCCTCAGCAGCGGCCAAATCACGACGAAGGAAACGTTCTATCCATCGAACGGGAAAACGTACGTGTTCCAGTTGCGGGCCAAAATCCCGAACGGAACCGGCACATGGCCGGCCTTTTGGATGTATTCGCCAGGCGGCACGGGATCGACCTCGTCCGAAATCGATATCTTCGAATTCTTCAATACGCCGACCCAGAACGAGTACGATTGGACGGGATACGACCATGGCGCCGGCGTAGGCGATAATTATTACAACATCATGACAAACCAATGGGTATGGCATCCGGGAACGGACTTCTCCGCCGGCTACCACCTGTACTCGCTCGTCTGGAAAGAAGGAGAAATTCAGAAATGGGTGGACGGCACGCTGGTCAAAGGATCGAATTTCACCTGGCAGGGTCCGGCGCCGCAGGTTCTCATTAATCTGGCTATCGGCGGCAACACCAATTACAATCCGACTTCCAGCACTTTTCCGGCGAAATTCAGCCTCGATTATTTCCGGGTCTACGTGAAAAACTAACCGCAACGAAAAGACCGGCGGAAGCGAAAGCTTCCGCCGGTCTTTCGTTTATTCGGGAGCCCTCCGCGATCGAATTCAGATGCCCGGTGAAAGCCGGCGGGCCAGCGCGATGATTTCCCTTGTCGCGTCTTCTTTCTTGCCTTCCCAGTGATGGATAGGCATCGAGCAGCTTACCGCGGCCAGCGTCGTGCCGTCGGGACGGCGAACCGGAGCCGCCACGCAACAGAAGCCCATGACGCCTTCCTGAATATCCGTCGCATAGCCGTTCTCGTGTGCCTGGCGGATATTCTGCAGAAGCACATCCAGCGAGCCGATGGTGTGAACCGTCGATTTCGGCAGAGCCGCCTGCGGAAAGAGCTGCCGGATCTCCTCTTCGCCGAGACCGCTCATCAAGGCTTTGCCGAGACCGGTCGCATGGGCGGGGAACCGGGCGCCGGGACCCGACACCATCTGCACGGGGCTGCTGGCCGCCACTTTGGCCAAATACAGCACGTCGGCGCCTTCGAGGACCGCCAGCTGCACCGATTCCTTCAGCTTCAGCATGACGGGTTCGGCCAGCCGCTTGAAATCCTCGGTCAAATTGAACTGTCGGAAGAACGCACCGCCCAGCTGTCCCAGTGCACTGCCGATCGCATAGGTCTCGTTGCGGTCGCGGCTGATCCATTGCAGGCGTTCCAGCGTCTGCAGCAGGGAAAACAACGTGCTCTTGCTGATGTCGAGCCGCTTGGCGAGATCGGAAAGCTTCCACGCATAGGGCTGCTCCGAGAGCAGGGTCAACACGGCGTTGGCGCGTTCCAGAGCGGGAACGCTGTATTTATGTTCCATGACTCACCTTCCTCGTATTTAGGGCGATGTTCGCTATTATGAACTGATTTGATCCTATCATTGACGATAGATTCAGTCAATTTCCGCCTGTAACGGGCACAAGGAAGAAATTGACCGATCGGAGGACGGGTGATAGAATTCAATAAACAACGTTCAATATTATGAACACGAATATCGCTTCAAGGAGGAACGAACATGACTAATTACGTCAACGTGCATCGTCTTCAGGTAGATCGGCGCTTATACGAATTCGTGGAAACGGAAGCGCTTCCGGGAACCGGCGTGCAGAACGATGCATTCTGGTCCGGTCTCGATCGTCTGATCCATGACTTGGGGCCACGCAATACGGAACTGCTGTATCGTCGGGATACGATGCAGCGGTTGCTGGACGAATGGCATCTGGAGAACCGCGACCGATTTGACTTCGCAGCTTACAAATCGTTCCTGCAGGCCATCGGGTACCTGGAACCTGACGTTGAAGATTTTCAAATCTCCACGGCGAACGTGGACGACGAAGTCGCCCTGCAGGCCGGACCGCAGCTCGTCGTTCCCGTCAACAACCCGCGGTACGCCCTCAATGCGGCCAACGCACGCTGGGGCAGCCTGTACGACGCGCTGTACGGCACGGATGCGATCGGCGATGAAGACGGCGCGGAACGAACCTCCGGATACAACGCGGTGCGGGGCGGCAAAGTCATTGCGTTCGCGCGGGAGTTCCTGGACCGTACGATTCATCTCGAGAAGGGATCGCACGCAGACGCGGTGAACTACGCCGTATCGGAAGGCCGACTGGCAGTTCAACTGCGAAGCGGAGACGCGGCCCGACTTCGGGAGCACGGTAAACTGATCGGCTATCAAGGGTCGCCGGAAAGCCCGTCCGCGCTGCTCTTCCGCAATCATGGCCTGCATTTCGAAATCCAGATCGACCGCAGCCATCCCGTAGGCCGCACCGACGACGCCGGTATCAAAGACATCCTGATGGAAGCGGCGCTGACGACGATCATGGATGCGGAAGATTCCGTGACGGCCGTCGACGGGGAGGACAAGGTGCATGTCTACCGGAACTGGCTGGGCCTGATGAAGGGAGACTTGGACACGACCTTCCTTAAGGACGGGAAAGAGATCAAGCGTTCCCTCCGCCCGGAGCGGGAGTATGTCTCTCCCTCCGGCGAAGCGTTCAGCGTTCGCGGCAGATCGCTTCTGTTCGTCCGCAATGTCGGCCATTTAATGACGAACCCCGCGATACTCGTCCAGGACGGCCGGGAAGTATACGAGGGAATGATGGACGCCGTGTTCACGGCGCTCATCGCCAAACACGATGTGCTCGGAAACGGCAAGTTTGCGAATTCGTCCAAGGGCTCGATCTATATCGTCAAGCCGAAGATGCACGGCTCCGAAGAAGCCGCATTCGCCGGCGAGCTGTTCGACCGCGTAGAGGACCTTCTCGGCCTTGAACGGCACACGCTCAAGATCGGGGTCATGGACGAGGAGCGTCGAACGTCCCTCAATCTGAAAGCCTGCATCCGAAGCGTGAAGGAGCGGGTCGTCTTCATCAACACCGGGTTTCTGGACCGCACCGGCGACGAGATCCATACGTCGATGGAAGCCGGCGCAATGATTCGGAAGCACGAGATGAGAACGTCGAGATGGCTGCAAAGCTACGAACGGTCGAATGTTGCCGTGGGATTGGCCTGCGGTCTGCAGGGAATCGCTCAGATCGGCAAAGGGATGTGGGCGATGCCGGACTTGATGCAAGAAATGCTCAAGCAGAAAATCGGCCATCCCCAGGCCGGTGCCACTACCGCCTGGGTCCCGTCCCCGACCGCGGCCGTGCTGCATGCGCTTCATTACCATGAGGTGGACGTAGCGGCGGTTCAGAACCGCTTGAAGGCATCCTTCGCCGACCAGCGAGACGACATACTGAGCATCCCGCTGGCGCAGAATGCCGAGTGGAGCGAGAAGGAAATCGCGCAGGAGCTGGACAACAACGCGCAGGGGATTCTCGGCTACGTCGTCCGCTGGGTCGAACAGGGCATCGGGTGCTCGAAAGTGCCCGACATCCACAACGTCGGACTGATGGAGGACCGGGCCACGCTGCGGATTTCCAGCCAGCATATTGCCAACTGGCTCCGTCACGGGATCTGTACGCGCGAGCAGGTCATGGACACGCTGAAGCGGATGGCCGCCGTCGTAGACGCGCAGAACGCCGGTGATCCGGCCTATCGTCCGATGGCCGCGGATTTCGACGGTTCCGTCGCCTTTCAAGCCGCTTGCGAGCTTATCTTTGAAGGCACCAGCCAGCCGAACGGGTACACGGAGCCGATTCTTCATCGCAGGAGACGGGAATTCAAGGCGAAGCAATCGGATGCCATGTCGACAGCGAAACAGCGCATGAACTAACGGCTATCCCGCTGACCGGGAGGCGGGTTAATAAATTCCGACGTGTACGAACGTTCGGCGAATAGGGGGACGATCATCTGCCGATCGTCCCTCTTTGCCGTTTCCGCCGGATGATTACCGCACGTTTGTTAAGACCGTTGTGCCCGCTGTTTATTTCCGCCGTGAGCTATACTGGTTGTAGTTTGAAGGAACGAAGTTCGATTGCGGCCTTAATCGCCAAAGGAATGATCGTGGAATAAAGGCGCCGCGGAAGGAGAAGGACAATGAAAATTACGAATGTGACCGGCTTTTTGTCCACGGAAGGCGTCTTCGTCAAGCTGGAAACGGACGAGGGGATTACGGGATACGGCGAGGGCACGAACTTTACGCCGAGGGCCGTCATCGGCATGATCGAGGAGCTGAAGCCGTACCTGATCGGCGAGGATCCGTCGCGAATCGAGCATTTGTGGCAAATGTGCTTCCGCTGCCTGTTCGCGCGAGGAGGACCGGTGACGGGCTCGGCGCTTGCCGCGATCGATATCGCGCTATGGGATATTAAGGGCAAGGCGCTCGGCGTGCCGATCTACGAGCTGCTTGGCGGGCTGGCGCGCGACAAGGTGCGCGTGTACGGGCCGGTAGCGGGCAAATCGGCCGAAGAAATCGCCGGGAAGGCGAAGAAGCTGGCGGACCGGGGCGTGACGGCGATTCGCTACCGGGCGTTTCACGATTGGGATGATCTCGGGCTGCACGATCATAAGCGCGCGGTCATGCAGCAGACGGAATATACGGAAGCGATCCGCGCGGCGGTCGGCGAAGACGTGGATCTCATCCTTGAATGCCACGGCCGCTACGATCCCGAATATGCGGTGATGCTGGCGCGCAACGTGGAGCGGTTTCGCCCGCTCTATATCGAGGACCCGATTCGCCACGAGAATCCGCAGGCATACCGGCGGCTGCGGCCGTATACGAGCATCCCGCTCGCGACCGGGGAGCGCGGACATAACAAATGGGATTACCGCGAGCTGCTCGAAGGCGGCTTGGTCGATTATTTGCGCCCCGATATTTGCTGGTGCGGGGGCATCACGGAAATGCGCAAAATCGCGGCGATGGCCGAAATGTACTACGTGAATCTGGTGCCGCACAACAATTGGGGGCCGCTCGGCACGGCCGCCAGCATGCACGTCTCGCTGGCGTTCTCCAACGTGTCGCTGCTCGAGCTGCCGGCGTCGGCCGGCGACCCGCAGGATTTGAACACCGACGTGGCGTCCCCTTATCCGGTCGTGGAGCAAGGCTATGCCTTCCCGCTTACCGGACCCGGGCTCGGCGTCGCGTTCTCGGAGGAAGCCGCGCTGGCCCGTCCCGCGAAGCGGACCGGCATTACGCCGAAGCTGAAGGCGCTCGACGGCTCCGTCCGGGACTGGTAAAAAGGAGGCGCATCCATGACAACGATACAGATTGAGGACGCCAAAAGAACGGTGGCGGTCGTTGTTGCCGCACCGGATGGCATAGAGGCAAACGGCCGGCCGGTCGATTGGGCGATCGGCAGGTTCGCCGGCATCTTGCGGGAACGAGGAATCGCCGTCGCGGTGTCCGACGGCAGCGACGCCGCCCCGGATGCGGACATCGTGATCGCGCTCGGGCGGACAGCCGCCGCCGATCCCGATACGCCTCCGTCGATGGAGGAATCGTTCGCGATCGAACGAACGGCCGCGGAAGGAGGCAGGACGCGAATCGCGGTTTCTTCCCCGGGCGCCCGCGGTCTTGTATACGCGCTGCTGGAGCTTGCGGATCGGGTTCGCTATGCGCCGGACGCAGCCGACCCGCTTGCGGAGCTGCACAGGCTGGAACAGATCGCGGAGTCGCCGGCGACGAAGGTAAGAAGCCTCAGCAGAATGTTCGTCAGCGAGGAAGAAGACAAAGCCTGGTATAACGACCGGGACTTCTGGGACGACTATTTGACGGAACTGGCAGGTCATCGCTTCAACCGGTTCAATCTGGCGCTCGGCATGGGCTACGACTACGGCCATGATCCGGACATCCGCGACAACTATTTGTACTTCGCCTATCCGTTTCTGCTGTCGGTGCCAGGCTACGAGGTGCGTGCCGAAGGTCTTCCGGACGGAGAAGCGTCGCGCAACCTGGATTCGCTGCGCGATATCGGAGAACAGGTCAAGCTGCGCGGTCTCGATTTTCATGTCGGCATCTGGACCAATACGTACGATCTGCCGGACAGCCCGAATCCCCGCTATCCGATTACGGGGTTAACGAAGGACAACCATGCCGCCTACTGCCGGGATGCGCTTGCCCTGCTGCTGAAAGAATGCCCGAGCATTGACGGACTCACCCTGCGGGTTCATTACGAGAGCGGCATTCCCGAGCCCGCGCATGAATTTTGGCGGACGGCGCTCTCCGGAATCGCGGCAAGCGACCGGCCGATCGCCGTCGATATCCATTCCAAAGGCGTCGATTTTGCGATGATCCGCATGGTGCAGGAGACGACGGGCATGCGCGTGACGGTCTCTCCTAAATATTGGGCGGAGCATCTGGGGCTGCCGTATCATCAGGCGGCCAATCGGGAGCGGGAAATGCCCGACGCCGATTTCCAGGGCTCGAAATATGCCGCGGTCACCGCGGGCTCGCGCAAGGCGACCCGTTACGGCTACGCCGATTTCATGACGGAGGACCGCGACTACGATCTCGTATTCCGGGTATGGCCGGGCACGCAGCGTTTCTTGCTGTGGGGCGACCCGAAGCTTGCGGCCGGCTACAGCCGGGCGGCTTCGTTCGGCGGCGCCGCGGGGCTGGAGCTGTTCGAGCCGCTCGCCTTCAAGGGGCGCAAGACGTCCGGACACGAGGGCGGCCGCGAATTGTACGCCGCCGAAGAGCTGCGGCTCGGCGTCCGGGATTGGCGTAAATACGATTATACCTATTTGCTGTGGGGGCGGCTGTTGTACGATCCGGATACGGACCCGTCCGTCTGGCGGCGTTATTTGCGCAAGCAGTACGGAGACGCGTCGGGCGAAACGGAACGGGCGCTGGCTAGTGCCAGCCGGATCCTGCCGCTCGTCGCGACGGCGCATCATCCGTCGTCCGCGAACGTCGATTATTGGCCGGAGCTGTATACGAATTTGGCGATCATCCGCACGAGGCCGTCGCATCTCGATTACGATCTACCGGAGCCGAAAACGTTCGGCGCCGCAAGTCCGCTCGACCCCGCGATGTTTTGCTCGATCGACGAATATGCCGGGGAGGCAGCAGCAGGAAGGCAAAGCCGCAAGGTGACCCCGCCGGAAGTAAGCGCCCGCTTGGACGAATGGGCAGACGAAGCGCTGCGGAGCTTGGCGGAGGCGGAGGCGCGCGCGGCAAAGCCGCTGGATGCGCAGTTTCGCCGAATGGCTGCGGACGTGCGGATCATGGCGGAGCTGGGACGCTTCTTCGCGCATAAATTCCGAGCCGGTACCGGCTATGCGTTGTTCGAGCGCACGAACGATGCGCGGTTCGCCGCGTATGCAGCGCAGCAATACGCCGCGGCGAAGGAGGCCTGGGAGCGGATTATCGCCGCGGCCGGCGGCGTTTACCGCGGGGATATCGCCTTCGGGCATAAGGCGCACATGCGCGGCGATTGGGCGGACCGGCTTCCGGCGATCGAAGAGGATCTCGAAGCGATCAAGCGCGCGAGCGCGCGGTTCGGCACTGCAGCGCCGGGCTGTCCAAGCGCAGCTGCGGAGAAGGCGGAGGCGGACGATCCCGAGATTGCGCCTTATGTGAACACAGAGCGGCCGGCAAGCCCGAATTGGCTGCATGCCGTGCCTGCGCCGTACCTGCGCGGCCTGCCGGTCGACGTAGCCATCACGATTCCTTCGGCGGGTGAGACGGAGGAGAAGACAGAAGCATCCGAATGGAGCGTGAGGCTCTATTACCGCCATGTCAATCAGGCCGAGCGTTTCGAGAGCGCCGGGATGGAACGCGACGGCACGCATTTCTCCGCCGCGATCCCGGCTTCCTATACCGATTCCGCCTATCCGCTTATGTACTTCATCGAGCTGCGGAGCGAAGCCGGCGTCTGGACGGTTCCCGGCTTCGGCGAGGACATGACCGGCGTGCCTTACCACGTCGTGCGCCAATCCCCCGCGGCAAAGTGAAACATCGCGATGCGGAAGTGGAAAATGGTCCGCGCGTCCGGGTGACGGCAATCTTGCAGGAAGAAATTCGACCGATGTTAGGGGAACAATCCTCTCGTGCTTATGCTTGAAGCCGCGAAAAGAAAAGACTTTTTTATACGTGATGGCAAGACCGTTTGCCCTACAGGTTAAAGCGGAATTAGACTTATACTCAACTCAGCAACACACAATCGCACGATTCGATAGGGAGGTTAACGCATGAGAAAGAAGATGGTACTCGGAGCCGTGATCGCCGTAATGCTTCTTGCAAGCGCTTGCAGCGAAGCGTCCGACAACGGAGGCAATACGAACGGCGCGGCTAATTCGCCGCAGCCGGGCGCAAACGCGGATGCCGGCGCGACGAACGGCAATAACAGCACGACCGACGCGCCAGCGGCCGATCCTTACAGCAAGTCCGACACCCCGATTACGATCAAGATCGCCCAGGGGCTTCCGCCTGGAGACAAGGGTCTTCCGGCAGGCCAGACGGTCGAAGACAACGCGGTGACGCAATTTTACGAGAAAAACTTGAACATCAAGCTGAGCCGCGACTGGAGTGCCGTCAATGGCGATCCTTACGATCAAAAAGCGATGCTCGCCATCGCAAGCCGCGAGCTGCCCGACGCCATGCAAGTGAATGAAGAGCAGCTTCGCTTGATGGTCAAAGCCGGACTGCTGGAGGACCTGACCGATACGTTCGACCAATACGCTTCTCCGATGGTCAAGAAGCTGCAAGAAAGCGGAGCCGCGCTGGATTCGGCTACGTTCGACGGCAAGCTGTACGGCATTCCGAGCGTCAACATCAAAGGCGACGCCGTTACGGTGCTGTGGATCCGCAAGGACTGGCTGGACAAACTCGGCCTGCAGCCGCCGAAAACGCGCGACGACATTGCGAAAATCGCCAAAGCCTTCATCGATAACAAGATGGGCGGTCCGAACACGATCGGCCTGACCGGTCCGATTACGGATATGCTGTCCGACTCCGACGGCAACCGCTCGCACGGCTTTGACGCGATCTTCGCTTCGTTCAACTCCTACCCGAGAAACTGGGTCAAGGACGATAGCGGCAACGTGATTTACAGCTCGATCCAGCCCCAAACGAAGGACGCGCTGGCAACGCTGCGCGACTGGTACGCGCAAGGCTTGATCGACAAGCAGTTCTTCCTTCGCGAAAATCCGGACGAATCGTACATCAACGGACAAAGCGGCATGTTCTTCGGCCCGTGGTGGATGGGTTGGGGGAACATCGGCGATTCGTTCAAGCAAAATCCGGATGCGCAGTGGGTTGCTTATTCGGGCCCCGTCGACGACAACGGCAACCTGAATACCCACATGCAGCCGCCGTCGCGCGACTACATGGTCGTTCGCAAAGGCTACGAGCATCCGGAAGCCGTGATGAAGGGCATCAACCTCACGGTAGGCGCAAACCGTCACGCGACGGATCTGCCCGACGGCGTGCAAAATATGTGGGATACGACGATTCAAAATACGAACATCGACGATGCGCTCAATATTTTCCGCGTCAATATGGACGACACGAACGCCGTTTCCAACCGAAGACATGCGATCCTCGACGCGCTTAACGGCAAGGTTGACCCTTCGACGCTCGAGCCCGACGCCAAGCAAGCTTACGATTACGCCAAGACGTACGTGAAGGATCCGGCCACGGATACGTTGGTCGACAAATATTATCCGCAAGCGGACAAGGACGGCTTGAACCCGACCACCATCGGCGGCTTCCAGGCTTATATCGTCGGCGGAGCGCCGCTGGACAACAAGTTCAACGAAGTCTCCAGTCTGCTCTACTCGCCGACGGCGACGATGAAGTCCAGATGGGCCAACCTGACGAAGATGGAAAACGAAACGTTCCTGAAGATCGTCATCGGCGAAGCGCCGCTTGATTCCTTCGACACCTTCGTCAAGAACTGGAAAGCGCAAGGCGGCGACACGATTACGAAAGAAGTCGAAGAAGCCGTCAAACAATAACAAAGCAATCTTCCTCCATACGGATCGGCGTCAGGCGGCAATCGGCCTGACGCTGGTCGACATAATCGGAATCGGATAGGCGAGGGGCGAGGCTCATGAACTTTTCAAAAGTGCAAAAGCATTATCTGTTTATGCTCATACCGGGCATCATCTTGCTGCTGACCTTCGAGACGACGCCGCTGCTCGGTTCAATCGTCGCCTTCATGGATTACTCTCCGGGGGTGCCGTGGGCCGATCAGACATGGGTCGGACTGGATAATTTCAAATACATGTTCCAAATGAACGACAGCTGGACGATTTTCAAAAACACGCTTCTATTGGCGACGCTCAAGATCGTATGCAACCTGGTCATTCCGCTGATCTTCGCGATCATGCTGAACGAAGTGAAAAATATCGTCTTCAAGCGCTGGGTACAGACGATCGTCTATCTGCCGCATTTTCTGTCCTGGGTGATACTCTCCGGTATTTTGGTCGAGATTCTCGATCTGAACGGAGCGGTCAATACGGCGATCGGCTGGTTCGGCGTCGATCCGATCCTGTTCCTCGGCAGCAACAAATGGTTCCCGACCATCATTGTCGGCAGTGACGTCTGGAAGGAGCTTGGTTTCAATCTCGTCATCTATCTGGCCGCGCTGACCGGCATCAATCCATCGCTTAACGAGGCGGCAGAGGTGGATGGAGCGAGCCGAATGCAGCGCATCTGGCATGTCACCCTTCCCGGCGTCAGAACGACCATCGTCCTTCTGTCGACGCTCGCGATCGGCAACGTGCTGAATGCAGGCTTCGACCAGGTGTTCAATCTGTACAATCCGGCGGTTTACTCTTCCGGCGACATCATCGACACGTACGTGTACAGAGCGGGTCTGCTGGAGCTTCAATATTCGCTCGCTACCGCGATGGGCCTGCTCAAATCCGTGCTCAGCTTCGTGCTGATCGTCCTTGCCTATACGCTTGCCAACAAATTCAGCAACTACCGGGTTTTCTGATGGAAAGGAGGTGCCAGCCAAGATGAGCGGAAATTCGTTAAGCGCGCAAGCGTACGGCGGCGAGACGACTCGCAAACGCAAAAAGAAAGGCACGATCGGGGATACGTTCATTATCGTCGTGCTAATTATCGTCAGCGTGCTGAGCTTCGGTCCGATCTGGCACACGTTCGCGCTGTCCTTCAGCAGCAGCGTCGCGTCCAATGCGGGCAGGGTCGGCATGTGGCCGATCGACTTCAACGTCAATTCCTACAACATCGTAATCGGGGACAAGGAGTTCTTCCTCGCCTTCTGGGTTTCGATCAAGCGGGTATTTTTCGGCGGCATCGTCAACTTTATTTTGACGATACTGGTCGCTTTCCCGCTGTCCAGAACGTCCAGGGAATTCAAGCTGCGAAATATATTCATGTGGTTTCTCGTCTTCACCATGCTCTTCAAGAGCAGTCTGATTCCGTTGTACCTGACGGTACAAAGCCTTGGCATGCTGAATTCCATCTGGTCGCTGGTGCTGCCGGTAGCCGTTCCCGTATTTAACGTTATTTTGCTGATGAATTTCTTCCGGAGCATTCCGAAGGAGCTGGATCAGGCGGCTGAAATCGACGGTGCCGGACCGTGGTACCTGATGCTCAAGATCTACGTGCCGCTGGCCGTTCCCGCGCTGGCTACGGTTACGCTGTTCAGTCTCGTCACCCATTGGAACAGCTTCCTCGACGGACTTGTCTTCATGAGCAAGACGGAAAATTATCCGCTGCAAACGTATATTCAGCAGCTCGTCGTACAGGTCGACTTGTCGAAGGTTACGGGCGAAGAGGCGGCCAAGCTCTCTCAAATATCGAATAAAACGCTGAATGCCGCGAAAATCATCGTCTCGATGATTCCGATCGTGGCGGTCTATCCGTTCATACAGCGCTTCTTTATTCACGGCATCATGATCGGATCGGTAAAAGAATAGCAGCGGCCGGCTTCAGCCTTCCATAGTGGAACTAAGACAGGGAAAAGGGGGAATATGATCCTCTTCCCGCTTCGCAGTCCGGATGGCGAAGATGTTCGTATCCGTAGTTTTGCGATCGATTTCCCCCGGGTTAGGATGCCTCTTCCCTTACAATAAAGGTGTCCATGCAGACGAGGTCATGAACCATGATTCGAAAGGAGACAGGCAATGAATATTCAATTAAACGAAGAAGAGAGACAGATCGGCGCGCTTGCGCCGGCTAATCTTGACTACGCTGCCGCGCTGCTCGGCACGAAGGGGTACGTCATTCTCGAAAACGTATTTACGCCCGAACGGGCGGACGAACTGAAGGGGCTCGTCGCACGGCAGCTGCAAACCGGCGGCGGCGAAGGCGCAAGCGTCGCCCTGCCGGTCGAAGGGCCGTTCATTGCCCCCGATATCGTCGAGAACAACGCCATTCTCGGACTTGTCGATCGCATCATCGGCGCGGACTGCGTGCTGCGGGTGATTGCCGCCGACCGGGTCGCATCGGGAAACCGGGTGTCCGGCGAAGTGACGATCGACTCGAAGCCGCTCTTCCCCGAGACCGAGCATTCGCGATTCCCTGCCCATAAGCTTCAGGTGACGATCGCGCTTGACGATTGGGACGCTAACGGAGGCGCGCCGGAACTGTTCTCGGGCACGCATACGCAGCCGGAGCATTTCACGGTCCGCTACGGAGAGGACATGGTTCAGAAGCTTGCCGGCTGGATGCCATCCGAAATGATAGCGGTTCGCAAAGGCGCGGTGCTGCTTCGCGATTCCCGCCTGTGGCACCGCGAGCAGGCCAACGCGAGCGGCAAGGAAAACGTCAACTTGGCGCTAACGTACCAGCGCTGGTGGGATATTACCGGCGACCGTCAGCAGGTAGCCGGCGAGGTGTACGACAACGGCTCGAACCGTCTGAAAACGCTGCTTCGTTTCGAAGCGATTCCGCATAAAGAGGCCGAGTAGCCATCGATTGCCGCTTGCCGCCATTCACCCGAACCCCGTATACGAAAGGAGCTTTACCATGAAAATTCAGTTATCCGAAGAAGAACGCAAAAACGGCAGGATGGACCCCGACAAGCTGGAATTCGCGACCGCGCTGCTGCGGGCCAACGGGGCGATTATCGTAGAAGACGTACTCGGTGCCGAGCGGACGGACCACATCAATGAAGAATTTACCAAGGTGCTTACCGAGTTCGAGAAAAACTACGTATTCGGCGACAGCGAGTTCAACGCCGGCGGGGCGACGGGCAACGTCCGGATGGACCTGCCGTTCGCGGCTCCGTTCATCGACGATGACGTCGTGGCCAATCCGATCTTCCTGGACATCGCCGAGCAAATTCTCGGGCAGGATCTGACGCTTCGCTACCTGGCTTCCAACAATTCGATGCCGGGCGGCACGAAGAAGCAGCCGGTTCATTCCGACACCGGCCCGCTGTTCCCGGAGACGTTCAACTTCGCCACGCCGATTCACAGTCTCGTGCTGCACGTCCCGCTGTGCGATTTCACCGAGCTGAACGGCGCGACGGAATTTTATCCGGGCGGCACGCATCTTAACCCCGACCATGTGTTCAAGAACAGCAAGATGATTCAGAAGCTGGGCGAAGCGATGCACTTCCAGGCGGCGATCATGCCCAAGGGCTCGTTCCTCATCCGCGACAAGAAGACATGGCACCGCGGCTGCCCGAACCGCTCCGACAAGCCGCGCGGCCTGTTCACGTTCATCTATCAGCGCGCATGGGATGCGACCAGCGGCAGAATGCCGATTCCGCGGAACGTCTACGACGGCATGTCGGAGCGTACGAAGCAGCTGTTTCGCATGGAGGACATCTCGGGCGAGTACGAGCCGATGGACAATGTCAAAGGTCTTTATCATATCCGACGCTAACCCGATGGTCCCATGTTCCGTTATATGACGACAGCGGAGTACGTCGAAGAGCCAAAACGGATGTTATTGAAAGCCGAAAAGAAGGGCAATCGCTTGCGCTTGCCCTCTTTCGCATATAGGGTGGGAATCGTCCGATAAAAGGTGGGGTATATGTCCTGCGCAATGCCGACATTTGGGAATTTCATACAATTACCGACAAAATAGCGGACATTCTTGACCTTACGCGTGTTATAAGATGGTCTATAATAGAGAAAATCGACATTCTATCACGGAGGGCTTCCTATGATCGAGTTTCCATTGCAGCAACGGAACATAACGAATAGCCGCATTATTTACGGCACGACCGGGCTTGGCGGAAGCAACAATTTCGACCCGCTCACCGAGGCAGACCTGCTCAAGGCGGAGCGGGCCGTCGACGCCGCGCTGGAAGCCGGCATGACGATGTTCGACCACGCCGATATCTACACCGGAGGCAAAGCGGAAGAGATTTTTGGAAGCGTTCTCCAAAGCCGTCCTGGCCTGCGGGAGACGCTCGTGATCCAATCGAAATGCGGCATCCGCTTTGCCGACGGGGACGGCCCGCAGCGTTATGATTTCTCCGCGGAACACATTCTCCGCTCGGTGGACGGCAGTTTGAAGCGGCTGAAAACGGACTATCTGGACATTCTGCTGCTGCATCGTCCCGATTCGCTGGCCCGGCCGGACGAGATCGCCGAGGCATTCGACAAGCTGAGGCGCTCCGGCAAAGTCCGCCATTTTGGCGTATCCAATATGAACGCGCACCAGATCCGGCTGCTGCAGAGCGCGCTGCCCGAGCCGTTGGTGGCGAACCAAATGGAGATGAGCCTGCATCGCTGCGACTTCGTGGACCGCGGGGTCTATGTCAACCAGCCGGCAGGACTCGGCGTCATTTTCCCGGAAGGGCTGCTGGAGCACTGCATGCTGGAGAACATCCAGCTTCAGGCTTGGTCCTCTCTGGCGAACGGCATGTATACCGGCCGGAGAAAGGAGGACGCCCCGGAGGCGGTCATCCGCACGAGCGAGCTGGTCTCCTCGCTGGCCGAGCAGAAGGAAACGACCGGCGAAGCGATCGTGCTGGGCTGGCTCATGAAGCATCCGGCTAACATTCAGCCGGTAATCGGCACGGCCAATCCGGAGCGGATTCTCCGCTGCAGGGATGCGGTGCGCCAGGCGGAGCTGATGACCCGCGAGGAGTGGTACGCCCTCCATGCGGCGGCCAAGGGCAGGTCCGTTACCTAAATCGGCAAAGCGAGCGAAAGAGCGGTCCGGTATTTTGAGGCCGCTCTTCCGTATTTGCTTTTCGTCCAATTCCGGCAGGGGAAGGTGAGCGGAGATTTGAAAACGCTTTTATACATGTTGAAGGGTCCTCGCTCGCTCAAGAACAAGCTGATCGCCGTGCTGCTTTCCAGCACGCTGATTCCGCTCGCTTTGGTCGGTGCTATCTCCTACTATACGATTTACTCCATCCTGGAGCACAAAATCGAAGACGGCATCCGCAGCAATCTCAGCCAAACGGCGCAGTCGCTGGACACGTCGCTGGGCAACCTCAAGTACGTCTCGCAGCAGCTGTCGCTGGACGGCAGCGTCGGCCAGAACCTGTCCGAGTATTTGACGACCTCCGATTTATACGAGAAAAAACTGCGGCGCGCCCAGATCGTCGACGAGCTGAATTTAATCAGCTTTTCCAATCCGAATCTGAGCATGGTCTGTTACTATACGCCGAACGACCGGAGAGTGCTCTTTCCCAATTACTGTCCGGCCTCCGGGCTCGATCTGTCCGGCCTGCCGGTATTCGACGATTACGCCGACAACGGGGGATTCGCCTATTACGGGCCTTACAACTCGCTCGCTTCCACCGGCCAGAAGGTATTGTCCATCGCCCGCAAGGTCCAGATCGAGAACGACACGCTCTATATTTATATCGAGACATCCGTGGAAGATATATTCGGCGATCAGGAAGCGGCCGGAGGCAGCCTGCTCATCGTGGATCACACCGGATACATCACGTATACCGGTTCGAAGTCGTTCACGGTCGGAAGCAAGTTCTCGGCGGAAAGTCCCCAGCTTGGCGATTATCTGTTTACCGAGGAGAGCAAGCAGGGCTGGAGCGTGGGCAGCGTCATTCCGAAGGCGGAATATAATCGCGAGATCAATCAGTGGCTGCTGCGGTTCTTCGTGCTCGGAGGCTCCTCGCTCGTCGTCAGCGTGCTGTTCGCATGGATGATCTGGCGGACGGTCTACCGCCCGCTGCGAAGCCTCAACCGGGAGATCGTGCTGATCTCCCGGAGCGATTTTCTGTCGCCGGTGAAGTTCACCGACGTGAAGGAATTCGATTTTCTGCTGATGCGGTTTCAGGATATGCGGGCGCGGATTCGCGACCTGCTTCGCGAAGTGAGGGATAAGGAGAAGCGCAAGGCCGCGATGGAAGTCGAAAAATTGATGTACCAGATCAATCCGCATTTTACGCATAATACGCTGGATACGATCCGCTGGCTGGCGCGGATGGAGGGCCATGACGAGATCGACCGCCTCGTCTCCACGCTGAACCGGGTCTTGTATTATAATTTGGGCAAAGGCAAAATCGCCACGATCGAGGATGAGATCGGCGCGCTCGGCCATTACGTGTCGCTGCAGCAAATCCGCTATAACTTCCAGTTCGATGTGCGGATCGACACCGATCCGCATGTCCGGGACGCGCTCATTCCGCGCTTTATTTTGCAGCCGTTGGCGGAAAACGCGCTTTATCACGGCGGCATGGCCGACGACGGCGTCATTCGCGTGACGATCAGCCCGGATGACGACGGCCGCATCGTTATCCGCGTCACCGACAACGGCACCGGCATGGACGAAGCGACGATCGGCCGGCTGATGACGCTCGACAATCAGCCCGAAGAGGGCAACCGCGGGTCGAGATCGGGCATGGGCATCGGCATTAACTACGTGCGGCGGATGATCGATTTTCAATTCGGCGAGCGGGCCGAATTCCGGATCGAGAGCGAGATCGGCCGCGGGACGACGATACGGATTCGCATTCCTTACGAGCGAAAGGAGCCGGACAACGATGAACGTGCTGATCGTGGATGACGACCATTTGGTGCGCAAGGGAATCGTTTCGCTTATGCCGTGGGACGACTTCGGCCTGAAGGTAATGGGCGAGGCGGAGAACGGCAAGAAGGCGCTGCAATTTCTCGAGGACCATCCCGTCGATCTGATCATGACGGATATCGCCATGCCGACCATGTCCGGGATCGATCTGCTCCGCCAGCTGCGGGAGCGCTACCCCGGCATCTGGGTAGTCATGTTGACCTTCTACCAGGATTTCGAATACGTCCAGGAGGCGCTGCGCCTGGGAGCCATCGATTACATCGCCAAGGTGGAGCTGGAGAAGGACAATATGTACGACATATTGGGCCGGATCATGCGGCGGATCGCCGAGGCCGGGGAGAAGGCGGCGGCCGCCCCGTCCATCTACCGCGCGGCGGGGCAAGCGATGCCGGAAGTATCCGAACGGGCGCTGCTGTTTGCCGCGTTGACGCCGGACCGCCCGGACTTTCTCGGCGCATTGCTTCCGCCGGAGCAGCAGCATGCGGTCAGCGAGATCGATCGCGACGTCTGGCTGCTCTCGGAGATGAATCCGATGCGGGAGGACGAGATCATCGACCGGATGTTCGGCCAGATGGGCTTGGCCGGCAAGTGGGCGGTCATCCGGGCGGGCGGGATCCGCGACTACAATCGCAACCGGCTATGGAAGCTGATGGCGGACTACGCCAAGCACGACTTTTTCTATGCGTACCGGCATGGACGCAACGTGTACGACATCGAGCTCGATGCGCTCGAAAAGGAGAAGCCTCCGCTCCCGGAGAAGGAACTGTACGAGCTGCGCGAGCGCTGGTCGTCGCTGGAGCTGGTGTACGACGAATCGCGATTTGCCCGGCTGGTGGCCGATCTGGAGGAGGCGCGCCCGTCCAATGACAAGCTCGAGAGCATGTTCTACTGGATTCTCGTGCAGTGGGAGAACTACGTTCCGCTCGACCCGACGGTCCTGTTCGACAGCTCCAAGCTGCGCTTCTGGGTCGACTGGCTCGGCTGGCTGAACCATGTGCGCCAGGAGATTCGCGGCGCCTTCCTCGGCAATCATTACTCCGACGATATGATGGCGGGGATGATGAGGGCGGTCGATTATATCAACCGCAACATCAGCCTCGACCTGAAGCTGACGGAGGTGGCGGTGGACGTCCATATCAGCCGCAGTTATTTCAGCGAATGCTTCAAGAATATCACCGGCAAGACATTCAACGAATACGTCCGCGACGCGCGCATCGACTACTCGAAGACGCTGCTCAGCCAGACGAACGAGCCGATCTACCGCATTGCCGAGAAATGCGGCTATCCGGACGAAAAATATTTCAGCAAGGTGTTCCGCAAAAAGGTCGGCGTGCTGCCGAGCGAGGTCCGCAAGCGCAAGCAGGAAGCGAGTCAGCACTGATGCCGGCGAACGAATGGTCCTCCGGCTTTTGGCTTCGTTTCTCGCATGCCTAAGCTTAGAGGATGCAATTCCGCACGAAGAAAGGGGGAAATATGCCCTTTCTTTCTTTTTTGCCCGGATATGGGCCGCAAGGAAGGATGTTCTTCTCCCCAAGCGACGATGAATGCCGCATGGGGCTGCCGTCCGTTCGCTGTATAATTTGGATACGATGCGCCGCCGGCGCGCCTTGGAATTGCGCACGAATGAGGGAGGCTTTCCATGATACCGCGATTTGGAGACGACAGAGACGTCTTTTTCGAGAGACGCTTCGGCTTGTTTATTCACTGGGGGCTGTATGCGATCCCGGCCTGGCACGAACAGATCTTGTGGCGCGGCAAAGGGATGATGAAGCGCAAGGAATACGAGCAGCTGATTCATCAATTCAATCCGGTCCGCTTCGATCCCGACGCCTGGATCGACATGGCCGAGGCCGCCGGAATGCAGTATATCTGCTTCACGACCAAGCATCACGACGGCTTCTGCATGTGGGATACGAAGCATACCGACTACAACGTCATGAACAGCCCGTACGGCAAAGATATTCTCGGCCAGCTGGCCGAGGCGTGCAGCAGAAGAAATTTCCCGCTCAGTCTCTATTACTCTTGCCCGGACTGGCATCATCCGAACTACCCGAACCTCGGCAGGCACCACGAGATGTTCGGACCGCGTCCCGGCGACGACCACGATATCGACAAGTATTACGACTTCGTCCGCAATCAGGCGGAGGAGCTGTGCACCAAGTACGGCAGCATCTATCAGTTCTTCTGGGACGTCAACGTGGCCGGCCGCCTCGACCCTAGCCTGAACGAGATGTTGCGCAAGCTGCAGCCCGGCATCCTGATCAACGACCGCGGGCCGAGTCCCGGCGATTACAGCACGCCGGAGCGGGTCGTACCCGAAGGCAACGAATTCCGCAAGCCGACCGAGGCCGTGCAGTCGCTAGGACGCGAGAGCTGGGGCTACAAGTCGGACGAGGATTACTATACGCACAAGTACATCATGCAGAGCATCGACAAAATTTTGGCCATGGGCGGCAACTTCCTGCTGAACGTCGGGCCGCAGGCCGACGGCACCTTCCCTCCGCAGAGCGTGAAGAGTCTAGAGCGGATTGGCCGCTGGTACCAAGCGATCAAGGAATCGTTCTTCGGCACGTTCCCGGCATCGTCGCTGGTGTTCAAGGACGAGATCGTCACTTCGGAGGGCAGCCGGATCGAGCGCGATCATGTGCTGGCTACGAAAAACGGGCACGTCCTGTATATTCACCTGTACCGCGACACGCAGACGAACGCCGTCGTCCTGAAGCCTTGGGATGTCGCTCCGAAGAAGGCGACCGTGTTAAATAACGGACAACCCCTTGACGTCGGCGTGGCATTTACGCCATGGTATTGGAGAGACAAGCCTTATTTGCGCATTCGCAATTTGCCCGTCAACGAAATGGCCGGCGAAGTACTGGTGTTGAAGCTTGAATTTGACGAGGCACTCAGCGAATGAGAGCGCTTGCAAACGTAAACGGGAGGGATAAGGAATGAAAGTCGGATTTGTCGGTTTGGGCAACATGGGATTTCCAATGGCGATTAATTTAATGAAAGCGGGCTTCGAGGTGTACGGGAAGAACCGCAGCCAAGGCAAAGAGCGGGAGTTTGCCGCCAAGGGGGGCCGTACGGGATTGTCGCTGGCCGAACTGGCCGCGCGGATGGACGTCGTCCTGACCTGCCTCCCGCTGCCAGCGGACGTCGAGGACGTCTACTCCGGCGCCGAGGGATTGATCGCGAACGCCCGCAAAGGTCTTGTGCTGCTCGATTGCAGCACCGTATCGCCGGAACTGAGCCGCAAGCTGTACGCTCAGGCCGCCGAGGCCGGCATCGATTTCCTCGATGCGCCGGTCAGCGGCGGTACGACCGGCGCCGAAGCCGGAACGCTCAGCGTCATGGTCGGCGGCAGCGAGGACGCGTACAACCGCATTCGCGGCGTGCTCGAGGCGTTCGGCAAGTCGATCAGCTTCGTCGGCGATGCGGGGAGCGGTTCCGCGGTCAAGCTGATCAACCAGCTGATGGTCGGCATTCACACGCTCGCGGTCGGCGAAGCGTACGCGCTGGCGCAGCAGGCGGAACTGGATGCCGACAAGCTGTTCGGCATCTTGAACAATAGCTTTGCCCAAAGCAAAATCATGGAGCGTCATTATACGCAATTTATCGCCAAGGACGCCTTCCAGCCGGGCTTCGCCCTGAAACTGCTTGCCAAGGATATGAATCTGGCTGCGGATATGGGAGCTGCATCCCAGGTGCGGCTGAATGCCGGCAAGCGGGCGCAGGCGCTGATCAATCAGGCGGTGCTCGAAGGTTACGGGGACACGGATATGTCCGGCATGTACAAGTACCAGGTAACGGAGGACCGGAAGCGCAGGGAGTCTGGCGAACGCAAGCACTTCGCCGTATTCCTGCCGATGCTCGATGCGGAGAAGAGCGTCAAATACCGCGCGGAGCACCTGCAATTCCTGGCCGATAACCGCGCGGCGGGCAGGCTTCACGCCAACGGCCGCTTCGTCGACGGCGCCGGCGGCCTGGTCATCTACCGCGGCTCCTCCCTCGAAGAGGTGGAGAGCCTGGTCAAGCAGGATCCGTACGTCAAGCTCGGCGCGCGCGGCTACGACATTCACGAATGGGAGATCGTGCTGGCGGATAACTAATCGATCAGCGGCACTTTCCGCCGCGCAGTAGGCTTAGGCTGGATTTCGCCGCTCTTTCGGCGCACTCCGGCGCAGCCTGCCGCGCGGCAGTTTTTTGCCCGCGGGCGGGACGAGCGCGCAGCTGCCGGCCTCTGCCCGCGGCGGAGAACGCTTTTTCGCATGATTGTCCTTTATCGGATTGCAACCGGAACAAGTCCGAGAAGCGGTTGGGAGGCACCTCGAGATGGAAAGCGGCATGAAGCAGCCGGCTCCGACCAGCAACAGGCTGTCCAAGGACGCGTCGCTGACGCTGGTGCTGCAGGGGCTGTTCACCTTCGCTTACGCGTTGTCGAACACCTTCCTGAACCTGTACCTGTGGCGGCTGACAGAGAGTCTTTGGGTGAACGGAACGTATAACTTTATCGTATTCTTGGCGACGGCGGGAGGTTTTCTCGTCAGCGGAAGAATGACCAAGCGGCTCGGCAAAATGCCCGTATTTCGCATCGGCATCGGCCTTTTTTCCGTCTTTTACCTGCTGGTCATTACGCTGCAGTCGCAGGTTGTGGCCTATTATCCGCTGTTCGCTTTATTTCTCGGCATCGCCACGGGCTTCTACTGGATCGGGTATTGGACGCTTACCTACGAGGCTTCCGGCGAGGGCAACCGGCTTCGCTTCATCGGATTGAGTTCGGTCGTATCTACCTTCTCCAATCTGACCGCTCCGCTCGTATCGGCCGGCATCTTCCTGTTGCTCCCCGGCAATCCGGGCTATATCGTCATCTTCGCGCTGGCCTTCCTGTTCTACCTGCTCACGGGGCTGCTCAGCCGCCGGATCCAAAATGTCGTGCCGGCGCGCAAAACCTACTACCTCCGTCATATGGCGATCGTCTTCAGGCGCGATCCGAACTATCGCAAGGCGATATTCGGCAACCTGCTCTTCGGCGTCCGCCAGGGCGTTCAACTGCTGCTGCCCGTGCTGCTGCTCTATCAGGCGTTCAAGGAAGAGGACCGAATCGGCTTGCTGAATGCCATGCTGTCGTTCTTTTCGATCGTGGCCAGCTATCTGTTCTCGCATTTCGCCAAGGATACCCGGATCCGCTCCTACCTGACGTGGGGAGCCGCGCTGATGACGATAGGCGCGTGCCTGCTGCTGGGGGGCTTGTCGCCCTGGACGGCCGTCGGCTTCATGATTGCTTGCTCGATCGGCAATCCGATCGTGCAGACGGCGCTTGACGGGTACAATTACAAGCTGATCGGCAAGCTGCCGCTGCGCGGAGAGATGCGGGTGGAGGGGCTGGTTCTTCGCGAGGTATGCTGGAACATCGGCCGCGCGGTCTCGATGATGCTTCTGCTGCTGGCGTCCGGCAGCGTGACCGGGATGCGGATGGCCGTCATCGTTGTTTCCATCATGGCGTCTCAGCTGGTTTTGGCGGCATTGGTCGAGAAACCCGGGCGCAGCGTCCTGCGTTAGCGTGGGAGCGGACGGCATGAAATCGAATCAGACTACTGTTCAAGATGGGAGATGAAACGATGACCCAACTTTGGTGGAAGCAGCCGACGCGCGTTATTCAGACGAATTTGCAGGTTCGCGATACGGCCATGATCGAGCCGCGCAGGCTCGCGAGACAGATACGGGAAATGGGCGCAAACGTCCTTGTCTTTAATGTAGGCGGCATTTACGCCTGGTATCCGACGAAAGTGCCCTATCATTATCAGAACGAATTTTTGCCGCAGGACCGCGATCTGCTGGCCGAGGTGATCGAAGCCTGCCACAGCTTAGGCATCCGGTTCGTAGCGCGTTTCGACTTCAGCAAGGCGGATGACGGCATTTACCAGAGAAGGCCGCAGTGGTTCGTGAAAAACCGCAGCGGAGAGCCTCACGTTACGGGCAGTCTACGGCCGGGACCGTGGTCGCTGCTCATGTCGACCTGCATCAATGCGCCTTACCGGAACGAAGGCGTCGCCATTCCGGTGCTGGACGAAGTGCTGTTGGGCTACGACATCGACGGCATCTTCTTTAATGCGCCGCAGTACCTGGAATGTTACTGCGATTTCTGCCGCCGCAAGTACCGAACCCGCTACGGGCGCGATCTGCCCGAGTCCGCGGACCGGTTCGATCCGGACTGGGCTTCCTCCAGCCTGAAGGACAACATGCGCCTCATCTACGGCTTCGTGAAAGAAAAGGCGCCTGATCTGCCCATGATTCTGTATTACTTCTATAAAGACAATCTGCTTGCGCGCGCCGAGACAAGCGACATCATGTGCACGGAGGCGCAGAACGTGCTGTCGAAGGGCCAAAAGGAGGCGCCGGAGTTCTGGGTGCCGGCGGCCAATGTCAAGATCGGCCGCACGCTGCCGGACAAGCCTCCGGCGTTCGGGATCGTGCACTCCAGCCCGGGCATGGATTGGCGGCATACCGGTCTGCCGCCGGCGGAATATTTGTTCTGGATGAGCCAAGTGCCCGCGCACGGCGGTCAAATCTGGCATTCGTTGACCGGGATTCCGGACACGATCACGGACAATCGAATCTTGACCTCCGTGACGCGGATCAACGAAATGATCAAGAAGTACGAGCCGTATTTGCATGAATCGGTCCCGTACTCGCAGGTGGCGCTCATGTGGGAGTCGGAGACGACGAGCGAGGATTGGGCGGACGGACTGCTGAATACGCAGGTGCCGTTCGATCTGCTGCTCGCGGAGCAGGCATCGCCGGAACGGCTGAAGCCTTATTCGCTGGTCATCGTCCCGGACGGCTTCTCGCTGACGCCGCTGTTCGTGCGTGATCTGCTTGGATATGCCGCGCAAGGGGGCCGCGTCATCTTCGAAGGTCCGATCGACGAAGGTTATCCCGAGCTGTACGAGCTGCTCGGGATCGAGCGGGACACGTCCGCCTCGGGCGAAGCGCTGACCGCATCTTATCTCAGGTTCGAGGGAGCCGACAATCCGCTGCAGCGGCAGCTTGAGGAAACGGCGCTCGTACCGCATCGCGGCAAAGTCGTCTACTGCACGCCGCTGCCGAACACAAATGTGCTGGCGACGCTGGTGCCGCCGTTCTCGCCGATGGAGAGCGTAGGCTCGCCCCCGGAGCGGGCATCGCTGGCGGCTGAACGGACCGATCTGCCGCTCGTCTGCGAGTCCGCCTTCGGACAGGGCAAGGCGGTCTATCTGCCTTTTTCGCTGAGCGGGTTGATCAGCCGGTATAAGCTGCCCGACCACTACGTGCTGCTGGCCAATCTGGTCGATATGCTGTTCGGCGAGGACAGATGGATTCGCGTCAGCTCCTATCTGGGGCTGCAGGTGGCGGCGTTCCGCAAGGAAGGCCAGTATCTCGTCAACCTCGTTAACGGCACGGGACGCCGGCCGCTGGCGGTCAATGTGCCGCTGCGCGGCGTACGGGTTGAATTAAACCTGTCGGCGGACGAGGCGCGGCGAGTGAAGGGCGTCCGGCTGTTGATGTCGGACAGACCGGCCGCGTATAAGCTGGACGGCAGCAGGTTGACCGTGGAGCTGGACGAGCTGACGATCTGGGAAAGCATGCTTGTGGAGCTGGCAAGCGAAACGTGAAATTTGCTCGAACGTCAATCGAAGCGGTCTGCCAAGCAATCGCGGACTGACAACGAGCATGCGCCTGTTACGCCCGTATTTTTCATATCATCTCAAGAAAATAAGCTGTAGCTCTAATAGAGCCACAGCTTATTTTCTGTCGGAGATCCACGATAACATCGATCCCCTCGTTCTACCAATACTGCAACATCGCCATTTTTACCCTGACGACCGCGTGGAAATCTTCCTTGCGCTTTGAATGAAAGACTGCAATTGGTCGATAAATAGTTTCGCGGCTTGCCCCATGAATTTGTCCGTTCGATATAGGACGCAAATATCCTGGCTTGGCGTAGGATGGAGCAGCGTTACCGCTGCAATGGTATCGCGATTCAGGTAATCCAGCAGCAGTCGGGGAAGAATTGCCGCTCCTATCCCTTGTTCGAGCAGCGACAGCAGCGTCGATAACGTCGAGGTTACGATTGGATTGTCGATGGCAATCCCTTTTTCTTGACAGCAGGAATGGATGACTTTCGTAATCTGATGCTCCGGACCGAACATGACCATCTTAAGCTGCCGTAACTGTTCGAAGGGGATCGCCTTCGATTTTGCAACCGGGTGATCCGATCGGATGGCCAAAGCAAATTCCTCGCGGAACAAAGGAATGATGGTTATACGCTCATCCGGTTTGGCGGGTACCGTCGTAACTCCAAGGTCTCTGATGCCGTTTACGACCTGTTCATACACGGCCGTGGATTCCGTGACGCTGATTGAAAGCTTGGGATATGCCCGGTGGAAGTCGACAAGCAACGCATCGAACAGCAAATCCCCGTCGCCCGGGAGAATCCCGATATCCAGCTTGCCGCCTTCCATCGATTTGAGATCTGAAATCGCCCCGCGAATATAATCGATCCGTTCAAAGATGAGCTGGCTTTGCTCCAACAAGATCCTGCCCGCTTCTGTCGGCGCGATCCGCTTGCCGATGCGATCGAACAGAGGAAGCCCCAGCTCGTTCTCCAAAAACTTGATCTGCTGGCTAAGATTCGACTGCGTGGTACATAGATTCTCGGCAGCCCTGGAGAAATGCATCTCCCTATATACGGCGGCAAAATATTCAAGTTGTCTAAGCTCCATTCGCAGCACGGCCTCCCCTACGATTTATTGCCTACGTTTCATTATATCGGCAGCTTGCTGCAGATTCCAATTCCCCCCGAATGACGATCATTACTGAAAACGATCGTTACCATCGGAATTACGTGATTGTTGGGTTAGGCAAGCGGGGATACACTTGGTTTACGAAAGGCGAAACACATTCACCACCATACGGGAGGCGTTTCAAGTATGACACATGCGATCATTCACACGGGTAAAGTTCTGCATCAAGTCGTTATCGGGCAGCTTCAAGGAATTACGGAGGAACATCTCGACATTCAACCAAGAGGATTCAATAATACAATCCGATGGAATGCCGGTCACATGGTCTATTGGATGGATAAGTACTCCGCCCTTTGCTTCGGATCTCCGTCCGCAATTCCGGATAGCTACGAAGCGTTGTTCAACTCCGGAACAAAGCCTTCGGGTTGGACGACGGCTCCTCCATCGAAAGAAGAACTGGTACGGATGTTGGTCGCGCAGCTTTCCCGTCTATCCGAACTAACGCCGGAAATGCTGGACGAGAAGCTGCGATCGCCGTACGAATTCGGACCGTTCCAATTCCATACAGCCGGCGAGCTGTTTAACTTCGCCCTGATTCACGAAGCCATACACCTTGGCATCGTTTCGAGCCAGCTTAAATCCTCGATCTCGAAAGAAAAGGGGATCGATACGCTATGAAGCCGGATCAAGTGCTGCAATTATATTTCCTGAATATGGTCGATATAGACAAAGCCGTCAGCTATGTACACAGCGATGCTACGTTTATCGCGGCATTCGAGAAGGAGACGGACAGGCATCACTTTTATGGAACGTATTACGGGATCGAAGGCGTAAGGACGTTATTGTCCAAGTTCCGGAAAGATCTCGATCCCCAAGAATTCGAGATCCATAAAGTACTCGCTGATAAAAGCACCGTTTTTGCTTGGGGAAGATTTAAGCATCGTATCAGGCCTACCAATAAAATGTTTGAAAGCCATTGGGCGGTGGTTTGCGAAGTGGAAGACGGCAAGATCAAGTATTTCCGGGGCTTTGAAGATACGGGTGCCTTGGAGGCCTCTTTTATTGGGGTTTGATCTGGAAGGAAGGTAGAGGAGAGCCATCATTTACTTGATGGCTCTTCTTTGCGATCGCATTCCCGACGATTTCAAAAGCAATGTAAGAGGAATAGGCAATCATTCGCGACAATTTAGATATCGGGCTCCATATCGCTTGTTACATAATAAGGCTTAAGAACAATTATCGAAAGAAGGAACGACAACATGTATTTACGCATCAAAAACCTTTTTACGATCAAGGGTTATCGTTTATTCGTCTTCTGCATGCTGCTCATAGGAATCGGGATTTCGATTACTTCCCCGTACTTATCCTTATACTGCACGGAAGTGCTTGGCATGAGCACGGGCACGTTCGGCGTATTCATGGCGGTCAGCTCCTTAAGCGGCGTAGCGGTAAACTCTCTGGTCGCTAAGCGCTCGGAGAACGGAATGGATCGAAAATGGATTATTGTTACGGCCACGCTTTCATCTGCCGTCGGCTACTTGTCTTATTTGCTGTTTCGAAATTTCTATATCCTGCTGGTCGTTGTTACGCTACTCAATGGACTAGGCGCGGCTACGATTCCACAACTGTATGCCAGTGCGCACGAAGCGGCTAATGCCGGCAAATCCGATGACAAGACGTTCGCGATCTCTACGATGCGTTCGCTTGTTTCACTCGGATTTTTATTAGGACCTTTAGGCGGGGCCGTGCTTTTGGGTGCGCTCTCGTATAAAGGGTTGTTTTGGGGAACGGCCGTTATCTATCTGGTCATAGCCGTTTCTGTCATGCTGTTCCTGCAAAGCGGGTTTCATAGGAGCACAAGGAAAAACAATGCGAAGCGCGTCTCGCCGTTTCGCAATAAAGAGTTTCGGCAACCGATGATCGCTTTTATCTTATTGTTCGCCGTCAATGCCATCAACAGTATCAATACGCCTTTGTTCATCGTGAATGAGCTTGAGGGAACGCATGCCGAGGTTGGACTGGTGGTAAGCGTTTGTGCAGGTTTGGAGATTCCCATCATGATCGTGTTAGGGGCGTTGAACAGGAAAATATCCAACCATATGCTGATGATCGGCGGATGCATCATTGCCATGCTCTATTTCTTGATCTTAAGCGTATCCAACCATTCCTGGGAGTTGATCGCAGCGCAGCTTCTGCAGGCGACATTCGTCGCTATCGTCATGGGGAACGGTCTGAGTTATTTTACGGGCCTGCTGCCCAATGCTCCGGGAATCGCCACGACGTTCTATGCCAACAGCTCGACGCTTGGAAGGCTGGCGGGAAGTTTAGGGGGCGGATTTATTGCTCAATATATCGGGTTTCGCTATGTGAACGGAGTGTGTCTGGCCGTTGCTGCTCTCGCGTTCATCATCTTTTGGAGATCAAGACCCTTGATATCCCGGAACGTAATTTAATCGAATGATATCGGCTGTAGACATTATGTTCCTCCAAAAACGCCTCACTATTCGCACAAAGTCAAGCAATTTGTGCACTAATGCACCTATCGTCGTCATTTGGTCATTGAAGCGATTCCGTTTCCGATTATAATCAGTTGTGCAACCACGCATCAATATGCATTCTCAGGGCGCCATTTGATAGCGATAAACAGCTGCAGCTATTTTTCAACATTTCGGCCACAATGACTTCGAGGTGAACATCATGTTAAAACTTGGAATTTTAGACCAATCTCTTGTCGGAGAGGGCTACACCGCCATCGAGACCCTTGCAACCACTACCCGCTTGGCCATTGAAGCCGATAATATGGGGTACTCCCGATATTGGGTTTCCGAGCATCATGGCTCCAAAGGACTCGCTCACTCCAGTCCGGAGGTGCTCATCGGTTATCTCGCTTCGCATACAAACCGGATTCGCGTCGGCTCTGGCGGTATTATGATGCCCCATTACAGCGCATATAAGGTTGCCGAGAACTTTAAGCTGTTGGAAGCTCTGTACCCCGGCCGAATCGATTTAGGCATCGGTCACGCAACCGGCAGTCTTCCCTTGGCAACAAGCGTTCTTCAAGAAGGGCGCCAACCGGAAAATGACTATTCCCAACAGGTCGCTGATCTCGTTGCTTATCTGCATGATGCCGTGCCGGCAAATCATCGTTTTCCGGATCTTGTTACTTCTCCTTCGGTGCCGACCGCACCGGAGCTGTGGTTGCTTGGTTCAAGCGGCAAAACGGCCGAGCTTGCTGCCGAGGCAGGCGCTTCTTATGCGTTTGCCCACTTTATTATTTTTGCTGCGGGCGGCCCTGAAGCTACCGCGTTGTATCGCGAGCAATTTAAGCCTACTGTGATGAAGAGCAAGTCGCAATCGTTGGCTGCCGTCATCGTTATCTGCGCCGACACGGAACAGGAAGCGCGGAAACTGGATTCCAGCGTCGGTTTATATTACCAAGAACTAGCAAAGGGCAAGGAAATCCCATTCTTCCCTACGGTCGAAACGGCCGAACGCTACCCTTACACGGTTGAAGAACTCGAGAAACTTAAAAGCGGTCGCGCAAAACGAGTGGTCGGCAATCCCGAGCAAGTTAAGCAAGGACTCACGAAGCTGGCCGAGGAGTACCAGGCCCATGAATTGCTCCTGTTATCGCCTATTCATGATTTTGAAGCCAGATTACGATCTTATCAACTCATTGCAAAAGCTTTTGGAATGAAATAAACAGGCTCAATCGAAATCTGCAACGAAAAACGAACTGCATTCTCCTGCAGTTCGTTTTTCGTTTGCGAAAATTCGACAGCAATTTTAAGAATCATGCCGTCGCAGGCATCTTGCGAGCAGCCGTCTGCGCGGGTGCTTCAGCAGATCATCCAGCGCATGGGACCAGCCGCGGTAAAAGTACTTATCGCCGGGGAGACCGGCGGAAGGCCGACAGTGTAAGCGGAGATTATCTACGGGATCGAACGATTTTCTTGCCTGCGAATAGAGTATTAGAACAGCTCGGAAAGGGGAAGCGCTCATGGCAACCATTACGGTAGCGGCAGTCGGCGACCTGCTGATGCGAGGGGTCATCATCGAGTCGGCAAGGGGTACAAACCGAATCAATCAGAAGGAAAGCTACGCGTTTCGGCCGATATTCGCGAAGGTCAACTCCCGTCTCAGAAAGCCTGACGTGACGATTGGCAACCTGGAGACGACCTTTTCCGGAAAACGCTGGTTCGCGCAAGGCGCCGGGAAACCTTACAAATACGAACGGGTAAGCCGCTTTGGCAACCCCATGTTCAATTGCCCGGATGCGCTTGCCCGTGCCTTGAAGCAGATCGGCTTCGATGTCCTGACGACGGCGAACAATCACTGCATGGACGGAGGCCCGGCCGGCTTGAAGCGAACGCTGCGCGTGCTCGACCAGCATGGTCTGCGTCACACGGGCACTGCCCGTTCGCCTAAGGAATCGAGGCGTCTTCTCATTGTTCGCGCAAAGGGAATCAAGCTCGGCATTCTCGCCTACACATACGGAACGAATAAGTTTTCGGTACCGGATCCATGGCTCGTGAATCGAATCCGAAACGACCGCATTCTGGCGGATTTAAGGCGGCTGAAGAAAAAGACGGATGCCGTTCTCGTCTGCATGCACTTCGGAACGGAATACAAGCGCACTCCGAATGACCGGCAGCGACGCCTTGTCCGGCTGCTGCTCGAGCATGGCGCTAATGCCGTGATCGGCGCACATCCCCATGTTCTCCAACCCGTTACGACGAGCAAGATCAAAGACGTCGATGGCAAGGTTCGCACGCGAGTCGCCGCTTATTCGCTTGGCAACTTCGTCTCGGACCGGTTGTACGGAAACGTACACACGCTGAGCGGGATGATTTTGACGCTGTCCTTTCGGAAGGATCGCAGCGGGAAGACCGATATCACGAAGGTCCGGAAGCTCCGAACGACCTCCAAGCAGAGCAACGCGAATGGGCGGTCCGTATTCCGAATCGTTCCGCATGCATCCTCCGAATCCTAGTGACGATTTCGATGCCGTAGTCCCATCAGCACATGGAAACCCGGAGCAATTCCCATGGCCAAGGTCCGTATGGGAGCACGCCCAAGCCGGGATAGCCGGCACAAGCCCCTGACAGGCATGTGCCGGTTTTGTTTGCGCGGATAGAAATTGCGGTCCGCATGCTCGTAAGCTAAAATGCTCTTAGATCGTACAAGGGCGGTGGACTTGCTTTGGATGACAGAAACAAGAATAACGAGCACAAATCATACGCCTCGCTGGAAGGCCTGGTATTTAAGCTTCGCGATATCGCGCATATCCATAATCACATGAAGGAGTGGGAGCTTAAGCTTCAATTTATCGAGAAACATATGATGCTCGTCATGGCCAGCGGTCAAGGCCGTATTCATATCGATGGACATTTCGCGGAACTTCGGCAAGGCTGCGTGTATGTACTAAAGCCGGGCCAACTCATCGAAGCCGCCGTTCATTCGCTCGACGAACGCGGGTTTTACGAGTTGGGTTTCGATGTTTACAGCGATGACCCCGCGTCCGCGCACGCGATTCAGAGGGTTAGACGGAACAGTTCGTTTCCGGTGCAAGGGGAGGTCAGCGTATCGTCGCCGGTGTCGGTTCATATCGCGTGCCGGACAATGGACCAATGCATGAAGAGCGGAGAACCTTTAAAACGCTTCCGGAGCCAAATTCTGTTCCAAGAACTGATCGAAACCATTCTGGAAGAGGCGCTGCTCCTGCAAGAAACCGGCTTGGATGCAGCTTTGGACTATGCAAAAGGCTATATCGAGCAGCACTATCGGCAGGAACTGACGATCGAACGGTTGGCCAAATTGGTAGGCATCAGCCCGCGTCATTTTATGCGATTGTTCAAGAAGCGGTATGGCACCGGCGCGATCGATTATTTGACTCTGTTCCGAATCAAACAGGCGCAGCAGCTCATTCGGACAGGCGGGCAAGATCGGCTCCGGGATATTGCGCGGCATGTCGGCTATCCGGACGATATTTATTTCCGGCGTAAATTCAAACAGGTCTCGGGTATACCGCCCGCGGCATTCATGAAGAACAGCAGAAGGAAGATCGTCGCTTATCATCACGCGAATATCGGGCAATTGATGGCCCTTCAAATCACGCCTTGCGCCGCGCCGGCTGATCATCCATGGACCGACTACTATAGAAGAAAATACGAGACGGATGCCGTATTGCCGCTCGGCTCGGTCGAACGGGTCAAGAAAGAGGAACTTATTCTCGCGGCCCCCGACTACATCATCGGGATCGACATCCATGCTTCGGTCGAGGAACAAGCCGAGATGAGGGAAATCGCACCGGCGTATTTCGTGCCTTGGCTGGCGCATGATTGGCGCATGCATTTGCGATTCATCGCGAACTTTCTTGATCTATCCGCCGCCGCCGAGGTGTGGCTGGATAATTATGATCGTAAAGCCCGCTTCGTAAGAGAAGAAGTCCGGGACGCGGTGAAAGATGATCGTTTCCTCATCCTGCGGATTACGGGAGAGGGCTGTACCGTGTTGGGCGGACGTAGTATAGCCACGGTATTCTACGATGATCTGCATCTGAGACCCGCGCATGGCGTAGATCGCATGAAACCGGACCAGCCAGTGGATCCGGCGCAGCTGGCGGCATTTGCGGCCGACCGAATCTTGCTTGTCGTGGACGAGGATTCTCTCTCCCGGTCCACGTGGCAAACCATATCGAATTCAGAAGCATGGAATAGGCTGGAGGCGGTTAGGAGCAATCGGGTAGCGTTCATTCCCGCTTATCCTTGGATCGAATACACGGCGTTTACGCATGCGCTCATGCTGGACGAAGCGCTCAAGCTTTGGCGGAATCGTGCATAAGTTTATGTCGTTATCATCAATATTCCGGAATTGAAAATTCAATTATACTCCTAATAGATGATAATGATAATCAATTTTAATTAGCGATTATCCTATCCAAATTAGCTTTTTCAGGAGGAGCACCGGAGAAATGAAGCGAAACATAGGTTGGGTCAGAGGGTTAGTGATCATGTTGCTCATTATGGTAAGCACGGCTTGCGGAGCGGCGAATACATCGTCGAACAAGCCCGATACGGCAGCCGAGAATGCCGGCAATGCCAGCAATGCCAGCAACATAAGCAATACGACCGCGGAAGAAACAAATCAAGCGCGCGTGGTCAAAACTTTGAAAGGGGACGTCAGCATTCCCGCCGACCCTAAACGGATCATTGGCCTGTCCGTCGTTTATCCGGAATTTTTGTACGCGCTTGGCGTAACGCCGATTGCCGTTCAAAACTATCACGCGGATTTTCCTTCCTATTTGAAGGAAGCCTTTAATGATACGATTAAAATGGGCATTGCCAGAACACCCGATTTTGAAGCCGTTTTGGCTGCCAAGCCGGATTTGATTATTGCGCCCACATGGTGGTCCGATAAGGATTACGGTCAGCTTTCCAAAATCGCGCCTACCGTTCTTCTGCCGCAGCGGGATAATTGGCGCGACGAATTACGGGATATCGGTGAAGTCCTCGGTAATAAAGAGCAGGCCGAAACGGCCATTCGGAATTTGCAAGCCAAGGAAGAGGAAGCCAAGAAGAAGCTCGACACGTTAGTCGGCGATGAGACCGTGCTTTATATGGAGATTATGGAAAAGGAAATCTTCATTTACGGCGAAAACAGCGATCGCGGCAAGTTTATTCATAACGAGCTTGGTCTGAACGCGATTAAAAATTTTCCGCAGGGCGAAAACAGCCTTTCGATTTCATTGGAGAAAATTCCTGAATACAACCCGGATCATATCATTCTGCAAATGAGCGACGAGTCCAACCAAGTCATTCAGGACCGATATAAAGAAATGCTGGACAGCTCTTTATGGAAGCATATGACGGCGGTAAAAAAAGATCAGGTTTATCTAATGGGAGGCGAGGAATGGTTTAACCTTGGCATGTCCCCGCTTGCCGATAACAACGCCGTTGACGACGTCGTTCATGCAATTGAACAAAAACGACAATAAAGGGAGGGCATGCAATGGGTACGATGGATTTGGGACAACTCGAGGAAAGGTTTTTTCTGACAGCGAGCGAGGCGGAGAATCCCGTGCTCATCATGCATGCGGCAGATTTATTAAACGAAGAAAAGCTGCTGCATGTCTTGCATGCATACGGTCCGCTGATCCAAGCATTAGAACGGCCCGAAACGGCGGCGTTCTTCGTCAGCTGGTATGCGGGCGTGTGCGCCGCGTTGCATCATATGTTATTTCACTGGAAGGACGTCGTCTTGGACGTGTCGCTCTCTAATTTGACCCTTCAATTAGTTGCCGGGCCATCGTATCCTCGGTTTTCATTTCGAATCAACGATTATCGATGCAGAGAAATTCAGGCTGAAGACCGCAGCGCTTGGATCAAGACGCTGCTGGATTCCTTTTACAGGGAACAAGCAGCACCATTGATCCGATTGCTGGCACGCCTGGCTCGTATGAACCCAATCGCGTTGTGGGGGCAGATCGTGGATGCCGCTTATGATCAATTGGAAGAGGAGCTGGGCGAAGTTACGGACGAGGAACGAAAGAAGGCCATCATTTATCACTTCCAGAGACGGCTGATCGAAATCGATGCCAGTGCGTTCGGACTTCCGAAAAATCCATTTGCAACAAAGCGCAGATATATTGAAGATGCTGAGAATCCGAACAAGAAAACGGCATTGAAGACGGCTTGCTGCCTTGCGTATTGCCTACCTTATCGCCGGAATACGGCATTTATCTATTGTTATACTTGCCCCCGCCTGAAAGAGAAAGATCGTGCGATAATGAAAGCGAACGGCCAGTACTCGTAGTTGCTAAGAATAAATATCGGTTGGAAGAAAGGCTGGACCAAGGCGCATAAGACGCCTTGGTCCAGCCTTTTTTATAAGTCGGCGCCTATGAACCTCATCGAAGACCTTTGATTAGCGCATCCACGTATTTTTCGCTCTCTTTGCCGAGGTCATAGTCAGCATCGGATAGACACCACGTGATGCAGGCGCCTGTCAAAAAAGAGTAAACATAATGAACGATTTCTTCCGTGGATAAATCTTTTCTGAATACGGACTGCGATCTCCCCTCGTCGATCGTTTCAAATAACAACTCCTGTTTGATGCAGTCCGAAAAAAACGAGCCTTCGGTTGATTTAAGGGAGAGGTAGACAACGTAAGTGAGTTTGGTAAGTTCTTCGCCAACGATGACGGGAAATTCAAGCGCAACCATAATAAACGTTTTTAGTTTGTCTGCAGGAGAAGCCTCTTTATTCTCCTGCAAATAGTTCCCGAAATTCTCTTCCATATATTCGGACATGTCGTCTCGGTACAGCTTTTTGACGATGTCTTCTTTGGACTTATAGTAGATGTAAAACGTCCCTTTGGAAATCTCGCACTTCTCGCAAATTTCATCGACCGTAACGTTGCTATATCCCTTGGAGAGGATGAGTTCTTTCGCTACGGCGAAAATTTTTTTCTTTGTGGCCTTTCCTTTCAGTTGCCGACTCGTTTCTTTTTTTATCATCCCATGTTCACCCCACGCTTAAACTATAACGCATGTCCGGGGATTTGACAAAACAAATATGACCGTAGTATGATGACTTCAGTCAATGACCGCGGTCATAATTGGCTAACAGCATACAAAACCTAAGAAAGAAGGTTGTTCAATATGAAAATTGCCATTGTCGGAACGGGGAATGTCGGAGGCAGCCTTGCCCGGATTTTCACTCGAAAAGGACATGCGGTAACGATCGCCAATTCGAGCAACTCCCCGGCTTTGCACGAATTAGCCAAGGAGACAGGAGCAACGGCTGCAACGGTCCTGGACGTCGCTCAAGGAGCCAATGTCATTATTATCGCCATTCCTACAAAAGCAATTCCCGATTTGCCCGCGACATTCCTCGATCGAATCGCTCCGGGAGCGGTTGTGATCGATGCCGGCAATTATTATCCTTTGCACCGCGACGGCGCAATCGAGCCCATCGAGAACGGGTTGCCCGAGAGCCGCTGGGTCGAGCAGCAAATCAAGCATCCGGTCATCAAAACGTTCAATGCCACGAACTGGTATAACCTGACCGAAGAAATTCAATCGGGACTTACTCGCCGCTTTGCTTTGCCCGTGTCCGGCGATGATGCTGCGGCTAAGGCAATCGTATCCGAGTTGGTATCCGAGGCAGGCTTCGATCCCGTAGATGCCGGCGGTCTGGACGAATCCTGGCGCCAGCAGCCCGGATCGCCTGCTTATTGCACGGATCTTGGCGCCGAAGACCTGCGTAAAGCTCTATCCCAAGCAACCCAGGAGCGGAAACCGGATTCGTCGGGCGTCCGCGCGAGCGAAGAAGAACTGAAAGCGGCAAGGGAGATGTCAATCGCGTTTTTCAAGAGCTTCGACGACGCGATTCAAGTTCTGGCGGAATCGAACGAATGGTCAGAAGCGGTTGCAACGAAGGGAATCGTCGATCAATTTATATCGGGCAAAAACCCGGGAGAAATTCTGGCACACGTATTCGAGCATAAACGATTGGCTTAAGCAAGGGTTCAGGATCACGACATTCGCATGCACAAGAGCGCAACTGGCGAATAATGCCGTTGCGCTTCTTCTTGTCCATATGGATAGTGGGCGATGGATCCTTCGGCTAATTGACGAAGCCGTTCTGCTTATTCACCGTCTTTCAGGAATTGCCCGATACGGGCTTTAATGGCGTCGCGCACGTTCCGGAATTGAGCCATAATCTCTTCTTCCGTCCCAGTCGCTTTGGCAGGATCCTCGAAGCCCCAGTGCCATTTGACAACATTCTTGTTCAAGATTACGGGGCAATGCTCGTCGGCATGCCCACAAAGCGTAATGACGTACGTTGCGCGGTTTAACGTCTCCGTATCGATGACATTGGAACTATTGCCGCTGATATCAATACCGGCTTCATTCATGACCAGGACAGCACGAGGATTCAATCCGTGTGCTTCAAGCCCTGCGCTTTTTACTTCGTATTTGTCGCTTCCGAGGGCATTCAGGAAGCCATCGGCGATTTGGCTGCGGCAGGAATTACCCGTGCACAGAAAATAGACAAGCGGTTTGTTGCTCATTTTGAATTACCCCTTCGCGTTGAAATGTTAGTTAACGAGAAATTAGCCTACGACTTTTAACCAAAGATAAAGTCCGGATAGCGTAATGAACAACACCGGAACCGTTAGCATAATGCCGGTCTTGAAGTATGCGCCCCAAGAGATCTTCACGCCTTTGCTGGATAGCACATGCAGCCAGAGCAAGGTTGCGAGCGATCCGATCGGCGTGATCTTGGGACCCAAATCGGAACCGATCACATTCGCATAGATGAATGCTTCGCGAATGATGCCCGTCGGATTTGTACCGTGAATGGCAAGCGCGTCGATCATGACGGTCGGCATATTGTTCATGACGGAGGAGAGAATGGCCGCGATGAAACCGGAACCTATGGTTGCGACGAACAATCCTTGTTCACCGGTCCATTTGAAGAGGTTGCCCAGCTCATCCGTCAAGCCAACGTTACGAAGACCGTAAACGACGACATACATACCGATCGAGAAGACAACCACGGCCCATGGCGCGCCTTTAACAAGCTTCCAGGTGTGAATTTCCCGGCTCCTCCTGGCAAAGAACAAGAAGACGAGTGCCGCTGCGCCTGCAAAGATAGATACCGGCACCTCAATAAACTCGCTCGTTAAATACGCGATGAGCAGGACGGCAAGGATGATCCAAGAGATCTTGAATAATCTCATGTCCTTAATCGCATCGACCGGTTTCTTCAACTGAGCCATGTCGTATTGCTTCGGTATGCTTCTCCGATAGAACAGGAAGAGCACCAGCAAACTGGCGGCGACCGAGAAGAGCGTCGGAACGATCATTCTGCTGGCATACTCCGCGAATCCTACGCCGAAGAAGTCCGACGACACAATGTTCACGAGGTTGCTGACGACCAGCGGAAGCGAAGCGGTATCGGAGATGAAACCACTTGCCATGATAAAGGGAAGTATCATACGTTCATCAAACTTCAGGGCCCTTACCATTGCCAGGACGATCGGCGTCAAGATGAGCGCGGCACCGTCATTTGCGAAGAATGCGGCAACCGCGGCACCAAGCAGGATGACATAGACGAACATGAGATTGCCGTTCCCCTTGGCAAAGCGAGCCATGTGAAGCGCTGCCCACTCGAAGAAACCAATCTCGTCGAGTATAAGCGAGATTAGAATAACCGCCACGAACGCAAGCGTGGCGTTCCAAACAATTCGGGTTACGTCCCATACATCGTGAAAGTCGACGACGCCAAAGATTAGTGCGATGACGGCTCCACCGCATGCGGACCAACCGATGTTAAGGCCTTTCGGCTGCCAGATAACAACTACTAACGTGATGATAAAAATAATCGGCGCAATAGCCAGCATAGTTCCTCCTGAATCAGGTACAATCTTGTGATTTCATCGTATTGATTTGTTCCTCCAAGGAAGGAAGCTGATCGATAACCTGCTTCAAATAAGGCTTATCTTCCACATTTAAGGAATAATACACCCATTGGCTTCTCCGTTCCTCATTGATGAGACCGCCCGTTTTTAGTTTTTTCAAATGCTGGCTGACGTTCGGTTGCGAAGCTTCCAGAAAATCGACGATATCGCAGACGCACATTTCTTTATGTCGGAGCAGCGCCATGATCGTCAATCTGGTTTTATCGGAGAGAAGCTTGAGGGATTCCGACACTGCTTCGATGGATTGCATATTCATCCTCACTCCTTTCCAGTCCATTGGGTTTTCGTTGTTTATTATACACGCCTGATTATATAAGTAAATCATTATATAATTGCATACTAATATTTGAATTCGAAATAACAGTTCAATAACGTCCGTTAACAAACGTTGTTGCGCAAAAAAACCGGTGATGAAGTTGAGAAGTGCTAAATCAATTTATTTTGATTCACACTTGCGTTTCCCTTTTTTCCATGTTACACTTGCTACATCAAGATAATTTGATGAATGGCTTTGGTGCTTACAAAGGCAAACATTACTCGTTGTGAACGGAGGCGATTCGATGATAAAAGAACTTCCGGTCAATGTATCCGGAGAAATGGTCGATTTTGCATCATACGAAGCGAAGTTCAAAGCTTTATCCGATCAAAAGCGGCTGCAAATCATGTATGAATTGACCCAGAAAGGCAGCGTATGCGTTTGCGATCTGGCGGAAATCGTGGAGATGCCGCAATCCAAGTTGTCTTATCATTTGAAGATTTTGCTTGATGCCGGGCTTATTAAACGCGAGACGAAAGGCACCTGGAGCTACTACGAATTGAACCAATCCGAAGTAAACCGGCTGCTCTCGCCGGAACTGTGCTGTATATTCCGCAAGACGGAGGATCGTCAGAGTCGCTGCTGCAGGTAAGCCGACGCCGTGGGTTTCATTTACCTAATAAATCAAAATAATTTGATTTAATCTAAGGAGAGATCTAAGTGAGCCAAGTACAAAACGATCAAGTACGTGAGCATGTACGCAATCGCTACAGGGAGATAGCCGTTCAGGATATCAACGATTCGAGCTGCTGCTCGCCGACTTCAGCACATTCGAGCTGTTGCGGCAATGTTGACGTAGTATCCGCCAAACTCGGTTATTCGAGCGAAGAGCTATCAACGGTTCCTCAAGGTGCGAACCTTGGTCTCGGATGCGGTAACCCTCAAGCCATTGCTTCGCTTCAACCCGGGGAAGCGGTTCTTGATCTCGGAAGCGGGGCTGGATTCGATTGCTTCCTTGCTTCGAAACAAGTAGGGGAGACCGGTCAAGTCTTCGGGGTAGATATGACGCCGGAAATGATCAGCCGTGCCCGTGGTAATGCAGTAAAGAACGGCTATACGAATGTTGATTTTCGACTCGGCGAAATCGAGCGTTTGCCTATTTCGGATTCATCCATTGATGTCATCATCTCGAATTGCGTGATTAATTTGTCTCCTGATAAACAGCAGGTATTCAATGAGGCTTTCCGGGTATTAAAAACGGGGGGACGACTCGCGATTTCGGATGTTGTTGCAACCTCGGAGTTTCCAGCTGAGGTCAAGGGGAATCTAGACTCCTTAGCGAGCTGCATTTCCGGCGCATCGACAGTCAATGAGGTTCGAGCGATGCTGCAGGCTAGCGGGTTTAATGATATCGTTATCGAACCGAAAGACGAGTCACGGGCGTTCATTAAAGATTGGGCTCCAGGTGCGAACATTGAAAATCATCTTCAATCCGCTGTTATTAAAGCTACAAAATAAACTCAGCTATGGGATTCATCGTTTATTGTCGAGGTTACATGGATTCGCTAATTTATCCGAGCAAAAATGTTTTTTGATCAGCACTTCAAATTCAAACAGCCGCCTACCGGATATAGAAACCGGAAAGCGGCTTTCACATTTACTGAGATGAGGGCACTTATAAAAAACAACAAGCGTTAAAGCCTGCCGAACCGCTCGAGCGCTTCCTCGGTAACCGGAGCGAAGAGGTTGACGAGGTTGCCGTCGGGGTCGCGAAACAATGCAGAGCGGTTTCCCCATGGCATCATGGTCGGTTCCTGTACCCATTCGTCCACAAGCGGCTTCAAGCGCGTGTACTCGGCATCGACGTCGGGGACGCGAAACTCGATGATGACGGTGCGGTTGTCGGCCGCGCGCGCGGAACCGGCGCCGAATAGCTGCACCGTCTGGGAGTGACCGATCGCCAGGGTACACGTTGGCAGATCGAACTCGGCGAAGACAGGGGCGGGGCGCTTTGCCAAAACACCCGTAACTTTCTCATAGAACACGACGAGTCGATCCAAGTCGTCAGTAATAATGCGTACAGAAGCGAAATTCACGAGACAACATCCTCTCAATATTTTAATGATACGATACCGTATCGTATCGTATCATATTGACCTGGCGAATACAAGCAAACCGGGATCCCCTGCGCCAAGCATGCGCTCATGGTATAATGTGAAGGACTTTTATTTACGTACAACGAATCCAAGTCTAAGTACGTTTATGTTGGAGGGAAGATGGTGACTACGTCTCATAAATCTGAAAGCGTGCCGTCGGCCAATCTAAATAAACGCGTCGAACGTTCACGACATGCCGTCCTGACCACTGCGTTTGAACTGCTAAGCGAAGGCGGCGTAGCCAGCTTCTCCGTCGACGAGGTGGCGCGTCGTTCCGGGGTCGCGAAGACAACCATCTACCGCCACTGGCCGACGCGCGAAGCACTGGTCATCGATGCCTGTTCGCGGATGATTGCCGAGCAGGAAACGCCCGACACCGGTTCGCTCGAAGGTGACGTCACGGCTATCCTGTTGGAAATCGCGCATCTGCTGCCGACGGCGAATTGGTCCTTCGTCCTGCCGTCGATTATCGACACAGCCGAGCGCAATCCGGAGTTCGCGGACATCCACAGTCGGATTCAGCGCGGACATACCGCCCCGCTGCGAGAGGCCCTGCAGCGCGCGGCAGACAGAGGCGAGCTGCCGGCACACGCCGACGTGTCAACCATCGTCGCAGCCCTGATGGGACCGCTCTTCTACCGCCGCTGGTTCTCACGCGAACCGATCGACGACCCGTTCGTAAAGGCGATCATCCAACGCGTACTCGCTTCACTGTAGTACGAGACGCCTGCCACTGCTTGGCCGACGCTATTGACATATTGTTGTCAGTAGTGTTTTTATAATCGGATAAGTTTGCCGATATGGGAAAAGATACAGAATGGGGTTCCATCATTTGGAGAAAGGAATGATTTCTGATGAACAATAACGAAACAACGGATCCAATACAACATGTTAACCAAGACGAGAAGAAAAACGCGCAGGCGATGAATGAATCGGGCATCGACTATATCTGGGGCAGCGACCAAGATGAACTCGTCCAGAAGCAGGAGAACGAAGAGGAGGAGGAGAAGGAGGAGTAGTCCGTGAATTAACAAGGTACGCGTGCAAAAGCGATGGGAACAGCTCCATCGCTCTTTTGCATTGCTGCGCCGAGTAACGCTGACGAGCAGGATAGCATGGGAAGTTTTAGTTATAATAGCTGTTAGTACGCGTACTATTTGCTTGAAAGGGGACATCTGTTTTGGATGCGCAGTTTCTAGATTTATTGGCCCAGGAATACGATACGGAAGAAAAAGTCGTAACGGAAATCATCAACCTTGAGGCGATCTCCAATCTTCCCAAGGGCACGGAGCATTTCGTCAGCGATTTGCACGGGGAGTTCCAGGCTTTTCAGCATGTACTCAGAAACGGTTCGGGTACCGTAAAAGAGAAAATCAAAGCTTTGTTCCGCGAGGTTTGGACGGATCATGAAATCAATGATTTCGGTGCGTTAGTTTATTACCCGGAAGAAAAAATACAGCTGGTGCAAGCAGACCTGTGCAATAAACAAGCCTTGAACCAATGGTACAGACAAACGATCGAACACATGCTTAAGCTCATTTCATTTGCCTCTTCCAAATATACGCGCGCGAAATTGCGTAAAGCGCTGCCGGAACAGTTTGCATATATTGTAGAAGAACTTCTATACAAGACGGATTCGACCAACAATAAGGACCCCTATTATGAGGAAATCTACCGGCAAATTATCTCCTTGGGCCAGGCGGACAAGCTCATTATCGGCCTTGCATATACGACTCAGCGCCTGGTGGTCGACCATCTTCATGTGGTCGGAGATATCTATGACCGCGGGCCGGACCCCGATAAAATCATGGACACGCTGATCAACTACCATTCCGTGGACATTCAGTGGGGGAACCATGATGTCCTGTGGATCGGCGCCTATGCGGGTTCCCTGGTCTGCCTGGCGAATATTATCCGGATCTGCGCCAGATACGACAATCTGGATATCATCGAAGACGTGTACGGAATCAATCTTCGCCCGCTGCTGAACTTGGCGGAGAAGTACTATGCGGACAATCCGGCCTTTAGGCCGAAGCTGCAGACCGACCATAACGGTTCCGAGCAGGAAATCCTGCAGATAACCAAAATTCATCAAGCCATTGCCATGATCCAGTTTAAGCTTGAAATCCCGATTATCAAGAGACGCCCCTTCTTTAATATGTCCAGCAGGCTTATGCTGGAGCAGATCGATTACGACAAAACGGAAATCAAAATCGGCGGAAAAACGTACCCGCTGGAAAACACCTGCTTCGCAACCGTCAATCCGCAGCAGCCTGAACAATTGCTGGAAGAAGAAGCGCAGGTGATGGAGAAGCTGCTGTTCTCCGTTCAGCATTCCGAAAAGATGGCCAGACATATGAATTTTCTCATGAAAAAGGGGAGCCTTTATTTAAAATACAACGGGAATTTATTATTTCACGGCTGTATTCCTTTGGATGACGAAGGAAACATGGAAGTCATGCAAATTGAAGACAAGACGTATTCGGGCCGCCAGCTGCTCGATGTGTTCGAATATTATTTACGTTACGCCTTTGCGCATCCGGAAGAGACGGATGATCTGGCTACGGATATGGCATGGTACATCTGGACAGGTGAATGTTCCTCGCTCTTTGGAAAGAGAGAAATGACCACCTTTGAACGGTACTTTATCCAAGACAAAGAAACCTATAAGGAGAGAAAGAACCCCTATTACCATTTGCGCGAAAATGAGGAGATCTGCCGGAAAATCCTGCTGGAGTTCGACATGAATCCGGATCATGGACATATCATTAACGGCCATACGCCGGTAAAAGAAATTCGCGGCGAGAACCCCGTTAAAGCAAACGGGAAAATGATCGTCATCGACGGCGGTTTTTCCAAAGCTTATCAATCCACGACGGGCATCGCCGGCTATACCTTGTTGTTTAATTCCTTTGGCATGCAGCTCGTTGCCCACCAGAAATTCAATTCAAAAGAAGACGTGTTATGTAACGGAACGGACGTATTGTCCGTAAAAAGGCTGGTGGACAAAGAATTGGAACGGAAGCTGGTGAGGGAAACCAACGTCGGGGAGAAGCTGCTGCAGAAAATCTCCAATTTGAAGAATCTGCTGGAATATCGCTACATGAAATGAACCAACTGACATCCGCAATATCTAACCTTGACCACTCCCTTAAAACAACTTATTATGGTAACAAATGGTGAATGCGGAATATGTGCAGCGATGATGATGACTGTGTTCGAAAAGCCGTGAATGAACAATGTTCATCCGCGGCTTTTCTCTGTTCGCTCACTGTTTTTTGTTTTTGCTGAACTCAGACTAGTTGAATATAAGGGAGATGGGACGATGACAGCTTACGAGAAACCTGGGTTGGACATGCGAGAAATCGAAATCGTACTATTGAAACATCTCGGACCCGGTGCAGCCGAGATTACGCCATTGGCCGGCGGCAACTTGAGCAGCGTGTTTGCCTTCGTACACGAAGGCAAAGGTTATGTCGTGAAATTTAGCGATCTGGAAGGGGCATACCAGACGGAAAGCTATGTCGCTGCATTGCTCTCTGGTCAGGGCATCCCTTTTCCAAAATGTTTCGCGCTCGGGAAAACCGGCCGAATGGCGTACACGATCTTGGAGCGGATGAACGGACGCAATCTAGGCGATTACCCGGCTGAGGAACAGGTCCGTCACTTACCGGAACTGATCGGTATTTTGATCAAGTTGGCCGCTGTGGACGTCGGAGCAACGAACGGTTACGGATGGATCGGGGCTGACGGTCATGGCGTTTACGATTCTTGGCAGGAATTCGTCGTTGCCTTTAATGCTGAAGATCAGACGGGGACGTTTTGGGAGAACTGGCACGATCTGTATCGAACGTCTTGCTTGGAGAGAGACGTATTCGAAGAAATCTATAACCGCATGTTGGCCTATGCACCGTATAACGAACCTCACAGGGATTTTATTCATGGGGATTTCCACCAGTGGAATATTTTGTCCGACGGCGCACGGATCACCGGCATCATCGATGGGAATTGCCTTTATGGCGATTCTCTCGTGGATCTTGCGATTCTCGATCGACATCTGCCGTCGAGCGGCGTCATTCAAGCATATCAAGACTATCAAGCGAAAGTCGGAATCTCCATTCCTGATTTTAAGGAGAGACTGCTCGGCGCCTATTATTTCAAGGGCCTGGATGGACTGCGATTTTACGCTAAAATGGGATGGCGTGACGCCTATGAAGGCACGCGGCATTTTCTTCTACATCTGAAAGCTTGATGGACAGGTCGGCATGTTTGATTTTGCCATCGGGACAAAAAATCCCTAAGGAAGACCTTGGTCAAGTCGTCCTTAGGGATAAATGCATGTTCAATCGCAGTCTTACTCTTTATCGATTGACGTGATCGTGTTTTCTTTGTACTGATACTTGATATTCGTGCCTTTTTCCCATGTGGATACCTTGTCGGCAATCTCGGCGCTGACCTGGTAGGAAATAGGACCGACGCCGGTTTCGATCTCAACGGTCTTGTCCGCATTGACGCCGTTGAATACGCCGGATACCTCGGTAGGCGCATCTTCTTCCGAAACGGTATCGTTGGTCGACGAACCGTTATTCGCAGCAGCCGAGTCGTCGACTGCGTTGTCACCAGCTGCGTTTGTCGATGCGTTCACCGCCGCATTATCGCCGGCATTGTTGTTGCTGTTACCGCACGCCGTTCCAAGAATAGCTAATGAGAGGATGACAGCAGTGAAGGTCAGGTTTTTGACGAGTTTATTTTTCATGATTTTCACCTCCAGCGAGGTTAAACGCGATGCAATAGGAAAAGTTTCGCAGTCGGTTCGTAAATGATTTGTAAATGTAACTGTCGGATGCCGAAACGATTCATCGTACTAAATGCGCGGTCAGTAGCTTATTAATTATTACGTGAAGTCATACGCTTTGACAATGCAGAATTCGGAAGTTCCACGGGCGCGCGGGTGGCCCTTTCAAGATTGAAAAGTACACACATTCATGATAAAATATTAACTAATTTAACGATTGGAGTTGAAAAGAATTATGTAATATTTCTTGCTTATGTCGCAAAGAATAAACCAGTACGCTGTTTTATTCTTTATAAGCAAGGAAGTTACGTATTCTTTTCACTCGATCAAAATACGCATTCCAGCCCTCCTAACGGTTGGATTTGCTATATTTGTTTGAGCCACGAGAAGGTAACTTTCTTGTGGCTTTTTTATTTTTAAACGTGAGGAATGCATTAAACATGAAATAAAAAGGAGAGATAACATGAGTACAGACACGGTTGTTACACATGATTTACTCCGTATAAGTCGTTAATATCCATTAAACTTATGCGGAGCGACTAAGAAGAGATGGATATGAACCGACTTTTTATAAAAGGAAATGCGTTATAAAAAGGAGGAAACTACCATGTCAATGATTCATGTACAAAACCTGACGTTTTCATATCCCAGCAGTTTCGATAATATTTTTGAAGAGGTTAACTTTCAAATCGATACGGATTGGAAGCTTGGATTTATTGGCCGCAACGGTCGAGGCAAGACAACTTTTTTCAATTTGTTATTAGGAAAATATGAATACAACGGAACTATTGTTTCTTCCGTAGAATTTAATTATTTTCCATATCCGGTCTCGGATAAAAGCAGATTCACGCATGATATATTAGAAGAGATATGTCCTCAAGCAGAGGATTGGGAGTTGCTTCGGGAAATATCCTACTTGGATGTCGATGCCGAAGCGATGTACCGGCCATTCGAAACCTTATCGAATGGGGAACAAACGAAGGTCTTGCTGGCTGCGCTTTTTTTGAAGGAAGGACAGTTTTTATTAATTGACGAGCCTACCAATCATCTGGACAACCATGCACGAAAGATGGTTGCGAATTATTTAAAAAGGAAAAAAGGATTTATTCTCATTTCGCATGATCGAAACTTTTTGGATGGCTGCGTTGACCACATCTTGTCGATAAACAGAGCCGATATCGAAGTTCAAAGCGGCAACTATTCTTCTTGGAAACTGAATTTTGATCGACAGCAGGAACATGAGGAAAAAACAAACGAACGTTTGCAAAAGGACATCGGAAGGCTGCAGCAATCTTCAAAACGTTCCGCCAATTGGTCTAATCAAGTAGAGGCTTCCAAAAATGGCACTACGAATTCCGGTTCTAAATTGGACAAGGGTTATGTAGGACATAAAGCCGCAAAAATGATGAAACGTGCAAAGAACCTGGAATCAAGGCAAAATAAGGCGATTGAAGAAAAGTCGACGCTGCTTAAAAACGTGGAAAAAACGGAGTTATTGCAATTAGAACCTTTAGCATACAAATCAAAAGAACTGATTCAGTTAACGGACGTGGCTATTCGGTATGATGGTGAATTAGTGAATACGCCAATAAGCTTTAACGTCAAGGCAGGGGATCGGGTAGTACTTGATGGGAAGAATGGCAGTGGGAAAAGCAGTATTTTAAAACTGATTCTAGGGAAGCCGCTCGAGCATACAGGTACGTTGAACGTTAGTTCTGGCCTTGTCATTTCTTATGTACAGCAAGATACGTCTCATTTAAAGGGAAAGTTATCTGACTTTATTGAAGAAAATCAGATTGATGAACCAATATTTAAATCCATCCTGCGCAAGATGGATTTCGACCGTGTCCAGTTTGAAAAAGACATCTCTCATTATTCCGGTGGACAAAAGAAAAAGTTGCTTATCGCTAAAAGTCTATGCGAAAAAGCTCATTTATACATTTGGGATGAGCCGCTAAACTTTATTGATGTTTATTCGCGAATGCAAGTTGAAGCGCTTATTAAAAGTTTTAATCCAACCATGATTTTTGTTGAGCATGACCAAACGTTCCAAGAAGAAGTTGCAACGAAAACGGTAGCCTTATAGGTATACTTAACAAGACAGCTGCCGGCAATAATGGCAGCTGTCTTTCATTCAGAACGATCGCCATCGAAGACGTTTAGGAAGCTATCGGCGATTCGACAGCGGCACTTGCTTATCTCTTGCCTTTTTTGCCGGTTGCCGGGGGAATGCTTTGCGGATTATTAAACACGTTACCCGGATCGTATTTCGCCTTTACTCTCCGCAGCCGAGGATAGTTTGCGCCATAGTAAACCGGCCCGGAATTTTTGATCCCTTGGTCCGGAACGTTAATATAGGATCCCACGATGTAAGGCTGCAGCTTCTTGCGCAATCCGCGAGCAATCGCAATATTTTTGGCCGCGTCGGATTTCTTCACCCAAGAGCTGTTCCACTCGACATAAAACTTCGCTTTACGCCAGTAGAAGGCCGTCGCCCTAGGAGCTACGCGGCTTACGGCGCCGCCCCAGTTGAGGAAGAAGAATCCCGCGAATTCGCCCTCTACCTGCTCCAAAAACCGACGAATGTACTTGATGGCTTTATCAGGGAACGGACGCCGGCCGAAGCCGCTGGAGAATTGGTTGCTCTCCCTTTGCGTAAGGACAGGATCGGGAGGCAGCAGGAAGTCCACGACCTTCGGGTAAGGCAATAAACGAATGATCTTGCTCGTTGGCGTTCCCACGCTCAACATGGGCTGCAATAGGCGAAGCGCTTCCGTTTTAGATCCGAGGAAAAGCCCGTTCATGGTAACGTTGCCGCCTTTTTTCGGACCGATCGAAAATTCGCTGCCCAGCCTTGTATCCACGCATGGCGCCCAACGCTGCCAGGCTTTGAGCAATTCGGGGAACTGATTCCACGGCCAGGTGATGCGGTATACCGTAGCCTTCTCCGGAGCGGAGTGTACATTAAATTTGTATCTGGTGTATACGCCGAAGTTGCCGCCGCCGCCGCCTTTGGAGGCCCACAAGAGATCAGCGTTGCGTTTTTTGTTGGCGCGAATCACCCGGCCTTTTGCGTCGACCATTTCGAGCGCGATCAGATTGTCGCTGACGAGGCCGACAGTACGTTGCAGGGGCCCGATTCCGCCTCCAAGCGTGATGCCGCCGATCCCAACGGTCGGGCTGTCACCGAAAGGAGCGATATAGCCTAGCGGCGCAAGCGTTTTAGCGATTCTTCCCACGGTATTGCCCGATCCGACGATGGCGGTGCTTCTTTTTTTATTGAGCGTAATGCTCTTCATCTTGCTTACATCGATGACTAAGCCGCCGTTGACCTGCGACAGATTGACCTCCAAGGAATGCCTTCCGCCCCTCGGTCGAACAGGGACGTTATTTTCGTTGGCCCATTTGATGGCGTTGGCCACGTCCTGCGTTCTCTTGGCAAACACAAACACTTTAGGGAACCTGTCTGTATGGGGGTAGAATGAAACGATGGTTTTTGCCTTCAGTTTGCGCGCTTCTGCTGCTGACGTTGTTTCTGCCCTTACAGGCCGCCGCCGACTCCGGCTCCGCGTTGGAAGCAGGAAGTTCGAATTCGGATGTAACGTTGGTTGCATCAGGAGGAGGTCATACGCTCGCCCTTAAACGGGACGGAACCGTTTGGGCATGGGGATTCAATGGATCCGGCCAATTGGGCTATGGAGGAAGTACAAGAGAAGGAGGCGAATCTCCGGTTTGAGTATAGGGTCTCGATTCGGTTATCGCCATAACTGCGGGTTTCGAGCATAGCATGGCTCTGAAAAGCGACGGTACCGTATGGGCGTGGGGAAGCAATGGAGGCCGTGAATTGCCCGAAGGTTACACCGCAGAGTGGAGGGTTAAGGGACATACTAGCAATGATTATAGTCCGGATAAGAAAGTTTTCGTCTATATGAGTATCCAAAATGACAATCACTGAAGATTAATTCTCTGTAATCGTTAATAAAGATCGGCCGCGGGATCATCCTGCGGCCTTCTTTGCCTGGAGCGAGCTGGATAAGGGGTCTATAAATGTATTTGACTCTATTAAGGCAGAGAAATCTGCAGCTCTTGGATTTTACCGCCAGAGAGTTTAAACGTATGTTTCAACAAGAATGGATTGGGAAGATTAGTTTTATTAAAGTCGCCATCCAGTGACGCAGTGACCGCATATGCGCCGTCCTTTTCTAATACGTCGGCTATTTCAAAGCGAACACGTACCGCGAACACATCGGTCTTACTCCAATTACGGATTTCTTCAATCCCTTTGAATTCCCGGTTATCGTCAAAGACGTATGCCTTTTCGTCGAAAGCGGCGATAAATACCTCTGGCTGATCCGCATTTGCGGCATCAAAATAAGTTTTCACGGATGCTGGCAATTGAGTCATTCCTAGCTCCTCCTTTAATTGGATATCCAATGTACGGATTAAACGGTTGGCACCGTACCGCCGTCAATCACATACTCGCTGCCCGTAATGGAAGCTGCACGATCGGAAACCAAGAATGCAGCAAGCTCCGCAACTTCTTCAGGTAAGCCCGGACGTCCAATAGGAATGCCGCCGAGCGAATTCATCAGCTCCTGCAGAGCCGCTTCGCGGCTGCCGGCGACCGTCGCGATTCGGTCGATCATCCGATCCGCCGCTTCCGTTTGAATGAAACCCGGTGCGATCGTGTTGATGCGAATCCCTTTGGGCGAGAACTCCTTAGACAAGCCTTTGCTGTAGTTGGTCAACGCTGCTTTCGACGCGGCGTATGCCAGTGTTGTCTCATACAGCGGCAACGTTCTCTGAATGGAACTCACATGAATGATAACGCCCTTGCCTTGTTCCACCATCATCGGCAGCAAGCTTCTGTCCAAACGGACGGATCCAAGCAGATTCATGTTCAGCGTCTCGAGCCAGTCCTCTTCGGTCAAGGCCAGGGCGCCGCCAGGCGGAGTTGAAGCACCACCGACCGTATTGATCAAAATATCGACACCGCCCAGCTTTTCTTTCACGGCTTCGACGAGAAGCGCCGTGCCTGCCGACTTCGTGATGTCGGTTTGAACGAAGTGAACGCCGGGTACATCGTAGGCATTTGGGAGCGTTCGTGCCGTCGTGAGCACTGTTGCGCCGGCTGCGGCAAGCCGTTTTACGATTGCATAGCCCATCCCTTTTGTTCCACCCGTTATTAATGCGCGTTTACCTTGAAATTCATTCTCGTATGAAGCAAAACTCATGATGTTATATCCTCCTCAGGAATGTTTATTGTAGTTCGTGACCGTTGTGCTCGATCACATGTGCTAGCTTAACTCCAACGGATAGATAAGTCTATTTCATAATAATAATGAAATCAATTACTTCTGTTGATGAGCGATCATCTAAAAAATCATTAAATGCATGAATCTACTGTATTTTCATATAGGAATCCTTGATAGAATAAATAGGAAGATGATCAGGTAATGAATTCGTACGCATAAGGAGATGAAACTATGGTAAACAACCAATTGCTAAGAATGGACAATGTTGGCATCGTTGTAGAATCCCTTGAGGATGCCATCTCTTTCTTCGAGGAAATTGGCTTGAAGCTCGAAGGGCGAACTACTGTCGAAGGTGAATGGGCCGGTCGCGTAACCGGGCTGGGTTCACAGCGTGTAGAGATTGCTATGATGGTTACCCCGGATGGCCACAGCCGGCTTGAACTTTCGCGATTTCTAACCCCGCCTGCCATATCGGATCACCGAGCTGCTCCTGTAAATGCCCTCGGTTATCTACGCGTCATGTTCACCGTTGCAGACATTGACGAGTTGGTATCCAGACTCATTAAACATGGTGCTCAGCTCGTTGGCGAAGTGGTTCAGTACGGGGACTCTTATCGGCTCTGCTACATTCGCGGAAATGATGGACTTCTAATCGGTTTGGCGGAACAACTCGGCAATAAATAAGTTACGTTTAAAAGAACGGTTTACTTCGAATCGAACATCGCTGCATAGCCGCTCAAAAGCCTAAGGCGTTTAACGCCTTGGGCTGATTGTCGCTGCCTGATTTGCTCTGAAGCGGAGTGCGTGTATTCGGACTATAGAGGTACTGCAGTCGGATCCATACGGCAATAGAGCTATCAAAGCATGGTGAAGCCGGGGTTGGAAGCATAGGCTCAGTAATCCCATGGATTAATTAGCGAGGGAATAGGGGAATGTAATTATGAACCTCCATACGATTTAAGAAGCGGCAGATGCGAACAAACGTATAGTGTTGACATTTATCATAAATTTATGATAAAAATATGTTAACAAATTTCGTGCTCCAGAAGAAGATGCTTAATCAATCCGACACCGTAGACAATTCTTTCGGAGTAACAAACCTTCTAAGGAGACCTGTACATGTATACAGGAGATGATCAAACCGAGCTGGATTTAAGAGTTTTTCGGGTATGGGTGAAAGCCAACGAATCTTTTATTGGCAGTGCAAGAAAAAGTATCGAAAGCCACGGAATCAGCAGAGAGAATTTTATGATCCTTGAGCTCTTGTACAACAAGGGGCCTCATTCCGTCCAGCAGATAAGCGAGATCTTTTCGATTCCGGCCGGAAGCATCAGCTACGTGGTAAGCAAGTTGGAGAAAACAGGATACGTCAAACGCGAGTTGCTGGCAACTGACAGGAGGTCTGTTCAGGTCTTGCTTTCTGAAGCAGGCGAAGCATTATTGAGCGAAATATTTCCTAAACACGCGAAAGTAATCTCAGATCGATTATCGTCTATCAGCAAGGAAGAGAAGCTTCAATTAATTCAATTGCTAAAGAAAGTTGGTCTCGATTCACAGAACCTTTGAGAGGGGTGATTATCATGTAATGAAGTTAATCAGCAGTTTCCCTTAAATTGGGAGCAGAAGCGAAATGGGCATGACGCAAGATTCGAACAAGTCTATAGGATAAAAATTGGAAGGTGATCGGATTGGGAACAAGGTTCATCTCGACCGTTCTTGCCATAATCATGTTCGGTGCGATCGTTAAGGCAAAATTCTCGGCCGGTTTTTTGGGGAACGGTCAAATGGCAGGCTGGGAGCTTGAATTTTTGCTGCTTGTAATCGTCGTCTATTTTGCGATCAGTAGCGACAGGGCACTGTCGATGGATTGGATTTTCGGGAAGAGAAAACAAGCAGGGAGCGAACACTCCGCTTAATTCAACGCATGTAGTGAGCAGCAAAACTATGCCGCACCTAATGGAGCAATAAAGCGATCAAAGTTTCTTATCGTCGGAAAAAAATTGAATATTCCGTTTTTATATAAATGCTTATTCATTTTATTTTCATCCTTAACTTGACTTCATGTTCAAGCAAAGGATTTCTATATTGTCATTTGCTGATTATTTAATCACGTAATGACGCAATTTGGAGGTTAATGCTATGGACAAAACCGAATTATTTCGCCCCTTATCGCTGCGGGGCTTAAACTTGCACAACCGAGTCGTAATGGCTCCGATGACGAGAAATTTCTCACCCCACGGCGTTCCTGGTCCTGATGTTGCCGCGTATTATCGCCGTCGCGCTGAAGGCGGGGTCGGACTGATTATTACCGAAGGTACGACCATCAATCACCTCGCGTCGGCAGCAGACCATAACATCCCGCATTTCTATGGCAAAGACGCGCTGAACGGTTGGGCGCAGGTCGTAAAAGAGGTGCACGCAGCCGGCGGAAAAATCATGCCACAACTTTGGCATACGGGCATGGCCCGCAAGATGAGCGACTTTCCGGATTCGGATGCCCATCCTGTCGGCCCGTCCGGACTGGATCTGCAAGGTGACCAGGTGTCCGAGCCATTATCCGAGTCGGAAATTGCCTCCATCGTGGATGCCTATGCACAAGCTGCAGCCGACGCGAAGCGCATCGGCTTCGACGGGATCGAACTTCATGGCGCTCACGGTTACCTCATCGACCAATTTTTTTGGGAGAAGACGAACCGCCGCACGGACCGTTACGGGGGCGATTTGCCGGCACGCAACCGATTCGCCGAAGAGGTCATCCAAGCCTGCCGGGAAGCGGTGGGAGCGGATTTCCCAATCGTGCTTCGGATATCGCAGTGGAAGGCGGACAACTACGACGCGAAGCTTGCGGCTACTCCTGAGCAGCTCGCGCAATGGCTGACGCCATTGGCGAACGCGGGCGTGGATATGTTTCACTGCTCGACGCGCCGATTCTGGGTGCCGGAATTCGAAGGTTCCGAGTTGAATTTGGCGGGATGGGTCAAGAAAGTGACGGGCAAGCCGACCATTTCCGTCGGTTCGGTCGGTCTTGAAGCGGATGTCTTCGGCACCGCGCATGACGGTCATCCATATGCGCGACTAGATGCCTTAAACGAACAGATCAAACGGGAGGAGTTCGATCTGATCGCGGTAGGACGATCCTTGTTAGCGGATCCCGCTTGGGCGAACAAGGTTCGCGAAGGACGATTGGATGACGTTACCCCCGTATCGGAAGATGTTTTTGCAATGCTGACGTAACTGGGGAAACGCACCAGAAATCGAGAGTGGACGACTAAGAAACAACGGAAGGACGAAGAGAATGATGACAACAAAAAAAACCATACTATTCATCGACTGCAACCATCGACTCGCCTCTGCGGCGATTTACGGAGGCAGAGACGAATGAGTCTAGTAAAGAAAGATATGCGCGTATATCGATTGACGACACCCAGCCTGGATGGACTCCGAATGACCACGGAAGAAATACCTGAAGTTGCACCTTACGAAGTCCTCGTCAAGCTTCATGCGGCTTCGTTCAACTATAAGGACACGTTCTACATCTCAGGTGACCATGGGATTCAATTAGCCCGCCCGACTGTGCCCTTGTCGGATGGAGCAGGTGAGGTCGTGGCCGTAGGTTCTCGCGTGGATCGCTTCGTAATTGGCGACCGCGTTGCAGGAGCAACCGCTCAGGACTGGCTCTACGGTCCCATTACTCCGAATGCGTTTAACTCCGTCACATCCCTCGGTCATGGGCTGGATGGGAATTTGGCTGAATTTCGCGTGTTTAACCAAGAGGGTTTGGTTCGATTGCCGAATAACTTGTCTTATGAAGAAGCAGCAACGCTTCCTACTGCTGCCGTTACGGCTTGGAATGCCGTCCGGGACGTTCGTCCCTCCCAGACGGTTTTGATTCTTGGCACCGGAGGGGTTGCCCTCTTTGCGCTCCAGTTTGCAAAAGCGCTCGGAGCGAAGACGATCATTACCTCCTCCAGCGACGCCAAGCTCGCTCGGGCGACTGAAGCCGGGGCCGACCATGTCATCAACTATCGAAGCAACCCGGATTGGCATGAAGCGGTCCTTGATTTGACGGACAATGTCGGGGTCGACCATGTCGTGGAAACGGTAGGTTCGACTACATTGGAACAGTCGATTCTCGCCGCTCGGATCGAAGGCATGGTCCATTTGGTCGGCATCGTTCCTCCGATCGGGAAAATAGATCCGAAGCCCGTCATCTTCAGAGCGCTCACCGTCCGAGGCGTGCGCGTCGGTTCGCGCCAATTGTTCGAAGAAATGAATGCCTTCATCGAACGGAAGGACATTCATCCTATTATCAGCGAGCGTTTCGCGTTCGAGGACGTGAAATCAGCCTACATGCAGCAGCTGAATGGCCCCGAGTTCGGCAAGATCGTCGTGAATATTCACTAAGGACTTGAATAGGGGCGCATATAGTTGAAAGATTCGAAGCAGCCGGCCGAGAACCGTTTACTTCACGAGTCGGCGGTTTTTGCCTTGGATTGGTAGCGGACACGGGATCGCGCAGGCATCGGGATCCGCGGTTCTTTGGTACGCTCCCGAGCATACTTTGGCAGCGAACGCTCGACCAGATCCACGTCCGACAGCTCCAAATTGGCTTTCAATCGCGGATCGATGACATTCCGGTCGTTGTCTAGGCAGCAGGTAGCGTTATTGACCGGGACGGCAAGCAAACGCATGCGAGAGAAGCAGCGGCCGGGACCGCCCCCGAGGTCGAGATCGGATCGTGCCGAAGAACTAGAAAGCCAGACTCTTTTGAAGCCGCGCCATGCGCGGTTTTTTTGTCTTGCATGCTTGGAGGCACGCAGCGTTATGCGCTTACAGACGATGAGGGAACGCGCCCTCGAAAGCAGGATCTGCGAAGCGCTACATTTGGAGGATATAACCAATCCAAATACCTTGCGGGGTTTGGAGTTTCGGGACAGAACGGTTGGATTAATCGCTTTGGAACATAGGTATACTTTGATCCTGGAAATGTTTTTGTGGACGACTTCCCGCGCGATGAAAGCCTTCGGCATGAAGACGAAGGAGGAGGCGGCGGCTACCAAGGCGCGTGCCGCGAACCAAGGGCTGTACAATGGATTTCTTGCGGCGGGACTGATTTGGGGACTGTTTTATCCCGATGAGCAAACGGAAGAGTCGATCCAATGGTTCTTCTTGATTTACGTACTCGTCGCAGCCCTTTACGGAGGCGCGACAGCGAAGCGGTCGATCTGGTTCGCGAGGGCTAGCCAGCCTTGATCGCGCTCATGTTTGTGATCGTGCTGTAACGCGCAGGCATCATTCAGGATATATAATATAATATTTACTAAAAATTAATATTTATAAATGTAATTTTTTAGCATTAACACTTGGGTAAATAGCCTTATTGCTAAAAAAAATAATAGTATTCATAATCATTTCTTGTATCTCAAACTATTACTAGGAGGTTTTTATCTTGTCATCTACTCTGAAATCAGCATTCAGCAATCATTACGTATCCGCGGAGGATCAAGGGGCAAGTCCGCTCGTCGCCAACCGAACGGTTGTTGCCGGATGGGAAACCTTCACTGTCATCGCGAATTCGGACGGTACCGTATCGTTTTTATCCGCGGCCAACAACAAGTACGTGACAGCCGACCTGAATCAAGGCACGAAGTTGATCGCAAGAGCGACGTCCATCCAAGCGTGGGAAAAATTCAAGAAAATAGATCGCGGCAACGGTAAATTCGCGCTGCAAGCGCTGGCCAATAATCTGTACGTATCCGCGGATATGAACGAGGGGTCGGTTCTGTACGCGAATAGAACGGCTCCGTCGGGCTGGGAAGAGTTCGTCCTATCGGGCGCGGAATCCTCGCCGCAGCCGCCGCAGTCGACGCAGCCGGGCGGATTTCTCGTGACCGAACAACAGTTCAACCAGATCTTCCCCGGGCGCAATCCGTTCTACACCTACTCGGGCTTGGTCACGGCCGCCGGCGCTTATCCCCGATTCGCGAATACGGGCGACGCGACGATCAAGAAACAAGAGGCTGCCGCATTCCTCGCCAACGTCTATCACGAAACCGGCGGACTGTATTACATCGTCGAGCAGAATACCGCGAACTACGGGCACTACGCCGACTATAACAGCCACTACCAAGTGGCGCCGGGCAAGCAATATTACGGTCGGGGTCCGCTGCAGATCAGCTGGAACTTCAACTACGGCGCGGCTGGCGAAGCGCTTGGGCTTCCGCTCCTGAGCAATCCGGATCTGGTCGCGCAGGACGCTTCCGTAGCTTGGAAGACGGCGCTTTGGTTCTGGAACACGCAGACCGGCGCTGGCTCGATGACCGGTCATGACGCGATGGTCCAATCCAGAGGATTCGGCGAAACGATCCGAACGATCAACGGCGCATTGGAATGCAACCGCGGCGGCGGCGGGCCGGTTCAAAGCCGGGTGGAGCAATATAAACGGATTACCGGGATTCTCGGCGTGAACCCGGGCAACAATCTTTCTTGCTAATAGATCCGGCATTCCAACATGAAAAGGAGACTACACGATGAGCGGTGACAATTGGCGCCTGGTATGGAGCGACGAATTCGACGGAGCGAACGGTTCGCCTCCCGACCCGGGCAAATGGGGATACGACATCGGCGGAAGCGGATGGGGGAACAACGAGAAGCAGTATTACACCGACAGCACGAAGAACGCTTATCTGGACGGCACGGGGCACTTGGTCATTAAAGCGATTCATGAAAACAGCAACGGCATGGCGTACACCTCCGCCCGCTTGGTATCGACGAACAAAGGAGACTGGACGTACGGCAAATTCGAGGCGCGCGCCAAGCTCCCTCGCGGAAAGGGCATGTGGCCGGCCATCTGGATGCTTCCCACCGATTGGAAATACGGCGCCTGGCCGATCAGCGGCGAGATCGACATCATGGAACAGCGGGGCTCGGATCCGCTCAAGGTCATGGGCACCATCCATTTCGGAAATCCGTGGAAGTATATCGGTTCGAGCTATACCCTTCCTGACGAGGGCTATCACGTGTACGCCGTGGAATGGGAACCGAACGAGATTAGGTGGTATGTCGACGGCAATCTGTACCAGACGCGCCGAGCATCGGAATGGTACAGTTCGGGCGGCGCAAGCCCGGCGCCGTTCAATCAACGCTTCCACTTCCTGTTGAACCTGGCGGTCGGCGGCAACTTCGACGGTGACCCGGACGGCTCCACGGCGTTCCCGCAAACGATGACGATCGATTACGTCCGCGCGTATGCACGCGACGGAAGCGCCGGCACGCCGGAGAGCGTGACGCTTCCGGCCAAGATAGAAGCGGAGAAGTTCAGCGCGATGAACGGCGTTCAGCTGGAAACGACGACCGATGCGGGCGGCGGGCAAAACGTCGGTTGGATCGACGCCGGCGACTGGATGGAGTACAAAGTGAACGTCCCTGCGGCAGGCGTCTATACGGTACAGTACCGGGTCGCAAGCCAGGGAACGACCGGCCAGATTCAACTGAAATCCGGCTCCGACGTGCTCGCGACTACCTCCGTGCCGAACACGGGAGGCTGGCAGAACTGGCAGACGATCTCGGCGACGGCGAATCTAAGCGCAGGCCAGTCCACCTTGCGCGTCCACGCAAGCGGAGCAGGATTCAATCTCAACTGGCTCAGCTTCGCAAGACCGCAAGGCCAGAACCTGTTGGCGAATCCGGACTTCGAGACGGGAGATTTGACCGGCTGGTTCGAGTGGCACAACCTTGTGCTGGCGCACAAAGTCGATAAAGATCAACCCTATACGGGAAGCTACAAGCTGACGCATTGGGCATCGTCCGGATACCAGCAAATCACGGCGCAAAAGGTTAATGTGCCTAACGGTCTGTACAAGGCCAGCGTATGGGCGCGCTCCGGCGGGGGGCAGAATGCGCTGAAGCTTTATGCGAAAGATTACGGCGGTGCCGAGCTGTCGGCGAATATCGGGACAAGCCCGGTTACGAATTACACGCCATACACGATAAACAACATCCAAGTCACAAATGGGCAAATCGAGGTTGGAATTTGGCATGACGCCAATGCGAATAACTGGGCTGCCTTCGATCATTTCGAGTTGGCACTCCAGTAACGCGCGAAGAATAGCGCGAAAGGGCCGATAACCAATGGCCCTTTCGCTTTTTTTATGAAATACGGCAGGAAACGCGACTGCAAACTCAAGCAAAGGGGCCGATGCCAATGCAAGCCAAATCAGCAACGAATCTAAAGATCATCGACGTGTCGCACCATCAGAATGATCGCGGAAAGATCGATTGGGCGAAGGTGAAGACGGATGCGGTGGCCGGCGTCTTCGTCAAGGCGACGGAGGGCGGATCGGGCCATGACAAGCAATTCTCGTCGAATGCCCAAGGCGCATCGTCGGCAGGATTGAAGGTCGGTTTTTACCATTACGCCCATCCGGAGCTGAACGATGCCGGCAAGGAGGCGGCCAACTTCGCGAACGCGATATCGGGATACGCGGCCGACTTCCCGCATGTTTTGGATGTAGAAGGAACGGCGGCCGACGTTCCCGATGAGCAGTTGACGGCATGGTGCGTCGAATGGCTGGAAACGGTCGAGAAGCTTACGGGCCATCCGGCGATGCTCTACACGGGCGCGAGTTTCGCGAAATCGAATCTACGGAAGCCGCTCGGAAAATGGCCGCTGTGGATTGCGCATTACGATACGGAACGGCCCATGGCCAACGACACCTGGTCGGAATGGGCCGTGTTCCAGTACACGAGCGAGGGGACCGTCGCCGGCATCGCCGGCAACGTCGACGTCAACGCGATGGAGAAAGCGTTCTTCGACAAGTATGCCGGCACGCCGGCCGAGTCCGAATCGACGGCCGAAGACGCCGTCAAGATCGTCGTCAACGATAAGCTTGCCGCTCACGGGCGGCTGATCGGCGGCCATGCCTATCTTCCGCTGCGCGAACTGGCCGAGGCGCTTGACGTGTCCGTGGAATGGAACGCGTCGGAGGCCATGCCCTATGTGGCCGGAAAATCGGTCACCGCGTTCACGTTGATCGACGGCAGCGCCTATATCGGTGTCCGGGCGGCCGCCGAACTGCTTGGCGGTCAAGCGTCGTTCGACGGTGAAACCGAAAAAGTCTATTTCTATCATTAGTGATTCGCCCCGCACGAAGCAAGTGATCGGGGCATGGATGCAGGGCTTTTATCGTTTTATATGTGAATGCTAGACGGTTTTCTATTTTTCAGAGGACGAATTGATGGGGGTACCTATGGCGAAGCGGCCGATTGTCTTGATTCATGGCTATTCCGATAAAGGAGAGTCCTTTCGCGCGTGGGTGGATAAGTTAACCGAGCGGGGCTATGATCGTCAGAACATCCATGTCTGTTCCTATGAAACGCTAACCAACGAGGTGACCATTCCCGACATTGCCGAAGGGTTCGATCGCGCGCTCCGGGAAAGAATCGGATTGAAAGACGATGAGCAGTTCGACGCGATCGTGCATTCGACCGGAATGCTGGTCCTTCGTTCCTGGCTCGCCGTCTATTCGAAGAGGCGGGACCGGTTGAAACATCTGATCGGACTCGCGCCAGCTACGTTCGGCTCGCCGCTGGCGCACAAGGGCAGAAGCTGGTTTGGCGGCGTCTTTAAAGGCAGAAAGGAACTGGGACCGGATTTCCTCGAAGCGGGCGACCGCGTGCTGGACGCGCTGGAATTGGGAAGCCGGTTTACGTGGGACCTTGCGGAGAAGGATTTGTTCGGTACGCTGCCTTATTACGGTTCTCACGGCGATACGCCGTACGTGTATATTTTCTGCGGTACGGAGGGGTATGGCGGCATCAAGAAGCTGATCAGCGAGCCCGGCACGGACGGGACGGTGAGAATGGCCGGCTGCGGGCTTAATGTCCGGAAGATCAAGGTCGATCTGACGAATGCCAAGGTCGATAACAGGATCTCGTTTTCGAATTGGAGCAATGTGGACATTCCGATGTTTCCGGTCCAAGGCGCGGACCATGGTTCGATCATTGGACAACCTTCCGAAGGATTGGCCGATATGGTTTATGCCGCATTAGGCGTTGAAGATTCGCAGGCGCATGAGCTGTGGCTGAATGACGCCGCCAGCCGCACGCGCGACGTGATCGCGGAATTGACCCAATGGCAGCAGTTTTTGATCCGGGCTACGGACGAGCGAGGGGACCCGATTCGCGACTATTACATCCGGCTGGAAGGCAAACGAAACGACGGGCAGCACGAGGAGCTTGAATGCTTCGATGTCGACGTCCACACGTATAGCGGGGATTCCAGCCTGCGAAATTTCCACGTGAACCTCGATGAGCTGGATCCCGAATCCCTGGAGAGTCTGACATTGACCGTGATCGCGTCCTCCGGGTCGTCGCTGGTCACTTATCACGGATTCACCAGCGTGCCGATGGAGGATTTAGAGGTTTACAGCGACAAAGGAACGTGGCATGCCAAACTCGATCTGTCCAGCCTGCTTGGCGAAGGCGAAGTCAAGTTCTTTTACCCCTTCACGACAACGCTGATCGAGCTTCGGCTTAACCGGGAACCGCTTCCGTTGACGGGCATCAACTATGTCTGTAGATTTATTGAATAGGAATACTGAATCTGCCATGAAATCACCGAAAGCCCGCTTCTTAATCGAAGCGGGCTTTTCGGATAACGGAATGTTATTGTTGCGGGCGTAATCTCGGGCCATGCAGCTGATGGCTGCGCAATCTATCCGTAATAACGTAATTTAAACCTAAAAAGATGGGCTGTCTCAAAGAGAGCTGGCGAGGTGCTTACACTTTTTTCCGATTCTCATTCGATCTGAGAACGGGAGCATTACTTTGGTCATTGCGCATGAAAATCGTCATGCGCAATGACCAAAAGCGATGCTTTTTTTTCGCGAAATTCATGACCTTTAACAGATTTGGCACTCCATCCACCTTGGTAAGATAAAGGTGCAAGAACGAGTGAACCCTTCGGCCCGTGCACTAAGCCTTGAATGTCAGACAACGTGGTCTACACATTTTGTTCAGAGAGGATTTGGGCATATGCTGCGCATTCTATTGATGAATAGTTTAACGAGTTCCTGCTCGCGACTGAAAGAAATTCTGCGGACTTATGGGAAATGGGTGGAGGAAAATGAATATTACATGGATTGCTACTGGTAATCCCGGTGCTCATCCGCACTGAATCCGATTAGATGTCCCCAATGCGAGTAGAGAAGATGAAGAGGAGAGCATGCGAAAATGGATAAAATTGAAAAGAAACTGTACACGGCCACTGTTAACGTTCAAGGCGGAAGAGAGGGCAAAGCGGTGTCCAACGATGACAAGTTGAACGTGGATTTGCGTTACCCAAAGGAATTAGGCGGTAACGGCGAGGGAACAAATCCGGAGCAATTGTTCGCGGCAGGCTTCGCGGCTTGTTTTGAAGGCGCGATGGGAACTGTCATGCGAATGAAAAAGATCAATTCGGAAGGGGTTTCCATTGTTTCAAACGTAACGCTCGGCAAGGATGCAAACGACGGCTATGCGTTGGCTGTGACGTTGGATATTACGATAAAAGGCATTGATCGCAGCATCGCTCAAGAAGTCGTCGATGAAGCACATAAGGTGTGTCCTTACGCGAAAGCGACTCGCGGTAATATCGAGGTTATCTCCAACGCCGTTGACTAAGACTTTCAATCTATGCACGTTCGGGCGACAAGAATATTATCTAATTAAGGGCCGCGAGAATCGCGGCTCTTTTGTTGTTTTCATTCGTTCAGACTGAGCGTATGAACCGCTGCGAGTCCCATATTTCGTTAGGTTTATCGAGAAGCCAAAAAAGACATTGACGTTCAAGGGCTGGATAATTCGCTTAGCCACAACTTCCTCAGCTCGAATTCCAACCCCAATCATTCCTTCTAATCAATAAGAATATAACATGAAATGCGTTGGATTAAATAAAAGGGTTCCAGTATGATGGCTTTATTATGCATCGTTTGCGGTCACGCCGGTTTCACCGCAACGGATCTGAATGGCAAATCCAAAGGCGGCAAGTCTAAAGCAGAAGCCGCTGCCATTATCGTAAATTACGCAACGGACAACGAGTTAGTTTCCATTAATTAACATGGTTACGCAGATTAATTTATCTCGCTCATGGTAACGATAGGATTAAAATTTGCGTTCGGCCTGCACTTTAACATAAAGGAGAAATAAGGATGATCCTTATAACTGGAGCAAACGGAAAAACTGGACGTGCGGTAATTAAAGCTTTGCTATCTAAAGGAGAGCGGATAAGGGCTTTTGTTCGTAGAACCGAACAAATCGAGGACATTAAATCATTAGGCGAGATGGAAGTCGTTACAGGAGATATGCTGGATCAAAAGGCTGTAAATGAGGCATTCGTCGGAATTAAGGCTGTATACCACATTTGTTCAGCTATGAATCCCGATGAAGTTCAAATCGGACGAATAATCATACAAGCAGCTCGCTTGGCCGAAGTTGAACATTTCGTATTCCATTCCGTCATACATCCCGTCATTCAAGAAATGCCGCATCATCAGAAAAAACTCATGGTCGAGGAGCTCCTGGTGAATTCAGGTATCCCCTATACGATTATTCAGCCAGGCGTATTGATGCAGAATATACGCGAGTCTTGGAAGCTGCTTAGCGAGAAAGGTATCTTTCAACAAAAGTATTTTACGACTCAAGAAACTCGCATTTGAATGATTGACTTAGAAGACTTAGCCGAGGCAGCTGCAATCATTCTTACTCGTCCGGGACATACATGGGCTTCCTATGAACTTTCCGGGCCTGAAAATTTATCATTGTCGGATATGATAGCAGCGATGGAACAGCATTTTGGCCATGAGATCAAAGTCGAAACGCCTCAAGACGAAATGTTCGCAGCACAATTAAAAAAGCGCGGATCAGGAGACTATCAAGTAAATACAACATTAAAGATGTTTCAACATTACAATGAACATGGATCGATCGGTAATGCTAATGTTTTAACGTGGATATTAGGTCGCAAGCCAAATGATTTTTCATCCTTCATTCTTAGAACATTGAAAAGCAAGAATTAATACTGGAAGAGGGCTCGCAGCGTGAAGGCATGATCGTGGGTGACAAGAACGACTGGAAGCATTACTTTTGGCATTTGCGACTTAAAATAGTCATGCGCAATGACCGAAAGCGATGCTTTTTTTTTGGCATATTCATGACCTTTAACAGATTTGGCACTCCGTCATCCTTGGTAAGATCAAGGTGCAAGAACGAGCGAAACCCTTCGCCCGAGCAACTTTTGCGATTAGAGAGCAGAAGTGCCGGCGGAGAAAAAACAAGAGGACGTTGCTGGTTGCAACGGTGTCGCTCCTCTTTTTAGACGAAAGGGGGTTCGCTGACGAAGCTGCAGTTCGCTTTAATGCAGCAGAATGAGGTCGAGCGGCTGTTCCTTGTGGGAAGCCGTTACGCGTGGATTCCTTCCTCGGCCACGTTAGGCTTCGCATACATTGCCCGATAAGGGAAATGATAGCCGTTGTAAGTCAAGCATATGAGCATGAAAAATGATGAATGTATGTATATAGGAGGGATTACGATGTTCGGGAAACAATCGAGATGGCCGGCCAAATGCACGGCAATACTGCTGATTGCGTCATTTATGCTGCTTTCGGCCTGCGCGCGAAACAGCAATCAGCAAGACGGCGAGCGCGCCGCCGATATCAATCCAAAGCAAGTGGCGCTAACCGCAGCAGCCAAACCGGCGCCCGATAAGTCGTTGTCCGACGAAGAGCTCGTCAAAGAGCTTCCGGGCTTCAAGAACGGCTACATGGAAGCGCACGGCGTCAAGCTTCATTATGTCGAGGGCGGGAAGGGCGAGCCGTTGTTTCTGCTGCCGGGCTGGCCCGTAACCTGGTATTCGTTCCGCAATATGATGCCGGAGCTGGCCAAGCACTATCATGTCTATGTCGTGGAATACCGGGGCATGGGCGGTTCGGACAAGCCCCAGTCGGGCTATGACAAGAAGACGATGGCCACGGATATTCATGAATTGGCCAAAGCGCTCGGATACAAGAGCATCTACATCGCCGGACATGATATCGGGGCGACGATCGCGTACGCCTATGCAGCCAATTACCCGCAAGCCACGAAGAAAGTCGTGCTGATGGATGCTTCGCATCCGAATGATAACTTCCTGAAAATCCCGATCTTGCCGCCGCCGGGCGTGTACGACGAGAGCAATCCCGAACGTGCGAAGTTCTACTGGTGGTTTGCCACCAATACCATCCCGGGCTTGTCGGAGCAGATGCTGCAGGGCAAACAGCTGGATCTCGTCTATAATTGGATTTACGATTATATGGGCTACACCAAGGATGCGCTCAGCAAGAAGGAACGCGAGGTTTACCTTGCGGCCTATTCCCAGCCCGATGCGCTTCGCGCCGGCAATGAATGGTACAAGACGTTCAGGGAAGATATCGAAACGTTGAAAACGTACAAGCCGTTGTCCGTGCCCGCGCTCGGCATCGCCGGCGTGTCCGGTTACGCTATGCTGGAGCAGTTCTTAAACGAGCATGCGCCGAATTCAAAGACGGTGAAGCTGGAGAAAACCGGACATTGGATCATGGAGGAGAACCCGGAAGCGGCCATTAAGCTGTTCAAAGAGTTTTTCCGTTAGACCTTTGCGGCATGACGCCGCTAACGATTCGGGAGGTCGACGTCCTGAATGTGGGACGACAACTCTATGCAACGAAGTCGGGACTGATCCCGTAACGTGGGACAACTAAAACACCTTCAAGCGAAATGACCATGTCCGTAAGATATGGTGGATAACTTGAAGGTGTTTTTGCGTTGTCGGATGGCAAGAACATTTATCCATAGCCGTATCGGGACAAGAACATCCAATCTTACCGAGTCGCTTTCGGATACGGACAAACCTTCCAAACCATCATCTTTTGTCATTCCTGCAGGCAGAATCCGCCGTTACCTGATTGTAGCCGTTTCGTTACCGTTCTGTCATTCCTGTCGAGGCTGGACTAGGTAATATGAGGTTGTAATTGAACCGTCGCTTGTCTCGAATGAAAATAAGCGGTAAGCTCCATGACGGCATCGCGACATACGCTCACGGCAGTGAATGAAGGTCAAAATAAAACGAAAAGCTCTTGAGGAGGAAATGAACATGAAAAAGAAAAACAAGGGAGCCGCAGCGCTGCTGCTGCTGCTGGCTGTTGTCGCCGTATCCGTACCGGCCGTAGTGTCCGCAAACAAAGCGAATCATGCTGAACAGGCAGTACCCGTCGTTGCACAAGCGAATCAAGCTGACCAAACCGTCTATGAGAATACCCAATATGGCTTCCGTTTCACGCTGCCGGACAGTTGGAAAGGGTACACGATCGTAACGGACAAATGGAATGGGCAGGATGCGACTGACGGTAAGGTCGTAGAAAGCGGCGCGTCCATCGGCATCCGCCATCCCGAATGGACAGCCGACAAGCCTAGGCAGGATATCCCTATATATGTCTTTACGATCGATCAATGGAACGCGCTTCAGCAGGAGAAGTTTTTCATCGGCGCAGCGCCTATGGGACCAAGCGAACTAACACGCAATGACAAATACGTGTTCGCGCTTCCGGCGCGTTATAACTTTGCCTACCTTGATGGCTACCAAGAAGTGGAAGACATCTTGAAGGGCAATCCCATTCAACCGATGTAATCGAATCTATAAGAAAGAAGAATCCGCTGAACAGCGGATTCTTTTTTTAGGATGGGATATCCCCCAGAAAAGTACGATCGGCAAGAAGCCGATGACGTCGCTTATGTCCAAGGACACAAAACAGGGGGACAAGGAGGCACTGTCTACTGGACGGGGAGCAGTTCATAATCCGTCCAAAACTGACGTTTTTCAATCGGAAGTACGAATGGGATAACTTGGAAAAGCAAAAATACCACACCAAATCCAAAAACAACATCGTTATGCAATGCTTCCCGCTTCGGTAAGATGAAAGGTACAGCACATCGTGCAAGTCTTGGTGCAATGGGAAGGGAGCGAAGGAAATGCTGAAACTCATCATCGTTGACGACGAGCTTTGGATTCGGGAGGGCTTGAAGCAGACCATCGATTGGCCGACGCACGGGATTCGGTTGGTCGGCGAAGCCGAGAACGGACAGCAGGCGCTGGAGCTGCTCGAATCGGAGGTTCCCGACATCGTGATCTCGGATATTCGGATGCCTGCCATGGACGGGATGGAGCTGATGGAAGAAGCAAAACGCCGCGGTATTGACGTGCGAATCATCCTGATCAGCGGGTTCAGCGATTTCTGCTATGCGCAGAAAGCCGTCAAGCTGGGAGCATTCGATTATATTTTGAAGCCGATTGAAGAGCAGGTGCTGCTGAGTATCGTCGACCGGTGCGCCGCCGATATCATGCAGAGGCGCAAGTTGTCCTCGCGGCTCGAGGAACTGACGGATCTTGCACGGGAAAGCGTCCCGCTCGCCAAGCAGAAACATCTGGAGCTGTGCGTGTCGCGACCGATGGCCGATCACGAGCTGCAGCCGATCTGGAAGGCACTCGATATCGACCTGGACCCGGCTCGGGTTGTCGTCTTGTCCGCCGTCGTTCATGATTGGGGCGAGAGGGGCTTGAACGAAAACGGATGCTCGTTACTGCGCTATGCACTGGGCAAGCTCATGGAGGAAATACTTGCCGAAGAAGGCGTGCGCGCGCTTGCTTGTCCGCTGCATGGACATGAATTCGCGGATGCGGCTATCATGGCATCGTTCGGGTCGGCAACGGGGCAAGCATCTCCGACCGCGGACGCCGGAGCGATACTTCGCGGGGCGGAGCGGGCAATCATTAGGACGCGGCAGCTATTGGGCATTCGAATCAGCGTTGGCGTCAGCAGGACGGCGGAGCGGGAAAAACTTTTTTTCGCATTCAGGGAAGCGCTTACATATAATCTGGATTATTTCGTTCACGGCGAAGGACGCGTATACCGTTCCTCCGAGGAAAACCGGCAGCCGGTGAATTTCGGCATGGCCGCAGTCGGCACGAGAGCCCATGATCGGCCATCGGCCGATACGGGAAACGAGAAGCAGTCGTCTTCCGACGAGACCGTGCATAGCGCGAATAAAACGGAGCTGCTGGATACCTCCTTGACCAATCGGATGGTCCGCGCCATGCTCCTGTCCGACGAGAGCAGGCTGGCGGCTTTGCTGGACGATCAATTGGCGTTGCTCTTCGAATGCGTCAAACGCCGGCCGGCCATGGCGATCCGCTGCGAATTGAACCTCTTCATCGACCTGTTTCTATCAAGATGGCGGGAGCACTTCAAATCCACCGCGACCGTAAACCGCATCAAGTCCCGGCTCTACCGGTGCCCGCTGAACGATTGGAAGCAAACTGTCATGGCGATTTTTCTGATCAAGCATCCGGCCGCCAACGGCTCCGGTCAGAGTCAGAAGCGAATCATCGATAAAGCGCTATGCTTCATTCATGACAATTTTCACCTTGGCATCAGTCTGGGTGACGTCGCCGAGAGCATTTACCTGAATCCTTCGTACTTCAGCAGAGTATTCCATGCGGAAGTCGGCGAGCCGCTCAGCAAATACCTCATTCGCATGCGGATATCCAAAGCCAAGGAGCTGCTCGAGGGGACGCCCTTGAAGATTTACGAGATCGCGGACCTCGTCGGCTATAAGGATTTTCGCCATTTCGTGAAGACCTTCAAGGAATGGGAAGGGATGACCCCGGCCCAGTTCCGCAATTACGGCGCTTAGGAAAAGAGGAGTCCAGATGCCGAAGATCTTCCGTAAATCCAATCTGGCTTCGGTCAGAGCCAAGGTGTTCGTATTCTATGTGGCGAGCATGCTCGTTATCATCGCCGTAATGGGCTACTTCTCTTACGATAAATCCACGGAAATCATCGAATCCAAGGTGGGCGGGATGGCGCTTCAAAACGTGCTGCAGATGAGCAAGCGGATCGATGCCATTTTGACGGGCTATGAGGAACGTTCCATGCTGGTGTTCGGCAACAAAGACATCCAGAAACAGCTTGCCGGCAACTTCTACAGCGAGTTGGAGCGAATCGACAACAACCGTGCCAATACGGCTTTTCTGGCAAACCTGGTCAATGCCAGGAACGATATCGTGAATATCTATTTGCTTGGCGAGCTGGGCGAGTCCTTTCGTTATTCCCCTCGGGATTCCTCGCCGGTCTATAATTCGTACGCCTCCGATTTCTCCAATACCTCCTGGTACGGGAGAATCCGCGACGCGGGCGGAGGCGTGGTGTACTTCGGCATCGGGCCTTCCATGATCAGAGGCGAAAATCCGGGCGCCGAGCCCGTGTTTTCCTTCGGCCGGGCGGAGCGGGACGTGGGCAACCGCAGCGAGATCATCGGCGTGCTGCTGTACGAGGTGAATGCGGCGGAGATTACGGAGCTGCTGTCGGAGATCGACTATGACGGCTCGGGCATGAACATCCTCATCGACAAGGACGGCGGTATCGTCGGCGACAAGGACGGCATGCTGAGCGCGACCCAGTTCGATCTGCCCGCATCGCGGGCGCAACAGGGCATGTTCAGCCGCGCGATCGGCGGAGAGAAGAAGCTGGTCGTCTACGACCGGTTGGAATCCGCGGATTGGACGCTCGTCGGCATGCTGCCGGGAGCGGACTTGAAGCGGGAAGCCCGCGATATCAGGTGGTACATGCTGACGCTTGGCGTGTTCTGCTCCGCGATCGGCATCTTGCTTGCCGCCCTGATCGCTTCTTCGGTACACCGGCCGCTTCATAAAATGATTTGCGCCATGCGCAGAGCCAAGAACGGCGATTTCGATGTACGCATCGCGGATAAGCGGGAAGACGAATTCGGTTATCTCTTCATTCATTTCAACGCCATGGTGTCCAGGATCAAAGCGTTGATCAACGAGCTGTACGTGCAGAAGCTGCTGGAACAGGAGCTGCAGCTGAAAATGCTGGGTTCCCAAATCAACGCTCATTTCCTGTACAACACGCTCGATTCCGTGCATTGGATCGCTCGCATCCATAAAGTGGACGACATCAGCACGATGGTGTTCGGCTTGTCCAAATATTTGCGTCTCAGCTTAAGCGAAGGCAAGGACGAGGTGGATATCGGTCAGATCGTCCAATTGATCGACAGCTATATTCTGATCCAGAAGATCCGTTACCGGGATAAATTCGAACTGTATCTGCATGTGGACGAGACGCTAGGGGAGTACAAGGTGCTGAAATCCATTTTTCAGCCGCTTGTCGAAAACGCCATCTATCACGGGCTGGAGAAGAAGCCCGGGAAGGGACGGCTCGATGTGTCGTTTCTTCGCAAGGACAGCTGCCTGAAGTTCATCGTCGTCGACGACGGCAAGGGGATGCCGGCCGAAAAACTGGCCGAGCTGCGGCGCTTGCTGCGCGGCGAAGCGGATATCGCAGGGAGCCATTTCGCGCTCCGCAATATCAACGCCCAGATCCGGATCGCCTACGGGCCGCAATACGGCATCGAGATCGAGAGCAGCTGCGGGCAGGGAACCCGCGTCGTGTTGACGATTCCGCTCTTGCGGAAAATTCCGTCAAGACTCATCGGCTGACCGCTCGCGGAAAGGGTAACGGCGGGAAGCCGGAGCGCGAGGCTTAACGAAGGAGGCATTCGATGGTGAAGAAGCTGTTGCTGCGCAAGAAAACGGCTCTCTCGTTGCTGCTCGTTCTATTCGCAGTCGGGCTGCTGCTCGAGGCTTGCGACCAGGGGCTGTACCTGGGGTCGAGCGCGGACCGGAACGAGAGCAGTCCGTCTTCGGCCTACGAAGAGGGTTCAAATCCCGATGCGGTGACGATCAGCTTTTGGTTTCCGTGGGGCGGAGGCTTCGAGAAGGAATTTTACGATACGGTGGTCAAGCCCTTCGAGGAGGAGAACCCCGACATTAAAGTTCGCATGACCTTCGTGGAGAATTCGGATAATTCGCAAGCCTCCGACAAGCTGCTGAACGCCATCGCGGGCGGCGCGGCGCCGGACGTCGCGATGATCGACAGGTTCATCGTGAGCGAATGGGCGGCGAAAGACGCGCTCGAAGACATTACCGAGGAAGCGAAAGCGGGCGGCATGCCGGGCATCTACTATCCCAGCGTCTGGTCGGAGACGCAGTACGGCGGGAAGACCTACGCGCTTCCGTGGAATACGGACAACCGCGCGATGTTCTACAATAAAACGTTGATGGAGGAAGCCGGGCTCGATCCCGATAAACCGCCGAGAACCATCGGCGAGCTTGACGATATGGCCGCGCGCATGTTCAAGCGGGACGGCAAAGGGCCCTACGAGCAAGTCGGCTTAATTCCTTGGCAGGCGCAGGGCTTCCTCTATACCTATGGCTGGGCGTTCGGGGGAGAATGGGAGCGGAACGGGAAACTGACGCCCAATGATCCCGGCATCGTGCACGCGCTGCAATGGATGCAGGGGTATGCCAAGAAGTACGATGCCGGGAAGCTGGCCGCCTTCTCGGACGCGCTCAGGCAATCCGGCACGAATCCGTTCATGTCCGGTAAAGTCGGTTTCGCGATCGAAGGGAACTGGCTGCTGAACGATATCGATTCGGCGCCGTTCGAATGGGGCGTTGTCCCGATGCCGACGGTTGACGGCAACGCCGACGTTTCCTGGTCGGGCGGCTGGTCGTTCGCGATGCCGAAGGGCGCGAAGCATCGGGAGCAGGCGTGGCGGTTCATGCGTTTCATCGCCGGCAAGGAAGGCTCGCTTCTGTGGGCCGGCCGGGCGGCAAGCAAGAACGACCTGACCTCCATACCGGAAGTCAACGCCAGGCTTGGCTTGAACGAGAAGGAGAATTTAAAGGTGTTCGTGAAGCTGCTGGCGCATGCCCGCATCCGTCCGGTTTCTCCCGTCGGCGGTTATATGTGGAACGAGATGTACCGCGTTCAGAACCTGGCCGTCCAGCTGCAGGGCGAACCGAAGGCGCTGCTCGACAAGATGAAACGAAACGTGGAGGCGAAACTCGCCGGCGTGAAGGAAGGTACGAATAGCACGACGCGGCAATCCGGCGGAAAAGCGCGCCGGTAGCGTTGTACGAGGCGGCTGCCCCTGGTCATGGTCATGGCCGCGGGGCGGCTTTTTGTCGTTTTCGCCGAAATTCCCCGCATACCAGTCAAAATACTACACCAAACCTAAAGCCGCTCCCGTTACCCCGCAAACCGAATGCCGCTACACTTGAATCAGGCAACCGGTTCCTAGTTGCCATATCGAAGGAGGCTTGCAAGTGGAGAAAAGCAGGAGCGTCTTGCATGTAAAGCCGGCAAGGATCAAGATTTTCGCGGCCGCGTTATCGGTATGTCTGGCATTGACGGGCTGCGCGGGAACAAGCGGGACCGGGGAGACGAATACGGACGATACGGGCAACGGAGCGACCGGGGATAATGCCGCGGGAAATAGCGACGAGGCGTCAACCGACGCGGACCCGGCAAACAACGATGCCGGCAAAGGCAGCGGGGAGCAGATCACGCTGAACCTCTGGTCGTGGAGCGGCAAGTTCCAGACGGATTTCACGAAGATCGTGCTCGGCGAGTTCGAGAAGCTGCATCCCAACATCAAGATCAAATACGTACCCGACCAGGGAGGCACGGATAAGCTGACGACGCTGATCGCCGGCGGAACGCCGCCCGACGTCGCCATTTTGGACCGTTTCATGGCCGGCGCCTGGGCGGCCAAAGGTTCTCTCGAGAGTCTGACGCCTTTCCTGGAAATGGACGGCGAGATCAGCTCGAACGATTATTACCCCAGCGTATGGGCGGAAGGGACGTACAACGGCGAAGCGTACGCCATGCCGTTCGGAACGGACAACCGCGGATTGTACTACAACAAGACGCTGATGCAGGAAGCCGGGCTCGATCCGGAAGCGCCGCCGAAAACGATCGACGAGTTGGATAAGATGGCAGAGAAAATCTTCAAAAAATCGACCGGCGGCGGATACGAGCAAGTAGGCTTCATCCCGTGGATGGGCCAAAGCTACCTGTACACGCAGAGCTGGAATTTCGGCGGCGAATGGACGAAGGACGGGGAATTGACCCCGAACGACCCGCAGATCGTGAAAGCGCTTGAATGGATGACGGGCTACGCCAAGAAGTACGACATGACCAAAATCAACACGTTCAACGACGTCATGGGCAAGACCGGCATCAACCCGTTCTGGACCGGCAAGGTCGGCTTCATGGTCGACGGCAACTGGATCCTGAACGATCTGCTGAGCAACGCGAAGGTCAAGCCGACCTTCGAATGGGGCGTCGCGCCGATGCCTTCCGAGGACGGCTATCCGCAGACGACGTGGGCCGGCGGCCACTCCTTCACCATGCCGAAGGGCGGCAAGCACCCGCAGGAAGCGTGGGAGCTGCTGAAATTCATCACCGGCTACAAGGGCACGCTGCTCTGGGCCAAACGCCCCGATGCCGGCAACGATATTACGGCCATGCCGAAAGTAAACGAGGAGATCAAGATCGCGGAGAATCCGAATCTCAAGGTGTTCCTGGATATGATGCCGACGGCGCACTACCGTCCCGTTACGCCGGCCGGTCAGAAGATGTGGGACGAAACGTTCCGCGTGCAGGATCTGGCGCTGAACGGAAAAGGCGAACCGAAGAAGCTGCTGGACGAAGCCAAGAAGAACGTGGACGCAGAGCTCAAGAAGCTGCAAGCCCGCTAGCGGACCATGGGAAAGGCGCGGGAGACTGCCGCCCCTTTCCTTGTCCTGCGCATGGATGAATTGAACGACAAAGAGGTGAAGGGCTTGAACCGGCACTGGAAAGAAGCGTTGAAGTGGAAAAGAATCATGCTGTTCGCGCTCGTTTGCCTCCTCTTCTCGGCAGTATTCGGCGATCATCTTCGCTCTTACGCCAGCGAGCGCCTGCGGGATCGCAACCAGAACCAGGGGATGTCGCTGGCGGATGAGGAAACGTTGTCCATAAACGATATTTTGGAGCCCGCCTATGGCAAGACGCTGGCGGAAGACCTCGGCCGGGGCTTGCAGCCGGCCGTGCAGCCGGATATCGTACTCCCCGCAAGCGGCTATACGGCGTTCGGAGGCATGAAGCCGAGTTTGGAGACGGTGGACGGCCAGGCCTCCGCGCTGGCATGGGATAAACAGACGGAATGGCTCGAATGGACGGCGGAGGTTCCGGCGGACGGCCTGTACAATTTGAACGTCCGGTATTATCCCCTGGCGGGGAAGCGGCTGCCCATCCAGCGCGAGCTGTCGATCGACGGTAAAAGTCCTTTCCGCGAGGCGCAGCGCGTCTATTTCTATCGCAATTGGGTCGACCGGGGAGAGCCCCTTCAGAATAATCAGGGCGACGACGTAAGACCGAAACAGATCGAGAAGCCCGTGTGGACGGAGCAGCCCCTCGCCGATGGGAACGGGCTGTATTCGGAGCCGTTCCAATTTCGTTTTACGGCGGGCAAGCACGTCATCCGCCTGCGTTTTTTGACGGAGGCCATGGCGGTCGACCGCATCTCGCTCACGGCACCTTCGCTTCCGCCAAGTTACGCCGAAGCGAAGCAAGCCTTCGAGACGCAGGGCTACGCGCCTGTGACGGACGTCAGCGTGAAGGTGCAGGCGGAGGATAATCCGAATAAATCCGATCCTACGATCCGCAGGGAATCAAACGGCGATCCGCTCATGGAGCCGGCAGGCGACGGGAGGATCCGGCTGAACGCTTTCGGCGATTGGCGCTGGCGGAAGGGGGGGCAGAAGGCGACATGGACGTTCGCGGTTCCGAAGGACGGCTTGTACAAGATCGGGCTCAAATTCGGGCAATGGTGGGGAGATGGCCTGCCTTCCTATCGCCAGATAATGATTGACGGCAAGGTGCCGTACAAGGAAATGGCGTTGTACCCGTTCAGCTATTCCCGCAGCTGGCGGATCGAGACGCTGCAAGCGCTCGACGCCGGGACGGGGAAGCCGGAGCCGATGCTCCTGCCGCTGAAAGCGGGCGAGCATACGATTACGCTGGTTGCCGAAGTCGGGCCGTACCAAGCGGTCATCGAAGCGCTGACGGCGGATACGCAGAAGCTGTCGGACCTCTATAGGCGGATCATCATGGTGACGGGGCCGACTCCGGACCCAAACTTCGAGTACGAATTGGGGAAAAAGGTGCCCGAATTGGTCGGGGATTTGAAGGCCATCGCCGACGATCTGCTGTCGCAGATGAACGCGTTGCGAACGATCGCGGAGAATGAGCCGAGCACGGTAAGCAGCCTGCGGATGATGAACCATACCTTCCAGCGGATGGTCGACAATCCCGACTCCATCCCGAGGCAGCTCTCCGAGCTCAGCAACAGCCAGACCTCGCTGAGCACGCTGCTGACGGGATTGCAGAACGTGCCGCTCGTATTGGATTACCTGCTGATCAGCGCGCCGGATACGCATTATCCGAAGGTCAAGTCCAACATCTGGCAGAAGTCCGTCAGTACGCTGAAGAACTTCGCGGCGTCCTTCACGAAGGATTACACGGGCGTGGGCAGCGTCTACGGCGAGGACGGCAAGCCGGCTTCCGGGGATGGACCCGTCCTCGAGGTATGGGTGTCGCGGGGCAAGGAGTGGGCGGAGATCATGAAGGAGATGGCGGAAGAGGACTTCACGCCGAAGACGGGCATCCGGATCAACGTCAACACGCTGCCCGCCGGCCAATTGAACTCGGGCTCGGTCAATACGCTGCTGCTCGCGGCGAGCTCCGGCAAAGCGCCGGACGTGGCCACGGGCGTCGATGCGCATCTGCCCGTCGAATTCGCCATCCGCGATGCCACCATCGACTTATCGCAGTTCCCGGATTACAAGGCTGTAAGCAACAGATTTCTGCCTGGCGCGCTCATTCCCTTTCAATACAACGGGGGCAATTACGCGCTGCCCGAGACGCAGGATTTCAACGTCCTCGTCTATCGCAAGGATATCCTGAAGGAGCTTGGCGCCTCGGTGCCGCAAACGTGGGAGGATGCGTACGCGCTGCTGCCGATCCTGCAGCAGAACGGGATGCAGATGTATTACCCCATTACGTCCCTTGGTTTCATGCCGTTTCTCTATCAGAACGGCGGCGAATTCTATCAAGCGAACGGGAGAAGATCGGGCTTGGATTCGCCGGAAGCCTTCCGGGCGTTCACGGAATGGACGGAATTGTACACGAACTATAAATTTCCCGTCACGGCGAACTTTTTCAACCGATTCCGCACCGGAGAGATGCCGATCGGGATCGCGGATTACCAGACCTACGTGCTGCTGTCTACCGCCGCGCCCGAATTGTTGGGCCGCTGGGGCGTGGCGCCGTCGCCGGGCCATCAGAAAGCGGACGGTTCCATCGACCGGACCAGCGGAGGAAACGTGCAGTCCGTCGCGATCTTCAAACAGTCGGAGCATCCGAAGGAAGCCTGGTCGTTTCTGAAGTGGTGGACGAGTACGGAGAGCCAGGTTCAGTTCGGCCAAGAGCTGGAGGCGCTCCTTGGCGTGGAAGCGCGATGGAACACGGCCAATGTCGAAGCGTTCACGCAGCTGCCGTGGCCGGAGGACGACCTGAAGGCGCTGACCGACCAATGGCAGTACTATAAAGAGCAGCCGTACGTGCTCGGCGGATATTTCACGGCGCGCAATATCGATAACGCCTGGAACCGCGTCGTTCTGGGCGGGATGAACGTCCGCGAGTCGCTGGAGCAGGGCATCAAGGATATCAACAAGGAGCTTGCGGCGAAGCAAAAAGAATTCGGGTTCGCCCCGGATTAGATTCCACTGAAGGAGGAGCGGCATGAATAGCAGCGCGGAAGTCGCGAACAACCCGCTTCAGCTGACGGCCGAGAAGACGAGGCGGTTCAAATTGACGCAGGCGGGGAGGAAAGCGGCACTCGGGTATTTGTTTCTTAGCCCCTTCCTCATTCTGTTCATCGTCTTCACCGTCGTTCCGGTCATACAGTCCATCTACTTGAGCTTCACCTACTACAATATGCTGCAGCCGGCCAAGTGGGTCGGCTTGGCCAACTACAGCGTGCTGTTCTTGGAGGACGACACGTTCATCAAATCGATCAAAAATACGTTCGTGTTTGCCGTGATCGGCGGGCCCTTGAGCTATTGCCTGTCGTTCCTGCTCGCGTGGGTGATCAATTCGCTGCGGGCGAAAATGCTCTTCTCGCTGGCGTTCTACGTGCCTTCCATCACGAGCGGCATCGCGCTGTCCATCGTGTGGCTGTACATCTTTTCCGGGGACCGCTACGGCCTGCTGAACAACTGGATGCTGAGCTGGGGGATGATCAGCGAACCGATTTTGTGGACGACCGACCCGGACACGATCATGCCGGTGATCATCATCGTGTCGTTATGGATGAGCATGGGAACGGGCTTCCTCGTCTTCCTTGCGGGATTGCAGAACGTCTCGCCCGAGCTGTACGAGGCCGGCGCGATCGACGGCATCTCGAGCCGATTCCAGGAGCTGTGGTACATCACCCTGCCCTTGATGAAGCCGCAGTTGCTGTTCGGTGCGGTCAATTCCATCGTGGCAGCCTTCGGGGTGTTCGACATTGCCGTGGCGATCGCGGGGATGCCGAGTCCCAACTATGCGGGACATACGATTATTTCGCATTTGTTCGACTATGCCTTCATTCGATTCGAGCTCGGTTACGCGTCGGCGATCGCGGTCTTCCTGTTCTTCCTGACCTTTGGGTTGGGGCGCATCGTAATGAAGCTGCTGTCGTCCAAGGAACAATAAGGGGGACCAAAGGACGTGACGATGAATTATGCGAAATTTGTTGCCCGCTTCAACAGGGGATTGCTCTACGCGTTCATGATCGCGCTGGTGGGGTTCACGGCCCTGCCCATCATCTATATGATTTCGACGGCGTTCAAGCCGCTCGACGAACTGTTTTTGTACCCGCCGACGTTCTTCGTCCAGAAGCCGACGCTTCGCAGCTTCTTCGACTTGCTGACGGCCACCGACAGCTCGGTCGTGCCGTTCACGCGGTATATCTTCAACAGCGTGTTCGTCTCGGGCGCCATCGTGGCTGCCAGCCTGATCGTATGCAGCCTTGGCGCCTACGTGCTGTCGAAGTTCAGGCCGCCGGGAGCGGGCTTCATCTTCACCGTCATCCTGTCCGCGCTGATGTTCGCGCCGCAGGTCACGCAAATCCCGACCTACATGATCGTCTCCAGCCTTGGCCTCGTCAACACCTATTGGGCGCTGATTCTGCCGAAGATCGCGGTTGCGTTCAATATCTTCCTAATGAAGCAGTTTTTCGACCAGATTCCGGACGCGCTGATCGAAGCGGCTTACATCGACGGCGCCTCGGAGTGGAAGATATTCTGGCGGGTCGTCATGGCGGTGAGCAAACCGGCCTGGGCGACGCTGATTATCTTCTCCTTCATCGGAAACTGGAACGATTACTTCTCGGCGCTCGTGTTCACGACGAGCGAGACGATGAAGACGCTCCCGCTGGCCATCCAGACGCTTGCGGGCGGACCGGGCGTCATCGCGCGGTCGGGCGCGCTCGCCGCCGGCACGTTTCTCGTCACGCTGCCGCCGATCCTGATCTTCATGCTGTTTCAGCGGCTCGTCATGAATACGATGGTTCATTCCGGGATCAAATCATAGGGGGCGGAGAGGATGCGCAAACGAATAACGGCGGCCGTCATCGGCTGTCTGCTTCTGCTGGCCGGCGGGCTGCCCGCCTACGCCCTTCCGCAAATGTCGTATACGATCGATCCCATGTACGGCTATCGGATTCCGATTCCGCTTACCTATACGGTCGACACGATTATCCTGGACGTCGGCAATCCGGGCTTGAACAAGCCGAGCGACCTGTTCATCGACGACAAGGGGCTGCTTTACGTCGCCGACACGGACAATAACCGGATCGTGAAGTTAAGCGCGGACGGCAAGGTGCTCGGCATCTACGGCAAGGAACAGGGCGTCGAATTGGATCAGCCAAGCGGCATTTTCGTCGATCAATCGGGGGATATGTTCGTCGCGGATACGGGAAGCGGAAAGGTCATCCATCTCTCGCCGGAAGGGAAGGCGGTCGAGGAATTCGTCAAGCCGGAATCGAGCCTGCTCAGCCCGGATATGGAGTTTGCCCCCGACAAAGTCATTCTGGACCGCCGCGGCTACTTATACGTGCTGAACAAGAACGACTACAGCGGTTTTATGATGATCGACGCGATGAATCGGTTCCGCGGCTATATCGGCGCGAACCGCGTCCCGTTCGACTGGAAGAAGCTGCTCATTCGAGTGCTGGCGACGCCGGAGCAGCGGGAGCAGCTGAACAACGCGGTGCCGCCCCAGAACGCCAACTTGACGCTGGACGGCAAAGGTTTCATCTATACGCCTACCGTGCTGATCGATACGGACCAGATCAAGAAGTTTAACGCGATGGGCGAGAACATCTACAAGAAAGCTTCCTTCGGCCAATCCTCCATCGAGAGCGGCACGCTGGAGCAGCCGTATTTCGTCGATCTGGCCGTCGATCAGTACGGCGTCATCAACGCGCTCGACGCGATGTCCCGCAAGATCTACCAATACGACCAAGAGGGGAACCTGCTTGCCGTATTCGGAGGCCAAGGCGACGTGAAGAGCCGGTTCGAGTATCCCGTCAGCATCGTCACCGATAAGGCCGGCAAGGTTTACGTGCTGGACCGAGACCGAAACAACATCCAGATCTTTCAGCCGACGCGCTTCGCGGATCTCATCCATCAGGCGAGCCAGCTGCACTACAACGGCCGATACCAGGAAGCGCTCGGGCCGTGGAAGCAAGTGCTCGCGATCGACGAGAACTATCCGCTCGCTCACCGCGGCGTGGCGAAGGCGCTGATGAAGGAAGAGCAGTGGAAAGCAGCTATGAAGGAGTTCAAGCTGGGCGAAGATCAGGACGGCTATTCGAAAGCGTTCTCCGAGTATCGGCATGATCTGATGCGCCAATATTTGGGATGGCTGCTCGTCGCCGCGGCGCTGCTCGCGTACGCGCTATACCTGGTAGTAAGAGGCTTGATTCGCATCACGAACACCGTCATAAGGAGGTACGGCTATTGAACGCGAACAAATCGGCGGCCGCTCAACGTCCCGGGCTGCGTTCGGTTCGGCTCGGCATCGCCATTCTCTTTCATCCCGTCGACGGCTTCGAGGAGCTGCAGCGAACGAAGAATCTACTCGCGGCTTTCGTGCTGATTGTGCTGACCCTGGTCGTCCGGATCGTGACGATCTATATGACGAGCTTTCACATGACGTCCTTGCAGCCCGAGAACGCGGACCTGAACCTGGAAATGATCCGCTTCGTGGTGCCGCTCCTCTCCGGCGTCCTCGCTTGCTATCTGATAACGGCGATCATGGACGGCGAAGCATACTTCAGCCAGATCCTGACGGCCATGACGTACGCCTTGATTCCCTATATCGTCTTCGCCATTCCGCTCGCCGCGCTCTCGACGATCTTGTCCAGGGGCGAGCTCGGGCTGTACAACGGCATCAATACGATCATCTGGCTGTGGGTGGCCTTGCTCATATTCATTCAATTGAAGGTCCTGAACGACTACACGTTCAAGAAGTCGGTCGGCGTCATGCTGCTGTCCATCTTCGCCTTTCTGATCTTCTGGGGTACGGTGGGGCTTGTTTTCGCTCTGACGAACCATGTACTGCAATTCGTGCGCGAGGTCATCGCAGAGGCGCGCTTTTTGATGGAGAACTGAGGAGGGGATCACGATGACGACGAAAACAAAACGTTGGCTCTACTACGCGGTCGTCACCTGCATTGCCGCCGCGCTCGTTCTCCTGGCGCTGCCCTCGCTGCAGCGGGCCGTTGCCCGCGCGCAGCAGGAAATGTCCGGAGAGGCCGCGGAGACGGGAGAGGAGACGGTTGCGCCTGAAGGAGATGCGCCGGCCGTCGGAGATCCATCCTCGGAGACGGGGGCGTACGAGAAAGTTGCGGAGACGGATCGCCTGGAATTGTGGTTCCGGGCTTCGGATTCCGCGATTGCGGTGAAAGACAAGCGCAGCGGCCACCGCTGGGAATCGGCCGTGCCGATCAAGGAGGTCAGCACCGAAGGAAACGAACTGTGGACGGCGAGCAGCCAGTCGGTTTTTCACTTGACCATCACGGATCCAAGCCTGCCGACGCTCGAAACGCAGGAGACGAACTCCGTGCTGGAGCAGCCCAACATGAAGGCGACGGCCCTGGAGGACGGCATCTCCGTGCACTATGAGCTGCAGCGCCTCGGCATCAGCTTCGATATGGGCTTTCGATTGAAGGAGGACGCGCTCGAAGTGACGGTGCCGGGGAGTTCCGTCCGGGAATCCGACGCCAGCTGGCTGATGGCGATCGCCCCCTTGCCTTTCTTCGGCGCGGCGACGGATCATGACCAAGGGTATTCCGTATACCCCGACGGCTCCGGTGCATTGTCGACGTTCAAGCCGATCCATCCCCAATATTTGAATCCGTACCGTGCCAGCGTCTACGGACCGGATACGATCAATTTCAACGGCAACACCCGCCAACAGAACGCCATGCTGCCGATCTTCGGTCAGAAGGTAGGCGACAACGCGTTTATCGGGATGATTACGGAAGGCGAATACGACTCGCGCATCCTTTACTCGCCGAGCGGCTATCTCATTAATTTGAACCGCGTCTCCTCCGAGCTGGTATACCGGCGCGACTACGAAGCGATCAAGAAGGACGGCAATTTGACTCGCAAGCCCGAGAAAAACCTGATCCGCGAAGATCATACGATCCGCTACGTCTTCCTGAGCGGGGAAGAAGCGGACTATAGCCATATGGCTTCCGCTTATCGGGCGTATTTGCTAGATACGCAGAGCATCCAGCCAAGAATCAAAGAAGGCGATCCCGTTCCGTTCGGACTGGATCTGCTGATGGGCATCAAGGAAAACCGGATCCTGTTCGATCGCTTTATCGCAACGACGACCTATGAGCAAGCCCGGGAGATCATCGACGACATGGGCGAGCACGGCGTAAGCGCGATTTCCGCAAACCTGCTTGGGTGGACGGGCAGAGGCTACCTGGCGTATCCCTCCGGGCACGAGCCGTCCACGAAGCTAGGCGGCATGAGCGAACTGAAGGCGCTAAGCGCGTACGCGAAGTCGCGCGGGATACAGCTGTTTCTACAGGACAATTACGTGGACGCTTGGAAAGGGTTCGATGGTTTTTCCACCCGCAGCGACGTTGTCGTCGGCGCCAATCATTTTGCCGTGACCGACCGGTACAGCGAGAGCTTCTTCCTGAGCGCGGGCAAACAGAACAAGCAGTTCCAGTCCAAAATCCTGGATCCGCTTCGCGATCTGCCGATCGCCGGGATCAACTTCGACGGTATCGGGTACCAGGATTACTACGATTACAACGAGGATTATCCGTCGACGCGGGAAGGAACGGCCCGGCATTGGACGGAAATGATGGCCAAGTCCGAGAAACAGTTCGGCAGCGCAGCCTCGATCGGCGGGAACGGCTACAGCCTGAAGTATTCGTCGCGCCTGTTCGGCATCCCGATGGAGGACAGCGGCTACTTCTTCACGGACGAAGCCATCCCGCTCTATCAAATGGTCGTGCACGGGCTCATTCCGTACTCGGGCGATCCGCAGAACCTGTTCTACGATCCGCAGCTGCAGTATCTCAAGATGGTAGAGTACGGATACATGCCGTACTACCAATTCACGATGAATTACGCCGATGATCTGAAGGACACCTATTACAGCGATCTCTTCAGCTCCGATTACACGACTTGGTCGGCACAGGCCTTCTCCCAGTACAAGGAGATGAACGAGAAGCTGAAGGCGGTATGGTCGCAGCCGATGAAGACGCATCGGAAGCTGAAGAAGGACCTGTACGAGGTCGGCTACGCAGACGGCACCCGCGTAGTCGTCAATTATTCCGCCGACGCCATCCACCTGAGCGACGGTCAAGTCGTACCGGGCAAAAACTTCATCGTCGTGCCGAAGGGAGGCTAAGCCGTGCGAGGGAAAAGAATCAGTCTCGAACGAAAGAAAATGCTGGCGGGCTACGCCTACATCGCGCCATGGGCGATCGGTTTCGCGTTGTTCATGCTTTATCCATTGGCGTACTCCCTGTATCTCAGCTTTCACGAGGTTGAAGGCGTCGGCCATCTCGAGCTGAAATCCGTCGGCTGGGGCAATTTCAACAAGGCGTTCATGCTGGATACGAAGTTCATTCCGCTGTTCATCTCGGTCATCCAGGATGCCTTGATCAACACGCCGCTCATTCTGGTGTTCTCGCTCTTTATCTCCATTCTGCTGAATCACAACATTAGAGGGCGGGCGTTCTTCCGCGCGGCGTTCTTCCTGCCGGTACTGATCGGATCGGGCTTGGCCATGCAGCAGCTGCTGTACGCCGGGGTCGGGAAGGATACGCTGGTCAACGGCATCGGCGTCCCGGACGAGGTGTTCCTCTACATGGGACCGACGTTCTCGCAGATCGTCTTCGACATGCTGAGCCGTCTGACCGTCATCTTCTGGAAGACGGGCGTGCAGATATTGCTCTTTCTGGCCGGGCTGCAGGGCATATCCTCTTCGCTGTACGAATCCGCGAGATGCGACGGGGCGACGGAATGGGAGATGTTCTGGAAAATCACCTTGCCGCTCATGACGCCGATCATTCTGCTCAATCTTGTCTATACATGCGTGGATTCCTTTACGGACATTAACAACCGGATGATGGTCTATATCAAAGATACCGCCTTTACCAATATCGAGATGGGATATGCCTCGAGCATGGGCTGGATCTATTTCCTGTTTATATTCCTGCTGCTCGTGCTCGTATTCGTGTCGACCCGGCGCATGATCGTCTACACGGGTGAAAAATAAGCCGCAAGGAGGCGTCGCACCATGAAGTCGATCCTCTTATCGAAGACCAAAACGGACGCGGCCATGCCCGCGCTGGCAAAAACCGGCGGTAAAGCCGCGGCGATCCGAAATCACGCGATCGTCAGCCGATTCGGCAGCAAAAGCCGCTGGATCGGGTTCGTCTATCGTCTGTTCGTCTACCTCATCCTGATCGACCTGGCGTTCGTTTTTCTATATCCGTTTCTTTACATGGTCACGACCTCGCTCAAGCAGCCTGCGGATTTGCTGGATTTTACGGTCAAATGGATTCCGACGAGCCTCGCTTGGGAGAATTTCTATTACGGCATGAAGGGGCTTCAGTTTTGGATGCACTTCAACAATTCGGCGCTGATCGCGGTTCTCAGCGTCATCGGACAGGTGTTGTCCTGCTCTTTTATCGCCTATGGGTTCGCCCGGATCAGGTTCCCGGGACGCGAGGTGCTTTTTGTCCTCTGCATGTTCACGATGATCATCCCGCCGCAGACGATCATCGTGCCGCTGTTCATGCAGTATAAGACGATGGGCTGGATCGACAGCGTGTTGCCGCTCGTCATTCCGTCTTTCTTCGGCAATGGACTGCGCGGAGCGCTCTTCATCTTCATTTTCCGGCAATTGTTCCGCGGATTGCCCTGGGAGCTGGAGGATGCCGCGCGCGTGGACGGTTGCGGCAGTTTCCGCGTGTATTGGCGGATTATCATGCCGCTGACGCCGCCGGCGATCGTCGTCACGACGCTGCTGTCGCTCGTGTGGCATTGGAACGATTTCTTCGAACCGTCCATCTATCTGACAAGCGAAGAGAAATTCACGCTGCCGATGATGCTGCCGCGGCTTTATCAGTCGCTGGACACGCTGACGGGGAGCACGTTCGAGGTATTCAGCCTGCCCGTGGTCATGGCCGCCACGTTCATCGCGCTCGTCCCGATGCTGCTCGTGTACTTTTTCCTGCAGCGCTACTTCATTCAAGGCGTGGAGCGCTCCGGCTTGGTTGAATAAAGGGGTTCGCGACACCCGGAACCGAACATGAATTCGGACACGCGCTCGTTGTTTCCTTCCGATTAACCGCATAGGAAGAAAGGATAAATGCCCATTCGCGCAAGGAGCGCGGATGGGCATTTATCCATAATTAAGGAGCAGTTTGCCAACGGCATACTACTCCTTTGTTAATGGCGAAGGATAATTAGAGCGAATGGTTTGTAATCGAGCTGACACGACCGGCTGCCGTTGTCCATTGAAGTAACGGGCAGGATTGCATAATCACTTCACGAATAATGTATAGGAAAACCAGCACGAATTTCAGCTCTCTGTTCGCTGACGGAAGCCATCGAGGGGAACGAGATAAGTTTTATTATGAACACAGGAGAGGTGAGCTATGAAGATCAGGGGAGAGCTCGTCACAGAGACGCTTGAGTATGACGGCGGTCGGCAGGTTACGGCGTACATCCCTCCGGATCCGCCCCGGGCAGTCGTGTTCGCCGGCGACGGTCAGTTGATCTCGCAGTGGGGCGGGTACCTCGAGGCCGCCGACGTACCGCCCACGATGATCGTTGGTTCCTACCGGACGTCCGATGAGGATGAGATGGTGCGCATTCATGAATACTCGCCGTCGTTCGACCAAGAACGGTTCGCGGCACACGAGAAGTTCTTCGTCGAGGACGTCCGCCGATGGGTTCGATCGCGCTTCGGCGTCTCGCTGCCCGCCAATCGGACCGCGGTGTGCGGCGTGTCGGCGAGCGGAGAGCTCTCACTCGCCATAGGGCTTCGGCATCCGGACATTTACGGTATCGTTTTCTCCGCGTCGCCTGGCGGGGGCTACCGACCGCCTGCCGCGATGCCAAGCCCGCTGCCACGTATCTACCTCGTAGCCGGCACGCTGGAGCCGTTCTTCCTCGAAAACGCGACCCGGTGGGCGGCTGCACTGCGCGATGCAGGCGCGGACGTTGAAATGAGAGAGCGGGTCGCGTCGCACGACGATGTGATGTGGCGAGAAGAATTCCCGCTGATGGTGGCATGGGCGTTTGGACGATAAACATCCGCCGAGCCCGGCTCAAGTGGGTTTGACTCGCATCCTACCCCGAATCATCGTTACGCTAACAGGTACGAACATCGAGAGGGCTGCCAATCCGGCGGTCCTCTCTTTACGTTAACTTCCGGATCCTCTTAGGAAGGCCTTTAACAACCAAATCGTAAGAGTGGTCAATCCATTCAAGGATAAACGCCTCTGGCACAGAGCCCTCGAGAATAATCGTATTCCAGTGCTGTTTGTTCATATGATACCCCGGTCGAACGTCCTCATGCTGTTCTCTCAAATTTTCTGCAATCATTGGGTCGCATTTAAGGATTAAGTACCCTTTTTCCTCATAAAAAAGAGCGAATATTTTACCCGAGATTTTTATTGCGAGCGGATCGGTTCCCGAGGGATAATCCTTCATCGCTCCTTTTTTGTTTAGACAGTATGCGATTAAATTAGGTTTCAAATCGCTTCATCTCCTTCGTAAATGATAGCCCGATTCATGCACATTATCATGCCGCTCGATTCGATCTCTGTAATCTACCTCACAGAACTCCGTTTTTTTTGGATTCATAATCAAGCTATCACTTGATATTGGAGGTATTACAACGATGAGCAACCAAAATTTAACCGAACAGCTGGAAGCGGCCACGCAGCAGTTTAAGGCCAATTCACCCATCGAAGCACAGATCAGGATCGGTCAAATGATCGAGGAACTTCAGAAATCCGGAATCGCTTCCGGGAAGCAACCAGGCGAGAAGGCGATGGACTTTAAATTAACAAACGCGCTAGACCGGGATGTCATTTTATTTGAAGAGCTCGCGAAAGGGCCGGTCGTGCTGGTTTTCTATCGCGGCGGATGGTGTCCTTTTTGCAATATGCAATTAAAAGCTTACCAGCGGATATTGCCGGAAATCCAGGCAATGGGAGCGCAGCTTATAACGATTAGCCCGCAAAAGCCGGATCATTCGTTATCCCTTCAGGAAAAAGAAGGATTGGAATTTCAAGTCCTTAGCGATCCGAGCGGGTTGGTAACGGCCAAGTACAATCTGCTCTTCGATGTTCCGCCGGGAGTAAGGGAACTCATGGAAGGGACCGGACTCGATCTTGCGGAGTACAACAATGCCTCGCAATGGGTTTTGCCGGTTCCGGCTACTTTCATGATTGATGAGAACGCCATTATTCGTTCGTCCTATGTCAATCCGAATTTCATGCAGCGTCAAAGTCCGGAGGAAATTTTGCGAGAGGTAAAAAAGCTGTAACGATTTTTGCATGATTATCTGTGGGCAGAAAAATCGATTACGGTAAGCACTTATGCATCTCTATTAAATTGATAGGCAAGAAGGAGAATATATCATGACAATGACTAAGGAAGATATTTTAGAAGCTTTTCGTTTTCGGCATGCAACCAAAGCATTCGATCCAAGCAAAACCATCTCCGACGACGACTTTGAATTTATTCTGGAAACGGCCCGGCTCTCGCCCAGCTCGTTTAGCACTGAACCTTGGCGGTTTGTCGTTGTTCAAAACGAACAGCTTCTGAACAAAATAAAAACCATTTCGTATGGAGCGGCAAGCAAACTGCCGGAGGCCAGTCATTTCGTCATTATTCTGGCCCGGACCCCGCTGGATATGAGATATGACTCCGCCTACCTGAAGGAGCAGCAGGTCAGGGACGTTCCTAAGGAACACCTGACAAGGCATCTTGAAATCCTTGAAGAGTTCCAGAGGAATGATTTCAAGCTCCTGGATCATGAGCGCTTTCTTACCGATTGGGCCATCAAGCAGACGTATATACCGCTTGCGAACATGATGACGGCTGCGGCGCAAATCGGCATTGACTCCTGTCCGATCGAAGGCTTCGATATGGAGAAAATGAATCGGCTGTTGGACGAGGAAGGGCTGCTGGCGGACGGACACTTCACCATCTCGGTCATGATTGCCTTCGGTTATCGCAAAAAAGAGCCGAGACCCAAAACGCGCAGACCGTTTGAAGATGTCGTGAAGTGGTTCAAATAATTAATGATGATGGCGCGTGAATGGTGCGAAAGCAATGGAGGTGTCCAAATGAAAGCGATTCTGGTGACAGATGAGGCCGCAGGAACGGCCGGGATGACGCTGGCGGAGAGGCCGGAACCGAAGGCAGCGCCGAACGATGTCGTCGTTCAGGTTCATGCGTCTGGATTCACCCCAGGCGAGCTGACGTGGCCCGGAACCTGGACCGACCGCCTCGGCCGTGACCGTTCGCCGTCGATCCCCGGCCACGAAGTGGCAGGAGTGGTCAGCGCCCTCGGTTATGGCACGAGGGGACTATCGGTAGGACAACGGGTGTTCGGGCTCGCTGACTGGACGCGCGACGGTACCCTGGCGGAGTACGTGGCCGTCGAGGCACGCAACCTCGCGCCGTTGCCGGTCGATATCGACTTCGCGGTGGGCGCGAGCCTGCCGATCTCGGGTCTAACCGCGTGGCAGGGGCTGTTCGTACACGGCCGCTTCCATGCGGGGCAAAGCGTCCTCGTGCACGGCTCGGCCGGCGGAGTCGGCTCGATGGTGACGCAGCTCGCCCGCGAGGCGGGAGCCTACGTCATCGGAACCGGACGTGCCGCGGACCGTCTGATGGCGCTCGACTTCGGCGCGCAGGAATTCGTCGACCTCGACAACGACTCGTTGGAAGACGTCGGCGGCGTCGATCTGGTTTTCGACGTGATCGGCGGCGACATCGGGAAGAGGTCCGTAGGTCTGGTTCGCGCCGGCGGAATGCTGGTGACCATCGCCGGCCCGCCCGAGGTACAGCCGGCCGAGGGGCTGGCGGTTGATTTCGTCGTCGAGGCCGATCGCGCGCAACTGGGGGAGGTAATCCAGCGGGTTCGGGATGGTCGGCTTCGGACGAACATTGGCCAAATCGTACCCCTCGACGATGCCGTCGCTGCTTTCAATTCGACCGAGCGGATCATTGGAAAGACGATCATCCGCGTTCGTCCGTAAGGACTCAACCTAGGAGGCAGCAACATGACGCAATTATTGTATATTACCGCTTCCCCCAAGTCTCCGGACCACTCGGTCGGCCAGCAGGTCGGTGGGGCGTTTCTTCAAGCCTATCGGGAAGCTCATCCGGACGACGACGTACGGATATTCGATGTCTATCAAGAAGCGTTCCAGACGGTCGACGGCGATGTCGTGCGGGCATGGGAGAAATTGAGAAAAGAACGCCTGGACTTCTCCGAGCTGAGTCCCGTGGAACGACAGAAAGTTAATGCCCTTAACGATATTACCGAAATGGCGATGCGCGCCGATAAATACGTGTTCGTCTCCCCGATGTGGAATTGGAGCATTCCCCCGCGGCTCAAGGCTTTCATCGACGCCTTCCTCATCGTCGGCAAGACGTTCCATTACACGGAACGGAGGCCGGTCGGCCTGCTGCGCGACAAAAAAGCGCTGCACATCCAATCGAGCGGCGGGATTTACTCCACTGGGCCGGCAGCGGCCATGGATCACAGCCATCCCTATCTGCGCCTGGTGCTCGGCATCGCCGGGATTCACGACGTACAAGCGCTGTACGTGGAAGGCCATGATTTTCAACCGGAGCGCGCGAAAGAGATCGTCCGGGCAGCCATGGAACAGGCCGTTAAGCTTGCCGCGGCTTGGTAATGCGCCGGACGCAAAAAATCCCCCTCGCGGGGATTTTTTGTTGACCGCTTCAATATTGTCACATCGAGCCTGAATTCGAAAACCCAACCCCTCATTACGTACATAATAACAATTTACGACATATGTCTTAAGACACTCGCAATCGCCTTGATTCCCTCTAAAATGTTGATTTCTTCCACATTGCCAAATCCCATAATGAGTCGATCTTCGTACCTTCCTTTAACGATGGTGTATTTTTCTGCTGGATATACTTTAATATGATGCTCCTCAAGTCGAGCGGCTGCTTGGGCGTCGCATAGGCTCCCGGAGAGTTCCGCAACCAAATGCAGGCCTGCGGCATCCCCGGATATTTTCACTCTGCTGCCGAAAACGTTGGACAAACCGGCGATGAGACATTTTCGCCTTTTGCTGTAAATGCGCTTCATACGGGCGATGTGGTGTTCCAGGTGGCGTTCGGTGATAAAGCTCGCCAAAGTGATTTGGGGCAAGATCGGACAGTGCATGTCTGAAAGCTTCTTTAAACGAAGAAGCGGAGTTAGCAGCTCATGCGGAACGACCATATAACCGATACGCAACGCAGGAAACAAGTTTTTACTGAACGTCCCGACATAGACGATACGTTCCGAGTCGAGTTCTCGGAGGGCATGTACCGGCATTCCTGTATAACGGAATTCGCTGTCGTAATCATCTTCGATAATATAACATCCGGTTTGTCGGGCGTAATCGATAAGCTGAATGCGCCGCCCGATGGAAAGAATGCTGCCTAAAGGAAATTGATGCGATGGAGTGACGAACACGCATTTGGGGTGCCGTTGAGTCGGCATGTCGTCAACGCGCAGGCCATGCTCATCCACGGGAACCGGTATAAGATCAGCGCCTGTCGATGCAAAAATATCTTGAATGAAGGTGGCGCTAGGATCTTCTATGGCCGCTGCGTCCCCCGGTTTCAATAAAAGCCGGGAAAGCATGGCTATGGCTTGAGTCGCTCCGGCGGTTATGATCACCTGTGAAGGCAGGCACCGAATCCCCTTGGTATGCAGCAGAAGCCGAGAAATATTCGTGCGAAGCTGCCAATCGCCGGCAGGATCATCGTCATAGCCGAATTCTCCCGAATGCGTATTTGCATATGCGGCAATGGCGGTTTCTTTCCATCTCTTGAGAGGAATGTGCTCCAAAGCCGGAAAACTCGGACGAAAATCAATGCCTTGGAAGCGAGTAGGGGGTTCCGCAACAGCCGCTTCACCGGAAGAATCGAATTCTTGGAGCCGAGAAGAAAATTGTCGTTTACTTCCGCCCAAATCAACGACATAGCTGCCGGAACCTTGACGGCCCTCCAAGTACCCTTCGGCGATTAGCTGTTCAAACACGTCCACGATGAGCGCCCGCGACACTCCGAATTCGTTTGCCAAATCCCGTGTCGATGGGAGCTTAACGCCGGCAGCGTAGACACCTTGAAAGATCTGTTCGCGCAGTAACGAATAGATTTGTTTGGTTTTCGATTCCATTGTGGCAGACAACGTGCGTTGGGGCATAAAGCAAGCCTCCTTCACTCCGAATAAGTGGTATGCTCATTTTCAAATAAAAGTGGGTCTGATGGAATCCAATTTTACATGCTAGGATGGATAATGCCAATGCAAAGTTTCAGGAAACTCGCAGCTTTAGGGAATACCGCCGAACGCGGCCGACCGGCTTCCGATCGCGCCCTCTTTATGGCATCTCTGAATCTATGGCCTATCCCGTTGGCTTACATCATTTGGAGGCTCGATATTCAATGAACAAGCTCTGGTATTTATCGCAGATCAGCATTTTTGAAGAAATGTCGGGAGAAGAGTTAAGAGAGATCGATCAATTAGATACCATCCATCATTTCAATCGGGTCACAAAAAACACATTGATCCAAACCCCGGAGTCCACCCGCAAGGGACTCTATTTCGTCAAGGAGGGCAAGCTTAGACTCTATAAACTGAACGACAGCGGAAAACAGTTTACGCTTGGCATTCTCACAAGAGGAAATATATTCGGAGAGTTAAATTCATTCTCGTTCGGAACCAGGCGGGTTTATATTGAAACGCTGGAATCGTCGCTTCTTTGCACCATGTTCGAGCCTCAGTTCGAACGGCTGATGATCAATCGGCCTCAGCTCGCGCTCAAATTTCTTAAAACACTCGGTGACCGGTTAAATGAGCGGGAAGATCAATTGGAACAGCTTGCGCTTCATGGTCTTAGAAACCGCGTGCTCCATCTCCTTTCCACGCTAAGCGAAAAATTCGGCGTTATTCAAGACGGATACGCGCTGATCGATCTGCCTCTTTCCCATCAAGAGATCGCGAATATGCTCGGTGCTAGCCGAGAAGCGGTCAGTGGCGTAATGAGCGAGCTTGCCAAAGAGGGCGTCGTTAAGACATCGCGCCTGTCTGTTCAACTTGCTGTTACAATACTTGAAGAAAACTTTCCTCGAAGCTCTACGCATGGATAGGCAAAGGCACTGGGATCATGCTCGACGACCGGTGATTTGCCGACGACGGTTGCTCTATTTTATTGTTACGGATAGTTTTATGGTTGTGACACAAGACAATAATTATATTCAAGGACAGCACCTTGCTGTCTTTTTCGTCGTTTTAAGGATAAATAGTGTTCATGGGGAAGGGGGATATTGCCAATATGTTATTGTCCACATTTCCATTTTATACACTTTACAAACTTTGTCCACTTGTATAGTATGTACACGTAGATAATTTATGATAATTGTCTAATAAAAACAAGGAGGACAAGACTTTGAAACAACTATAGGTTTCTGGTTACCGCTTACCCTCATGTAGAACCACCATGTCCTGAGGCCATGCAATGAGAAAATGGTTTTTAAGTTTTAAGATTACTATCATGCAGCAGAATGCTATTGTACGAAACAGGCATCAATGCGAAGACACTTGGAGGATAACAAGATGAAAACAGGACTTAAAAAGACGGCAGCAACATTAATGGCGGCCGCGGTTATCACAATCTCTCTTCCTGCGGTTGTATCCGCAAGCGAAGGGGAACTCACGATTTCCATTAACGGGACGAAATTGGTTTCGTCCGCCAATCATATTGCAGACGGCAGGGTCTACGTCGATCTGAAGAATTTCTCTGCATTCACTGGATTCACTTTCTCCTACGACAACAAAAAACATTCCGCTATCATAAATGGAAAAGAAGTCAAGGCCGTGGAAACGAAAGGCACGCCGACGGTGGCCATTAAAGACCTTGCGGACGCAGTAGACGTGAACAATCTCTCCTGGAACGGAAAAACCAAAACGGCGCAGCTTTCCTTCGCGTCTAAATTGGTCGTTTACGGGGATGTCGTTTCCGAGCTCGCAGGTTGCATGCTGCAGAATCGCTTCACCGTCGGTGACGACATCGTCTTCCGTATGAAAGCCTTAAACCCGGTTACCGGCAAATTGGTTGAAGATGCGAAGCTGCAAGTTCATCTCGCCACGGGCGAAGTGCTTGACATGCAGTTGGGGCTGCATCCGCCGGACATGCCGGGCGGCGAGAAGTTTTGGACCGCGAAATACAAAGTAACGGATAAAACGCCGAAGGGGACGCTCGGCTACTCCATTACCGCGCAATCGGCTTCCATGAAAGGCGAATACAAGCCGTTCCAAGTCATGCCTTCGCTCATTACGATCGTTGACGCCGCGCCCGCGGCAACGGGAGCCTCGACCCAATAACGCACAGCTACGAACAACAGACGAAAGAGGTTAATTCAATTGCGCCCGATAATACGAATGGTCAAGCCTTATACGATTCTAAGTTCGCTGCTTTTGCTTGCTTCCGTCTTTTTGGCGTCAGCTGCTTCGGCAGAAAAAAAGGCAGCGTCCGTTACGCCGACCGTAATGATCGAGGAAAACAACAGCACCGTAGGGGCTGTCGTTCATTTCTCGTCCAAAGGCCTGGAACCGAACGCGCCGGTCAAGCTGCAGTGGGAAACCGAGCAGGGCAGTTACGACATACAAGGTATTTATAGCTTCATCGGCCCGTCCTACAAGCTGGAAGAGCATACGATGACGATGGGCACGACCGACAGTACGGGCAGCTGGAACGGAAGCTTTGCCGTGCCGAAAGGCTTCGGAGGCGACCATACGATTTACGTGAGACAGAACAACAAAAAAGTTGCCCAAACGAACGTGTTCGTTGCTCCGACCTTCCGTTTGTTCCCGGAGTCCGGACCTGTCGGCTCGGAAATCACGGTACAGGCTGAAGGCATCAGCTACGCGACCATGGAGAGCAACTGGCAGTTGTCCTACGACAACAAAATGACGGGACTCATCTCGGCCGTCTCCACGAACGGGAGTGCAACCGCGAAGATACGAGCCGCTGGTCCCGCAGGCAAGCATTCGATTACCATCTGGCATGGTTACTTAGGTATGCCTTATATCAACTATACGGAAGCCCCGAATTCCTATCTGCCGGTGCCCAGCTTTACGTATACCGTTACGGATGATGCGCCAATCATGCGTGATGAAGTAGAAGCGCAGCCGATAGCTGCCGGGGGCGGCGTGCATATGCCGCCACTCGCGAACAAGGCAGGCGTCAACGCGACCTTGAGCCAAGCCAGTGGTCAAGTTGGGGATTCGGTGACGTTGAAGGCGAGCGGATTGCCTGCAGGCAAACAAGCCGATGTGGTCTGGCACACCATGGAGGGCAGCCGGGTTACGGGTATAGGCTTCGCGGAGAAGACGAGGTCGCTCGGAACGGCTCGTACGGACGGCAGCGGCAGTTTGAGCTATGACTTTCCGATCCCGGACGATCTAGGAGGCGTGCCGCATCGGATCGAACTGAAGGTCGGAGGCCTCGCGTATGCGGAGGTATACCTGGCGATTTCGCCATCGATCGCCAAAATCACGCCATCTTCCGGACCGGCAGGAACCGAGATCACCATCCAAATCAAAGGCGTCGGCTGGACGGAATACGACAACGCGTATTATTTGGATTACGATAATGCCTATCTGGGGTACATGTGCGGGTTCAACAGCCAGGGAACCGTAACGTTTACGGTTACGGCTACCGGCGAGCCCGGTTACCATATCCTCGATCTCTATCCGGGCATTTACCGGGGCAAGCAGGCCGATCCGGACGTATACCTCGCGCCGCAGTTGACCTACGGCGCAGATCATCCGGGTTCGGCGATACCCGCTATTCGAATGGGCTTCACGCTTACGGAGTAAAAGTTCGTTTATGGGAATACGAATACTCGTTTTTTGAGCGAAGCTAAAGCCGCGTACTAGGATCAAGTTCCGGCCGTTCGCAGATCATAACGGCCAGAATGAATTTTTACATTTATCTTTGCACACGTAACGGGACAGGATAACAACAATAAACTTGAAGTCAGCCGAATGAATGATTCGGCTGACTATTGTTTTGAATAGCAAACAACGAATGTTCAGCGAGTCGGTACCATGCGCCAAACCGGTATGGGGTCGTTCCCGGACCGCTGAAGACATGCTCCCGGTATTGAAACGATCCCGGTTCGCTGGAGACATGCAGGAGTTTCCCCGCTTGGGTGGAATAAAGGTACTTATCGTTGTTAAACGTGTACGCAACCGTGCCGTCCGGCCCCAATTGGTTGATGTAGAGGGGCACGGAAATGGGGGACCACCAGGAGATATCAAAAACCTGTTTTTCCACGCCTTCCGGCGAGCGGACATACAAAATCCAACTGTCTTTGTCCTGTTCATACTTGGTATAGGCAATCCAGCCATTGTTGATCTCATAAGATCCTGTTGCGGGATAGGGGTTTTCGGCTAACGTGGTAAACCTGCCATCGGCGCTGCGTAAATGAATCACCCACTTCAATTCACGGTTTTGATCCATCAGGAGTTCCCGTAAAATGATACTTTTTCCGTCTGTCAAAGGTCCGTAAAAACCTAGATTCGGCTGAGATAGGTAGGCGCGAGGCGACGCAAGCTTAATAACCGAACTGTCGGGCAGCGATTTGTAGAGTGCGTCTCTAGTCGTGTAAACTGCCGTGCCGTCTGCTAACAGGTCTGCATTTAACGTATCATAATTATCAAAGCCGGCCGCCGTGGACCCTCCCGTAGTTAAATCCCAAACAGATCCGCCCAATAACGCATAATTCCCTGCTCCTTTAAATAGATCCACTTTATTTTCTTCTCCACCTGCGCCCCCCAAATTCAGAATAACCTCACCGTCCTTCCAATACTCGTACTCATGCAGCAAATCTTGACGGGGCAATACGGCTCGCTCTTGAATGTAGGAATAAACAACGCCTTCCGCGGTTAACTTCCCATCACGCAGGAGCCAATTCAACCGGGTGGCATCGAAAACCTTTGCTTCGCTTTTATCAGTGCGGTTGTACAGCCAGAGCACTTTGTTGCCGGTTTCTTTCCACAGAATACGGGTTTGGTCAAAATCGAGAATGGTTCCGTTAAACTGGTTAAGCAGCAGCTCGCTCCCCCGAGCTGCGGATGCCTGGAAGGGCAGAAGCAATAACAGCAGCATAAATCCCCAAAATAACAGCATAAACCGTCGGTTCACCACGTTTCCCCTCCCTTGGTGATATATCTAAAATCTAACATAATATGGAGTTTCGTGATTCCGCTTATTGTACCATTACTAATCTACCAGAGCGCTGCATGTAAACTAGGAATGCGGACACGCAGTAGCAGCGACTTGTTACAATAAACCATGGGCAGTTTAACGCAAAACAGGAGGTTGTTGTAGCTTAGCAACCATTCTGTAAGGGGAGTTGAAATAGTTTACGGGAGGCAGGAGAACGTGCCGAACATGCTAAGAAATGAAGCAACAAACATGTCGTATGAAGAAATTTTTTAAAAGGGGGGCATTTATATGAACGTACAAGAACAAATCAAAGCGTATATTACTAGCCAACCTGAACCAAAACGCAGTGATATGCAAGCGTTGCACCGCATCATTCTGCAAGTGGTATCGCGTACGGCGTTTGCGGCGGAAGGTGGAGGCACGGCCCAGGAACAGGAGAGCATGGACAGTCAGCTGGTCAGCCGAAGTCCGGCCAATTGGAATCGCAGTGTCACGGAAGCAGTCTACGCGGCCGGGGGCTGTTTGCAGAGCTTGGCACTCAGAGGCGACGGCACCGTCTGGACGTGGGGGGATAATTACTGGGGCGAGCTCAGGGACGGCACAACGATAAACCGTACCACTCCCGTTCAGGTCGCGGGCCTCACGAATGTGGTAGGCGCAGCCGCAGGCCGGTATCATTGAGCGTCTAAATCATAGCTGTATTGTTCCGGCATGAAATCGTTTTCGCATTTCAAAATATGATGGCGTACAGTAATCTACCTTACAGAACTCCGTTTTATCTTGAAATTATAATCAAGCTATCACTTGATATTGAACCGAACAGTTGAAAGCGGCTACAGAGCAGTTTAAGGCCAATTCACCGACTGTAGCCTGTCAAATGAAGGATGATACGGGGAATACGTTAAGATGAAGAAAAACAACAAAATGAAGGAGCGATTAGTCGTGAAACCAACATTGAAGTCGGAATTGGAAGTTCAGGCGAACATTCACTCAAGCAATTCGCGCGCAGCGACTTTGTTTGAAAAATATTTACAAGACCTTCGTAACAAAGGTGCAGGTAAGGGACTAACCATCGGGGATATGTCGCCAGATTTCACTTTGGAAGATGCGACCGGGAAATGGATCACGTTATCGGAGGAATTGAAGAAAGGTCCTATCATTCTCATTTTCTACAGAGGAGAATGGTGTCCGTTTTGTAATTTGCAATTAAAAGCTTATGAACGCATCATGAGTGATATTAAGTCTGCGGGTGCTCAACTTATAGCTGTCAGTCCTCAGACGCCAGATCATTCATTATCGCAAAAAGAAAAGCAAGGACTGAGTTTTATTGTAGTAAGTGATCGCCAAAATAAAGTGGCTGAATTGTATAACTTGAAATATACACTGCCCGATTTCATGCTCGGCACTTTAAGTATGTTACCGACAATAAATGGAGACGATTTGTTTGAACTGCCCGTCCCTGCTACTTATGTCATCAATCAGAACGGCCGAATCATTGCCGGCGGTTCTGATATTAATCACAGAACGAGGATGGAACCGGCAGAAGCTTTGAAAATTGTCAAGTCTCTATAATTGAGAAGCCAAGGATACATTGACATCGGCTCAGCGTATGCAATCAAAGCATGCTTTTGCAGTTCTCTCTTAAAGGGGTCAGCATCATTTATCCGTTCATCGCATCGAACGATCTTCCCTTGGCCATATTGGAATCAATACAATGGACAACGCTACAACGATCGCATGTACCGGATTGGCAATATCCCCGATCTGCGGTTCGGGCGGATAAGCCCAGTCCATCCACGACAATAACAAGGCAACGCCTACTGCAATCAAGGCGTAGGCCAACCGCGGCCGGGACATTGTCTTGCGAAGTTTGTTATAAATATATGCGCCGACACAATTGACGACAACCGATACAACCATAATCGACACCGGATTCAATTGACTGAAATGCAGTCCTGTAAGCAGCGTCAGCAAGTAAAACAACACGACCCCCGCAACGCCGGAAATAAGCCCTGCCCTCATGCCGACCATCCAAGTTTTCTTCATTTTGAACACTCCCTCGTTTTTTATACATTGATCTTACCAGAACAGATTTTCGAAGATCAGTAGCATTCTTCACGAAAATGAGATGACAAACCTCACATTATTCGTGCCGGACTGTGAGGATTGTCATCTTTCCAAGTTTGTATAGTTTCTCCAGGTCATTATATTTCTGACTCCAAATATTTTTGGAGGGCAGTTACCACAAATCAATTCATTCGTTCTGATCTTAATAGCTATCGAAAAGACCGGCTCACGCGAGGGATGGCGTGGGCCTTCTGTGCTGTTCGGTTTAGTGCCTTAAGCAGATTCACAGATTCCCATTATATAGTAGATTGAAGGCAGATCGAAGATAGGGGCGAGGATGGATGAAACCAAGGTTGATGCTTTTGATAAGCGGACTTTTGCTGCTACTGCTACTGCCGCTGTTGCCAGTTCAGGCAGCCGCTGCTGAAGCAGGCTCTGCGATGGCAACAGAGCGGTCAAAATCGGCTGTAACCATGATTGCAGCAGGATTCCGTCATAACCTAGCTCTAAAACAGGACGGAACCGTTTGGGCGTGGGGATTGAATAATAGAGGACAACTCGGAGACCAAACTGCGATAGATCGGCATACTCCGGTGGAAGTGCGGGGTCTCAGTTCGGTGGTAGGGTTAGCTGTGGGTCATGAAACTAGTTTGGTGCTTAAAAACAACGGAACCGTATGGGCATGGGGAGACAATTCGCTAGGCCAGCTGGGTAATGGAAACAACTCGGACAGTTCATTCCCCGTACAGGTAACCAACCTAAGCAACGTGGTCGCCATTGCTTCAGAATGGGTGCATACTTTGGCGCTCAAAAGCGACGGAACCGTCTGGGCGTGGGGAAGCAATGGTTATGGACAACTTGGCGATGGAACTACGACAACCCGGTATACGCCGGTTCGAGTGAAGGGGCTCGATTCGGTTGTCGCCATCTCGGTAGATTTCTTTCATAGTTTGGCGCTCAAAAGCGACGGAACCGTCTGGGCGTGGGGAGATAATACTTCTGGCCAACTCGGTGATGAAACATATAACAACCGTAGTATTCCGGCTCAAGTACAGGGTCTCAGTTCGATAGTCTCCATCTCTACGGGCGGAGGTAATAGTTGGGCGGTACAAAGCGATGGAACCGTGTGGGCATGGGGCAACAATAGTACCTTTCAACTGACCAATGAAATTTCGACCGGTCCGCTTACTCCTTTCCATTTGAAGTGTCTCAGTTCGGTGAGCACAATATCAGCGAGTGATGAAGCACATACTTTGGCGCTTAAAAGTGATGGATACGTATGGGCGTGGGGAGATAATTATTATGGGCAACTCGGCGATGGAACAACGGAAGACCGGTATTCTCCCGTGAAAGTAACGAAACTTAATTCCGTGTCCGCCATCAGTGCGGGGACCTTACATAATTTGGCACTGAAAAGCGATGGAACCGTTTGGGCGTGGGGAGATAACGATTATGGGCAACTCGGCGACGGAACAACGAGAGCCCGAAATGCTCCCATACAAGTTCAAGGACTTGGTGAATCTAGCTCCGACAATCCTGAAGTGCCAGCGTGGTCAACGGGTGATGTGCTGACAGTAAGCGATTTAACATATGACAGTGCTGTGCTGCAGTGGCAACCGGCAACGGATGACCAAGGTGTAGATAGGTACTTGGTGTACCAAGATGATACGTTAGTGGAGACCTTGAACGGGAATATGAATAGCTACCAAGTGAAGGCGCTATCTCCGAAGACGACCTACCTCTTTTCACTGTTGGCCGTCGATGCCGATGGCAACAAAAGCTTGAAAAAGGAATTGATTGTCACTACGGCCGAATTTCCTCCCAGCTCTTTTCTTCTTTCTGATTCCAAAACGTATTCGGACGGCTTGTACAAGTATGAGGTCGCATTATATTACGGGTATATTTCGACTTCTGGCGAAGTCTTGTCCGGATCTTGGACCTTCCCTAAAGGTGATCATGGGAAAGTGAATGTATCCATGATTTCTCCGAAAGGGGATGATTATGACCTTAGTCTCGAAACCAAGGCCGACGGTTATCAATTTCCGGTAACGACGGAGAAACTCTCGGATGGTACCGAGCACGGTGCTGCCAGCATGCCCGATGGTTACTCGGCAGAGTGGAGAGTTAAGGGGCATACGAACCGTGATTATAGTTCGAATGAGAAGGTTTTCGTATATGTGAGTATCCAATATGACAATTACTACTGAAGATATTTAATTAGGTTAACGGAATTCTTAGCATAGTGGTCGTTTTGAAGAAGCAGATCTCAGCAGCTGCTGCGCTGAGCGTGATAATTTTCGCATCACTGATGGGGACGACCCCGAGACTTTAATTTATGAAGCGAATGAAAAGCAATGGTTCAACCATATAAATTATCGAAATAAGGAGGCCATAAACGTTTCAACGACGTCGGTAAAAACCCGAGAATCCGCCAAAATGCTGCTCACCGGATGGTGTCATGTTGGAATAGCGTTAATAAACGCAAAAGAGTCGAGTTAGAAGGCCAAGCAACTTCTAACCGACTCTTTTTTTCGTTCGAACGCCATCTAAACTATGGGATGATGATGTCGGAGTATCCGGCAAATATAGTTTGCGATCCTGGGGCCGTACTCATCCATGTTGCAATATAGCCGCCGGGAGGAACGCTCGTGATCGTGATATAATCGCCAATCGTGGGGACCGGAGTAGGGCCGATTTGTCCCGCGTTCGGGTTAAAGGAGACGTTCGTAATCCGCGTATTCGTAAAGGTTTGCCCCCCGTTAATAGACCGCGCCACAAACACGTCGAGATCGAAGCCGTTCACCTGATTGCTGTAATACACGATATTGACGACCCCTGTTAACGGGTCCACGTCGATAAAGGGAAAGAAGTTCTGCGAACCGGCCGGCGCTCCCGTTATGCTGACCGGTGCCGACCATATCAATCCTTCACCGATCGATTTCGACATGAAGATATCGGCGTAGCCTTGACGGTTATCCTGCCAGACGGCATAGACCGCGCCGGTATTGGGACCGATGGACCGGTCGCAGGATATACTCGGGTAAGTCAGTACCCTGAAGCCATAGCCGGGCACCGGGAGCACCAATGGAACCGGGTCGACGGCCGAGACGATAACCGGCGGACCGAATGTCGTCCCGCCGTCTAGCGAACGCCGAACGAAATAGCGGTCATTCGGCGCATTCACCGTAATCCAAGACGCATAGACGATCCCCATCAAATCCACGGTTACGGCCGGTCTTCTGACTTTATCCGTGATATTGGAAAGCAGTATGGGCGTATCCCAGGTCAAGCCTCCATCTCTCGAACGGTCTAAGAAAGCCGTAATATTGCCTCCGTTAGCGACATTGAATTGATCGGCCCTGACGACATAAACGTTGCCCAAGTAGGGGCTCGATTGTCCGTTATCGGCGATAAGAAAGGTCTCGTCATTATTTATGTACGTCCCGTAGCCTGGAGCGACAAGTATCGGATCGCTGAACGTAGCGCCATTGTCGTTTGATACATAGACAAACGTCGATCCGAATTGATGTCCGGGGAAGACATGAGCACTGACGATAAAGGTGCTTGGAAATTTATAGGCCACGGACGCGCATTCCGCTCCGGTAAATATTCCGGGAGGAAGCGGAAGCAGGGCGGTTGTCCAGGTGCTACCGCCGTTCAACGAGCGATATAGGCCTACTTTAGGCGACTCCCCGTCCGTATGGTCGGTCGCCGTAGCCACCATGATGCCCGGAATGAGCAGATTGACCGCGATGCTTGGCTCAAATTTCGGCAGGATGCCGGTTGTAACTTGAAAATTAAAATTCGTCACTTGACCTCCGCCTCCTAATGAATGCTGTTTTTATTCTATTTCGTTCGAGCTCGTCCCATGCCATTCGGAGGGGGCTGCGTCTCATCGATGAATGACCGTAAATATTCATTGTCGTACTTATGCCTGCATGACAGATTCAATTCACAATGTGCGCTCTGACTATCTCGGCCTTGGTGATTCCTTGGGCTTTAGAGTCTCCGGACTACATGGCTATATTCTCCTTCTATCCGGGTATGGTAATCTCTTGGTTAAATCATTAGATCGAAGGGCATATCGTTCAATGAAACAGCGCAGCGAATCTCCCAATACGGCGAACCAATAGAAGCTAGCATGCGCAGACACATATTATTTACAAGTCGGAGACAAGACGGCGATTTCCATTCTTTATAGTAGACAGGTAGAAATGAAAACGAACATGGAAGGTGTGCGTGATGAGAAAACCAGGATTAGGAAGCGCAAAGAACGGTATCGGAATCGCGGTCGGACTCTGCTTGATGCTTCTGTCCGCCTGCAGCGGCAATACGGGTGAGAGTACGTCTACGGAGAACATTGATGTATCGCAGAAGAAAACGGGGACGGCAGGCAATTCTTCGTCAAGCGCCGACCACACGACCATTGTGTTCTCGTCCTTCTTTCCGGATAAGCAGTTTGAAGAAGCGAAAACCAAGTATGAATCGCTGCATCCGAATGTCGAAATCAAGCTCGAGAGCGTACAGACCGATGATGAGCATGTGGAAGCCGATCTGGAGAAATGGGTGACCGCCACGAATACGGCCATGCTTGCAGGCAAAGGGCCCGATATTCTCATTACGGATCAACTATCGCTCGAAGATTACGTCAAGCATGGATTGCTGGCAAATCTCGATGAGTCGATGACGCAGGATACGTCCTTCGACAAGGCGGATTATTTTACCAACGTTCTGGATAATTCGAAGACCGGGGAAGGACTATACGGACTGCCGCTCAACTTCTGGCTCTGGGGCATGCTGGGTGACGAGGACGCGATCAAGAAGGCAGGGGTGACGGCGATCGATGACCGGTCCTGGACATGGGACGACTTCACCGGGATTGCCCGGCAGCTGTCGCAGAAGGGCGATTATCCCGTCGTCCTGAATGGCACACCGGAATCGATGCTGGCGCAATTGGTCTCTGATAATTACACCCGGTTCGTCGACGCAGAGAGCCGCAAGGCGAATTTTGAGTCGGCTTCGTTTAACGGGCTTCTGCAGCAGGTCAAATCGATGGCTGCCGATGGCATCATCGGCGATGGACGTCCTTATTTCTTTCAGACATCGATACATTCTCCCTCGAGTTACTTCGTCTCGCTTCACTCGCTTCTGGCGAAGAACGTGAAGCTGTACGTGATGCCGCATGCAGCGGATTCGACAGTCGGGGGTTACTTCCTGAAGTATCATACGGTCGGCTTGAATGCGCGCTCCGGTGCGAAGCAGCAGGCATGGGACTTCATCAAGTTCCTGATGTCCGACAAGCTCGAGACCCCGACAAGCGGTTTTCCGATTAACAAGAATGTCTATGCCCGGCAGATTCAACAATTGAAGGACCAGGGAACGATACCGACCAGCAAGGAAGGGCCGACACAAGGCGCGTCTCTTCAAGTCGAAGAAGCGCTGCTTGATCAACTGGAGGGCTATGTGACGGGGGCGAATCACGCCGCCAAGAGTTTCAAAGAACCGACCACGCTCAATGCGCTCATCATGGATGAGTCCAAGGCTTATTTTAGCGGACAAAAATCGGCGGAGGACGTTGCGAAGCTGATTCAGAACAAGATGACGACTTATCTCAACGAATGAAGCCACTTGCGTTTGCCAATTGGAATGGCGAAGCTTAAGCGGGATCTATTGAGCGAGCATGCAATCGGCGAGTACGAAAGATTGGCAGCCTATCAGGATCATAGAAATTTCGATATTGATCCGAAAGTTCAAATTTTATACAATGAGGCAACACCATTCGTCAGTAATCAACAAGACCGTTAAAGCAGAGCGTCTTGGGAAGGAAAAAATGAACGTTACCGAAAAGCGATACACGAAGCAAGTATGACTTGACAATTAGATCGAAAGCCTTTCTCAGGATTCAATAAATCGGAAGAAAGAACTGGTTATTCGCTAACAAGCCTCGCGGTGCGAAGGCAACGAAAAGACTAAAATGAAAGTGGAGATTATAGAAATATGATGGATTTAAATGAAAAGGTTGCAATTATTACTGGCGGAGCAAGCGGGATTGGATTGGCGACCGTAAGCGCTTTTATCGAAAAAGGAGCAAAAGTTGTTATAGCTGATTTCAATGAGCCTTCGGGTAAAGAGATTGAAAAACAACTTTATGATCGTGGTGCCGATGTGTATTTTGTTCGCGTAAATGCAGCTGACGAAAAGTCGGTGGAAAATATGGTTACGCAAACGATTAAAAAATATGGCAGATTAGATATTATTTTTAATAATGCGGGCATTGGAAGTCAGGGGGCTACCCATGAACTGTCCTATTCAGATTACCATAAGGTAATTGCAGTCAATCAAGATGGTGTATTTTTTGGCGCTAAATATGCCATTCGCGAAATGCTGAAAACCGGCGGCGGAGTCATTGTGAATACGGCATCGGTTTTAGGGCTTGTAGGACAACCGGGGGCATTTGCATATAATGCAAGCAAAGGGGCAGTTAATATTTTGACCAAGAGCTTAGCGCTTGAATATGCAAAACATAACATTCGCGTCAATTCGGTCTGTCCAGGATACGTAGAAACGGGAATGGTTAATCGAGATACGCTTGGCGATTATTATAATGGACTTGTTGCCCGGCATCCGATTGGTCGCCTAGGTAATCCATCTGAAATTGCGCATGCAGTCGTGTTCTTGTGTGAAAATGAATTTATAACGGGATGCAACTTGGTGGTCGATGGGGGTTACACCGCTCACTAATGTCTTATAACAGGAGTACCCGTTTACCAAAAACGGCAGCCAACATCGTGGCTGCCGTTTACTGTGGCAGCCGCAGCCACAACTGCTTCGCAAGGAACATATGTATAAAATACGATATAATAAGATAAGGAGAATTCTCGTTGAAGGATGTTCTCCTTCATTACGCTAACGGGTACGATAGCACAATACAAACATGAGGCAGCTGATCAATGATATGCTCCCCATACGATGGACAGGTAAAATAATAAAACCTGTTTTGCCGAGGGGAGCTTTTCTATGTCGAGAGGAAAATTTAACGCGTATGAGAAATTAACGATTCTC